>DATIZN010000032.1:0-44390 GCA_035517075.1 Gaiellaceae bacterium | reverse complement strand
CACTTCTTCGTCGCGGGCGAGGACGGCTGCACGATGCTGATCTACGGCACCCGGAGACCGAACGACCTCTGCTTCCACCCGCGCTCGAACAGGATCCAGTTCCGCGGTCTCGGCGTGATCGCGCGCGTCGAGCCACTCCCGTACAGGGACGACGAGCCGCTCGAATAGGTAGCTTCGTGGCGATGGCCGCCGAGGAGCTACAGGAGTTCGAGGGGCCCGCCACGATCGAAAAGGTGGCGGCGCTCTGCCGGCGCCGTGCCTTCGTCTTCCCGTCGTCGGACATCTACGGCGGGCTCGGCTCGTCGTTCGACTTCGGCCACTACGGCGTCCTGCTCAACGACAACGTCAAGTCGGAGTGGCGCCGCGCGATGATCCAGGAGCGTGACGACATCGTCGCGCTCGACTCCGCGATCATCCTGAACCCGGGAGTCTGGGTCGCCTCCGGGCACGTCGCCGGCTTCTCGGATCCGCTTGTCGACTGCCGCACCTGCAAGCTGCGCTTCCGAGCGGACAAGCTCGAGGACAGCGCCTGCGGGCGGCGGCCCTCGAAGCGTCCGGGCCAGTACTCGGAGTGCGACCTCACCGAGCCACGGCAGTTCAACCTGATGTTCGAGACCTACGTCGGGCCTCTGATCGGAGACGCCTCGAAGGCGTACCTCCGGCCCGAGACCGCGCAGGGCATCTTCGTGAACTTCAAGAACGTGACGTCGTCGATGCGCGTCAAGCCGCCGTTCGGGATCGCCCAGATCGGCAAGAGCTTCCGCAACGAGATCACCCCGGGCAACTTCCTCTTCCGGATGCGCGAGTTCGAGCAGATGGAGATGGAGTTCTTCGTGCCGCCGGCGGACGCCGCCGAGTGGCACGCCTACTGGGTGGAGCAACGCGTCCGCTGGCACCTGGAGCTCGGCCTTCGTCCGTCGCATGTGCGGGTTCGCCCCCACGAGCTGAGCGAGCTGTCGCACTACTCGAGCGCGACCTCCGACATCGAATACCTCTACCCGATCGGCTGGCAGGAGCTCGAGGGCGTCGCCAACCGCGGCGATTACGACCTCACCCAGCATGCCGAGCACTCCGGCACGAAGCTCGAATGGATCGACCCGGACGGAACGCGCTACGTCCCGCACGTGATCGAGCCCGCCGTGAGCATCGAGCGGATCTTCGTCGCCCTCCTCTGCGACGCCTATCACGAGGAGGTTGTCGGCGAGCGCGAGCGCACCGTCCTCCGCCTGCACCCGAAGGTGGCGCCGGTCAAGGCCGCGATCCTGCCGCTGATCCCACGCGACGAGGGAATGGCGACCCGTGCGCACACGCTTTTCGAGGAGCTGCGGCGCCGCCACGTCGTCGAGCACGACGACAGCGGCCAGATAGGAAGGCGTTACCGGCGGCAGGACGAAATAGGAACGCCGTGGGCCTTCACCGTCGACGAACAGACGCTGGCAGACGAGACGGTCACGGTGCGGGACCGGGACTCCCTGGAACAGGAGCGGCTGCCCCTCTCCGGCGTGCGCGCGTGGCTCGACGACGCGCTCGAACGGGACTGGCGCTCGCCGCAGTCGGGCTGACGGCCGCGGCCTGCGGCAGCGGCTCGAACGCGAGCAGCGGCGTCACGGTGACCGTGACCCGCACCCGGACGGTGACGACGACGCGGACGGTGACCACGACGCAGGGCGGGGGCGGCTCGAACGGCGCGGCGGCGTGCACGGGCAGCGACCTCTCGGGGTCGTTCGCCCTCGTCCCCGGCAGCGCCGGCGCAGGCCAGGTCTCCTACCTGCTCACCCTCACGAACTCCTCGCAGGGACGCTGCTATGTCTCCGGGCTGCCGAGCGTCGTGCTCCTCGCCTCGAGCGGCTCGCCGCTGCCGACGCACATCACGGGAAGCGGCGCGTCCGGGCAGCGGATCGTCCTCGCTCCCGATGCCTCGGCGAAAGCGGCAGGACGCTTCTCGCCGGACGTGCCGGGCACGGGCGACGCTCAGAGCGGCCCCTGTCAGCCGAAGGCGTCAGTGCTCCAGGTCACGCCGGACGGCGGAGGCACGGTCGGCGTCCCGATCCAGCCGCCGACGAGCGTCTGCGAGCGGGGGGCGATCTCGTTCGCCGCCTTCAGCGCCTCGAGCTGAGCAGCTGCCGTCACGCGCTCAACGTCCGCAGGCGGAAGCCGCCGTGGTACTCGTACGACGCGCTCACGACCCGAAGCGCGTCCCGCAGGGCTCGGTCCGACAGACCGGCTGCGACCGCCTCCACGAGTGGGCGCGCCAGGAGCGCCTCGATGCCGGTGATGCCGTCGCGTCCGAGCGCCAGCGACTCGGTCGTAGCCGCGCAGCTCGCGCAGACGGCGCCGCCGGCGCGTGGCGAGTAGCCGACGAACGGCCCTGCCGTCGTCCCGCACTCCGCGCAGCCCGACACGTGCGGCAGGTACCCCGAGAGCCAGAGGAGCTTGAGCTGGAACGAGAGGCCGAGCGGGTCGAGCGTCGGCCGATCGGCAGCGTGCGGCGTCTCGTCGAGCAGGTCGAGGAAGCGTGTGAGCGCCGTGAACGCGCGCTCGTTCGCCTCCTGCTCGCTGAACAGGCGCAGCATCGCCTCCGCACCGATCAACCCGACCGAGAGCCGGTAGTAGTCCTCCCGTGCCTCGCGGTGTGAGCGGACGAGCTGCGCTGCAGTCACGGTCTCGAGCTCTCCCCGGCCGCGGTGGAGCACGAGCTCGACGTGCGAGAGGGGCTCGAGCCGGCCGCCGAAGCGCGAGGTCGTGCGGCGGATCCCCTTCGCCACCGCGCCGACCCGGCCGTTCGCGCGTGTGTAGAGATGGAGCACGCGGTCCGCCTCGCCGAGCCGGATCGAGCGCAGGACGACCGCCTCGGTGCTGTACGCGCGCCCGGCCATAGTCCGTTCCAGTCTAGAAGCGGCGGCGGGCGGGAACGTTCGGGCCGGGATCTGCGTTGAACAACCGATGGCCCGGATCACGATCTACACGACCCGCTGGTGCGGCTACTGCGTCCGCGCGAAGACGCTCCTCGACTCGAGAGGACTGGGCTACGACGAGGTCGCCCTCGACGACGACCCGGTGTTTCGGCAGACCGTCCACGACCTGACCGGCGGCTGGACGGTGCCGCAGATCCTCGTCGACGGCCGGCCGGTCGGCGGCTACAGAGAGCTCTGGCGTCTCGACCGCGACGGCAAGCTCGACGAGCTCCTCACGGTCTGAGCCTCCGGCAAGGGCTGGCACGCCGGGCAGTACCACGTCCCGCGGCCGCCGATGCGGGTCTTCCCGATCGGCGTGCCACAGCGGTCGCAGGGCTCGCCGCCCCGGCCGTAGACGCGGAACTCGTCCTGCATCGCGCCCGCACTCCCGTCGGGAAGGCGGTAGTCGCGGAGGGTCGAGCCCTGCCGCGCGAGCCCGTGTTCGAGGGCGGCGCGGACGCCCCGGTGGAGGCGTCGCAACTCTGCGACGTCCAGACCGGAGGCCGCGCGCAGCGGGTTGAGGCGCGCCCGCCAGAGAGCCTCGTCGACGTAGATGTTCCCCAGGCCGGCGATCGTCCGCTGGTCGAGAAGGGCCGCCTTCAGGCTCGTTCGGCGGCCGTCGAGCCGTTCGCCGAGACGCGCGGCCGTGAAGAGCCTGTCGAGGGGCTCGTCCCCCACACGCGCCGCGAGGTACGGCTCGTCCTCACGGGGCTCGAGCAGGAGCCACGTGCCGAAACGCCGGACGTCCCGGTAGGTGACATCCGATCCATTGTCTAACGTGACAACGGCTCGCCGGTGCGGATCGTCCCGCTGTTCCCCCGGCGAGGCCACCCGAAGGCTTCCCGTCATACGGAGGTGGATCAGGAGAACCCGACCGGACTCGAACCGAACAACCAGATACTTGCCGCGACGCTCCACCGCGGCGACCCGCTCGCCCTCGAGCTCCGCCGCCACCTCGGCCGGCTCGTAGGGGCGGACGAGCCGCGGATCGGCGATCTCGACCCGTACGAGCCTGCGCCCGACGAGCAGCGGCTCGAGCTGACGGCGGACGCTCTCGACCTCGGGCAGCTCGGGCATGCGTTTACGGCAGCACGTCGAGGATGACCGGCTGCGGCTCCGGAGGCTCATCGGCGAGCTCGTAGGTCGCGAGGACTGCCTCGGCCGGCTCCGCTGCGGATCTGTCGTCCCGCGCGTGGATCTCGGCCAGGGGCTCGCCGCGCTCGACGGCGTCGCCGCGCTTCCGCCTGCAGACGATGCCGACGGCGTGGTCGACCGGATCGTCCTTCGCGCGCCTGCCGGCGCCGAGATGCAGCGCCGCGAGGCCGATCCGCAGCGCTGCCAGCCGGGCGACGTAGCCGTCGCGTGGGGCGACGACCTCGCGGATGTGCGGCGCAGTGGGCAGCGCGTCCTCGGACGGCTCGCCGTCCTGCGCCCGGATCCAGCGCTCGTAGGCGGCATGTGCAGAGCCGTCCGCAATCGCCGCTTCGGCGCGGCGTCTCGCCTCGTCGTGGTCGATGCCGAGATCGGAGAGTGCGAGCAGGCGCGCGGCTGCGTCGAGGACGAGCTCCGCGAAATCCGGGGGCCCCTCGCCGCGCAGGGTCGCGATCGCCTCTCGCACCTCGAGCGCGTTCCCGACCGCGTGCCCGAGCGGTTGATCCATGTCCGTGAGCACGCAGACGACGTCGCGCCCGGCGCTGCGACCGAGCGTGAGCATCTCCTGGGCGAGGTCGCGGCCGGCGTCGAGCGTCTTCATGAACGCGCCGTCGCCGACCTTGACGTCGAGCACGATCGCGTCGGCCCCGGAGGCGATCTTCTTCGACATGATGCTCGCAGCGATGAGCGAGACGTTGCCGACCGTCCCGGTCACGTCACGGAGCGCGTAGAGCTTCCTGTCGGCCGGGACGAGGTCGGCCGTCTGGCCCACGATCGCGAGCCCGACAGCGCGCAGCTGAGCGACGAACTCCTCCGTGGCGAGCTCGACACGGAAGCCGGGAATCGACTCGAGCTTGTCGAGCGTGCCGCCGGTGTGACCGAGGCCACGGCCGCTCATCTTCCCGAACGGTACGCCGCACGCTGCGACGATCGGCCCGACGGCGAGCGTCGTCTTGTCCCCCACGCCGCCGGTCGAGTGCTTGTCCACGACCCGCCGGCCGAGCGCCGCGCCGAGGTCGAGTGTCTCCCCGCTTCGCACCATCGCCTCGGTGAGGGCGCTCGTCTCGCCGGCCGAGAGGCCGCGGAAATAGACGGCCATGAGGAACGCCGACATCTGGTAGTCCGGCACCTCGCCCCGCGTGTAGGCGGCCACGAGCCCCCCGATCTCCTCGCCTCGGAGCTCGTCGCCGTCGCGCTTGCGCTCGATCAGCTCGACGGGACGGATCACTTCGTGGCGACGAAGATCCCGAGCCGCGCGTAGACATGGAACGGCAGCGGCAGGTCGTCGGGGATCGGCTTCGTCTCGAGCGGAATCGAGGCCGCGTAGTCGACGAGCGTCTGGCGGTCGCGCACCAGCGCTCGCGTGACCACGTCCGTCCGCTCGACGTGTTCGAAGTGGCGGCCCAGCGCCTCCTCGCCATTCTCCGAGTTGAACGTGTGCTCGCGGGCCTCTTGCGGGTACGCGATCATCTCGCGGACCTCCGCAATGTGGTTGAGCGAGGTCGTGACGGCGACGAGTCGTCCACGCGGCTCGAGCACGCGGGCAAGCTCGCCGAGTCCGCGGTCGAGATCGGGGACGTGGTAGAGCATCCAGGCGGCGACAGCCGTATCGAACGACTCGTCCTCGAACGGAAGCTCCTGGACGTCGCCGACGATCGCGTTCAGGCCGCGCTCGTGCGAGAGCTCCACCATTCGCTCCGACTGGTCGACGAGGACGACGTCGGCCCCGAGCTCGTCGCGGATCTGCGCGGAAAGCCAGCCGTCGCCGCCGCCGACCTCGAGGACGCGGCGCGGCCGGCCGGCAGCGATGCGGTCGAAGGCGATCTCGCGCGCATTCGGGCCCTCAACCTCACGCCAGAGCGCCTGACGAGCCTGCAGGTTCCACTCGCTGGCGTACTGCGCCCGCACCCGGGCCGGATCGTCGAGGTGCGAGGTCACGGCGTCACGATCGGCGTGCCAGGGACGCCGCGTGGGGGCGCCTTGCCACCCAACCACGCGTTGACCGTTGCGCCGACGTCGGCGAACTCGCCCTCGTGGACTTGTCCGGAGGCGTTCCGCCCTTCGACGTAGACGAGCAGCATCGCATGCTCGCGCGAGTGGTCGGTCGAGGGCGTCGTCGGGTCGCAGCCATGATCCGAGGTGATGATCAGCAGGTCGCCGGCGCGGAGCGCGTCGAGCAGGTCGGGGAGGCGCCGGTCGAAGTCCTGCAGGCAGCGGTGGAAGTTGACGGGGTCGTTGCGGTGGCCCCAGAGCATGTCCGTCTCCACGAGGTTGACGAAGACGAATCCGTCGTCGATCTCGCGGAGGAGCCGCTCCGTCTGCTGGATCCCCTCGATGTTCGACTTCGTCGGCGCCGACTCGTCGACGTCCTGGCCGGCGAAGATGTCGCCGATCTTGCCGACGCCGTACACCTTCTTCCCTGCGTCGCGGACGAGGGAGAGATAGTTCGGGCGGGGCGGCAGCAGCGAGAAGTCGTGCCGGTTCGGCGTCCGGACGTAGTTGCCCGGCTCGCCGGCGAACGGCCGTGCAATCACGCGGCCGACGGCGTGCTTGCCGGTCAGGATCTCGCGGGCCGCGCGACAGCCGTCGTACAGCTCCTCGAGGGAGACGGTCTCCTCGTGCGCCGCGATCTGGAAGACCGAGTCGGCGGACGTGTAGACGATCCACTTTCCGGTGCGCTGGTGCTCCTCCCCGAGCTCCTGGATGATCTCCGTTCCCGAGGCCGCCTTGTTCCCGAGGACGCCGCGTCCCGTCTTGTGCATGAAGGGGTCGATCACGTCGTGCGGGAACCCGTGTGGGTATGTCGGGAACGCCTGCGCGGTGACGACTCCCATCAGCTCCCAGTGGCCTGTTGTCGTGTCCTTCCCCTTCGAGCGCTCGAGGAGCCGACCTGCGACCGCAGGGGCGCCGGGCTGCGGCGGGCAGCCTTCGAGCGGCTCGACGTTGCCGAGGCCGAGCGCCTCGAGGCTCGGAAGATCGAGCCCGCCGACCGCCCGTGCGACGTTGCCGAGCGTGTCCGAACCCTCGTCCCCGTACTGCGCGGCATCCGGCAGCTCGCCGGCGCCGACCGCGTCGAGAACGATCACGCACGCACGGGCCACGGGGCTATTCTAGGGACGCCCGTGTCCAACGCCCTCGGACTTATCGCCTTCATAGGGTACGCGCTCGCAGTCGTCGGCGTGGCCGCCGGGGTGACGTGGGTCGTCGTCCGGGTGACGCCGACCCGGCAGGCAAACGGGCCGACCAAGCGCTAGACGGCGGCGAGCGGCAGCACGTCGTCGAGCGGCGTGTAGTCGAGGCCGTGCGCCTCGGCGACGGCTTCGTACGTGATCTTTCCGTCGACGACGTTGACGCCCCGCGCGAGGGCCGGGTCCCGTCCGACCGCTTCGGCGAGGCCGTGCTCGGCGATCGCCTCGACGTACGGAAGCGTCGCATTCGTGAGCGCCTTCGTCGACGTGATCGGGACGCCGCCCGGCATGTTCGCGACGCAGTAGTGGACGATCCCGTCGACCGTGTAGACAGGATCGGAGTGCGTCGTGGGATGGGCGGTCTCGACGCAGCCGCCCTGGTCGATGGCGACGTCGACGACGACTGCGCCCGGCTTCATGTCGACGAGCATCTCCCGCGTCACGAGCTTTGGCGCTCGGGCGCCCGGGATGAGCACCGCGCCGATGACGACGTCCGCCTCCGCGATCGACTCGTCGACCTGGAGCGCCGACGACATGAGGAGGCTGACACGGCCGGACAGGATCTCGTCGAGATGGCGCATGCGGTCGATCGAGCGCTCGAGGATGGTCACCTGCGCTCCGAGGCCGAGCGCGATGATCGCGGCGTTGTAGCCGACGATCCCGCCGCCGAGCACGACGATGCGCCCGGGAGCGACGCCGGGCGTGCCGGCGAGGAGGACGCCGCGTCCGCCGAGCGGCTTCTCGAGGAAGTGCGCCGCGGCCTGAGGAGCGAGCCGCCCGGCGATCTCGCTCATCGGGGCGAGGAGCGGCAGCCGCCGGTCGTCCGTCTCGACGGTCTCGTAGGCGACGGCTGCGATGCCGCTCTCGGCAAGCGCGCGGGTGAGCGGCTCGTCGGCGGCGATGTGGAGGTACGTGAAGAGGACGAGTCCTTCTCGCAGCCGTCCGTACTCGGGCTCGACCGGCTCCTTCACCTTGAGCAGGAGCTCGGAGTCGCTCCAGACGTCGTCGACCGAGACGATGCGGGCTCCGGCGCGCTCGTAGTCGGAGTCGGGGAAGGCGCTGCCCTCGCCGGCAGAGCGCTCGACGAGCACGTCGTGCCCGCGCCGGACGAGCTCGCGCGCGCCCGCAGGGGTCAGCGCGATGCGGTACTCGTCGGTCTTGATCTCCTTCGCGACGCCGATCTTCAAGCCGCGCAGACACTATCTCGCGGGCTGCGTCTCAGGGGCGGTATCGCCGTAGGAACTCGATTTGCCGCTGGAGCCTGGAGGCGGCATCCGGTCTGCGAGTGGTGGCGGTCATGAACGATGCGGCGATCCAGGCTGCGTAGACGGGTAACGCTTGCTCGAGGAGGTCCTCGTCGTATGGGCCGTAGGCGGCGAGCGCGCTTCTGGCCGCGCGGTCTGGCGGACTCCAGCGGTCGCGGAGGACGAGGGCCGCCAGGTCGTACTCGCGCGGGCCGCTGCAGGCCGACTCGAGGTCGTGCCAGATGGGGCCGGCGGCGGTTGGGATGCAGTTGAAGAGATGCGCGTCGCCGTGGAGCGCTTGACCCTGCGGCAGCTCGCCGGCCGCAAGCTCGCAGAGCAGCTCGACATCGCGTGAGGAGCCGAACGGGGCGAGCATCGTCTCGACTTCGTGGCCGCGACCGGGGCCGGGCAGCGCTTGTTCGTAGTCGGCCAGAGCTTCGTGAATCGTGCGCAGGCCCCGGCCCGCTACGGCGGCGTCGAGCTCCCCCTGTTCCTCGAGAAAGCGCCAGAAGACGAGGACGTGAGCGTCGTGTTCATGCGGGCCCGGATCGAGCAGGTCGCTCGGGTTCAGCACCGGAGCGCCCGCGCTCGCAAGGTGGCGGGCAACGGCGAGCTCGCGAACCACGTCTTGGGGGTCGACACCGGGAGCACCGCTCGTCACCCGCGCGACCAGCGGCAGCGGCCTCAAGTGCACGAGGACATGCCAGGCGTTGCGAAGAACGACCGGCGCCTCACAACGCAGACCATGGGCCCGAACGACAGCGACCGCTGCCTCGACGGCGCTCCGAGGATCGACGCCGTCTTGCATGAGCGCCAGCTTAGAATTCGCGATCGGAGGGCGGTGCCGTCGCTGCGGCAATGCCCTGGTCGTCGCGCCTCATTCCTGGCGCAGGAGCAGAGCGCCCGGCTCGCGCTGGCAGTCGCCGATCTTGACAAGCATCTGCGGCGAACGCGTGGCATCGATGGAAATGCCCGCCTTGGTGACCGGGAAGGAGGGGCGCCCGATGGAGTCGGTGGTGGGGTCGGGCCAGTTCGGGACCCCGTGGCTGCGCATGCACCGGGCGAACTTCAGACCCTCTGCCATCGCTGGCTGAACCACGGACTGTGGACAGTCGCCGGTCATCAGGCACTGCGTCAGCGAGGCGCTACCGCTGCTGGGTAGCAGGTGCGAGCACGCTTGCTGGGCTGTCTGGTATTGCGAGCTGCTGACCCCGAAAGCCTGCGCGTCGCCCTTGGGGAGGTTTCCGCTGCTGTTCGGGTCCGGGTAGCTCGGCACTCCATTCGAATGCATGCAGCGGGAGTAGGCAAGCGCCTTGTTCCCCTGCACCGGAGCCGGCGAGGAGTTGCTGGAGGAGCCGCCCTGGCTGTCGGTCGTGGAAGAGGTGACGCTCGCGACCCCCGGAGAGCCGCCACCACCACCGCAGCCTGCGACCACGAGGGCAAGGGACGCAAGCACAGCGAAGCCCACCGTCGAGCCCGTCCAACCCAGCCCACTCCGAGGCGTATCTTCGGCGGCCACGCGCACCTCTGACGAGGAAAGCACGAGCTGCTGAACGCGCCCTGAAGATCTTTGGAAGCTCCTGAGAGAGGCAGGAGGCACGCGAATCTTCGCGTGAGCCGGAGTTGCTCTCAGCCTCGCGAGTCATGGAGGTAGAGCAGCAGGCCGGCGAGCGTCTTCGCGTCCTCGATCTCCCCGAGCCGGTGCTCGACCTCGGCGAGCGGCCAGCGGACGAGCTCGAGCTCCTCGTCCTCGGCCGGCGAGGCCTTGCCACGCGCCACGCCCTCCGCCGCGAACAGCGTCATCCGCTCGCGGCAGAAGCCCGGTGTCGTCCAGAACGCCGCCAGCTCCCGCCATTCGCCGCCGGTCAGCCCGCACTCCTCCCGCAGCTCGCGCTGCGCCGTCGCGAGCGGCGCCTCGCCCGCCTCTGCCGTTCCCGCCGGCAGCTCGAGCAGGAGCTTCCGCGCCGGCTCCCGCAGCTGCCGCACGAGCGCCACGCAGCCGTCCTCGTCGACCGCAACGATCGCGACCGCGCCCGGATGCTCCACGATCTCCCGCTCGTGCCCGCCCCAGCGCTCGACCGTCACTGCGATGAGCGAGCCCTCGTAGACGCGCCGCGAGGCGTCAGGCCCGCGCGTCACTCGACCCCGTCCCGGGCCGTCTCGACGAGCGCGACGGTCACATGGACCATCGCCTCGAGATCGGCGACCGCAATCCGCTCGTGCGGGCTGTGGAAGTCGTGGACGCCGTGCGTGAGATTGAGGCAGCGGACGCCGCGCTCGTTGAAGACGTTCGCGTCGGCGGCCCCGCCCGAGAGCCCGTAGCGCACCTCCTGCCCGCTGCGGCCGAGCGCGGCCGCCGCGAGGCGCACGATCTCGTCGTTCTTCGCGAAGCGGTAGCCGCGGTACTGCTTCCGCGACTCGCTCTGCATCTCGCACTCGGTCTCGCTCGCGGCGAACGCGCATGCGTCGAGCATCTCCTGCACGAGCTCGCCGAGCTTGCGCTCGTCGTGGGAGCGCGCCTCGGCCAGGAACGAGCACGCCGCGGGAACGATGTTGCCGGCCGTCCCGCCCCGGATCAGGCCGACGTTCGCCGTCGTCTCCTCGTCGACGCGGCCCAGGCGCAGGTCGGAGATCGCCTTCGCCGCCGCCTGGATCGCCGACCGCCCCTCCTCCGGCGCCATGCCCGCGTGCGCAGCGCGGCCGTGGAAGGCGATCTCGAGCCCCTGTGCGAACGGCGCGCCCAGGACGATCTCGCCGATCGGCCCTTCCTGGTCATACACGAAGCCGAGCTGCGCGCGGAGCCGTGTGTGGTCGAACGCGGCCGCCCCAAGCAGGCCGACCTCCTCCTGGCGCGTGAACAGGAGCTCGATGCCCGCATGCGGGACGTTCTCCACGAGCACGCGCCGCACCGCTTCGAGCATCTGCACGACCGCCGCCTTGTTGTCCGCGCCGAGGATCGTGCCGCCGGCGTTCCGGATCACGCCTTCCTCGACCACCGGCCGCAGCTCCCCGGACGGCGGCACCGTGTCGAGGTGCGCGCAGAAGAACAGCGGCGTCCCCTCCGTCGTCCCCTCGAGCCCCGCGTAGACGTTGCCGAACGCGTCCTCGTCCGGCTCGAGCCCGAGCCCGAGCAGGTAGCGGAGCACGACGTCGGCCGCCGCGCGCTCCTCACCCGACGGCGTCGGCAGCGCCGCCAGCTCGAGGAAGAGATCGACCGCCTCCGACACGGGGCGATCGTATGCGCGAGACGCTACGCGGCGACGCGGTCGCCGGCGCGCTCGCGCGCCCGGGCGAGCGCTGCCCCGACGAAGCCGCGGAACAGCGGTGCGGACCGCGTCGGCCGCGACTTGAACTCCGGATGGAACTGACTCGCGACGAACCACGGATGCCCGGGCAGCTCGACGATCTCGACGAGCCGCCCCTGCTGGAACGTCCCGCTCACCACGAGTCCCGTCTCGACGAGCCGGTCGCGATACGCGTTGTTCACCTCGTAGCGGTGGCGGTGCCGCTCGTGGATCGTCGGCTCCCCGTAGAGGTCGCGCGCCCGCGTGTCCTCCGCGAGCTCGATCGCCTGGGCGCCGAGCCGCATCGTCCCGCCGAGATCCTCGATTCCCTTCTGCTCGGGCAGCAGGTCGATCACCGGGAAGGGCGTCTCCGGATCCATCTCCGTCGAGTTCGCGCCCTCGAGGCCGACGACGTGCCGCGCGTACTCCGAGACCGCCACGTGCATGCCGAGGCAGATGCCGAGATACGGGATCTGCCGCTCGCGCGCGACGCGGCAGGCGAGGATCTTGCCTTCCCAGCCCCGCGAGCCGAAGCCGCCCGGGACGAGCACGCCGTCGACGCCCTCGAGCAGCTCCGCCGCCTCCTCGAAGGACATGTCCTCCGCGTCGACCCAGCGGACGCGGACAGCGCAGCCGTGCTCGAGTCCCGCATGCTTCAGCGCCTCGTGCACCGAGAGGTACGCGTCCTGGAGCTTCACGTACTTGCCGACGAGCGCGATCTCCACCACCTCGCGCCGCCCGTGCACGCGGTCGAGCAGATCGTCCCAATCGGAGAGGTCCGGCTCCGCCAGGTCGAGGTCGAGCCGCGCGCCGACGAGCCGGTCGAGTCCCTCGTTGCGCAGCACCCGCGGCACCTCGTACACGTCGGGCACGTCGGGGCTCGCGACGACCGCCTCCTGGTCGACGTCGGCGAAGAGCGCGATCTTGTCGCGGATGTCGCGCGAGAGCTCCTCGTGCGAGCGGCAGACGACGATGTCGGGATGGATGCCGATGCGGCGCAGCTCGTTGACGGAATGCTGCGTCGGCTTCGTCTTCAGCTCCCCCGCCGCCTCGATGAACGGGACGAGCGTGACGTGGACGTAGCAGACGTTCTCCGGCCCGACCTCCCGCCGGAACTGCCGGATCGCCTCGAGGAACGGCAGCGACTCGATGTCGCCGACGGTGCCGCCGATCTCGGAGATCACCACGTCCGTCGCCGTCGCCTCGGACGCGCGCCGGATACGCGCCTTGATCTCGTTCGTGATGTGCGGGATCACCTGCACGGTCGCGCCGAGGAAGTCGCCCTTGCGCTCCTTGCGGAGGACGGCGTCCCAGATCGCGCCCGCGCTGTGGCTCGCGGTGCGGAGGAAGTTCTCGTCGACGAAGCGCTCGTAGTGGCCGATGTCGAGGTCGGTCTCGGCGCCGTCCTCGGTGACGAACACCTCGCCGTGCTGGAACGGGCTCATCGTGCCCGGGTCGACATTGAGGTACGGGTCGAACTTCTGGAGCTGGACGCGCAGCCCGCGCGCCTTCAGGAGGCGGCCGAGCGATGCTGCGACGATTCCCTTCCCGAGCGCCGACACGACTCCCCCGGTCACGAAGACGTACTTCGGGGCCCGTGCGCTCACGGGATTTCAGGGTAGCAGGCCCTCCGGCGGGCGCGGCCTCGGCGTCAGGGCGTCGCAGTCCAGAAGGTCAGCCAGTTACCGTCGCCGTCTGCGACCGTGAACTCCGACTGTCCCCACGGCCGCGGCGCGAGCGGATCGACGACCTCCACTCCTGCAGCCCGCAGCTTCTCGTAGTACGGCTCGATCTCCGCGACCTCGATGTAGAGCGCGTGCGGCGAAGCCGCGCCCAGCCGGGCGCGGATCGCCTCGTTGTACTCCGGCGAGTAGAAGGAGCCCGCGGCCTCGAGCATCACCCGCTCGTCGCCCAGCCCGACCGCGACGTTCCCCTCGCTGGAGCGCAGGAGCTCGAAGCCGAGCTTGCCGGTGTAGAAGTCGACGGCGCCCGAGACGTCACCGGTTCGGATCGACGGGATCACTAGCCCCGTACCGTAGCGAGGAACTCGCTGCCGCCGAGCATCCGCTCGAGCTCCCCCTTGCGCTCGTCGTCGCCGAGCTGGTCGATCCGCGCGTGCGTCGGGTCGCCAGGGGTCTTCTCGACGCGGAAGTGCCGGTCTGCGAGCGCGGCGATCTGCGGCAGGTGCGTGATCGTCACCACCTGGGCGCGCTCGGCGAGCCGCCGCAGGAGCCGCCCGACGGCGTTCGCGGTCTCGCCGCCGATACCGGCGTCGTTCTCGTCGAAGACGAGCGTCTCCCCTCCCGCCACGGCGGCGATCGCGAGCGCGATGCGCGAGAGCTCCCCGCCAGACGCCGTCTCGGCCACCGGCGCGAACGGCAGGCCCGGATTCGGCCGGACGAGGAAGACGGCCTCGTCGGCGCCGGTCGCCCCGGGGTCGCGCTCGCGGAGCTCGCAGACGAACTCGCCGTCCCCCATTCCGATGTCGTGGAGCTCGGCGGCCACGGCGTCTGCGAAGGGGGGCGCGGCGGCGTTCCGCTCGGCGCGCAGCTCGAGGCCGAGCGCATGGACGCGTCCCTCCGCGGCCGCCAGCGCCTCGGCGGCGGCTGTCGCGGGATCGACCCCCTCCCCGAGCGCGGCGAGCTCCGAGCGCGCCTCGTCCGCGCGGGCGAGCAGCTCCGCGTACGTCGCGCAGCGGAAGCGGCGCTTCGCCTCGGCGATCCGGTCGAGCTCCGCCTCGAGCTGCTCGAGCCGGCCGGGCTCGGCCTCGAGCGACGCGAGGAACGCGTGAAGGTCGCCGGCCGTCTCGCGGAGGCGAAGCTCGACGTCGCGGAGCTCGTCGCCGGCGCGCCGCAGCTCCGGCGCGAGCCGCTCGAGCGGAGCGACCGCCCGCTCGGCGTGCGCGACGAGACCGGTCGCGCCGTCGCCGTCTTCGGGCGCGAGCGCGCTCGCAGCGGCCGCAGCCCCTGCCGCGAGCTCGGCGACGTGGCGGAGGCGCTCCCGCTCCTCGCGGAGCCGCTCGTCGGCAGCGGGCTCCATCCCCTCGGTGTCCTCCACGAGCGCGCGCAGCTCGGCGAGCCGCGCCTCGGCGAGCGCCGCGTTCGCAGTCAGCTCCTCGTGCCGGCGACGGGCCGCCTGGAGCTCGCGCCAGGCGAGGCCGTGCTCGGCGCGGCGGTGCAGCTGCTCCTCGCCGCAGAAGCGATCGAGCACCTCGAGCTGGTACGAGGGGCGGGCGAGCCGGCGCTGCTCGAACTGGCCCGACATCGCGACGAGCCGCTCGACGGCGGAGGCGACGTCCTCGCGTGCGGCCGTCCGGCCCCAGGCGTAGGCGCGTGTGCGGCCGTCGCCGAAGACCCGCCGCGAGACGACGAGCGCGTCCTCGTCCTCCGGCCGCAGCTCCGCCAGCTCCTCGAGCTCGCCGGGAAGGCCGAGCTCCGCCTCGACGTACGCCTCGTCGGCCGCGGCGCCGACGTACGAGTCGTCGCCCTTGGCGCCGAGCAGCAACCCCAGTGCCTGCGCGAGGATCGTCTTGCCGGCGCCGGTCTCGCCCGTGATCGCGTTCAGGCCCGGCGCGAGCTCGAGCTCCGCCTCGCGAATGAGGACGAGGTTCTCGATCCGGAGCCTGCGCAGCACGACCACACCGATGGTAGACCGGCCGCCCGACGCCGCCCATTGGCCCGTCGGGACATGTACGGGGTCGACATGTACGGGGTCTGACCCCGGTCATGTCCGTTGGGGTCAGGGATGGGAGGTGAACGTCTCGCGGTAGCGGCCGAAGAAGGTGGTCTCCGGCAGTGTCGCGAGCAGGCTCGTCTGCTCGCCGAGGCCGATCGCGAGCACCGCCTCCGGAGGAAGCTCGCCGCTGCGGCGCCCGTCGACGAGCACGGCCGCCCCCACGTCTGCCGTCGCGTTCCTCAGCATCAACTCCGCGCCGCGCGGGACGACGAGGGGCCGCGCGTGGAGCGAGTGCGGCGCGATGAACGTGATCGCCATCGCATCGAGCCCGTGGACGAGGACGGGGCCGCCGTTCGAGAGGTTGTACGCCGTGGAGCCGGAAGGCGTCGAGCAGATCACCCCGTCGCACGGCACGACGCCGAGCTCCTCGCCGCCGACCGCCCACGCGAGCTCGACCATCCGGCCGAGCGTCGAGCTCGTCGCGACGACGTCGTTCACGGCGACGAACGCCTCGCCGTCGAGCCGCGCTGCGAGCGTCGTCTGCTCGATCACGACGTAGTCCCCCGCGAACACGCGCGCCAGATCCTCCTCGAGCCGGTCGGGCGCGATCGATGCGAGGAACCCGACGCGGCCGAAGTTGACGCCGATCACCGGCACGCCGCGCCCCAGCAGTCGTGCGAGCGTGCGGAGGATCGTCCCGTCGCCGCCGAGCGCGACCGCGAGCTGCGCGTCCTCCGGCTCCTCGACCAGTGCGACGCCGGCGCTCTCCGCGACTGCGCGCACGCGCTCGACCGCGTCGTGGACGTCGATGCGGCCGTGCGCGACGACCGCCGCCGTCTCAACCGGCGACTGCCTGCTCGATCCGCTCGTCGAGGTCATCGGGAAGCGTCGGGTGGTCGGACTGCACGAGGTGGAGCACGAGCTCCCGGTTCCCCTTGGGACCGGGCAACCCCGAGTCTACGACGCCGAGCACGCTCGCCTCCCAGCCGAGCGCCGCCTCGGCGACCTCGCGGACGACGCGCGCCCGCACCGAGGGGTCGCGGACGACGCCGCCTTTCCCCACATCGCTGCGCCCTGCCTCGAACTGCGGCTTGACGAGGACGACCGCCTGCCACCCCGGCGCGCAGAGGCGCAGCACGGGCGGCAGCGCGAGCCGCACGGAGATGAACGAGACGTCGCAGACGGCGAGCTGCGGGGGAAAGGGCAGCTCGGCGAGCGTGCGCGCGTTCGTCCGCTCGAGGACCGTCACGCGCGGATCGGCGCGCAGCCTCGGGTGGAGCTGGCCGTAGCCGACGTCGAGCGCGATCACCCGCGCTGCGCCGCGGCGCAGGAGGACGTCGGTGAAGCCGCCGGTGGAGGCGCCGACGTCGACGCAGTCGAGTCCGGCGGGATCGACGCCGAGGAGGTCGAGCCCGTGCGCGAGCTTCTCGCCGCCGCGCGAGACGTACTCCGTCCCTCGCTCGACGACGAGCTCGGCGTCCTCGGCGACCTGCTGGCCGGGCTTGTCGTAGCCGGGGACGAGCCCCGCCATCACGAGCGCCTGCGCCTGCGTGCGCGACTCGGCGAGCCCGCGCTCGACGAGCAGGACGTCGAGCCGCTTCCTCAAGCGGTGCGGACGGCGAGCGAGTCGACGAGCTCCCGCAGCACCGCCGTGTCGGCGTCGATCCCGGCGAGCCGCTCGCGTGCGCGGTCGGCCGCCTCGTCGGCGTAGCGGCGCGCAGCGTCCGGGCCGTGCTCGGTGACGTAGCCGTCCGCGTCGAGGATGTCGTCGACGATCTGGAAGAGGAGCCCGAGCTCCTCCGCGAACGCACGCCACGCGCCCTGCTCGGCCTCGCGCAGGCCGGCCGCCCAGAGCGCCATCGCCACGGACGCGAAGAAGAGCCGGCCCGTCTTCAGCCGGTGCACCGCGTCGAGCGGGTAGCCCTCGACCATCGTGTCGAGGTACTGGCCGCCGATCATCCCGAGCGTCGCCTCCGCGAGCTCGCGCGCCACCTGCGACGTCTCGTACGACGCCGCGAGCCGGAACGCCTCCGCCTGGAGCGCGTCGCCCGCGAGGACGCCCACGCCTTCGCCGAACTTCTTCCAGGTGGACGGACTGCCGCGCCGCTCCTCGTCGTCGTCCATCGCGGGCAGATCGTCGTGGACGAGCGAGAACGTGTGGACGAGCTCGATCGCGAGCGCCGCCGGCAGCACCTGCTCGACGGGAGCGCCGAGGGCTTCTCCGACCGCGAGCGAGATGACCGGGCGGATCCGCTTGCCGCCGACCTCGAGCGAGTAGCGGACGGACTCCGCCTGCCCGTGCAGCTCCGGCCACAGCTCGAGCCGCTCGAGCGCGTCCTCGACGATCGCCTTCAGCTCCTCAGGACTGTGCATCGGCCTCCGCCGCGCGTTGCGCCCGTTCGAGCTCCTCCTCGACCGCCTTCGCGAGCTCCGACAGCTCCGACAGGAGCTCGAGCGCACGCTCCGGCGCTGCCTCCTGCGCGCCCGACGAGAGTTGCTCGAGCTCGCCGCGCGCCGCCTCCAGCCGCGCCAGCAGCTCCTCCGCCCTCGACAACGACTCGTCGCTACTGCTCACGCTCCTCCTCTCGCACGACCCGGCCCAGGATCCCGTTCACGAGCCTGCCCGCGTCCTCGGATGCATATCGTTTCGCAAGCGTCACCGCCTCGTCGAGCACCACCTCGAGCGGCACCTCGCCCTCGTCGAGCTCCTCGAGCGCGACTCGGAGGACGTTTCGCTCGACGGCGCCGAGCCGGTCGGCCGTCCACTCGTCCGAGACCGCCGTGATTCGCTCGTCGAGCTCAGCCGCCCGCGCAGCAACCGCCTCGACGAGGCGCTGCGCGTAGTCGTCCACGTCGCCCTCGTAGAGCGAGCCGAGCGGATGCCCCGTCACGTCCCACTGAAAGAGGATGAACACGGCCGCGCGGCGCGCCTCCCGCCGGCTCGTCCGGCCCTGCTGCATCAGCGGTCGAGCTCGTCGACGGAGACGTCCACCGCGTCGACCTCGAGCTCGCACATCGCCGCGAGCGCCTCCGCGACTCGCTCCTGCACGGCGCGCGCCACGTCCGGCAGCACGTGCCCGTAGCCGACGGCGAGCTCGAGCTGGGCGCGGGCGTGCCCGTCGACGAGCTCGAGCACGAGCTTGCGCCTGCCCTTCCGCAGCCTGGCCCCTTCCACCTGCGAGACGGCGCCGCCGACGATCTGCGCGAGCGCGGCCTCGCTCAGGCGGACGGAGCCGGCGTCGCCCGTGACGAGGATCCGGGTCACGAGCCCGCCAGCGCGGGCAGCCGGGCTCCCGCCTCGTCGAGGAACGACGTCGAGTACTCGCCGCTCCGGAACTCGTCGCTGTCGAGGATGTCGAGCAGGACGTCGCGCGTCGTCGCCACGCCGTCGATCTCGAACTCGCGCAGCGTCCGCCGTGCGCGCTCGATCGCGAGGCGGCGGCTGCCGTCGACGACGATCAGCTTCGCGATCAGCGAGTCGTAGAACGGGGAGATGGTCGTCCCCTCCTCGACGAACGTGTCGACGCGGACGCCGGGCCCGAGCGGCGGCCGAAAGCGCGTGATCAGTCCCGGCGAGGGCGCGAAGTCGTGCGCCGGATCCTCGGCGTTGATCCTCAGCTCGATCGCGTGGCCGCTGCGAGGGCCGGCGCGGCCGCCGTGAGCGAGCGGCTCGCCGGTCGCGATCCGCACCTGCTCGCGGACGATGTCGATCCCGATCACGAGCTCGGTCACCGGGTGCTCGACCTGGAGCCGCGTGTTCACCTCGATGAACGAGAACGAGCCGTCGGGGCCGACGAGGAACTCGAAGGTCCCCGCGTTGCGGTAGCCGATGTGTCGGCACGCCCGCTCCGCGGCGGCCTCCATCTCCTCGCGCAGCTCGTCGTCGAGCGCGGGCGAAGGGCTCTCCTCGATCAGCTTCTGGTGGCGCCGCTGCACCGAGCATTCCCGCTCGCCGCACGTGAGGACGTTGCCGTGGTGGTCGCAGAGCACCTGGATCTCGACGTGGCGCGCGGGCGAGATGACCTTCTCGACGTAGAGCGAGCCGTCCCCGAAGGCGGCGTGCGCCTCCGCGGCTGCGCGCTGGTAGGCGTCGTGGAGCTCGTCCGGCTCCCGCACGAGCCGCATCCCTTTGCCGCCGCCGCCGGCCGCCGCCTTCAGCAGCACGGGGAAGCCGAGCTCCTCGGCCGCGACACGCGCCTCCTCCGGCCCCGCGACGCCCTCCGTGCCCGGGACGAGCGGCACGCCCGCCGCGCGCATCTCGGCCTTCGCGAGCGCCTTGTCCCCCATCCGCGCCATCACGCCCGCAGGCGGGCCGATGAAGACGAGGTCGTTGTCCTCGCACATGCGGACGAACTCGTCGTTCTCGGCGAGGAAGCCGTAGCCCGGGTGGACGGCCTCGCAGCCGGTGGTGCTCGCGGCGGCGACGACGGCGGCGATGTTGAGGTAGCTCTCGGCGGCCGCGGGCGGGCCGATCCGAACGGCGCGGTCGGCGAGCCGGACGTGGAGCGCGTCGGCGTCCGCGGTCGAATAGACGGCGACCGCCTCGACGCCGAGCTCGTGGAGCGCGCGGATCACGCGGACGGCGATCTCGCCCCGGTTCGCTACGAGGACGCGGTTGAACACGCGGCGGAGTCTACGGATAGCCCCGTTCGTCGATGCTCTCGCCGCGGCCGCGCAGCCAGCGCCGGACGAGCATGCGAGATGTAGCGAGGTTCCACTCGATCGTCACGGCCTCGCCGAGCACGAGCGCGTACACGTCCGCGTCGTGCGACCGCTCGCGCCACCAGCCGGCGAGCCCCGCCGACGGCTCGACGCTCCCGTACAGCTTCACGTCGGGCTCGCCTTCGTTCGGGCCGCTGACCGTGGCGTGCAGCGCGAAGCGTGGGTCGCGCCGCAGGTCGCGCGCCTTCGCGGTGCGGACGCCGACGCCGATCAGGATCCCGTCCTCTGCGAAAACGGGCTCGATCGGGTCGAGCCGCGGCGAGCCGTCGCTCCGGATCGTGGCGAGTATCCCGACGCCGGTCGCCTCGAGGCGCTCGCGGGCAAGCCGGGCGAGCGCCGGAGCCTCGCCCTCCAGCTCCGCCCAGGTCACAGAGCCGGCCGGCCGGCGAGGGGCTCGAGCTCGAACAGCAGCTGGCCGAACTCGACCGGCTCGGCGTCGCCGACGTGGATCGCGCGGACGACGCCCTCGACCTCGGCCTTCACCTCGTTCATGAGCTTCATCGCTTCGAGGATGCAGAGCGTCTGGCCCGCCGCGACGATGTCGCCGACCTCGACGAACGCCGGCGAGTCCGGCTGCGGCGAGCGGTAGAACGTTCCGACCATCGGCGACTCGACGCGGATGAGCGTGCCGGTCATCGGTCGCGGCGGAGGCTCTTCGTCGCCGGGGAGCCCGAGCGATCCCTCGCCCGGCTGCGCCGCGGGCAGGTCGGGCGTCGAGCGGACGGAGATGCGCATGCCGTTCTCCTCGATCGTCACCTCGCTGATGCCTGAGTCCTGGACGATGCGGACGATCTCCTGGATCCGCTCGGCACGGCTCTCGCCGAGCGCGGACAGCTCGGAGTCGCGGCGGCCGCGGCTGCGAATGCCGCGCAGGAGCCGCTCGGCGTCCTCGCCGAAGAGCCCGAGCAGGAGCAGCTCCTCCTCGCTCGCCGCGATGCCCTCGGCGCGAGCCCGCACCTCGTCGAGCGGCGGCGCCGCGTTCTCCCCGCTCTCCGGGTCGTGCGTGAGCCGGACGACGCGCTCGAGCGCCGGGTCGATCTCGGCCGGCGGCCGGCCGAACGCTCCGTCGACGAGGCTTCGAAGCTCGTCGACGACCGTCAGGTAACGGCTCGCGCCGAGCACGTTGAGCAGGGCCTGCGAGGCGAGCACCTGCCCGATCGGCGCGGCGAGCGGCGGCCAGCCCGTCTCCATGCGGATCCGGTCGAGCTCCTCGATGACGTCGTCGAGCCGATCGGCGGCGCCCTCTGCGCGCAGCGCGTGGTCGACTCCGGCGACGACGCTGGCGGGGACGTCGTGCCGGGCTGCAAGCACCGCGATCCGTGGCACGAGCGGGGTCACCGGCTCGTCGCCGATGTGGTCGTCGACGAGGTCGGTCGCCTCCCAGAGGGCGTCCACGTCGACACCGGGGTCGAGGCCGGCGCCGACGAGCGCCTCCGTCAGCGCCTCGCTCGAGACGCGATGGAGCGTGAGCGCGAGCGGGTAGATCGCGGTCGCGATCAGCTGGGCGCCCGCCTGCGCGGCGGCGAGCGCGGCGGCGAGCGCGCTGCCCCCGGCGCCCTGGACGTAGATGCCGACCGGCAGGCCGCTCGCGTCGGCGAGCGCGCGGACGAGCTCGGATGCCGTGTGCGGCTGGAGCGAGCCGGTCGGATCGTGGAGGAGGACGCGCACCGCGCCGAGCTCGGGCAGCATCCGCGCCCGCTCGATCAGCGTCTCGATCTCGCCGGTCCGGCCCGGGCTGTAGACGAGGCCGGCCTCGAAGTCGCGGTCCGCGGCGACGACGGCCTCCGCCGCCTCGCGCAGGTTCGACACGTCGTTCAGCGGATCGTGGAGCCGGAAGACGTCGATCCCGTTCGCGGCCGCGGACGCGACGAAGCGGCGCGCGAAGTCGGCGTCGACGGGCCGCGAGCCTACGAGGAAGCGGCCGCGGAGGGCGAGGCCGAGCGGCGTCTTCACGCGCGCCTTGAGCGCGCGGATCCGCTCCCACGGGCTTTCGACGCCGCGCTTGACCGCCGAGTCGAAGCAGCCGCCGCCGGAGACCTCGAGGTATGCGAACCCGGCGCTGTCGAGGATCTCGGCCAGCCGGAGCTGCTCGGCGACGGGAATGCGCCCCGCCAGCGGCTCCTGCCCGAGCAGGCGGATGGTCGTGTCGGCGAGCGACGGCACGAGCGGAGCCTACCGCGCGCCTTCCCGCGCTCCCGACGGAGGCGTAGGCTCGCAGCGTGCGCAGGCGGATCGCCATCCTCGCAGCGGGGATCGCGCCGCTCGTGCCGGCCGCGGCGCCGGGGAGCTCGGCGACCTTTCCGCGCTCCGCGCTCGTCCCGAACGCGATCGCCTTCGCGACGCCCTCGCGTGGGCTGCTCGCAACCGGCGAGCTCGATTGCTCCGATCCGACGGCCCACTGCAGGCTCGGGGGAACGATCCAACGCACGACCGATGGCGGCAGGACGTGGCTCACGGTCCTCCGCGTTTCGCGTCCGGTCGCCTCGGTGAGCGTCGATTCGGAGGGCGACTGGGCGCGCCTCGACGACGGCGAGACTCTCCACAGCGGCAACGAGGGCAAGACGTGGGCGCCGGCGGTTCCCGAGACGCCGCTCGCGACACCGTGCCCGCCGCCGCTCGACCTGTACGCACACGAGGTGGTCCGACCAGGCACCACGAGTGGGCGCTGTGCGCCGGACAGGGGAGCGCAGGCCAGATGTCCAAGGCCGTCTACCGGCTGGGAGCGAACGGCTGGCACCGCGTCGACCACGGCTTGTCGAGCTTCGGCTATCCGGTCGGGATGGCCATGGCCGACAACGGCTTCGGCCTGATCTGGGAGTCGCGCGGCACGCTCTACGTCACACGCGACGGCGGCACCCGCTGGCTCGGCGAGCCACACGTCGCGCCACCGGAGATCGACTTCGGCCTCTCGGGTGTCGCGCTACCACACGGGACCGGTTTCGTGCTCCTCACACGTGCTCGCTTCCGCCAACGGCTCCTGGAGACGACGGACGCCGGGCGCACCTGGCGCGTCGTCCACCGCTGGGGCTGAGCGCTAGCCGGGCGCGACCGTCTTCGTCACGACCCAGCGATGCTTCCCGATCCGGCGATCGCTGACGAATCCGAGCTTCTCGTACGTCGTGAGGGCGCCGTTGAACATGAAGCCCGCCGGCGTCGAGCCGGTCTCCTCCGGGTAGCCCTCGACCGTGCCGCCGCCGAGGCCGGCGATGAGTTCGAGAGCGCCCGCGAGCGCGGCGGTCGCGACGCCGCGGCGGCGGTGGCCCTTGCCGACGAAGTTGCACGCGATGCGCCAGTCGGGCGGCTTCGTCGCGCCCTTCTCGTACTCCTTGCGGTTCTTGATCCGCGGCACCTCGCCCGGCGCCCCGAACTGGCACCAGCCGATGCAGTCGTCCCCCTCGAAGACGAGCGCCGCGTGCGCGGTGCCCGCCCGGACGCGGGCGAGCTTGCGCTCGCGGTTCCCGGCCGGGTCGCCGCGGCGGTCGTCGCCGTGGAAGGCCATGCACCAGCAGCCGCCGAAGACGCCGTTGTTGCGCTCGACGAGCGCGGCGAACGCGGCCCAGGTCGACTCGTCGAGCGCCCGCACCGAGCGCCCGGGCATCAGGCGCGCGAGATGTAGCGGCCCTCGCGCGGGTCGACCTTGAGCCGGTCGCCGACGTTGACGAAGAGCGGCACCTGGACGACTGCGCCCGTCTCGAGCGTCGCGGGCTTCGTCACGTTCGAGACCGTGTCGCCCTTGACGCCGGGCTCGGTGTCGACGACGGAGAGCTCGACGGACGACGGCAGCTGGACGCTCGACGGCTTCCCGTCGACGGCGAGCACCTGCACCGTGGCGTTCGGCTGCATGTAGGGGAGCTCGTCGGCGAGCTCGGCGTGCGGCACCGAGAACTGCTCGTACGTCTCCTCGTCCATGAAGTGCACCTCGGAACCGTCGTCGTAGAGGAACTGGACGCTCTTCGTCTCCGTGTGCACGCGCGGGAACTTCTCGCCGGCGCGGAACGTGCGGTCGACGACGGCGCCCGCATCGAGGCTCTTGAGCTTCGTGCGGACGAACGCGCCGCCCTTGCCCGGCTTCACGTGCTGGAACTCGACGATCCGCCACACCTTGCCATCGAGCTGGATGTGCATCCCGTTCTTGAAGCTGTTCGTGTCGACCGTCTCCGCCACGGCGTCCGATCGTAGCTACGAGACGGTGACGAGCTCCTTCGTGAACCGCACCGGGTTCTCGATCCCGTCCGCCGTGACGACGACGTCGTCCTCGATGCGGATCCCGAAGCGGCCCTCGAGGTAGACGCCCGGCTCGACGGTGACGACGTTGCCCGTCTCGAGCGTGTCCGCGCTCTCGGTGGAGAGACGCGGCGCCTCGTGGACGTCGAGGCCGAGCCCGTGCCCGAGGCCGTGCCCGAACGCGCCCGCGAAGTCGCTCGCCTCGATCACGTCGCGCGCGGCCGCGTCGGCGTCGATGCCCGTCACGCCGGCCCGGATCGCGTCGAGCCCCGCCTGCTGCGCCGCGCGCACGACCTCGTAGGCGTCCTGCATCTCCCCGTCGAGCTCGCCGGTCGCGAGCGTGCGCGTGTAGTCGGAGCAGTAGCCGCCGACGCGGCAGCCGGTGTCGATCACGACGAGCTCGCCCTCGCCGATCTCGCGGTCTCCGGCGCGTGCATGCGGCCGCGCGCCGGTCGGCCCCGAGCCGACGATCGTCTCGAAGGCGAGCTCCTCGGCTCCCTCCTCGTGGTAGAGGCGCGAGACGTCCCAGGCGACGTCGCGCTCGCGCCGGCCGACGAACCCCACCTCGGCGACGAGCCGCTCGAACATCCGGTCGGTGATCGCGCACGCGCCCCGGAAGGCGACGAGCTCCGTCTCGTCCTTGACCCGCCGCAGGCTCTCGACGAGGCCGGTGCGCGGGACGAGCTCGATGCCGCCGCCGCGCAGCTCCTCCGCGAGCGCCCACGGCAGGACGTTCGCCTCGAACCCGATCCGGCCGTCGAGCTCGGCGGCGAGCCAGCCGATCAGGGAGCGCTTCGTCTGCACCGGTTCGACGCCCTCGACGGCTCGCGCGGTCTCGATGTAGCGGAAGTCGGTGTAGAGCCGGACGCGCTCGAGCTCGACGAGGAGCGCGGCGTTCGAGCTGTCGAAGCCGGTCAGGTAGCGGACGTTGACGGGATTCGTGACGAGGAGCGGCTCCTCGAGCCGCGGGAGAAGCCGTTCGATCCGTGCACTCATGCAGCGTGCTCCTTCAGGTAGGCGAGCGCCAGCCGGTATCCCTCCGGCCCCTGACCGACGAACCGCGCGGCGACGAGATCGGAGACGACCGACTGCCGCCGCCACTTCTCCCGCTCGTCGACGTTCGAGAGGTGCACCTCCACGATCGGCACGTCGAGCGGCTCGAGGGCGTCGTGGATCGCCCACGCGTAGTGCGTCCACGCGGCCGGGTTGACGACGATCCCGTCGACCGTGTCGTAGGCGTCGTGGCACCAGTGGACGAACTCCCCCTCGCTGTTCGTCTGGCGGCACTGCACCGTCAGCTCGAGCTCGCGCGCCCAGCCGTAGATGCGGCTCTCGAGCTCGGCGATCGAGATGCCGCCGTACAGCTCCGGGTTGCGCCGCCCGAGCACGTCGAGATTGACGCCGTTGAGAACCAACACCCTCACCGGATCAACCTATCGAGTTCGCGCCGCACGTCGGCCTCGGGGACGGCGACGTCCTTGACCGGCCCGTCCGTTCCGAGGAGGACGAAGCGCGGCTCGCCGCCGCGGGCCTTCTTGTCGCGCGTCATCGCCTGCCAGGCCCGCTCGCGATCGACGCGGACGGGCTCGGGGCTCAAGACCTCCTCCACGACGGTCGTGTCGCGACCGGAGAGGCGCAGCGCCGCGAGCAGGCCGAGCGCGACGGCTCGGCCGTGCGTGAGGCTCTCGTAGCCCGCGGCGGCCTCGAGCGCGTGGGCGAACGTGTGGCCGAGGTTGAGCAGCGTCCGCTCGCCGCGCTCGTAGGGATCCCGCAGGCAGATCGCCGCCTTGAACGCGACCGCGCGGCGGACGAGCTCGTCGTCCGGCAGCTCCCAGAGCGGCTCGTCGGCGAGCAGGCCGGCCTTCACGACCTCGGCCATCCCCTCGAGCCGCTGCTCGGCCGGCAGCGTCCCCAGCAGCGCCGGGTCGACGACCGTCCGGACCGGCCAGTGGAAGGCGCCGACGAGGTTCTTTCCCTGCGGCAGGTCGATCGCGGTCTTGCCCCCGATCGCCGCGTCCACCTGCGCGACGAGGCTCGTCGGGACGGGCGCCCACGCGACGCCGCGCAGGTACGTCGCGGCGGCGAAGCCGGCGGCGTCGGTCGTGCACCCGCCCCCGAGCGCGACGATCGTGCCCTGCCGGTCGAGGCGCAGCTCCTGCCAGAGCCGGTCGAGCGCGGCCAGCGTCTTCGCCTCCTCGCCCGGCGGCAGCTCGTGCATCTCGGCGAGCCGCGGCCCGAGGGAGAGCTGCGCGTCCATGCCGTGGATCCCGGCGACGTGCGGGTCGGAGACGAGCGCGACCGGACCGTCGCCGGCCACGAGCTCGCCGAGCCGGGCGAGCGCGCCGCGCTCGACGTGGATCCCCGCCGCCGCGAGCACCGCGTCGTCGGCGTCGCGCGCGACCGCGTCCGCCACCTCGGCATAGATCGGCGTCCGCTGGTCGTACAGCGCGAGGAAGGCCGCGCGTTCCCGCGCGAGCGGCCGGCCGGAGTCGCGGACACGCTGCCACGCCGTCTCCGCGTCGACCGGCAGCAGGACGGTCACCGCGTGCTCGCGCAGCGCCGTCCGCACCGGCTCGCGCGTCACCGCGCCGCCCCCGAGCGCGAGCACGCACGGCGTCGCCGAGCGGAGCGCCTCGACCGTCCGCGCCGCCTCGCGCACGCGAAACGCCTCCTCCCCTTCCGCCGCGAAGAAGCTCGCGATCGACGTCTGGAGGGAGAGCTCGACCTCCCGGTCGACGTCGCGGAACGGACGGCCGATCCGGCGCGCGACCTCCTCGCCGACGGTGCTCTTCCCCGCGCCCATGAAACCGACGAGCGCGAGATGGCGAGTCAGTGGCTGCGAGCCGTCCAGTCGATCCGCTCCAGGTAGGCCCGCCAGGCGGCGACGAAGTCGCCGAGCGCGTCACCTCCGAACTTCTCGCGCGCCGCCCGCGCCAGCTCCCACGCGACCGCCGCCTCCGCGACGACCGCGAGCGCCTCGACGGCGGAGACGTCGCTCCGTTCCACGAGCGCATCGGCCGGCTCGCCGGTGTCGAGGTCGACCGAGCGCAGCGGCCGCATCAGGGTCGGGAGCGGCTTCATCGCGGCGCGGACGACGATCTCCTCGCCGTTCGACACGCCGCCCTCGGTGCCGCCGGCGCGATTCGTCTCGCGGTGGAGGCCGCGCTCGTCCCGGACGATCTCGTCGTGCGCGACCGAGCCGCGCAGCTCCGCGAGCGCTGAGCCCTCCCCGATCTCGACCGCCTTCACCGCCTGGATCCCCATGAGGGCCGCCGCGAGCCGTGCATCGAGCCGGTCCTCTCGCCGCGCGTACGAGCCGAGGCCGGGCGGAACGCCGCGCGCGCGCACCTCGACGCGGCCGCCGAGCGTGTCGCGGTCGGCCCGCGCCGAATCCACCGCACCGGAATCGGCACCCGCCTCGGGGAGCGCCTCGCCCGCGACCTCGATCCCGATCTCGCGGAGGAGGGCCTTCGCGACCGCACCGGCCGCGACGAAGACCGCGGTGTGGCGGGCCGAGGCGCGCTCGAGCGCGTCGCGGACGTCGGCGAGCCCGTACTTCTGCGCGCCTGCGAGGTCGGCGTGGCCGGGGCGCGGGAGCGTCACCGGCTTGGTCCCCTTGCCCTCCGGCGCGCCGTCCGGCGGCCAGGGGCTCATCCCCCAGGCCCAGTTGCGGTGGTCGCGGTTGGCGACGAGGAGCGCAAGGGGCGATCCGAGCGTCCTCCCGTGGCGGAGCCCGGCGAGCACCTCGATCTCGTCCGTCTCGATCTGCTGCCGCGGCGAGCGGCCGTAGCCCTGCTGGCGCCGGCGCAGGTCCGCGTCGATCGCCGCGCGGTCGAGCACGAGGCCAGCGGGCAGGCCGGAGACGATCGCGACGAGCGCGGGCCCGTGCGACTCGCCGGCGGTTGCCAGCTCGAGCGTCATGGCGGGAGACTAGAGCTAGAGCCGCGCGAGCAGGCGCGCGATCCGCCTGCGCGACGTCCCCGGCGTCGCGAGCAGGAAGCGCGCCAGTCGCCGCGTCTCGTGCGGGTCGAGCGAGATCGCGGCATCGGCGCGCTCGCCTCGCCAGATGCTGAGGCGGACGTGCTTCGGCTGCGTGAGGTAGAGCGAGACGCGCAGCCCGCCGTCGTCGACGTCGGGGTGGCCGGCGAAATACTCGACGATCTTCGTGCGCTGCGCGGTCCCGCAGTGCGGACAGAAGCGGAACTCGTCCCTGACCTCGCCGTCGCAGCTTCCGCACCGTCGCATGCGGTCGTTCTATTCCCGCGCGATCGTCAGGTCAAGCCGAGCGCGGCCCGCATTGCCGAAACGGGCGCCGGAAGGCCCGTCCACAGCTCGAAGCTCGCAGCACCCTGGGCGACGAGCACCTCGAGGCCGTCGATGACGCGCGCGCCTGCCGCGGCCGCCGCAGCGGCGGTCGCGGTGCGCGGATACGGGAGGTCGACCAGCGTCTGTCCCTCGTGCAGCTCGAACAGGACCTCGTCGCGGGCCGGGGTCGCATGGATCACGAGATCCGCGTCCTCGAGCCGCGGCGGCCACTCCCCCCGGCGGGAGAAGACCCGCGCCTGCGGCAACGCCTCCCGGAAGGCCGCCGCCGCGCCCCCGTCGCCGACGATCGCCGGCAAGTTGCAATTTGCAACTTGGGAGAGGATCGCCGTGTCCGTCGAGTAGCCATCGCCGCGGACGATGGTGTTCACCGACGGGAGCTCGCTGTCGAGCAGCCGGGCGACGTCGAGCTTGTACGGCGCCGTCACGTTCGCGAGCTCGACCGAGCGCACCGCCTGCTCGAGCTCGCCGGGCGCGACGTCCCGGAGGACGTACTCCCACGCCAGGCCGGCGGCGGCGAAGGCCGCGTTCTGCATCCGAGGCGAGAGCGAGTGCGCCACCGGGTGGCCGAGGAGAACGACCCTCACGGCGCGTAGCCGTACTCGGCCTCGTGCTGGAGAAAGTCCTGGTAGTTGTCCGTGAAGTAGTGGTGCCTGTGGTCGGGCTTGCGGACGAAGTAGAGGTAGTCGACGTGCGCCGGGTGCGCGGCCGCTTCGATCGAGGCGAGCCCGGGATTGTCGATCGGCGTCGGGGGCAGGCCGAGGTGGAGCCGCGTGTTGTACGGGGTCGGGTTGTGCAGCTCCGACTCGGTCAGGGACTTCGTCGGCGGGATGTGGAGGCCGTAGCGGAGGGTCGCGTCGATGCCGAGCGGCATCTTCAGACGAAGCCGGTTGTAGATGACCGCGGCGACGAGCGGCCGCTCCTTGGGCACCTGCGCCTCGCCTTCGATCATCGACGCGATGGTCAGCACGTCGTACGGCGTGAGGTTCTTGCTCCGCGCGTACGCGAGATTCACCGTACCCCACTGCTGCTGGAAGGTCGAGAGCTGCTCGGCCACGAGATAGGCCGAGGTCGAGCTGCGGTCGAAGTCGTACGTGTCCGGAAAGAGGAAGCCCTCGAGCGGGCGCTTCGTCCGGCCGAAGCCGGGGATGGCGCGCTTGCGCCGCGTCGCGGCCAGATAGGAGGGTTCAGACAGCTTCACTCGCCGGTGGCTCTCGCGCTTCGCGATCTTCGCCACGGCCCGGACGCGCCCGGCCATCTCGGCCCGGGTGAATCCCTCCGGGAAGACGACCCGGAACTGCCTCAGCTGCCGGACTGTCGTCGCGGTCGCCGGCGGCGCCGCGGCTCCCGAGCCCCCGCACGCGGCGGCGACCGCCGTCACCACGAACGCAGCCGCGACTACGAGCGCGCCGCGGACCATTCCAGATACGTCGTCAGGAGATGCGCCGCGGCCCGTGCGTCCTCGGGCGCGGCCGACTCCGTGCGCTGCGCGAGGTCGGTCGTGAAGCGCTCGTCGTACAGCTCGACCGGGACCTCGAGGACCTCGCGGAGCCGCCCGACGAAGCGCTCCGTCTCGAGAGCCTGCTCGCCCCGCGCGCCCCGCATCGTCAGCGGCAGGCCGACGACGACGCGCTCGGCCCCCTCTTCGCGTACGAGCCGGGCCAGCTCGGCGAGGCCCGCGTCGCTACCCGCACGTGCGACGACGCCGAGCGGGCGCGCGAGCGTGCCGGTCGGGTCGGAGACGGCGACGCCCGTGCGCGCCGACCCGTAGTCGAGTGCGAGCACCTTCACTCGAGGGCTTTCTTGGCCGCCTCGAGAGCTTTCGGAACACCGTCCGGGTTGTCGCCCCCCGCCTGCGCGAAGCTCGGCTTCCCGCCGCCGCGGCCGCCGATCAGCGGGCTCAGCTCGCGGACGAGGCTGGAGGCATCCAGGCCGCGGGCGACGAGCGACTCGTCGAAGTTGACGACGATGAAGACGCGCCCGTCGTCGCGCGAGGCGACGACCGCTCCCGGCGCCTTCTCCTGCTGCCGGATGCGGTCGGAGAGGTCGCGCAACGGCCCGCCCTGAACGCCGGCCGTCTCCGCGATGGCGAAGTCATCGTTCCGCCAGAAGATCCGATAGTCGGCGGCCGCCTCGGTCGTGGGCCTCCGCGCCTCCTTCCGCGCGGCGGCGAGCTCGCCGCGCAGCGCGTCGGCCTCGCGTGCGCGCTCGTGGAGGAGCGCGAACGCCTCGCCGGCGGTGACCGCCTCGATCCGGCGCGAGCTCGCTCCGACCGAGCTCTCGGAGAGGATCGCGAACGGCCCGATCTCCGCCGTCGAGCGCACGTGGGTGCCCCCGCAGAGCTCGAGCGACCAGCCGTCGACATCCACGACGCGGACGACGTCGCCGTACTTCTCGCCGAAGAGCATCATCGCCCCGAGGTGCCGCGCCTCCTCGAGCGGCGTCTCGAAGATCCGGACCGGCAGGTTCGCGAAGACGCGCTCGTTGACCCGCCGCTCGACGTCATCCTGCTCCTCCCGCGTGAGCGGCGCCGGATGCGTGAAGTCGAAGCGGAGCTTGTCGGGCCGGACGGCCGAGCCGGCCTGCCGGACGTGGTCGCCGAGCACCTCCCGCAGCGCCTTGTGCAGGACATGCGTCGCCGTGTGGTTCGCCATCGTCGGGTAGCGGACGTTCCACGGGACGACCGCGCGGACCCTGTCGCCTTCGGCGAACCCTTCGCCCTGAAAGACGAGCTCCTGGTCGTCGACGAGCCGCAGCGCGTCGACGAGGTCGGCGCGCGACCCGTCCTCCTTCTCGATCCAGCCGGCGTCGGTGACCTGCCCGCCGCCCGCGGGATAGAACGGCGACTGCTCGAGCTTCGCCTGGAACCGGCCTTCCCCGAGATCGGCGAACGCCGTGATCGCGGTGAGGACGTCCGTCTGCTCGTAGCCGACGAACTCGCTGCGCCGCGCGTCGGGAAAGCGCGGCTCGAGGCCCCCGCCGCCCGCGCGTGAGATCTCGCGATGCTCCTCCATCAGGCGGGTGAACTCCTCCTCGTTCACCTCCAGGCCCCGCTCGCGGGCGAGTTCGAGGGTCAGCTCAATCGGGAACCCGTACGTCGCGTAGAGGACGAACGCTTCGTCCCCGCCGATCGACGACCCTGCCGCCGCCTCCTCGAACAGCTTCATGCCGCGCTCGAGCGTCTCGCCGAACCGCTCCTCCTCCGCCGCGAGGACGCGATGGATCTCGCCGCGCTGGTCGACGAGCTCGGGGTACGCCTGGCCCATCTGCTCGATCACGACGTCCGCGAGCCCGGGCAGGAACGGCGACTGCATGCCGATGCGGAGCCCGTGCTGCACGGCACGCCGAATGATGCGCCGCAGGACGTAGCCGCGGCCCTCGTTCGACGGCGTCACGCCCTCGGCGGCGATGAACGTCATGCCGCGGCCGTGGTCGGCGAGCACGCGGTGCGCCTTCGTCGCGTCGGACGTCTCCCCGTACGCGACCCCCGACTGCGCCGCGACCCAGTCCATGATCAGCTGGTAGCCGTCGGTGTCGTAGACCGAGGCCACGTCCTGCACGACGCGTGCGACGCGCTCGAGCCCCCAGCCGGTGTCGATGTTCTTGCTCGGGAGGTCGGTGAGCGTGCCGTCGGGATGGAGCTCGTACGACATGAAGACGAGGTTCCCGAACTCGAGGAAGCGCTCGCAGCGCGCGCAGCCGGGGAGGCAGCCGCCGGGACAGCCCACCTCGGCGCCCCAGTCCCAGTACAGCTCCGAGTCCGGCCCGCACGGCCCGGGGCCTCCGACCGACCAGAAGTTCTCGGACGACGGCAGCGGCACGATCCGCTCGGCCGGCATTCCGATCCGCTCCCAGAGGCCGATCGCCTCCTCGTCGGGGCCGAGCTTCAGCTCCGGGTCGCCCGCGTGGACGCTCACCCAGACGCGATCCCAGTCGAGGCGGAGGCGCTGCTGGATGAACTCCGTCGCGTACTCGATCGCACCCTCCTTGAAGTACTGCCCGAACGAGAAGTTGCCGAGCATCTCGAAGAAGGTGCAGTGATACGTGTCGAGACCGACCACGTCGATGTCCGGCGTGCGGAAGACCTTCTGGCACGTCGTCGTGAGCGGCGCCGGCGGCGCCTCGCGGCCGAGGAAGAACGGCATCTGCGGCTGCATGCCGGCGCTCGTGTAGAGCGTCGAGCGATCGTCGGCGCGCGGGATCAGCGACGCCGAAGGGCAGCGCAGGTGGCCCTTCTCCTCGAAGAAGGCCTGGAAGCCCTCGCGCAGCTCGGCCGTCGTCCACACGCGGGCATTGTAGGAAGGGCCACCGTGGAGACCGGCCGGGCAGCGCGTTAGATTCGGGGCGTGCCGCTCGACGTGCTGCAGCCCGTCCGGCCGCGTCGCAGGAGACGCCGCTATCGCCTGGGGCGGGTCTTCCCGCTCGTCGCGGTCGTCCTCGCCGCCGTCGTCGCGGGGCTGATCATCGGCCTTCGCCAGCCGGCGCCCGCGAAGGCGCACGGGGCAGGACAGGACCTGCACCCGGCGCTGCAGGTGCACGATCCGGCGAAACCGCCACGCCTCCTCTCCGGGCCGCCGCTCCTCGCGGGCCGCGCCCAAGTCCGGATCCTTGCCCCGGAGGCGATCCTCGTCGACGCGCAGACCGGCCGCGTCCTCTGGGCGAAGCGCGCGCACCAGCGGCGGCCGGTCGCCTCGCTGACGAAGATCATGACCGCGCTCCTCGCTCTCCACGAGGTGCCGTGGCGCAGCACGGTCACGGTCGACCGCCAGGTCACGCGCGTCCCGCTCGTCCGCGAAGGGCTGCGTACCGGCGAGCACGTGCGAGCGTGGAAGCTCTTCTACTCGCTGCTCCTCTACTCCGGCAACGACGACGCGGCGCAGCTCGCGATCTCGTCCGCCGGCTCGCAGCGCGCCTTCCTCGCGCAGATGAACGAGGAGGCGCAGCGGCTCGGCCTGCGTGACACCCACTTCACGAGCCCGAGCGGAGTCGTCGACAAGGGCAACTACTCGAGCGCCTACGACATCGCCGCGCTCACCCGCTATGCGCGACACGACGCCCGCTTCCGGCGACTCGTGCGGACGAAGCGCATCGAGGTGCCGTGGGCGCCGCCGACGAACGCGAAGATCTACGTCAACAACAACGCGCTCCTCAGCGAGTATCCGGGCGCGAACGGCGTCAAGACCGGCTACACGCACGCCGCCGGCTGGTGCCTCGCCGCCTCGGCGACCCGGCACGGCAAGACGCTCATCGCCGTCGTCCTCGACTCGGAGAACATCTACGCCGACGCGAAGACCCTCCTCGACCTCGGGTTTCGCTATGACTGAGGCGTGAGCGAGGCGCCGGAAGAGGACGAGCGGCAGCAGCGCGAGGGCGGCGACGCGGCGTGCTGGGCGCACCTCGTCTGTCCCGAGTGCGGGAACGTCGCGAGCGAGGGGCACCGCGAGGGCTGCAGCCGGGTTTCCGAGGAGTAGACGCCTGAGCGAGGAGCAGCTCCTGCCGGGCGGGGCGACGCAGGACGCCGTCGTTCGCGTCGGCGACACCGTCCGGCGTCCGCAGGGGCCGAACGCCGAGCGGATGCGCGAGGCTCTCCTCCGGCTCGAGCGCGCGGGCTTCGACACGGGCCCCCGCTGGCTCGGCGTCGACGAGCAGGGCCGCGACGTCCTCACGTGGATCGAGGGCGAGACGTTCGCCGACCGGAGCCGTCTGCACCCGTAGGTCGGAGACCCGCCCGACCGGATCGTGTTCTCGGACGAGCAGATCGCCGCCGCCTTCCGCCTCCTCCGCCGCTACCACGACGCGTTCGGCCCCGACCCCGTCTGCCACGGCGACTTCGGGCCGTGGAACCTCGTCTGGCGCGGCGGCGCTGCCCGCTACGCGATCCTCCTCGACAGCGACCCAACCGAGGCCGCGGCGTTCAGACACCTCCGGCGAATCGAACGTGACCTGCCGGGGCTGCTCCGCCGCTACGGGCTTGGCGACGCACATGTCGGCTGGGGAGGTGAGACGCCGCTCGGAATCGAGACGGTGCACGCGACGGACGTATCGCTCTGGCGCGTGGTCGGCGCCGCTTTCGCCATCAACTTCCTGCTGCTGCTGCTGCTGCTGCTGCTGCTGTTCCCCTGCTCGCCCCGCTCTACCTCCTGCTCGCGAGCGCCGCAGCCCTCGCCGCGACCTTCGGCCTCACGATCTACGTGTTCACGGCGCTCCTCCACGACCCAAGGCTGCCGTACTACGTCCCGGTGGCGTTCTCGGTGCTCCTGCTATCCCTCGGCTCCGACTACGACATCTTCGTCGTCGGACACGTCTGGAAACAGGCCGACAGCCTGCCGCTGCGCGAGGCGGTGACCGTGGCCGCGCCCCAAGCCGGACGGGCAATCGCGGTCGTGGGGGTCGCCCTGGGCCTGAGCTTCACGCTCCTGGCGATCATTCGTCCTCTTCGGCCGGGCGGGTCGCTGGCCGCGGCGGCAGACGGCCGCACCCCGTCATGGGTCCGCGAATGCGCCCCTTGACGTGGTCGCTAAACGTCCGGGACGGCGAAGAGCCTCCACTCGCCCGGGATACCCTTGAGCTCGTGTTGGCCTCGATCCTCGAACGAGAGGCCCGACCCGGCGACCAAGTCCTTGACCGTGCTCGAGACGAGAATCTCCCCGGGACGTGCTTGGGAGGCGACTCTCGCGCCCGTGTGTACGGCGATCCCGGCCACCTTGCCGTCGATGAGCTCGCATTCACCGGTGTGTAGTCCGGCCCTGACCTCCAGGCCGAGCTCGGCGACCGAGTCCGTGATCGCGCGTGCGCATCGGATCGCTCGCGCGGGCCCGTCGAAAGAAGCGAGGAACCCGTCGCCTGCCGTGTCCACCTCGTTCCCGCGAAAGCGGACGAGCTCGCGGCGGACCAGCGAGTGGTGGCGTTCCAGGATCTCGCGCCAAGCGCGATCGCCAAGCCTCGCGGCCGCCTCGCTCGACGAGACGATGTCGGTGAACAGGACGGTGGCAAGGACGCGGTCGGGCTCTGCCTCCTCCCAGCCGCCCGATTCCCACACCTCGAAGAGGAAGGAGCGGACCTCGTTCAGAATCGGCGCCGCCGCCTGGCCGGTAGCGAGATGGCCGGCGTCCACCTCGATCAGTCTCGCTCCCGGAATCCGATCGGCCACATAGCGTGCGACCTCGACCGGGGCGATGGTGTCTCGACTGCCGTGAACCACGAGCGTCGGAACGCGGATCGCGGGGAGCACCTGCCGAACGTCGATCTCCCGGTTCATGGCGGCGAGGGCTTGCACCGAGCCGGGACTGCCACTCCACCGGTAGTAGTTCAGCCACTCCCGCGCCTCTTGGTCCGTCGCGAAGCGGAGCCCGCGCGAGCGCAGGGCATCCATGGCCTCCGATCGCGTGCGGAAGAGGCCCAGGTCCCGCTCCAGTTCGCGGCGATACTCCTCCTCGCTCCAGCCCCACGGGTAGTCGGGAGCCCACATCGCCCGCGGGTACGCGCTCCGCAGCACCAACGCCGCGGTTCGCTCCGGGTACGTCGCAGCGAACAGGAGGCTCATCGCCGCGCCTTCCGAGGAGCCGAAGAACGCCGCGCGACGGCAGCCGACCGCATCCATCACCGCGCGCGCATCATCCATCCGCGTTTCGAGCGTCGGCGCTCCGGTCACCCGGTCCGACATGCCGGTGCCCCGCTTGTCGAAGCGAATCAGCCGCGAGAACGACGAGAGGTCCCTGAGCGCCGGAGCGAACGACGTCGTCCAGATCAGCTCCGCATGCGTCAGGAACGGGGGAATGAAAACGAGATCGAAAGGCCCTTGACCGGTCACCTGATAGGCGATCGACGCGTCACCCGAGCGTGCGTACTTCACCTCCGGCATCTCTTCCGGCAGAGCAACCACGGAACCGTCCACGAAGCGGAGTTTCGGCTCAGGTACCCGCACGCGCAAGTCGGACCCCCCGGGACGGAACGCGCAGCGTCCGCGACATAGGATCCAGCCGTGCGCGAGCTCCGCCCCGGTCTCTGGCACTGGCAGGCGCCGCACCCCGAATGGGCGCCCGATTCCGAGTGGCCGCGGGAGGTGTCCTCGTATGCGTTCGACGACGGCGAGCGGCTGCTCCTCTTCGATCCACTCGCGGTCCCGGGCGAGCTGCTCGATCTCACCGCCGAACGCGAGCCCGCGATCGTGCTGACGGCGCCGTGGCACGAGCGCGACGCGGAGAGCCTCGTCGAGCGGCTGGGCGCGCCCGTATTCGCGCCGCCGGCCGACACCGCGCAGGACTTGATGGAGAAGTTCGGCATCTCGGCCGAGCGGGTCGGCGACGGAAGCCCCGACCTCGCCTGGCTCCGCGCCGGCGGCGGCGAGCCCCACTGGTACGGCGGCGGCGACCGTCTCCCCTTCGGGATCGAGGCGTTCGCCGGACGGGAGCACAACGACCTCGTGCTCTGGGTCGAGCCCGCCGGAGCGGTCGTCTCCGGCGACACGCTCGTCGACTTCGGAGCCGGTCTCCAGATCGCCGGCTGGCTGCGCGCGGCCGTGACGCGCGAGGAGGTCGTGGCCGGCCTGCGCCCGCTCCTCGACCGTCCGGTCGAGCTCGTGCTCCCGACGCACGGCGAGCCGGCCGACCGTGCCGCGCTCGAGCGTGCCCTCGCGTGACGATCCGCCTCGCCGGCGTCGTATGACGGGCGAGTGAAGCACGCAGCCGGCATCGCATTACTCGCGGCCGTCGCGCTCGCCGCAGCCTGCGGCACCTCGCAGCAGGCTCCCGCGGCGGCCGTCGCCCGCGTCCACATTCCGCTCGACAAGCCTCCCTCGCCGACGACGTGGCCGCCCTATCCGCGGTTCTCCCACCACTCGTGCTGGGCGCGACCGTTTCTCGGCGGCAGCGCCGAACTCGTCGCGAAGCGCGTCGACCGAGTGGCGCCGAGCTACGCGCCCCCTCGGCGTGCGCATCCCATCCCGCCGGCCACCGTCGCGAAGAACCTCCTCGCGCACCTCGGCGACCCCCGCTACGTCCACTCGATCACGTTCGCCGCCGCGCCGCCCGCCGTCGGCCGCACGGTGCGCGAGTACTACGCCGGCGGGCATCCGCCGAAGGACGCGCTCAAGGCAACCGTCGTCTCGTCCGACTCCCGGCCGGTTCGTCACCCGACTCCGAGGCAGACCCTCGAGTCCTTCGTCGCGAGCTGGGAATCCGGCATCGTCGCCGGCGCACTCCGAGACGACATGTGCGCGGCCGGAGGTGCGCCGCTCGTCAGCTGGACGAGCGCGGACGGCGGCGAGTTCTCCGAGAGCGGCTCGGCGCTCGAGCAGCGCTTCCCGAACCCCACGCCCGCCGCCTTCCGGAGGCGCGTCGCGCTCGTCGGCCGCCGCTACGGCTTCCGCGTCGCCTCGCTCAGGCTGCTGCGGCCGCGCCAGCTCGCGCCGCTCCTTCTCGTCGACACGAGTCGAGCCCGGAAGGCGTTCGTCCGCGACATCCCGGCGATCATGAATCTGCTCGATCCGACCTCGCACACGAAGACCGAGACCGCCCAGACCTTCGAGGCGTTCCTCCTCGCGGCCGAGGACGCGCACGGCCCCTTCGTCGGCACGGAGTACATCAGCCGCGGCCAGGCGGAGGGCGGCGAGTGGTCGTGGAACCGCTGCGACTACCCGTATCCGACGAACGGCCCGGTAGCGCCGGGCGGGAAATCCTGCAATTGACCTCTCGTAGCTGGAGAGCTAGCGGGTCAGGCTCTCCTCGCCCTCGGCGATCGTCTCGCGGATCTTCTCGAGCGAGCGCCGGATCAGACGGGAGACGTGCATCTGCGAGATGCCGACCTGCTGCGCGATCTGCGACTGCGTCAGCCCCTCGAAGAAGCGGAGCTGGAGGATCCTCCGCTCGCGCTCGTCGAGCGCCTTGAAGCCCGGCGCGAGGAAGGCCCTGTCCTCCGACACCTCGTACTGGTGCTCCTCGGTGCCGATCGACTCGAGCGGGTCGAGGTCGTCGTCCCCTCCGCCGCCGACCGAGAGCGAGAGGGACGTGTACGCGCGGCCCGATTCGAGCGCCTCGAGCACCTGCTCCTCCTCGACGCCCGCGGCCTTCGCGAGCTCCGGGATCGTCGGCGAGCGGCCGAGCTGCACCGTGAGCTGCTCGACGAGCCGCGAGAGCTGGACGTTGAGCTCCTGCAGTCCGCGCGGGACGCGCACCGACCAGCCTTTGTCGCGGAAGTGGCGCTTGATCTCGCCGATGATGTTCGGCGTGGCGTACGTCGTGAGCTCGACCCCGCGCTCGAGGTCGAAGCGGTCGATCGCCTTGATCAGGCCGATCGCTCCGATCTGGATGAGATCTTCGAGCTGCTCGCCGCGGTACGAGTAGCGGCGCGCGAGCGAGCGCACGAGCGACATGTACTGCTCGATCAGCTTCTCCCGAGCCTGCAGGTCGCCTTCCTCGTGATAGCGGCGGAGGAGGATCTTGTCGTCGACCCGCGTCATCCGGCCGCCCCTGCAGGCGCCGAGATCCGCTTCGACAGCTGTACCCAGGCGCCCTCCTTCCGCGTCTCGACCTCGTGCGTGTCGCAGACCGTGTCGAGGACGCGGCGCAGGTCGAGCTCGGCCGTCCCGTCCTCGTCCTCCTCACCCAGCGCCGCCGGGTCGAAGGGACCGACCTCGGCGAGCAGGAGGTCGTCCTCCACGGCGAGGGAGACGACGAGCTCGCCGTCGTCGTCACGCAGTCCGAGCAGCGCTTCGATCGCGACCTGCAGGTCCTCGAGATCCTCGTAGGTCAGGTCGAGGCGCGTCGCGAGGCCGCCCGTCACGAGGTGCGCGATCGGCCGGAAGTCCTCTTCGGCCGGTATCACGAGCCGGATCTCGTCGCCCCTCATGTCTCGCCGCCCGCGTCGCGGAGCTCGTCCACGAGATCGTTCTCGCGACGGGCTGCGGCCTCCTTGCCCGCGTGCACCGCATGGCGCCAGTCGCGGCGGGCCTTGAAGTCTGCGGCGCCGTAGCTGACGCCGGCAGCCAAGCCGGAGACCTTCTGCACGGGGCGCGTGACGGCCATGCTGACCGCGCGGACGGCCGTGTCGACGCTGTCCGCGGCGTCGACGGCGCTGTCCGTGATGCGATCCACCTTGTCGAGTTGCCCATTCACGCGGTCCACGCTGCCTCCGACCTTGCCGATCACCGGGAGAAGCGACTCCTCCGTCCCCCTGATGAACGCGGAAAGGCGGCCGACGGTTCCGCCCAGTCGGACGAGCAGCAGCGCGAACGAGAGACCGACGGCGAGGAGGAACACTGCGAGCGCGAGTCGCCAGAGATCCCCCCAGGTGAATGCGGCGACGAGCATCCGCTTTCGATCTTAGTGATCAGGCCGCGGACGTGACGATGCCGCTCCCGACGACGGCGTCGCCGTCGTAGAGCACCGCCGCCTGGCCGGGCGCGACCCCGTAGGCCGGGTCGTCGAGCTCGAGACGGAAGCCGCGCACCGTCCTCTCGACCCGAGACGAAACCGCCGGCGAGCGGTAGCGGAGCTTCGCCTCGGCGCGCTCGACCTCGGCGTGCAGCCGGCCACGCGCCTCCACCGAGCGGCGACCGAGAGAGGCCCGGGAGCCGACGACGACCGCGTTCGCGCGCGGCCGCGTCTCGAGCACGTACAACGGCTCCGGCGACGCGATGCCGAGCCCGCGCCGCTGGCCCGGCGTGAAGCCCCAGTGGCCGTCGTGGCGGCCGACCACCTCCCCTGCCTCGTCGACGATCGCGCCCGAGCGCGGCTCGAGCCCCTGCCGCACGAGGAAACGCCGGTAGTCGTCGCCGGCGAGGAAGCACGCCTCCTGGCTCTCGGGCCGCCGCGCAGCCGCGAGCCCAGCCCGCTCGGCCTCCGCGCGGGTTGCCGCCTTGTCCTGCTCGCCGAGCGGGAACGAGAGCCGGCGCAGGAACCGCGGGTCGAGTGCCGCGAGCATGTAGCTCTGGTCCTTCTCGCGGTCGGCGGCGCGGGCGAGCAGCAGCCGCCCGTCCCGCTCGACGATCCTGGCGTAGTGGCCGGTGGCGAGCCGCTCGGCGCCGGCGCGGCGTGCGAACGCGAGCAGCTCCGCGAACCGGAAGGAGCCGTTGCACCGGATGCACGGATTCGGGGTCGTCCCGCGCGCATAGCCGCGGACGAACGGGGCGACGACCGCCCGTCGGAACTCCTCGCGCAGGTCGAGGGTCACATGGGGAACGCCGAGCCGGTGGCACGTCTCCCGGGCGGCGATCACGCTCTCCGGCGAGCAGCACGCCCGCTCGGCGTCGGGCCCGGCGGGGTCGAGCCAGAGTCGGAGCGTGACGCCGACCGCGTCGGGCAGCGAGCGCAGGAGCGCGACCGCGCTGTCGACGCCGCCGCTCATCGCGACCGCCACGCGGCCGGGCGAGCGCGGCGCGCGGACGACCGGCCCGAGCGCGTTCGCAAGGGCGTCGACGGCGAGCGTCTCGCCGCCGGCGGCCGCGGCCTCGAGCAGGGTCAGCCCGGCCAGATCGCGATCGATCCCGGGGGCGTCGGCCTCCACGATCCGGTCGTCGTCCACGAGCAGCCGCACGGCTGCCCACTCGCCGCCGCGCTCCGAGTCGCCGAAGAGCTCGCGCATGCCGTCACGGTAGAGGAACTCCAGGAGGCGCTCGACCCCGGCTTCCAGCCGAGCTATGTGATCCTGGTCTCCCAGGTGGGTGCCGTGCCCTTCTCGGCGCTGCCTCGTCGGGACGCCGGCTCCCTTTCACGTAGCGTTGGATCTACATGTTCGCCCGGCTCGTCGCACGGGGTCGAGCAGGGGCACTCTAGCGCCGAGGCGGCATCTCGACGGCCGCGAGGCCGTCGCCGAAGGACTCGCGGACGAGCGGGTCGAAGCTCTCGGGCAGCGATCCCTCTGCGTCGGCGAACTCGCGGAGGTACAGGAGCAGATACGTCCGTTCCTCGTCGAGCAACGCGTCGTCGCCTCGCCGCTCGCGCGCGACTCGCTCGAGCTCCCAGAGGTTCCAGCGCCGCGGTTCCTGCGGCGCGTCGAGCGTCACGACCGTCGCGTACTCGGGCTCCGGCTCCGCTTCGGGCTCCGGCTCGGGGTCGGGCACCGGTTCGAGATCGGGCAGCGACGCGAGCACCGGCGGCGGCGGCGGCGGCGGAGCGAGCACTGGCTCGGGCTCCGGCTCGGCCGCCGCGACGGGCTCGGGCTCGACCGGTGCCGCCTCCGGCTTCGCTGCGGGAGCCGGCGCCTCGCCGGCCACGAGCGACCGTCCGCGGCGCGCGATCACGACCTCCACCGCGAGCACGAACAGGTACGCGCCCGCGGCCGTCACGATGATCGCCCAGGCGCTGAGGCCGGTCGCGAGCGCGACGATGGGCGCGGCGACCAGGAAGACGACCCAGAAGGCGAAGCGCGCCCCGAAGACTCGCCGCCCCATGGGAAGAGGCTATTCCTCCGGCTCGCCGGAGGCGTCGTCGTCCGCCGGCTCCGAGACGGGCGGCTCGAACGAGGAGACGGGAGGCTCCGGTATCTCCGCGGGCTCGGATTCCTCCGCAGCCTGCGGCTCCGGCTCGGCGGCCTTCTGCGCGGCCGGGCTCTCGCCCGATGCGAAGGCGGCCGTCGGCGGCGGCGGCGCGGAAGACGCCTCGGCCGCGTTCACGATCGCCGTCGCGACCTGGGAGAGCGCGTCGGAGCCAAGGCCGGCCGCGGCGAGCAGCTGCTCGGCTCCGTGCTGGGCGCGGGAGAGAATCGCTCCCGCCTGCGTGCGCGCCCACTCGAGCGTCTGCTCGACCTCGGCGCGAGCGGCGTTCGTGAGCTCGGTCGCCTGGTGGCGCGACTGCTCGAGGAGCCGCCCTCCGCGGGCCTCGGCCTCCTGCAGCTCGCGCGTCGCGTCGGCGCTCGCCTTCGCGAGCAGCTCGCGTGCCTCGCGCCGTGCGGTGTTGACGGCTTCCGCGCGCTGCCGCTCGCTCTCCTGCCGGTAGCGCTCGATCTCCGCCTCCCGCTCGTGGAGATCGCGCTGGCGACGGCTGACCTCCTCCTCCGTACGGGCGAGCTGCGTCGCCGAGGCGCTCTGCGCGTCGAGCTCGACCGCGTCGGCGAACTCGGCGGCCGCGCGGATCAGGTGGAGCGCGTCCATCCGGACGGCGTGGCCCGTGCCCTCGACGGCGGCGCCGCCGGTGCGCGCTCCTGCGACCTGGAGGACGCGGAGCTGCGCCTGGAGCTGCGCGACGTGCCGCCGGTAGGCGTCGAACACCTCGCGCGCGCGCTCGGTGTCGAGCCCGTCGCCCACGCGCGGGATGTCTTCGAAACGCGGCAGCGACGTCAGCGACGGAGCACGTGCTGCATCCGAACCCTCAGTTGCCATTTTGGAGCTCCTCCCTCACGACAGGGGCAAGTATGACTTCTCCGTCGGCGAACAGATACCTACGCTTTAGCGGGAGGCTCGGCGAGCCGGATCCCGAGCTCGCGCAGCGTAGGGTCGGCGTACGGGGTCGGGGCGCCCGTGAGCGGGTCCGAGCCGCTCGAGACCTTCGGGAACGCGATCACCTGGCGGATGTCGGGCTCGCCGGCGAGCAGCGCGACGAAGCGGTCGATCCCCATCGCGAACCCGCCGTGGGGCGGCGCGCCCATCGCGAGCGCCTCGAGCAGGAAGCCGAACTTGTCGCGCTGCTCCTCCTCGCTCAGTCCCATCACGCGGAAGACCGCCTGCTGCACCTCCGAGCGGTGGATCCGGATCGAGCCGGAGCCGAGCTCCCAGCCGTTCCAGATCAGGTCGTAGTGCTGTCCGAGGACGCCGGCGGGGTCGCTCTCGATCCGGCCCTCGTCCCCGGGGACGGCAGCCGTGAACGGGTGGTGCATGAACGTCCAGCCACCGAACTCCTCGCTCAACTCGAAGAGCGGGAAGTCGAGCACCCAGTGGAAGACGTCCGCATCGGCGTCGACCAGGTCGAGCTCGTGCGCGAGGTGCAGCCGGAGCAGCCCGAGCACGCGCTCGACGACGGCCGGCTCGTCGGCGACGAAGAGCGCCGTCGAGCCCTCAGGGACGCCGAACGCCTCGAGCTCGCGCTCCGAGAGGAACTTCGAGATCTGCGTCAGGTTCGCGAGCCCCTTCGCGCCCCACTCCCTGGCGAGCTCCTCGAGCCGCGACTGCTCGCCGCGCGAGAAGGTCCGCGGGACGACGACGTAGCGGACGCACGGAGCGTTCCGGAAGACGCCGAACTCGGACTCGCGCGTCACGTCCGTCGCGTCCTCGATCTCGAGCGCGAAGCGCAGGTCGGGCTTGTCGGAGCCGTAGCGGCGCATCGCGTCGGAGAACGAGAGGCGCGGGAACGGGCGCGCCGGCGGCTCGCGTCCGGCCGCCTCGAAGGCCGAGACGACGCACGCCTCCATCACGTCGAGCACGTCGTCCCGCTCGACGAAGGCCATCTCGAGGTCGAGCTGGCGGAACTCGAACTGCCGGTCGGCGCGGAGGTCCTCGTCGCGCCAGCACGTCGCGATCTGGTAGTAGCGGTCGATTCCGCCGACCATGCAGAGCTGCTTGAAGATCTGCGGCGACTGAGCGAGGGCGAAGAACGTGCCGGGCTGCAGGCGCACCGGCGTGAGGAAGTCCCGGGCGCCTTCCGGGGTGCCGCGCGTCATCGCCGGCGTCCACACGTCGACGAACCCGAGCCCGTC
>DATIZN010000031.1:0-27844 GCA_035517075.1 Gaiellaceae bacterium | reverse complement strand
GGTAGAGGGTGGCTGGGCCTCGGTTGGCGCGGGGAAGCCCAAATCGCCGAGGAGCGCAGCGACGAGGGCGGGGGTCTGCGATTTGGGCGCGGGGGCCCGCGCTAAACCGAGGCCGCTCTCGCTGTCCGCTGTAGTCGCTAGGGTGAGACTAGAGATGGTGGACTTCCGTTCTGATCGGATGGAGTCGCCGGAGGGGCGCGGGGTGGCGCGGCGGGCCTGGGATGCCTACGCGGGCGGGGTGCGCAAGGTGACGACTCCGGCGCTGCGACCGCTGGTGCAGCGCTACGCGGCAGGGAGCGTCGTCGATCTGGTCGGCTTCTGGGCGGTCTGGCATCTGGAGGGCGGCTTCGAGGGGTTGCTGCGGTTGGGGATGAGCCGGGCCAGCATCTACCGGCGGGTCAAGCTGTTTCGCGTCGCCTTCGGTGCGCATCCGGACGAGTTCGAGATGCCGGGGATCGAGCTGGATCTGAGGGCGTTCCGCGAGGGCTGGGCGGCCAAGAAGACCGGAGCACAGTCGCAGGGCTGAGACTGTCCGTCCGAGCGGCCCGGCATAGTCTCTAGTGTGAGACTAGCCCATCAGGCGTTCTGGTCGTTCACGCTCTATCCCCAGGCGGCGGAGGGCGGTGGTTGCTTTGTGCCGACGTTGCCCCGGCGGGCCGGCGGCGGCGATGGCGGGGCCGATAGCGAACGCTCGCAGGAGGAGGCGGCGCGCCGGGCGCGGGCCAAGGTTCGGCGCTTCTGCGCGGCGAATCGGCTCAACCGGCTCGGCACGCTGACCTATGCCGGCGAGGGCTGCTTCGACCCGGTGAGGCTGCGAGTCGAGCTGGGCGACTTCTTCCGCGGGCTGCGGCGCGAGCTCGGCGGGAAGCCGATCCCGTATCTGTGGGTGCCGGAGTGGCATCCGGGCGGCCATGGTCTGCACGCGCACTTCGCGGTCGGCCGCTATGTGCCTGTCGGCCTGGTCAAGGACGTGTGGGGCCGCGGCATCGTGCACATCAAGCTGATCGGGGATCTTCCGGTCGGTTCCGGCTCGCTCGAGGAGGCGCGGACTGTCGCGCGCTACCTGAGTCCCTACGTGAGCAAGGGCTTCGCCGGCGAGCGGGTTCCGGGTCTGCACCGCTACGAGGTTGCCCAGGGCTTCCAGCCGGGGCGGGTGCCGCTACGCGGGGAGTCGGACCTGGCGGTAATGGCTGAGGCGTCGGGGCTGATGGGTTCGGAGCCGGCGCGGATCTGGCGGTCGTCGGAAACGGAGGGCTGGCGCGGCCCGCCCGCGTACTGGTGTGCCTGGGCTGGACGATGAGCTGCGCGAGGCGGCCCATCGCTGGGCCGAGGAAACCGCGGTAGCGCAAGGGCTACCGCCGAAAGTGATGGACCTAGACGTGCTGCGGGACGTGTGCGAGCTGCTCGGGCTGCGCGAGCAGGAGGCGGCTGCTCAGACCCGCCAGACGGGTCGCAAGCGGGCCGGGTCGAAGCGGTTGTAGCCGCGACGGGCGGGTGCGACCTCGATGTATTCGACGAGTGCGCGCACGATCTCCGCCTGCCGGCTGAGCGTCATCTGTGGCCACTCCTCGCGCACCCGCTTGGCGTCTCCGATGAAGGGGATGAGCGCGGCTTGACGGTTGAGCTGGGCCAGCTTCTTGCGGGCTTTGGTCAGCCGCTTCTCGATGCCGGCACGCGCTTTCAGGTACTCGCCGCGAGTGATCTCATCGGCGGCCCACATCTCGGACAGCTCGTCCAGCTTCGCCTGGGCGCGTTCGGCTTCGGCCTGCCACTCCGCCCCCTTCGTATCGTCGGCTGGGCGGCGGATCGCTTCCGGCAGCAGCGGTGACTCCAGCCGATGCAAGACAGCCTCGGAAACGAACAGCTCGACGGGTTCGGCCAGGATCGTCAGCTTTCCGCAACCGCCGAAGCCGGGCCCGCTAGCGCACACATAGCGAGCGACGTGATCGGCACGCGGCCGCGAGACGAGCTGGCCGCCGCAATGGCCGCACCGCAACAGGCGCGGCAACAGGTAGCGGCGAGCGGCGCGGTTCGTGCGCCGGCCAGGATCGCGCAGCTTCGCTCGCAGCTTGTCTGTCTGGGCAGGAGTGATGATCGCCGGCCACTCGGCCTTGCTGTTCACGATCTGGCCGTGGCGCTCACGTTGCCCGCTGTAGCGAGCCCGCTGCAGCATCCGGCCGATCTGCTGCGGAGACCACTCCTTACCGCCCGCGGTCGGGATGCCGCGTCCGTTCAGATCCTTCGCCAGTGACTTCAACGAATCGCCGGCCAGCACCCGCCTGGCCAGTTCGCGAATTACCTCCGCCTCCTCCGGCCGGACCGTCCGCTTGTCCTCTTCGTAGCCGTAGGGGCGCGAGCCGCCCCCGGACACCTTGCCTGCCTCGGCCAGCTCTTCGTGCTTGCGCGTGGTGCGGCGACTCTTGTCATCGCTCTCCTTGCGCGCCACCGCACCCGTGATCCGCGCCATTAACTGCCCCTCATGCGTAGAAAGATCGAGATCCCCGCTCACCGTCGCCATCTTCGTCTGCGTCCGCTCGCAAAGAGCGATGAAGTCTTCCAGCTCACGCGGGTGCCGGTGCAAACGGTCAGCGTGATAGACAACCACCGCCGAGATCGCGCCCGCCTCGATGTCCTCCAGCATCCGCCGATACTCCGGCCGCAGCTTGCCGCTGTAGGCGCTCACATCCGCATCGACATAACGTTCCACGATCGCCCAGTCCTTGCGCTCTGCCAGCGCCTCGCAATCCGCAAGCTGCCGCGAGACCGCGAGATTGTCCCCCTCACGATCCGACGAGATCCGCGCATATGATCCCCGCCCGCTCGACCATGGGCGAAGCCTAGAACGATCAAGGGACATTTGCAAACACTCGCCTGGGCGAGCGTTCCTTACGCCTGAACATGCGCTTCAGCCTTGAGCGTCGCCCGGCAGCGCCAGAATGGAACCGTGCGACGGGAGATCGAGGACTACGTCCGCTCGCTCGGGCTCGACGCCTACCTCGTCGGCGGCGCCGTCCGCGACGAGCTGCTCGGGCTCGAGTCGAAGGACGCCGACTTCGTCGTCCCGGGCGTCGACACCGAAGAGCTGCGCGCGGCGCTCGAGCCGCACGGCAGGGTGGAGGACCTCGTCGTCGCAGGACGGCTCGTCGGCGTCCGCCTGCACCCGAGCGAGCGCCGCATCAGCCGGCTCGCACCCACCGGAATCGAGCTCGCGCCGACCCGGAAAGAGGTCTCGACCGGCCCCGGCCGCCACGACTTCGAGATCGTCGCCGACCCGACGCTCACGCTCGAGGACGACATGCGCCGCCGCGACTTCACCGCGAACGCGATGGCTCGTCGGCTCGCGGACGGCGAGCTCGTCGACCCGCTCGGTGGGCGCGCGGACATCGAGCGGCGCATCCTCCGCACCGTTTCGCCGCAGAGCTTCCGCGAGGATCCGCTCCGCCTCGTCCGCGCGCTCCGCTTCGTCTCGCAGCTCGGCTTCGAGCCCGACGACGAGCTGCTGGCGCAGATGCGGGAGGAGGCGCCGGCGGTAAAGCTCGTCTCCGGCGAGCGGATCGGCGGCGGCCTCGCCGCAGACGGGATGGGCGAGCTGTCGAAGCTCCTCCTCGGCGCCGAGCCGGCGCGGGCGCTCCGCCTGGCGCGAGACACCGGCGTCCTCGTCGAGCTCCTGCCCGAGTTCGGGCCGGCGATCGGGTTCGACCAGGAGAGCCGCTACCACGACCTCACTGTCGACGAGCACACGTTCGCCGTGGTGCAGGCGGCGGCGGATCTCGGGTTCTCGCTGCCCGTTCGGCTTGCCGCGCTCTTCCACGACCTGGGCAAGCCGCACGCGGCCTGGCGCGGCAAGGACGGACGCCTCCACTACTACGCGAAGCCCGGCGTCGCCGAGCGCGGCCACGACCAGCTCGGCGCCGAGCTCGCCGCCGGCGCGCTGCGCCGCCTGCGCTACCCGAATGCGCTCGCCTCGCGCGTCGTCCGGATCGTCCGCCGCCACATGTTCCAGCCGGGCACGGGAGACGCCCTGCGCGCGCGGCGCTTCCTCCGCCGCAACGGCGTCGAGCTCGCGTTCGACCTCCTCGACCACAAACGGGCCGACCTGCTCGGCAAGCGCGGCTCGGAGGGCGAGCCGCCGCCGGTCGACGAGCTCGAGCGGCTCGCGGCCTTCCGCGAGACCGTCGAGCAGGAGCGGTCGAGTCCGCACCGCCTCGCCGACCTCGCCGTGGACGGGAGCGACCTGATCGAGCTCGGCTACTCGCCGGGCCCCGAGCTGGGGCACGCGCTGCAGGAGCTCCTCGACGCCGTCGTCGACGACCCGCGCCGGAACACGCGCGAGGAGCTGCTCGCGCGTGCGAGGGAGCGACTGTGATCCGCTGGGAGGCCGACGGCTACGCGGCCGTCTTCACGACGCGGCTCGGCGGCGTGAGCGAGGGACCGTACGCGTCGCTCAATCTCGGTCGTAAGAGCGGCGACGACGTCGAGCGCGTCGACGAGAACCGGCGTCTCGCCTGCGACGCGGCCGGCGCGGACGTCGAGAGGCTCGCGCTCAACCACCAGGTCCACTCGGCCCGCGTCCTTCGGGCCGCCGGGGCGCGGCGCGGGGAGCAGGCCGACGGGCTGTGGACCGACGAGCCGCGCCTGCCGATGCTCGCGCTCACCGCCGATTGCCTGCCGATCGTTCTCGTCCGCACGGACGAACGCGGGCCCGCGCTCGCCGTCCTCCACGCCGGCTGGCGCGGGCTGCTCGCGGGCATCGTCGCCGCAGGGGCGGAGGCGCTGGGCGGCGGTGGCCTCGCCGCGGCCGTCGGTCCGGGAATCGGCCCGTGCTGCTACGAGGTGGGGGACGAGGTCGCGGAGCCGTTCCGGGCCGCCTTCGGCGACGACGTCGTCCCGGGCCGGAACCTCGACCTGTGGACGGCGGCCGAGCGTGCGCTGCGGGCGGCGGGGGTGGACGACGTCCACCGCGTCGACCGCTGCACGGCGTGCGAGCCGGAGACCTTCTTCTCGCACCGGCGCGACCGGGGCCGGACGGGCCGGCAGGGGGTGATCGGATATGTCGTCTGACCCCATGTCGCCTGACGAGATCCGCGAGCGCTACGAACGCATCCGGGAGGAGGTCGGCCCGGCCGTGACCGTCGTCGCGGCGACGAAGTACGTCCCCCTCGCGGAGATGGCGACGCTCGCGGCGGCCGGCATCGAGGTCGTGGGGGAGAACCGCGCGCAGGACCTCCAGGCGAAGCACGCCGCGTACGGCGACGCCTTCCGCTGGCACTTCATCGGCCACCTGCAGAGCCGCAAGGCGCCGCTCGTGAGCGAGCTCTGCGAGCTCTGCCACTCGCTCGCCTCGGAGTCGGCGGCCCGGAAGCTCCGCATCCCGGCGCTCGTCGAGGTCAACCTCTCGGGCGAGGAGACGAAGTCGGGCGTCGCGCCCGACGAGGTGCCGCGGCTGCTCGAGCTCTACCCGGACGTGCGCGGCCTGATGACGATGCCGCCGGCGAGCGACGACCCGGAGACGTCGCGGCCGTGGTTCCGGCGGCTGCGTGAGCTTGCGGCCGAACATGGCTTGCGGGAGCTCTCGATGGGAACGAGCCAGGACTACCGCGTCGCCGCCGAGGAGGGCGCGACGTACGTCCGGGTGGGCTCGGTCCTGTGGCAGCGCTAACATCGCACGAGCCATGGGTCTCGGCGACGTCTGGGCGCGTACCCTCGTCTACTTCGGCATCGCCGAGGAGGAGGACTGGGACGAGGACGGCTACCTCACCGACGAGGAGCTGCGCCGCGCCTACGAGGAACGCCCGAACGTCCGCCGCCTGCACACGCGCCGGCGCCGCGACTACGACGACGACTGGACCGATCCGGAGCCCGAGGCCGACCTGCAGCGCACGAGCATCCTGCGCCCGTCGCCGCAGCCGCGCAGCGCCGAGCCGCGCCGGGTCCGGAACCTCGAGGCCGTGCGCCGGGAGGGCGCGGCGCGTGTCCACCTCGTGCTGCCGCGCAGCTTCAACGACGCGCAGCAGGTGGCCGACCGGTTCAAGGACGGCGTGCCGGTCATCCTCAACCTCCAGTCGGCCGACCAGGACCTCTCGAAGCGCCTGATCGACTTCGCGAGCGGGCTCACGTACGCGCTCGACGGCGGGATGCAGCGCGTCGCCGACAAGGTGTTCCTCCTCACGCCGCGCGACGTCGAGCTCTCGGCGGAAGACCGGGCGAAGATGCTCGAGCGCGGCTTCTTCAACCAGGCATAGGAAAGCGGTCGCCGAGCGCGAACCGACGGTAGATGGGCGTCGCGGCCAGCGTCAACCTGCTCACCGGGAGCGTCGTCTCGGGCGTCGACGAGTTCCTCTACGTCTTCGCGAGCGTCTACACGCTCGTGATCTTCGTCTACATCCTCACGAGCTGGCTGCGGCTCCCGTACTCCATCTGGATGAACCGGATCCAGCGCTTCCTCTACGACGTCTGCGAGCCGTACATCCGGCTCTTCCGGCGCATGCTGCCCGCGGCGGGACCGCTCGACTTCTCGCCGATGGTCGCGATCATCGTGCTCTGGATCGTGGAGCAGATCGTCGTCCGGCTCATCGACAACTTCGCTTGAGGGGAGATCCCATGGCACTCGCACCCGTCGAGATCAGGCACATGAGGCCGCCGCGTACGGTGTTCGGCTACCGGACGGCCCCGACCGACGCGCTGCTCGAAGAGATCGTGACGAGCTTCGAGGACGTCTGGCGCGAACGCGCCGACCTCGCAGACCGCGTCGAGCAGCTCGAGACCGACCTCGTGCGCTTCCGCGAGCTCGAGAACCTGCTGCGCACGACGCTCGTCTCCGCCGAGCAGGCGTCGGCGCAGATGAAGGAGCAGGCGCGGCGCGAGGCGGAGCTGATCCTGAACGAGGCGCACGCCGAGGCGCGGGCGATCCAGCGGCGGGCCGTCGCCGACAACGAGCGGCTGATGACGGAGTCGCGGCGGCTCCGCGTCCAGCTGACGGCGGCGCTGTCGGCGCTCGAGGAGCCTCAGGCCGGGGACGCCCCTGCAACGGGCGACTCCCAGGAGACGGCCGAGCACGAGCCCGGCTGGTACGGCTTCGGCGGGGGCGCGGTGCCCGACGCGGACGCGGCCTGACCGAGCTGCACAGAACTACACTGGGCGCATGGGCACCGAGACGACCCGGCTGCGCTTGCGCGTCAGCCCGGGCGGCGGCAGGGCCGCTGTCGTGGGCAGGCAGGGCGACGTCTGGAAGGTCCGCGTCACCGCGGCGCCCGAGCGCGGCCGCGCGAACGAGGCCGTCCTGCGCCTGCTCGCCGACGCGCTCGCCCTCCCGCGCGCATCGGTGACGCTCGTTTCGGGCCACGGCGGTCGTGAGAAGATCGTCGAGCTGACCGGAATGGGGCCCGCACTCATCGAGCGACGGCTCGCCTCGGCGGCAGCGGCGCCCGGACGCGGGAGAAAGGAGAGGCGTTCATGAGCATCGACACGCAGCAGTTCCGCGCGACCCTCCTCGAGGAGCGGCAGCGGGTCGAGCACGCCCTCGCCGCGCTCCGCGACGAGCATCCCGGTTCGCTCGACGAGGAGGTCGAGGAGATCGCCGCCACGAGCGACAACCTCGCCGAGACGGCGACGGCGACGCTGGGACGGGAGATCGACTACACGCTCGGCGAGAACTCGGGCGAGGTGCTCGCCCAGATCGACGCCGCCCTCGACCGGATCGAGACCGGCACCTACGGGATCTGCGCCGGCTGCGGTCGGGAGATTCCGCAGCCGCGGCTCGAGGCGTATCCGTGGGCGTCGCTCTGCATCGACTGCAAGAGGCTGGCCGAGCAGCGGTGAACGAGCCGGTGCGGCAGCTCGAGATCCGCGTCGGGTCGGCCACGGACGGCTTGACTCCGCTCTCCCGCGCCACGCGCTCCTTCGCCGCGAGCCGCCTCCAGTGGCTCGGACTCGCCGCGATCGTCGCCGTCGCCGTCACGGCCGACCAGCTCACGAAGCATCTCGTCGTGGCGGATCTCCGGCTCGGCGAGGGAGTCCACGTCGTCGGGCCCTTCTGGATCCGCCACGTCCAGAACTCGGGCATCGCCTTCGGCCTCTTTGCGGGCGCGACCGCCGCGGTGATCGTCGTCACGGGGCTCGCCGTCGCGTGGATGCTCGTCTACTTCGCGCGCTCCGGCGCCCGCCATCCCGTGCTGCCGGTCGCGCTCGGGCTCGTGATCGGCGGGAGCGTCTCGAACCTCACCGACCGCGTCCGGCTCGGCCACGTGACCGATTTCCTCGACTTCCGCTACTGGCCGGCCTTCAACCTCGCCGACAGCTTCATCGTCATCGGCGTGGCGATCCTCGTCGGCGCGCTCGTCCTCGCTGACCGCGGGTGACGACCCTCCGCGTCCCGCCGGAGGCGGGGGGCGAGCGGCTCGACCGCTACCTCGCCGGCGTGCCCGAGATCGGCTCGCGCTCCGCGGCCGAGCGGCTCCTCGGGGCCGGTCTCGTGCGGGTCGACGGGCGCGCGCGCGGCAAGAGCCACCGGCTGGCGGGCGGCGAGGAGATCGAGGTCGGCGAGGCGCCGCAGGCTCCCGCTGCGCTGCCGCCGCGCCTCGACCTCGCGATTCCCTACGAGGACGAGCACCTGCTCGTCGTCGACAAGCCCGCCGGCGTCGTCGTGCATCCCGCGCCGGGACACGAGGGCGGCACGCTCGCGCAGGCGCTCGCCGCCGCGGGAGCGCAAGGCGGCGACGCTGAGCGGCCCGGGATGGTCCACCGGCTCGACCGCGACACCTCCGGCCTGCTCGTCGTCGCGCGCTCGCAAGACGCCTACGAGCGGCTGCAGGAGCTGCTCCGCCGCCGCGAGCTCGGTCGCGAGTATCTCGCGCTCGTCGTCGGGCGTCCGCGCTCGCGCGCGGGAACGATCGACGCGCCGCTCGGCCGCGACCGGCACGACCGACTGCGCCGCTCGCTCGACACCGACACGCCGCGCGAGGCCGTCACGCACTTCGAGGTGGAGGAGCTGCTCGCGGAGCACGCGCTCCTGCGCGTCCGGCTCGAGACCGGACGGACGCACCAGATCCGCGTCCACCTCGCCGCGATCGACCTGCCGGTCGCCGGCGACCCGACGTATGGACGTCCGGGCGAGCTCGGGCTGGAGCGCCAGTTCCTCCACGCGGCGCGGCTCGCCTTCGCGCATCCCTTCACGGGCGAGGCCGTCGATGTCGCCTCGCCGCTGCCCGCCGATCTCGCTGCGGCGCTCGCGAAGGCCCGCCGGCGCTAGTCTTTCCGCGTCCCGTCCCACTCCCCGGCGGCCAGCCGCGGCGCGCGTGCCTCTCGTTGCGAGTGGTGCGCCGTGAGCCCCGCCGGCGCACGACGACAAACGAATCCGGAAGGAGCATTCCCATGGCAGCAACCACGACGGGAGTCTCCATGCGCGAGCTGCTGGAGGCCGGGGTCCACTTCGGCCACCAGACGCGGCGCTGGAACCCGAAGATGCGCCGCTTCATCTTCGCCGAGCGCGGCGGCATCTACATCATCGACCTCACGCAGACCGCCGAGCGGCTCGAGGAGGCACAGCAGTTCCTGCGCAACGTCGCCGAGCGCGGCGGCGCCGTCCTCTTCGTCGGTACGAAGAAGCAGGCGCAGGACGCCGTCGAGCGCGAGGCGCAGCGCGTGGGGATGCCGTACGTCAACCACCGCTGGCTCGGCGGGCTGCTCACGAACTGGCGGACGATGTCCGACCGGATCGAGCGGCTGCACGAGATGCGCCGCCTCCGCGACGAGGGGCAGATGGATCTCCTCCCCGCGAAGGAGCGGATCTCGATGGCGGGCGAGCTCGAGAAGCTCGAGCAGAACCTCGGCGGTGTCGCCGACATGCGGCGGCAGCCCGACGCGGTCGTGATCGTCGACCTGAAGAAGGAGGCGCTCGGCGTGCGCGAGGCGCGCCGGCTGGGCATCCCGGTCGTCGCGCTCGTCGACACGAATTGCGACCCCGACGAGGCGGACTACATCATCCCCGGCAACGACGACGCGATCCGCTCGTGCAACCTCATCGTCCGCGCGCTCGCCGACGCGATCGCCGAAGGCAAGCAGAAGGTGTCGGCGCGGGAGCTCGAGCAGCAGGCGGCCGCGACGGAACCGGAGCCCGAGCCTGCCGCAGCGGCGCCGGAGACGGCGGCCGTCGAGCCGGAGGCGGCGGAGGCGCCCGAGCCGCCCGCCGTGGAGGCGACGGCCGAGCCGGCGGACGGGGAGAAGGACTGATGGCGGCGGAGATCTCGGCCCAGCTCGTCCGCGAGCTTCGCGAGCGCACGGGCGCGGGGATGATGGACTGCAAGCGCGCGCTCCAGGAGACGAACGGCGACGTCGAGGCCGCGATCGTGATCCTGCGCGAGAAGGGCAAGGCGCAGGCCGAGAAGCGCGCCGACCGCGCGACGACCGAGGGCCTCGTCGGCTACCGGCTCGCCGAGGACGGCTCGCGCGGGACGATGGTCGCGATCGGCTGCGAGACCGAGCCGGTCTCGAAGAACGACGAGTTCCAGGCGTTCGGGCAGAAGGCACTCGACCTCGTCGAGGCGGAGGGAGTCGACGCCATCGAGCACCTCGAGGAGGAGCGGACGGAGCTGTCGGCCAAGCTCGGCGAGAACATCGCGGTCGCCGGCGCGGCGCGCTTCGAGGCGGTCGCCGGCGGCCGTGTGGCGGCCTACGTCCATCCGCCTGCGAACAAGCTCGGCGTCCTCGTCCTCGTGCGCGGAGGCGACCCCGAGCTCGGCCGGAAGCTCGCGATGCACATCGCCGCCTCGAATCCCCGCTGGGTCGGCCGCGAGGACGTGCCGGGCGAGGACGTCGCGGCCGAGCGCGAGATCTTCGCGAACTCCGACGAGGTGCAGTCGAAGCCCGAGCAGGCGCGTGAGAAGATCGTCGAAGGGATGCTGAACAAGCGTTTCTTCCAGGCCCAGGTGCTCACCGAGCAGGAGTGGATCCACGACGGGTCGGCCACCGTCGGGGAGGTGCTCGCCGACGCCGGCGCCGCCGTCCTCGAGTTCGAGCGCTTCTCGCTCAGCGGGTGAACGTTCAGCCGGAGACGTTCGCCGGCTCGCCGGCGCACGCGCCCGCCTTCCGGCGGGTGCTGCTGAAGCTGTCGGGCGAGGCTCTCATGGGCCACCGCGAGTACGGGATCGACCTCGAGGTCTCGCGCGCGCTCGCGCGGGAGGTGGCGGGCGTGCGCGCCGAGGGAGTCGACGTCGCGATCGTCGTCGGCGGCGGGAACTTCTATCGCGGCCTGGCGGCCGCCGCGGAGGGCATGGACCGCGCGACCGCCGATTACGCCGGGATGCTCGCGACGCTCCTGAACGCGCTCGCACTCCAGGACGCGCTCGAGCGCGAAGGCGCCGACACGCGCGTCCTGTCCGCGATCTCGGTCTCCGAGGTGGCGGAGCCCTACATCCGCCGCCGCGCGATCCGGCACCTCGAGAAGGGGCGTGTCGTCATCTTCGCCGCCGGCACGGGCAACCCGTTCTTCACGACCGACACGGCGGCGGCGCTGCGCGCGCTCGAGATGGGCGCCGACGCGATCCTGATGGCGAAGCACGGCGTCAAGGGCGTCTACGACGGCGACCCGAGAGAGAACGCGGATGCCGTCTTCCTGCCGCGGCTCACGCATCTCCAGGCGATCGAGCGGGGTCTGAAGGTGATGGACACGACCGCGCTGTCGCTCTGCATGGACAACCGGCTCGCGATCCACGTGTTCGAGCTGGCCGAGGGGAACGTCGCCCGCGTCGTGGCGGGCGAGGACGTAGGGACGATCATCGCGACTCCACACGAGGAGGGCTGAGGGCATGGCGAGCGTCGACGAGCTGCTCCAGGAGGCGAAGGACCGGATGGTCAAGTCGGTCGAGCACGCACGCTCGGAGTTCGCGACCGTGCGCACCGGGCGGGCGTCGGCGTCGCTGCTCGATCGGATCGAGGTCGACTACTACGGGACGGCGACCCCGCTCCGCCAGCTTTCGACGGTCAACGTCCCCGAGCCGCGGATGCTCACCGTGCAGCCGTTCGACCCGAGCTCGATCCGCTCGATCGAGAAGGCGATCCAGGAGTCCGACCTCGGCCTCACGCCCTCGAACGACGGCAAGATGATCCGGCTGCCGATCCCGCAGCTGACGGAGGAGCGGCGCAAGGAGCTCGTCAAGGTCGTCCGCAACATGGCCGAGGACCACCGGGTCGCCGTGCGCGAGATCCGGCGCGACGCAATGCGGCACCTGAAGGAGCTCGTCGACAACGGCGACGTCGGCGCCGACGAGGAGCATCGCGGCGAGGTGAAGGTGCAGGAGCTGACCGACGAGCACACGAAGCAGATCGACGAGCTGCTCAAGCACAAAGAGTCCGAAGTCATGGAGGTGTAGGCGGCTGTCCTCGCTGCCCGGCACCGACGTCACGCCGGAGGAGCATCTTCCCGAGGTCGCGCATGCGGTCGCGATCATCATGGACGGAAACGGGCGCTGGGCCGCGGGCCACGGCGTCTCGGTCGCCGAGGGGCACCGCGCCGGCTCGCGGGCGCTGCGGCCGGTCGTCGAGACCGCGATCGACGTCGGGGTCGAGTCCCTCGCCGTGTATGCGTTCTCGACCGAGAACTGGAGCCGTTCCGCCGGCGAGGTCGGCGCGCTGATGGAGATCTTCGGCGAGACGATCGACCGGGAGCTCGAGGATCTCGCCGCGCAGGGCGTGCGCGTGCGGTTCGTCGGGCGCCGCGACCGTGCGCCGGACTGGCTGCGCGAGAAGATGGCGGGGCTGGAGGCGGCGACCGCCGACCGTTCCCGGCTCCTGCTCTGGATCGCGTTCGACTACGGCGGGCGGGGCGAGCTCGTCGACGCGGCGCGCCGGCTGGTCGAGAGCGGGATCGAGCCGGACGAGATCGACGAGGCCGCGCTCGCGGGGGCGCTCTACGAGCCGGAGATGCCCGATCCCGATCTCGTGATCCGGACCTCGGGCGAACGGCGCATCTCGAACTTCCTCCTCTGGCAGTCGGCGTACGCCGAGTACGTCTTCACCGACACCCTCTGGCCGGACTTCGGTCCCGGCGAGCTTCGTGCGGCGATCGAGGAGTACGCGCGGCGGCGCCGTAGATTCGGCGGCAGGTGACCAACTTCTTCTCGCGCCTCGTGGTCGTGCTCGTCGGCCTACCGCTCGTGCTCGGCCTGCTCTGGCTCGGTGGCTGGTGGCTGTTCGGTCTCGTGCTCGTCGCCGCGCTCGTCGCCGTGCACGAGTTCGTCACGACCGCACGCCCCCTGCGGCCGCTCGCGGCGGCCGTGTACGGAGGCGTCGTCCTCGCTCTCGTCGGCGCCGAGACCGGCGGGCTCGTCTGGATGGTCGGGGGCTTTCTCGCGACGTTCGTCTTCGCCTTCCTCCTGGCCGCGGTCGCGCGAACGCGCGCGCAGACGACGGTGTCGGTCGGCTCGACGATTCTCGGCGCGGCGTGGCTGGGCCTCGGCCTCGGCTCCGTTCTCCTGCTGCGGCAGATGCACGTCGAGCCGCGACTGCTCGCGTTCACGGTCGTCCTCGCCGTCTTCGCGACCGACACCCTCGCGTATCTCACCGGGCGCGTGATCGGCCGGCACAAGCTCGCGCCGAGGCTCTCGCCGAAGAAGACGTGGGAGGGACTCGTCGGCGGGGCGATCACCGGGATCTTCGTCGTCTTCGTCGCGCTCTACGACACGCGCGCCACCTACCTCCACATCTGGCAGGCGGTCGTCCTCGGCGTCGTCGCCGTCACAGCCGCGATCCTCGGCGACCTGTTCGAGTCCGCGCTCAAGCGGGATCTCGACGTGAAGGACACCGGACGGCTGCTCGGCGGGCACGGAGGCGTCCTCGACCGCTCCGACGCGCTCCTCTGGGCGGCGCCGGCCACCTACTTCCTCGTGCTCGCCTTCGGCTACCGCTGAGGCTCGCCGTACACTTTCCCGGTGAGACGGGTCGCCCTCCTCGGCGCCACCGGGTCGATCGGCCGCCAGGCGATCGAGATCGTGGAGGCGCACCCGGCGCTCGAGCTCTGTGCCGCCGCCTCCGGCTCGACGCCGCTCGACGACGTCGACGCACCGCTCAAGCAGGTCGGCGGCGACCTGACCGAGCTGCTCGAACGCGCGCAGCCGGACGTCGTCCTCAACGCGGTCGTCGGCTTCGCCGGCATCCATGCGACGCTCTGGGCGCTCGAGCACGGCGTCGACCTCGCGCTCGCGAACAAGGAGAGCCTCGTCGCCGCAGGCGACCTCGCGCTCGCCGCCCGAGAGCGGGGGAGAGGACGGATCCTGCCCGTCGACAGCGAGCACTCGGCGCTCTTCCAGTGTCTCGAGGGCCGGGAGCCGGAGCAGGTCGACACGCTCGTCGTGACCGGCTCGGGCGGGCCCTTCCGGGGCCGCGCGCGCGGCGAGCTCGAGGACGTGACGCCGGAGCAGGCGCTCGCGCACCCGACCTGGCGCATGGGGCCGAAGATCACGATCGACTCGGCGACGCTCGCGAACAAGGGGCTCGAGCTGATCGAGGCGCACTTCCTGTTCGGCGTCCCGTACGAGCGGATCGAGATCGCGCTCCAGCCGACGTCGATCGTCCACGCGCTCGTCCGCTTCCGCGACGGCGCCGCGCTCGCCCACCTCGGCTATCCGGACATGCGCGTTCCGATCTCGTACGCCCTCACGTATCCGGAGCGCGTGGCCACGCCGCTGCCGCCGCTCGACCTGACCGCGCTCACCCTCGAGTTCTCGACGCCCGACACGGAAACGTTCCCGATGCTCGCGCTCGCCCGCGAGGCGGGGGAGCGCGGCGGCGGTGCGCCCTGCGTCTTCAACGCCGCGAACGAAGTGGCGGTCGCTGCCTTCCTCGCCGGCCGGCTGGCGTTCCTCGGCATACCCGAGGTCGTGGGCGAGACCCTCGCGGTGGTCGGGGCGGCCGAGGTCGGCGACCTCGACGAGCTGCTCGAGCTCGACCGGGCCGCCCGCTCGGTCGCGGAGGGAGCGCTGGCGGCGGCATGACCTGGCTGATCGTGATCGTCGGCCTCGTCCTGCTCGTCCTCCTCCACGAGCTGGGCCACTTCGTCGTCGCGCTCGCGGTCGGGCTGCGGCCGCGGAGCTTCTACATCGGCTTCCCGCCGGCGCTCGTGAAGATCCGCCGCCGCGGGATCGAGTACGGGATCGGAGCCATCCCGCTCGGCGGGCTCGTCCGGATCCCGGGCATGCACCGGCCGGCCGCGCACGACGTGGAGACGTTCATGGGTCCGGCGGTCCGGGAGCGACCGGAGCTGGCGGCCCCTGCGCGCGCGGTCCGGCAAGCGCTCGAGGAGGAGGACTTCGACCGGGCCCGGACCGCGTATCCGGAGCTCGAGAGCGCGATGGCGGCAGCCGAACTCTCGCCGGGCGCGCGGAGGACGGCCGCGCGGGCGCTGCGCGAGGTCGAGGAGGGCACCGGACGGGACGCCTACTGGCGCGCGCCGACGTGGAAGCGCGTCGCGGTGATCGCGGCCGGGCCGCTGACGAACGTCCTGCTCGCCTTTGTGATCCTCTTCGGCGTCTTTCTGTCGGCCGGCCCGACCGGCCAGCCGAGCAACGAAGTCGCGCAGGTCGAGCCGGGGACGCCGGCCGCCGCCGCCGGGCTGCAGGCGGGCGATCGCGTGCTCGCGGTGGACGGGCACGCGGCGGCGACCTTCAGCGCCGCCTCCCGCATGATCCGCGCCAGCCACGGACGTCCCGTCACGCTGACCGTGGAGCGGGGCGGCCGGCGGATCGTGCTCGGGCCCCGCAGCACGATCTTCCGCCAGGACGCAGCGTGCCTGACTGCGCGTCCGTGCAAGCGACGAGGCCGCTGGATCTGGGGGTTCGAGCCCGCGGCGCAGCTGGTCGCCTATCCCGTCGGGACGGCGGCCGCAACCGCCGGCTCGGATCTCTGGGGCGTCGTCACCGGAACCGGACAGACGATCGGCTCGCTCTTCCAGGGACACGCGCGGGGACATCTCTCGAGCGTGGTCGGGATCAGCCGCGAGTCGGTCGCCGCGCTCGACGTCGGCGTCACGTACTACCTCGAGCTCCTTGCGCTCGTGAGCATGTCGCTCGCGCTGCTCAATCTCCTGCCGCTGCTGCCGCTCGACGGCGGCCACATCCTCATCTCGCTGATCGAGGGCGTCCGCCGGCGGGCGCTCGCGCGGGAGGTCTACGAGCGGTTCTCCGTGGTCGGGATCGCGCTCATCGTCCTCGTCTTCTTCATCGCGCTGTCGAACGACGTCTCCGGCAACGCGCCGCACTAGCGAGCCTCAGCGTCCGCTGAGGGCCGCGATTCGCGCGGCGAGACCGCGGCTAGACTCACTCGAGGATGGCCAGCAAGCGCCAGATCTCGGTCGGCGGCGTCAAGATCGGCGGCGGCGCCCCCGTCGTCGTCCAGTCGATGACGACGACGAAGACGCACGACGTCACCGCCACTACCGCGCAGGTGGCCGCTCTCGCGAGCGCCGGCTGCGAGATCGTCCGCGTCGCCGTCCCGAAGACCGAGGACGCGGAGGCGCTCTCGAAGATCGTCCGGCTCTCGCCGGTGCCGATCATCGCGGACATCCACTTCAACGCGAGCCTCGCGCTCAAGGCGATCGGGCAGGGAGTGGCGGCCGTCCGCATCAACCCCGGCAACATCGGCGGTTCCGACAAGGTCGCGGAGGTCGTCCGCGCGGCGAAGGCGAAGGGGATCCCGATGCGGATCGGCGCGAACTCGGGGTCGCTGCCGAAGCATCTCGAGGAGCTCGCACAGGCCGATCAGGCGGAGGCGCTGGTCGAGGCGGCGCTCGAGGAGGTCCGCCTGCTCGAGAGCCTCGACTTCTACGACTTCAAGATCTCGGTCAAGTCGAGCCACGTGCCGACGATGATCCGCGCCTACCGGACGCTCTCGGAGAAAGTCGACTACCCGCTCCATCTCGGCGTGACCGAGGCGGGCACGGTCTTCGCCGGCTCGATCAAGAGCGCGGTCGGGATCGGCACGCTGCTCGCCGAGGGCGTCGGAGACACGATTCGCGTCTCGCTCTCGTCCGATCCCGTCGAGGAGCCGAAGACGGCGTACGAGATCCTCAAGGCACTCGGACTCAGGGAGCGCGGCCCGGTGATGATCGCCTGCCCGAGCTGCGGCCGCGACAACGTCGGCGTCCACACGCTCGCCGAGGAGGTCGAGCTACGGCTGCAGGACTACCCGCAGCACTTCGAGGTCGCCGTTCTCGGCTGCGCGGTCAACGGGCCGGGCGAGTCCGGCGACGCGGACTTCGGGATCGCCGGCGGCCGCGACGTCGGCTTCATCTACGCGCACGGGCGCGTCCTGAAGAAGGTCGGCTCCGACATCCTGATCGACGAGCTCTTCCACGAGATCGACCGGTGGATCGCCGACGGGATGCACCGCCCGAAGCGGCTCAAGATGGCGAAGCCGGCCGCCTTGGCCATGGCGGAAGCGTCTCTCATCCCGCTCGAATAGCCTAGGGCGACAACGCCGATGATCGCCCGAGCCTCTCAGCTCTTCCTGCCGACCCTGCGCGAGCCGCCGGCCGACGCCGAGGCCGCGTCGCACAGGCTGCTCGTCCGTGGCGGGTTCATCCGCCAGGTGGCGGCCGGCGTCTGGACGTTCCTGCCCCTCGGCTGGCGCGTCCACCGGCGCATCGAGCGGATCATCCGGGAGGAGATGGACGGGATCGGCTGCCAGGAGATGCTCATGCCGCTCCTGACGCCGGTCGAGCTCTGGCAGCAGACGAAGCGCGACTTCATCGAGGAGCTCTTCCGGCTCAAGGACCGCAAGGGCGCCGACTATGTCCTCCCGCTCACGCACGAGGAGACCGCCACGTTCCACGCGCGCGAGATCCAGAGCTACCGGCAGTTGCCGCAGATGCTCTACCACTTCGCGCTCAAGGAGCGCGACGAGCCGCGGCCGGGCAAGGGCCTGATCCGCCTGCGCGAGTTCGTCATGAAGGACGCGTACTCGTTCGACCGCGACGACGCGGGGCTCGCGGAGAGCTTCGAGAAGCAGCGCGGCGCATACCACCGCATCTTCGAGCGCTGCGGACTCGTCACGAGCGAGGTCGAGGCGGAGCCCGGGATGATGGGCGGCAGCGAGTCGTTCGACTTCCTCGCGCCCGCGGCGGTCGGCGAGAACACGCTCGTCACGTGCGAGAACGGCGACTTCGCGGCCGATCTCGAGGTCTCGCGCACGGTGCCCCGGCCGGCAATGCTGCCCACGCCGCTGCCGGAGCCCGAGGAGGTCGAGACGCCGGGCGTCGCGACGATAGAGGCCGTCGCCGAGCTCCTGGGCATCGACGCCTCCGCGACGTCGAAGGCGATGCCGCACGTGAAACTGGACGGGACGGTGGTGCTCGCGCTCCTCCGGGGCGACGACCGGCTCGAGGAGGCGAAGCTCGCGGCCGCGTTCGGCGAGCCGCTCTGGCCGGCGAGCGACGAGCAGATCCGGGCCGCGTTCGGCGCCTCGGGCGGGTCGCTCGGCCCGGTCGGCTTCAACGGTGAGATCGTCGCCGACTTCGCCCTGCAGGAGGGCCAGTACGTGGCGGGCGCGAACCGCGACGGACGCCACCTGCGCGGGGTCGAGGCCGGCCGCGACTACGAGCCGCGCTTCGCCGACCTGCGAACGTCGGCGCCCACGGACACGTGCCCGAGCTGCGGCGGCGCCCTCCGTTTCCAGGTCGCGATCGAGGTCGGTCACATCTTCAAGCTCGGCAGCCGCTACTCCGAGCCGCTCGGGGCAAGGTTTCTCGACGAGGACGGGAGGGAGAAGCCGTTCGTCATGGGTAGCTACGGCATCGGCCCCGCCCGCGTGATGGCGACGGCGGTGGAGCAGTTCCACGACGAGCAGGGGATCGTCTGGCCCGCCTCGATCGCGCCCTACGACGCGTACGTCGTCTCCCTCGCGGGCGCGGAGGAGATCGCCCTCGCCGCGGCGGAGGCGCTCTCGCAGGCCGGACGCGACGTGCTCCTCGACGACCGCGACCAGCGGCCGGGCGAGAAGTTCGCCGACGCCGACCTGATCGGCTGCCCGATCCGGGTCACGGCGGGTCGCAAGAGCTTCGAGGACGGCAAGGTCGACGTGCGCGATCGCGCAAGCGGTGCCGAGAAGCGGTTAGATGTTGCCCAACTGGCAACGGAGGTGTAGGTGGCGCGACGCAGGAGATTCAGCGAGGAAGGGTTCGGAACGACCGTCGAGCGTCTCATGACCGAGAACGGCGTCACGTACCGCCAGCTTGCATCGCGCACGAACCTCTCCGCCGGCTATCTCAACCACCTCGTGCACGGGAACCGTCCCGTGCCCTCGAACGACGTCGTGAAGACGCTGGCGGCCGCGCTCGACGTCGAGCCGGAGCACTTCCGCGAGTACCGGCTGCGCGTGATCACCGACCGGCTCGAGCAGATGCCCGAGCTGATCGACCGGCTTTACCGCCGCCTCGAGACCTAGAGATCCGTCGGGCCGCGCGGCTCCGGCGGCTCGAGCGGCATCCCGGTCTCCCGCCAGAGATGGACGCGGACGAGCGTGTCGATGCCGTACAGCAGCTCCTGCAGGAGGTCGACGTCGCCGGCGTCGGCGTCTCGAAGCGAGTCCGTCCAGACGCCGAGCGCCTCGAGGCCGAGCGCGTCCTGGACCGCGTGCGGCTCGAGCCGCTCACGCAGCGACTCAGCGAGCTCGTCGCGGATCGCGCAGCGCTCCTGGAGCGTCTGCGAGCGGATCGTCCGGGCCGCGAGCCGCAACTCGCGCACGAGCTGTCCGAGGTCGTAGCGCCGGTTGAGATCGATTGCAGACATGGCTCTCCTTCCGTGGCGCCCGGATCGTCGCGCCGCGGTCCCGGCGCCACATCGGGGGAAGCCCTGAGTCAGCGAAGCGAATAGCGCAGGAAGAGGTGCGAACCTCGCGCACGGACGGAGCGCAGCCGGCCGGCGATCCGCGTCCGCGGCAGGAGCTCGACGCCCTCGACGAGACCGAGCCGCGGCGTCTGCGCGCGGCCCGCGAGCACCGGCGAGACGGTGACGAACAGCTCGTCGACAAGCTGGGAGGCGAGGAGCGCGCCGAAGACGTTCGGGCCGCTCTCCGAGACGATCACGGAGCAGTCGCGCCTGCGCAGCTCGGCGATCGCCGCCGCGAGATCGACCGAGTCGCCACCCGAGACCGCGACGACCTCGGAGGCGGCGGGCACGCTCGCACGCAGGGCGCGCGCCGCGCGCTCGGTCGTGAGGACGAGCGCGCCACTCTCGAGCACCGGATGCCCCGGATCGAAGGAGCCGCCCCTGGTGAGGATCGCGAGCAGCGGCCGCTCGGAGCGTCTCCGCGAGGCCCGGAGCTCGGCGAGCGCGTCTGCGGCGGGCGGGTACACGCGCTCGGCGCGCCACGTCCCCTCCGGCGACGCGAGCAGCGTCCCGGAGCCGACGAGGATCGCGTCGGCGCACGCGCGGAGAAGCGCCACCACCACGCGGTCGGCCACGCTCTCGTCGCCGAGCACGGCGTGCGAGCGCGGCAGCCCGGGGACGGCGACGACGCCGTCGAGCGACTCGACGAAGTTCGCGACGACGCACGGCTCGTCGAAGCCGAGCCCGCCGCCGTAGAGACGTACGAGCTCGGCCGGGAGCTCCCAGCGCGGCAGGTCGTCGTCCTCGGCGAGGACGGTCAGCCGCTCCATCAGCCGGTGAGCGCGAGGAACTCGTGCCGCAGCGCCTCGCCGTCCTCGTAGAGGCCGCGCCAGACGGTCGTGACGGTGCGCGAGGCCTCCTCGTGGACGCCGCGCATCTGCGTGCAGAGATGCGCCGCCTCGAGGCGGACGGCGACGCCTCGGGCGCCGGCGAGGGCGCCGAGCGCGTCCGCGATCTCCTCGGCGAGCCGCTCCTGCACGGTGAAGCGGCGCGCGTACAACCGCACGAGCCGGGTCAGCTTCGAGATGCCGAGGATCTCGTCGCCGGCGACGTAGCCGACGTGCGCCTCGCCGTGGAAGGGGAGCGCGTGATGCTCGCAGAGCGCGAAGAAGCCGATCGGCCCCTCGACGATCTGCGCATGGCGGCCGTCGACTCCGTGGGGCCGCTCGGACGGAAAGAGCGTCCGCAGCTTCGGGTCGCCGTCGTAGCCGGTCGTCGCGTCCCAGAGCGCACGAAGGAAGCGGTGAGGAGTCTCGCGCGTTCCCGGCGTGTCGAGGTCGAGGCCGAGCGCCTCGAGGATCTCCGCCGCGTGCCGCTCGAGGCGCGCCCAGTCGGCCGCGCTCAGCTGGCGCCCGCCCTCCTCGCCGTCGTGGGCCGGAAGCTCGAAGACGTTGCTCATGCGACCTCCTCCGGTGTCGCCGTCCGCTGCGGGAGGAGCGCGACGGCGAGCGCGAGGACGGCCGCCTCCCCGAGCGCGACCCAAGCGAAGGCGAGCGGCTGGCCCACCGCGACGAGGAGGCCGAACACCGCGAGCTGGGTCGACATGCCGAGGTTCGCGAGCAGCGAGAGGGGGCGCGGGCCGGCGAGCGCGGGCCGCCGTGCGACGAGCCACTCCGCGAGCCGGTCCTGCGGCGCGTACATGACGCCGTACACGAGACGGAGCAGTCGCGTCGCCCAGCCGCCGCCGCACGGCTCGGCGGCGGCGCTTCGCGACAGGCGCTCGGCGTTGAAGTTCACGCTGAGCACCGTCGTCAGCGCGAGGAAGCCGGCGAGCGCGAGCGCCGGCGCGTCCCAGCGCCGGGCGAGCGCGGCGAAGAGCGCGGCGTTCACGAGCAGGTCGACCTCGGAGTCGAGGTAGCGGCCGAAGGCGCTTGTGCGGCCCGTGAGGCGGGCGAGCTGCCCGTCGGCGTTGTCGAGCAGCGTCTTCAGCTGGACGAGGAGCGCCGCAGCGAGGAGCGAGCCGCGCCCGAGCTCGACGGCCGCGACGATTCCCGCGCTGCCCGAGGCCGCGACCACGAGCGGCGGCGGCACGCGCAGCCGCGCGAGCGCGAGGACGAGCGGGTGCGCGAGCGGCCGGAAGACGCGCTCGCAGACGAGCTCCGTCCCGCGGCGCGGCTTCCGCGAGCGCGCGAACGCGTTAGACGGCAAGAGCGCCCTCGCCGGCGCGGATGAGCTCCCGTGCCGCGTCGACCTTGTCCCAGACGTTCCAGAGCAGGACGCCGCGCGGCCGGCCGTCCTCGACGTAGGTGACGACGCCCTTGCGGTTCGGCTCCTCCCACTGCTCGACCGTCTCGAGCCGCGAGTCGACGAGGCCGACGGCTTCGTAGCCGAGGTCGAACAGGTCGGAGTAGAAGAAGGGCAGGTGGTCGTACGGCATCTTCGCACCCGCCATGTTCGCGCCGACCACGCTGCCGTGCGTGTTCGCGTGATCCTCGTGCTCGATCCGCATCGAGATTCCGAGCGCGAGCACCGGGAAGCGCGTGACGTCGCCGGCGGCGAAGACGTCCTCGTGCCCCGGGACGCGGCCGTACTCGTCGACGACGATCCCGTCGTCGACCTCGAGGCCCGCGTCCTCGGCGAGCTCCGTGTTCGGCACCACGCCCAGGCCCGCGACGACACCGTCCGCCTCGAGCACGCGCCCGGAGCCGAGGGTGACGGAGCTCCCCGAGGCGGCGGCGACCGTCTCCCCGGCGACCACGTCGACACCCCGCTCGCGGTAGTAGTCGGTGACGAACGCGGAAAGCCCGGCCGGGAAGAGGCGGAAGCCGATCCCGGGCTCGGGGAAGACCATCGAGACGCGGCAGCCCGCCGCGACGAGCCCGGCCGTGATCTCGGAGCCGATGAAGCCGCCGCCGATCACCGCGAAGCTCGCTCCCTCGGTTGCGCGCCCGCGCAGCGCCCGGTAGTCGTCGAGCGTCCGGAACCAGACGACGCCCTCGGCTCCGGCGATCGTCCGCGGCCGCGCGCCCGTGGCCAGCAGGAGCCTTTCCCAGGCGTACTCCTCGCCCGCGTCGTCGACGGCGCGGCGCGCCGGGAGATCGAGGGCAACGATGCGGCGGCCGGTGCGGAGGTCGACGTCGTCCGTCGGGGCACGCCAGATCTTCTCCTCGTCCCCGCCGTGCCAGAGCTGTTTCGTCAGGTGCGGCCGCTTGTACGGCGGGTGCGGGTCGTCGCCGACGAGGACGATCGACCCCTGCGGATCGTGCTCGCGAATCGCCTTCGCGGCCATGTCGCCTGTCATTCCGGCGCCGACGATCAGGTAGCGCGTCGTGTTCATCAGGAGCCTCCCGGAAAGGTCCTACCTGCTCAGACCACGTCTGCGGTGCGATCGGCGAGCTCTCGATCGCGATCCGTGATGCCGCCGGCCGAATGCGTCGTCCACCGTACGGTCACGCGCCGGAAGCGGATGTCGACGTCCGGATGGTGGTTCTCGCTCTCCGCGAGGTCGGCGAGGCGGTTCACGAACGCGATCGCCTCGCGGAACGACGGGAACTCGAGCTCCCGGACGAGCGCTCCGTCGCGTTCCTCCCAGCCGTCCATCGTGGGGAACGTATCGTGCGCGGGGCATGCCGGTCGCGGTCGACGTGCCTCACGAGCTCTGGCGGGCGCTCTCCTTCTTCTTCGGTATGACGTGGGAGGTCCTCTGGGCGCTCGTTCTCGGCTTCGGCCTCTCGGCCGTCGTCCAGGCCGTCGTGTCGAAGCGCGAGCTGACCCGCCTGCTCCCGGACGGATCGCCGAAGACGCTCGCCGTCGCGAGCGGGCTGGGCGCCGCGTCGTCGAGCTGCTCCTACGCCTCGGTCGCGCTCGCGCGCTCGCTCTTCCGCAAGGGCGCGGACTTCACCGCGGCCATGGCGTTCGAGATCGCGTCGACGAACCTCGTGATCGAGCTCGGGATCGTGATCGCGCTCCTCCTCGGCTGGCAGTTCGTGGTCGCGGAGTTCGTCGGCGGGCCGCTCATGATCGTCCTCGTCGCGCTCGCCTTCCGCGTCGTCGTCAAGCGCCGCCTCGTCGAGGAGGCGCGGGCCGAGGCCGACCGCGGGCGGCTCGGCTCGATGGAGGGCCACGCCGAGATGGACATGTCCGCCGGGGGCGAGGGGAGCTGGTGGCAACGGCTGCGGACGCCGGCCGGCCTCACCGCGACCGCCGACTACTTCGTGATGGACTGGGCGGCCGTCGGGCGCGATGTCTTCGGCGGTCTCCTCATCGCCGGCGTGCTCGCCGCCTGGGTGCCGAACTCGTTCTGGCGCGACCTCTTCCTCTCGGGCCACGGCACGTTCACGCGCGTCTGGGGCCCGCTGATCGGTCCGGGGGTCGGCGTCCTGAGCTTCGTCTGCTCGATCGGCAACGCACCGCTCGCGGCGGTGCTCTGGAACGGAGGGATCAGCTTCGGCGGCGTGCTCGCCTTCGTCTTCTCCGACCTGATCATCCTGCCAATCCTCGACATCTACCGCCGCTACTACGGCTGGAAGATGGCGGGCGTCATCTTCGCGACCTTCTACGCGGCGATGGCCGCCTCGGGGCTCATCGTGGGCTTCGTGTTCCCGGCGGTGGGTCTGGCCCGTCACGCGCGCGACGCAAAGGTCGTGATGGCGCACGTCACCTGGAACTACACGACGTACCTCGACATCGTGTTCCTCGCCGTGGCAGCCGTCCTCGCCTGGCGCTACTTCCGGCGCGGCGGCGGCTGGGCGATGCTGAAGATGATGGACGAGCCGATGGGCGAGCACGACCATGCGCACCACGACCATCACGACCACGCTCACTGCGGAGCGGGACCGGCAGAGGGCTCTCGAACGTAGGACACTCGGAGGAGTGCGTGATCCGAGTGACCGGGAGCTCGTGCGGGAGGCGCGGCGCGGCGACCGCGAGGCCGCGGCTGCGCTGTTCCGTCGCCACTGGCGCGACGCGTGGCGCGCGGCCTACGCCGTCACCGGCCGGCGGGCGCTCGCCGACGATGTCGCCGCCGATGCCTTCGAGCGCGCCTTCGCCGCGCTCGGCCGCTTCGACGAGCGCCGGCCGTTCCGCCCCTGGCTCCAGCGCATCGTGGCGAACCGCGCTCTCGACCTCCTCCGGGCCGAGCGCCGGCTGTCCTACGAGGAGCCTCTCGAGCCGGCCGACGCCCGGCCCGACCATCGCGGTGGCGATCGGAGCCTGCTCGCGTCGGTGGCCGATCTCTCGCTCGAGCGGCGCGTCGTCGTCGTCCTTCGCTATGGAGTCGGCATGACCCCGAAGGAGATCGCGGCCACGCTCGACCTCCCGGTCGGCACGGTCAACTCCCGTCTCTCACGGGCTCTCGAGGAGCTGCGCGAGTCGCTCGAGGTGGAACATGTCGAGTGAGCTCGAGCGGCGGCTCGACGATCTGCTGCTCGAGGCTCCCGAGCCCGAGACGGACGTGGGGGAGAGGGCGCTCGCGCGTGCGCTCCGTGCGCTCGAGCTCCCCGTCGTGCGGCCGCGCCGGAGGCTGCGCGTCGTCGCGGCTCTCGTCGCAGCGGCGCTCGCCCTGCTCGCCCTCGCGGCGGGGTCGCTCGCCGCCGCCGGAGCGCTCCACGTCAGCTTCGGCCAGGTGAGAGAGCACGCGGGTCCGCGAACCCTGATCCTGCCCGGCGGTACTGCGGGCATCGCCGCCGTCGTGAACGGCCGCCTCTCCGTTGTCACGCGGAGCGGCTTCCGGCTGCAGGGCCTGCCCGTGTCGGCAGCGGCGCTGTCGCCGCACGCGCTCTACGTCGCGGCCGGGATCGGGACGTCGCTCGTGGCGCTGAAGCCGGACGGCCGCCGCGCCTGGTCGCATCCCGCGGGCGGGACGGTCGTGACGATCGCGTGGGCGCCCGACGGCTTGAGGATCGCCTACGTCGTGCGCACAGCCCGTCGGCTCGTCCTGCGCACGATCTGGGGGAACGGGACGCACGACGCGGCGATCGATCGCTCGGTGCGAGCGGTGCGTCCGTCGTGGCGCGCCGATTCGCTCGCCTTCGCGTACGTAGCGGCGGGCGGGAGAGCCGTGGTCTACGACGTCGGGCACCGGTCGCGCAGCGTCGTTCCCAACTCGCCGGCCGGCGTCTCGGAGGTTGCCTTCGCCCCGGCGGGAAAGCGGCTGGCGCTGCTCGACGGCAGGACGATCGTCGTAGGGAAGACCCGCTCGCGGGCGAGGATTCGGCTCGTCGGCATCGGCTGGGTCGGCGGCGAGCTTGCCTTCGTCTCACGTGGCGGGCAGGCCGAGCCGGTCCGGATCCCGGGGCCGATCGTGTCCTTCGTGGCGAGTGGGTCGACGTTCGCGGCGGTCGTCGGCGGCGAGGAGCCACGCGTCGTGGCAGGGACGACCGGGAACGTCGCGACGGTTCTCGCGCTACCGCGGGGGGCGCGGGTCGAGGCCGTCGCAGTTCGCTAGCGCCTCGGCCAGAGCGAGATCGCAACGTAGCGCGCGACCGGCGCGACCTTCGTCGTCCAGAAGCGCGTCAGCTTCCCGACTCCGAGCTCCGTGACCTCGCCGTCGAGGACCGAGGTCGTCACGACGCGCCCACCGAACGTGCTCAGGTTGAACGAGCCGTAGGGGGTCGAGACGGTGCGCAGCCTCCGGTACGTCCGCCACGACAGCTCCTCGAGCGAGGATCCGTAGCCGCTCGTGACGAGCGCCCGGGCACCGGAGAAGGCGATGTGCTGCGGTGCTTCGGGTGCGGGCACCTCGCGGAGCATCTTCCCCGTGGCCGCGGCGTAGATCATCACGAAGGGCGCCGACGCCGAGCTGACCCAGGCGACGCGGCCGTCCGGCGAGAACTGGACGTCGTGCGCTGCGGCCGGCGGATGGATACGGCCGATGACCCGCGGCTTCCCCGGGTTCGAGGTGTCGAGACGGACGACCGTAGTTGCGGTCTCGCCCAGGGCGACCCAGAGGCGGCGGCCGTCGGGGCTGACTCCGAGGTGGTGCGCACCCGCGCCGACGAAGACGCGGTCGATGACCTTGCGCCTCGCGAGGTCGATCACCGACAGGTCTCCCGTTCCGCCGTCCGCGACGTACGCAAGCCGCCCGCCCGGCGCGATGGCAGCCACCTCCGGCGTTCGGAACGAGTGGAAGACCGCGATGGGGCGGAGGCTGTGCCAGGCGAGGAGCGTGACGGTGCCGGTCGGGCTGACGACGACCGCCGGCCCGTGCAGCGCCGCGGCGACCATGAGCGGATCGACCAGATGGACGCGGCGCAGCACCTTGCCGCCGTGCAGCCCGAGCGAGACGGCGAAGACTTCGTTCGACGTCTCCGCGGTGACGAGGGCGACGGGGGAGCTGGTGCGGGCGGCGGCCGCCGGAGGCGTGCCGAGAACGGTCGCCGCGGCGAGCAGGACGAGCGGGAGTCGACGCATGCCTCGGATACGCGCGAACGGATGCCAGCGGTCCCGGTGAGCTACGGTGTCGCCGTCGGCGGGGCGTAGCGCAGCCTGGTTAGCGCGCCAGTCTGGGGGACTGGAGGTCCCGAGTTCGAATCTCGGCGCCCCGACTCGCTCCACAAGCGGGCTTTGCTCACTCTGACGCCTCAGCCGTCTGGGAGCGCTCCGGGAACGAACGCTCCATGAAGGCGTCGAGCCGGGTCCGTGTCCGCTCGATCGCGTCGGGCATCAGGTGGCCGTAGGTCTTGTCGATCTGCTCGACGCTCGTCCCCATGAAGCGGGCGAGCTCGTACAGGCTGACGCCGGCGGCGATCGACCAAGTCGCGTACGTGTGCCGGAGTGCGTACGGGCCGCGCGAGTCGATGCCGGCGGCTTTCAGGGCCGGCCTCCACTCGCGCGAGCGCCACGTGTTGAGGTTGAGATGGCCGCCGAGGGCCGCCGGGAACAGCAGCCGCGTGTCGAGCCGGGCGAGCGTCGAGTCGAATGCTTCGAGCGCTCGCGCGGGTAGCGGGACGGCCCGCAGCGAGCGCGAGTTCTTGCCGACGAGCTTCACGTCCGGGCCGGCCGTATAGACGCGGCGGATGTGGACGACCCCCGCC
>DATIZN010000030.1:0-53884 GCA_035517075.1 Gaiellaceae bacterium | reverse complement strand
GACCTCCCTCACCTCCGCCTCGCGGCCGACGAACGAGGAGAGCGCCACGGGGAGGTTGGTGTTCGAGATCGTCCGCAGCGGCGGAAAGCGCTCGAACCCAAGCTGGAAGAGCGAGACCGGGTCGGCGAAGTCCTTCAGCCGGTGCCTGCCGAGGTCGAGCATGTCGCCGGCGACCAGCTCGTGCGTCGCCGCCGACAGCACCACCTGCCCGCCGTGAGCTGCACTCATGATCCTGGCCGCCTTGTGCACGTCGACGCCCACATACTTCGGCGGATCGAACAGAGCCTCGCCCGTGTGCACTCCGACCCGGACCCGCACCGGGCCCTTGGCTAGCGAGGCCATCGCTTGCGCCACCGCCGCCACAGCCTCCGACGCCGACGCGAACGCGTAGAAGAGCCCGTCCCCCGCCTCGTCGATCTCGTAGCCGGAGTGCTCGGCGAACGCCTTCCGCAGCACGGAGCGGTGCTCGGCCAGAGCCCCCCGGTAGGCCTCGGCCCCGATCCCGTGCAGCAGCGCCGTCGAGCCCTCGACATCCGTGAAGACGAAGGTCACCGTTCCCGACGGCTGCACCACCACCGCCGCATGATCCCCTGCGAGAAGTTGCCGCACAAGCGGACCGCCGTCCGCTGGCGCAGCTCCCGACAGTGAGAGAGTGAGTGGAGGCGGCGGGAATCGAACCCGCGTCCGCAGCCGCACCGGCTGAGCGTCTACAAGCTTAGGCTGCCCTTTCGTTTCGCCCGCCGGCCGGGGTGCAGCCGCCCTACCGCCGGACTAGCCGATCCTTCGGTGTCGCGCTCCGGGCGATCAGCTCTCCCTCGGCGCCGAGCCCGCTCGTTGGCGCCGCCTCCGAGCCGCGGGCAATCCCGGGGCGGCGTCGCCAGCTAGGTCTCCCTAGGCGGCGAGTGCGAGATCGTTCTTCGCACTTGCGTTTGTGCCGGTGGATTTACGAGGCCAACCGGCGACCTCGGCTTGCAGCTCATCCGGATGGATCGACCACGTCGAAACCAGGTCGCCCCCGTATGTTCGTGTAGGAATTGTACCCGTGCCCGTCTTCCACGTCGTCCTCCGCCAGGCCGGACCCGACTTCGACCCGGAGCTTCCGCTCGAGGAGCAGACGCTCTGGACGGAGCACGCCGCCTACATGGACTCGCTCGTCGAGCAGGGCAAGATCGTCCTCGGCGGGCCGCTCCCGGGCGGCCGCGTCGCGCACGCGATGGAGGCCGACTCGGAGGATGAGATCGAGGCGATCTGGGCCCTCGACCCGTGGGCGTACTCGCACCTGCTGCTCGAGAGCATCGAGCCGTGGGAGATCCGGCTCGACAGCCGCAAGAGCTGACCATCGGTGGGCGGCGGCGCCGATGAGTCCCCGGCTCGCGCCCGGTCTGAACTGCGTACCGTCCACCTGACGAGGCGAGGAGCACGCGATGACGAGCGACGCATCCGAAGGCCCGCGCATCCTGGGCACGCTCCGTTCCGAGAACGGCGTCGGCGTCGTGCGAATCGAGGAGCGGTTCGATGCGACGATCGACGAGGTCTGGTCGGCGCTCACCGATCCGGCGCGGCTGGCCCAGTGGTACGGCGAGATCGAGGGCGACCTGCGGCTCGGCGGCGAGTTCCACTCACGCCTCTACGCCAGCGGGTGGGACGGCACGCGGCGCGTCACGGCGTGCGACCCTCCGCACGGCTTCACGCTCGGCGCGGAAGACGACGTCAGCGAGGTCACGCTGAGGGCCGACGGGGACCAGACCGTAATCGTCTACGAGAATCGGAGCGTGCCGCTCGATCTCCTCTTCGCGTACGGCGCAGGAGAGCAGATCCACGTGGAAGATCTCGGCGCCCATCTCGCCGGACGCGAGCGGGAGGGCGCGGGGTCCCGGTGGGACGCGCTCGAGTCCGCCTACCGCCCACTGGCCGAGCAGGTCGGTCCGCAGCGCTAGCGCCGCAGCGACTTCAGCTCGCGCTCGATCTGCCGCTGCGCGTCGCGGGCGGCGATGTCGCGCCGGCGGTCGCGGCGCTCCTTCCCGCGCGCGAGCGCGAGCTCGCACTTGACGCGTCCGTCCTTGAAGTAGAGGCGCGTCGGCACGATCGTGAAGCCGCGCTCGGCGACGCGCGAGGCGAGCCGGTCGATCTCGCGCCGGTGCAGGAGCAGCTTCCGCGGCCGGTCGGGATCGTGGTTCGCGCGGTTGCCCTCCGTGTACTCGGGGACGTGGAGACCGACGAGCCACGCCTCGCCGTCGCGCACCTCCCCGTACGCCTGCTGGAGCGTCGCCTGCCCGGACCGCAGCGACTTCACCTCGGTGCCGCTCAGCACGAGGCCCGCCTCGACGCGCTCGTAGAGCACGTAGTCGTGGCGCGCGCGCCGGTTGTCGACGATCAGCTTCTCTCCCGCCGGTCTCGCCATGGAGCGGCAAGTGTAGGCTCGGCCGGGTGGACCTCACCCTTGCCCAGCTGCGGGAGATGGGCTCGTACGGCCTGCCCGGCCTCATCGGGATCGAATTCCACGAGTCGGGCGACGGCTACGTCCTCGCGCGACTCGAGCTCGAGAAGAAGCACCTGGCGCCGAACGGCTACCTCCACGCGGGGACGGTCGTCGCGCTCGCCGACTCGGCGTGCGGCTACGGCTGCATCCTCAACCTCCCCGACGGCGCCACCGGCTTCACCACCATCGAGCTCAAGACGAGCTTCCTCCGCAGCGCGCAGACGGGAACGATCGACTGCGAGGCGCGCCTGGTCCACGGCGGGCGCACGACGCAGGTCTGGGACGCGACCGTCACGGATCCGGAAGGGCGCCCGATGGCGCTCTTCCGCTGCACCCAGCTTCTACTCGCCTAGGCGCCCGACGCCGGCCAGGTCGGCGAGTCGAGCGGGCGGACGAGAAGCTCGTCCTCCTTCCAGAGGTGGACGCGGATCAGGGCGTCGAGGCCGTAGAGCAGCTCCTGCAGCGTCGCGACGTCCTCGTTCGCCGCCTCCACGAGCTTCGCGATCCAGGCGCGGATCGCGAGGTGGTCGTACGCGATCGACGCCGTCGCGAGCGGCGAGCCGAGCCGGGACGCGGCACTCGGGTAGAGCACCTGCTCGTCGACCCGCATGTGCGGCTCGATCTCCTCGTGGAGGAAGGCGACGATGTCGGCGACGACCGCCATCCGCTCGCCTTCCTCGAGCTCCGGCAGCCGCCGCGCGGCGACTCGCAGCTGATCGGTCCAGGCGCGGAACGCCTCGTGCGCGACCTGGAACTGCTCCTCGCTCATGCAGCCACGGTGCCGCCACCCGAGCGCGGCCGCATCGGGGTTTTCCTACCTGCGACCTGCGCGATACCCGCGCGCCATGAAGCAGCGGTCGCAAAGGGTCGCCCACGGCGCCGTCCGCGCGCCGCACGCCCGGCAGCGGCCGATCGTCGGGTCGTCGATCTCCGCGCGCAGGGCACGCACGACACGCGCGGCGGCAGCCTCCTCGAGGGCGGCCGCCCGCTCGATCGTCACGCCGGCGACGCCCGGGTACTGGAGCGCGAACCAGCGGAGGATCGACGCCTCGCGCGCCGCCTGCTCCGCCTCCTCGAGCCCCGCAGCGTCGAGGCGGCGGGGGTCGAGGATCCAGCCGATGACCGTGCGCTGCGGCTTGTCGCCCGCGAGCGCGGAGGCGAGCGTCGCGAGCAGCGGCAGCCCGTCGTCGTCGATCGGCGCCTGCATCAGCTTCCAGACGTCCGCGAGCTCGAGGCTGCGCCGCGCGTGCCGAAGCGCGTCGCGCACCGTGTCGAGCCGGGCGAGCAGCGGCTGGATCGACTCCACGGTCAGCCAGCCGTCGACGCTCCAGAAACGCAGCGCAGCATGCCGCCAGGCGTGGAGCGCCGGCTCGAGCTCGTCCACCCGCGCCACGTTCAGGTCGGACAGCTGCGGCCGGAGGCGGCCGCTGTCGACGACGCGGTAGCCGAGATGGCCGTCCTCGATCGCGACGTGCGGCGTGAGCGCGTCACGCACGAGCTCCGGCTCGGGATCCGCCCACGGCAGCCCCGTGAGGACGCCGACATGCCCCCGCTCGTGGAAGCCGTAGCGTCCGGCGCGGCCGGCGATCTGCGCGATCTCCCACGGCTCGAGGTCGCGCCGCTCCTTGCCGTCGAACTTCGTCGTCTCGGCGAAGAGCAGCGTCTCGCACGGGAGGTTGACGCCGTGGCCGAGCACGTCGGTCGCCGCGCAGACCTCGGCGCGGCCGTCGACGAAGCGGTCGATCTCCTCGCGCCGCGAGGCGAGCGGCATCGCACCGTAGAGGCACGCGACCCGTCCGGGATGGAGCTGGTTCAGCTCGCCGGCGAGCCCGATCACCGCGCGCCGGCTGAAGGCGACGACGACGGTGCCGGCGCCGAGTCCCGCGATTCCCTTGCGGCCGATCCAGTCGAGCGGCGCCTTCCGCTCGAAGAACCGGACGTCCACCTGCGGGAAGGCGTGGCGCACGAGCGGCAGCGCCTCGACCGCGCCGAGCAGGAGGACGTGCCGGTACTCGCCGCCGAGCAGGAGCCGCGTCCAGGCCGAGCCGCGCTCCTCGTCCTCCGCCCACTGCACCTCGTCGAGCACGAGCGTCTCGCCGCTGAGCGGCGCCATCTCCGCCGTGCAGCAGACGATCGGCGCGCCGGGGTTGACGCGCTCTTCTCCGGTCACGAGCCCGACGGCGTCCTCGCCGAGCTCGGCCTGCAGGCGCCGGTGCGCCTCCTGCGCGAGCATCCGCAGCGGCGCCGCGTAGACGCCGCGCCCGCTCTCCACGAGGAAGCGCAGCGCATCGTGCGTCTTGCCGGAGTTCGTGGGGCCGAGATGCGCGATCACCGTCTCGGGCTCGACCCGCCGCTCGGGCAGCCGGACGGTCAGCTCGGAGACGGGCTTCCGCCGCGGCTGGCGCCGCAGGTGGCGCTCGCTCCGGCTGGGGCGCCTCTGCCTCTGATGCCGTCGTCCGGCCACGGGGCTGACGGTAGCTGCGCGTGGAGGACGGCTCGCGCGGCGAGCGCGCCGTCCCGGAGCTGCGCCGGCCTGATCTCCGGCCTGTGTCCCAGCCTAGACCTGGAGGAACCGGCGGAGCGTGAGGCCCGAGCCGGCGACGCCGAGCAGGAGACCTGCGGCGATCAGCAGGAGCGCGTTGAGCGTGAACGGCATCGCATGGACATCGGAGCTCCCGCCGCCGATGTGCGGCAGGATCGACGGCAGCGCGACCGTCTTCCCGAGCACGAGCAGGACGACGGCGAGCACCGAGCCCGCGATCCCGCAGACGAGGCCCTCGAGCATGAACGGGCCGCGGATGAACCAGTTCGTCGCGCCGACGAGCTTCATCACCTCGATCTCCCGCCGCCGCGCGAAGATCGAGAGGCGGATCGTGTTCGCGATCAGGAGCGTCGACGTGACCACGAGCAGGACGACCGCGACGAGGAAGACGATCGAGATCACCTTCGCGATCGTGAGGACGCGCTTCGCCGTCGCGCTGCCCCAGTGGACGTCGTCGACCCCGGGCCACTTCGCGCGCTCGACCGCCCTGCCGATGATCGGCGTGTAGCTCGCCTTCGTCGGCGTCACGACCCACGAGTCGGGCAGCGGGTTCGACGGCAGCGGCGTCTTGTAGAGGTCGGGGAACTCCGCCCTCATCTTCGCCTCCGCCTGCGCCTTCGAGACGTACGTGACCTTCTTCACGTCCGAGTTCGCCCGCAGCTTCGCGCCGACGAACTGCTCCTGCGCCTTCGTCGCGTCGCTCGCGAAGTAGACGTTGACCTCGAGCTCCTTCTGGATGTGGTTGCTCCAGGAGAGCACCCACGTGCCGAGCGCGATGAAGAGGCCGAGCAGCACCATCCCGATCAGGACGGTCGTCGTCGCCGCGACCGTCGTCGAGACGTTCTGCCTGATCGACGACCACGCCTCGGAGAGGAGCAGCCGGACTCTGCTCATGAGCATGCCTCCGGCAGGACGCTCATTCGGACGTGTACCCGCCGCGGCGCTCGTCGCGCGCGAGCCGCCCGTCGTCGAGCGCGATCACGCGCTTCCGCATCTTGTCGACCATCTCGCGGTCGTGCGTGACCATGAGGACGGTCGTGCCGGAGCGGTTGATCCGGTAGAGCAGCTGCATGATCCCGACGCTCGTGTCGGGGTCGAGGTTGCCGGTCGGCTCGTCGCAGACCAGGAGCGGCGGGTGGTTGACGACGGCGCGCGCGATCGAGACGCGCTGCTGCTCGCCGCCCGAGAGCTCGTCGGGGAACTGGTTCATCCGGGGCGCGAGGCCGACCATGTTCATCACCTCGGGCACCTTGCGCCGGATCGAGGCGTGGCTCTCGCCCTGCACCTTGAGCGCGTACGCGACGTTGTCGGCCGCCGTGCGGCTCGGCAGGAGCTTGAAGTCCTGGAAGACGCAGCCGATGTTCCGCCGCAGCAGCGGCACCTTCGAGCCCTTGAGGCGCGAGAGCTCGCGGCCGCCGACGATGATCTTGCCCTCGGTCGGCTCGAGCTCCTTCAGGAGGAGCCGCACGAGCGTCGACTTGCCCGAGCCCGAGGCGCCGACGACGAAGACGAACTCGCCCTTGTCGATGGCGAACGTGACGTCGTCGAGCGCGACGACGTCGGGCTCGTAGACCTTCGTCACCGACTCGAAGAGGATCATCGATCCAGACGCCTGCGGACGCTCCTGTTCCCGGGAACGCTCCTGGAGGGCCGTGGGCTCTATCTGCAGATCGGTCACGTTCTACCGGTTCGAGTGGGTCCGGCCGAGGGGCGCGGCGCCGGTGAGTGCAGGGCGAAGCGGCCCTCACTCTAGCGCAGGTTTCGGCGACCTACGACCGCTCTCCTGCGGCTTGCAGGAGAAACGCGCGGATGAAGCCGTCGAGGTCGCCGTCGAGAACGGCCTGCGTGTTGCCCGTCTCGTGCTCGGTGCGGTGATCCTTGACGAGCTGGTACGGATGGAGGACGTAGCTGCGAATCGCGTTGCCGCCGAAGCCCATCTGGACGCCGCCGCGCTCGCGCGCGAGCTCCGCCTCACGCTCCTCCTCCGCCTTCTCGGCGAGGCGCGAGCGGAGGATCTTGAGCGCTGTCTCCTTGTTCGCCGACTGGCTCCGCTCGTTCTGGACGGAGACGACGATGCCTGTCGGAAGGTGTGTGATCCTCACCGCGGAGTCGGTCTTGTTCACGTGCTGCCCGCCGGCGCCCGACGAGCGGTACGTGTCGATCCGCAGCTCGTCGTCGTCGAGCTCGATCTTGCCCGCCTCGTCGAGCAGCGGCGCGACGATCACCTGGGCGAAGCTCGTGTGGCGGCGGTGCGCCTGGTCGAACGGGCTGAGCCGGACGAGCCGGTGCTTGCCGCGCTCGGCCTTGAGGATCCCGTACGCGTTCTCGCCGCGGACGGTGAACGTCGCCGACTTGATCCCGTACTCCTCGCCCGGGCTCGTCTCGATCACCTCGGTCCCGAGGCCGCGCTGCTCGGCCCAGCGCAGGTACATGCGGAGGAGGATCTCGGCCCAGTCCTGCGCGTCGGTGCCGCCCGCGTCGGACTGGATCGTCACGACCGCGTCTCCCCCGTCGTACTCGCCGGAGAAGAGCGCGTCCTCCTGCAGCCGCGCGAGCTCGCCGCGGACGTCGCGCAGCACCGGCTCGAGCTCCTCGTCGGGGAACGCCCCCGCGCCTTCGCGGAGGAACTCGACGTTGGCGACGAGCTCGTCGTAGCGCTGGAGCTTCCGCTGGGTGCGCTGGTGCTCGGCGGCGAGCTGCGCTGCGCGCTGCTGGTCGTTCCAGAAGTCGGGTTGCGCGAGCTCCTGCTCGAGCTCGGCGATGCGGCCTCTCAGCGCGTCCGGGTCAAAGGTAACCACGGACCCAGTCGAGCTGGGCCCCGATCTCCTCGAGCTGCTCCGAGAGCGGGATCTGGGTGTCGTCCGTCATCGCGCCGTCATCGTAGGGCAAGGATCCCCGCAGGCCTAGTCGAGTCCCCTACCGGCTCTCGCATGCGCGGGCGTCCTCTCATCTGAAGCAGCACGGCCCGAGGGCCGGGGGCCAAGCTCCCCGGGCAGCGGGCTTGGCGCAGGCTCTCCCCGCTCCCGGGCGCGCGCCGCAGGCGCTCGCCCCGGCGTGCAACGAGCTCTCAGCACGGAGCGCGCCGGAACCGCGCTTCCGGCGCGCGGAGTTCCCTCACTCAGCGAGCGAGTCCGCAGGACTCGCGAGCTACGCCCCGTGGCACTTCTTGAACTTCTTGCCCGAGCCGCACCAGCACGGGTCGTTGCGGCCGAGCTTTGAGTGCGGGCTCGCCTGGACGGTCTGGAGGCCGCCTCCCGACGGCGCGCCCGCCATGACGGCCTCGCCGCCGGCCGCCGCGATCGCCGCGGCGCCGGCCGCCGTCTCGTGCTCGTACTGGAGGTCGCCGTTCGTCGCCGGCGACTGCGGCGCGAGCTGCTGTTGAGGTGCCTCCGCCGCGAGCTCGGCGTGGAAGAGGTGGAGGACGACCTCGGCGCGGATCGTCTCGCTGAGCGCCGTGAACATCCGCTCGCCCTCGCCCGTGTACTCCACGAGCGGGTCCTTCTGCGCGAGCTGGCGAAGGAAGATGCCCTCCCGCAGCGCCTCCATGCCGTCGAGGTGCTCGCGCCAGCGGTAGTCGACGACCTGGAGGACGACGAAGCGCTCGAGCTCGCGCATGAGCTCCGGGCCGAACTCCTCCTCCTTCGCCTCGTACTCGTCGCGCGCGTCGGCCTGGAACTCCTCGATCAGGGTCTCGTGCGAGATCTCCTTCAGCTCCTCGCGCAGCTCGGACGCCGTGATCTCGGTCTGGTAGAGCGCGGCCATCGCGTTCGTGAGCGCCTCGAGGTCCCAGTCGCGGCTGTACTCCTCCTGCGTGAACTCGAGGACGGTCGCCTCGACGACCTCGTCGATCCAGAGCTTCATCTGCTCGGACAGATCCTGTCCTTCGAGCACCTCGCGCCGCTGCTCGTAGATCCGCATGCGGTGCCGGTTGAGGACGTCGTCGTACTTGAGGACGTTCTTGCGGGCGACGAAGTTCTGCTCCTCGACCTTCTTCTGCGCGCCCTCGATCTGCCGGCTGAGGATCTTGGCCTCCATCGGCTGGTCCTCCGGGATCTTGAAGCGCTCCATGATCCCCTTGATCCGGTCGCCGGCGAAGAGGCGGACGAGGTCGTCCTCGCCGGAGAGGTAGAAGCGCGTCTCGCCGGCGTCGCCCTGGCGGCCCGAGCGGCCGCGCAGCTGGTTGTCGATGCGCCGCGACTCGTGGCGCTCGGTGCCGAGGACGTAGAGGCCGCCGAGCTCGAGGACGCCGTCGCCGAGCTTGATGTCGACGCCGCGGCCCGCCATGTTCGTGGCGATCGTGACCGCGCTGCGCTGGCCCGCGTCCTTGATGATCTCCGCCTCGCGGGCGTGCTCCTTCGCGTTGAGGACGTTGTGCTTGATCCCCTTGCGGGTCAGGAGCTGCGACAGGTACTCCGATGTCTCGACGGCGATCGTGCCGACGAGGACGGGCTGCCCCTTGTGCGCGCGCTCCTCGATGTCGCGCACGACCGCGGCGAACTTCCCCTCCTTCGACTTGAAGACGAGGTCGTTCTCGTCGGCCCGGACGACGGGGACGTTGGTCGGGATCTCGACGACGCTGAGGTCGTAGATCTCGACGAACTCCTTCTCCTCGGTCTTCGCGGTGCCGGTCATGCCGGCGAGCTTCTCGTAGAGGCGGAAGTAGTTCTGGAGCGTGATCGTCGCCATCGTCTGGTGCTCTTCCTGGATCCGCACGCCCTCCTTCGCCTCGATCGCCTGGTGGAGGCCCTCGCTCCAGCGGCGGCCCTCCATGATCCGGCCCGTGAACTCGTCGACGATCTTCACCTCGCCGTCCTGGATCACGTAGTCGATGTTCTGCTGGAACAGCGACTGCGCCTTGAGCGACTGGATGAGGTGGTTGACGAGCTGCGTGTTCTCGGGCGCGTAGAGGTTGTCGATGCGGAGCGCGCGCTCGACCTTGGCCACCCCGTCCTCGGTGACGGCGACGGTCTTGTGCTTCTCGTCGTACTCGTAGTCGGCGCCGGCCGCCTCCGCCGCGCCCTTCGGGTCGCCGGGAGACGCGCGGTGCGGGACGAGCTGGGCGGCGACGCGGGCGAAGTCGTAGTAGATCTGGGCCGCGACCTCGGGCTCGCCGGAGATGATGAGCGGCGTCCGGGCCTCGTCGATCAGGATCGAGTCGACCTCGTCCACGATCGCGTAGACGTGCCCGCGCTGCACGAGGCCCTCGAGCGCCACGGACATGTTGTCGCGCAGATAGTCGAAGCCGAACTCGGAGTTCGTCCCATATGTGACGTCCGCGAGGTACGCGGCCTTCTTCGCGTCGAACGGCTGCATGTTCTCGATGAAGGACACCGTCATCCCGAGCGACTCGAAAACCGGCCGGTTCCACTCGGCGTCGCGCTGCGCGAGGTAGTCGTTGACGGTGACGAGGTGCGCGCCCTTGCCGTTGAGGCCGTTGAGGTAGAGGGCGAGGCTCGCGACGAACGTCTTCCCCTCGCCGGTCTTCATCTCGGCGATGTCACCCTCGTGCAGCACGATCCCGCCCATCAGCTGGACGTCGAACATCCGCTGGTCGGATGCGCGCTTGCGCGCCTCCCGGACGGCGGCGAAGGCCTCGAAGACGAGCTCGTCGAGGCTCGCGCCGTTGTCGAGCCGCTGCCGGAACTCGGCCGTCTTCGCCGCGAGCTCGGCAGGCGTGAGCTTCTCGAACTCGGGCTCGAGGGACGTGATGTAGGCCGCCTGCTCCTGGAGGCGCCGGAGGCGGCGCCCCTCGCCGAGGCGCAGAACCTTCTCGAATCCGCCCGCGACTTCGCTCATGAGGCAAGGGTAGCGGCGGAGATCGGCCGTCCCCGCGCCGCGAGCTCAGCTCTCGGTGATCTCCGCCTCCACCGGATTCTCGGGCGCCGGCTCCGGCTCGGCGACGCGCTTCCGCCGGTCGACGCGCTTGTCCGCGAGATCCCTGACCTGACGGACGAGCTTGTCGGCGAGCTCGTCGACGGCGGCCTTCATGTCGCGGGCCGACTCGCGCGCGCGGACCGTCCGACCCTTGAGGTGGAGGGTCGCCTCCGCGACCTGGCTCTCCGCGATCGACGGGTTCCGCTCGACCGCGAGCTCGACCTCGATGCGCGTCTCGGGACGCAGCCGGCGGTCGAGCTTCCGCAGCCTCCGCTCGACGTAGCGTCGGATCGAATCGGTCACCTCGAGGTTCCTGCCCTTGACCTGAAGCTCCATCCGGCACCACCCCCTGTCGCTGCCTTTCCTGCCGGTCTAACCCTACTCCGGCTGCGTCCAACCGCATCCGTGGTTATCGGCGACGCAGCGCGCGGGCAAAAGCGACGACCTCGACGCTCCTGGCGCCTGTGGCGCGGAGCGCGCTCGCGGCCGCCGAGGCAGTCGCGCCGGTCGTGTAGACGTCGTCGACGAGGACGAGCGCGGGCGGCGCGCGCCGGGTCGCCCGGAAGGCGCCGCGAACGGAGCGGCGCGCCGCCGCGGTGCTGCCGCGCTGGCGGCCGCCGCGCGTGCGCTCGAGCAGCGGCAGGCACGGAAGCTCCCAGAGCAGCGCGAGCTCGCGGGCGAGGCGCTCGGCGGGGTTGTGCCCGCGCTCGAGGCGGCGCTCGCGTTCGGCGGGCACAAACGTCAGCGCCCCGGCTGCGGGCTGCGGCAGCCGCTCGGCGACGAGGCTGGCCGCCTCCCGCGCGAGACGGCGCAGCCCGCGCTCCTTCCACGCCTGGACGACGGCGCGCGCCGCGTCGTCGTAGCCGACGGCCGCGCTGGCGCGGGCGAAGGCGAGCCGGCGGCCGGCGCACTCGCGGCAACGCTCGACAGGCCAGGCCGTGGGCGCGCCACAACGCGCGCAGAGCGGCGGCTCGAGACGCGGCAACCCGTCGCGGCAGGCGGCGCAGAGCTGGCTTCCGTCCCGGCCGCAGACGACGCACCGCTGCGGCAGGAGCAGGTCGAGCACGCCCCGACGCTATGCCAGGAGGCGTGACGGAAGGCTCGCGGCTCAGTCGAGGCTGTACGACTCGCGCTCGGGTAGCCCGGCGAGGCGACGCAGCCGGTTGTCCGCCCCGAGCAGTTGGTCGTGGTTGCCGATGTCGAACCAGCTCCCCTCGAAGCGGTAGCCGTAGACGGGCTCGCGCTCCACGAGCCAACCGAGGAAGCTCCCCACGTTGTCCGGGCTGTGCCCGTCCTCGAGGTAGGGGAGAACGAGCCGCACGTGCTCGCGCGGCAGGAGGTAGATGACCGTGGAGGCGAGGGTCGAAGCCGGCTCGCTCGGCTTCTCGACCAGCTCGACGATCCGGTCGTCCGCGTCGGTCTCGGCGATGCCGTAGTGCGTGGCGAGCTCGAGGTCGCCGACGTCGTGGAGCGGAACCGCGCTGGCCGGCTGGGGCTTCGCCCGCCACCAGCCGACGTAGTCGGGGAGCGAGAACTCGAACAGGTTGTCGCCGGCGAGGACGAGTAGCTCGTCGCCGTCGAGCCCTGCCGCCTCGATCGCGAGCCGCAGGTCGCCGACGGCGCCGAGCCGGTCGTCGTTCGAGCGCGTCCCGTCGTCGTGCACGACGACGTCATGCTGCTCGGCCCAGCGCGCGAAGTCGGGGGCGAAGCGGCTGTTCGTGACGAGGTGGATCGAGCGCACCTCGTCCACCTCTCGCACGCGGTCGAGCACCCAGTCGAGCATCGGACGCCCGCCGACCGGCAACAGGTGCTTCGGCAGGTCGTCGGTCAGCGGCCGCAGGCGCGTCGCGTAGCCCGCCGCGAGGATCACACACCTCAACGGAGGGACTCCTCGTACGGCGGCCGGTGGACGCCGCGCTCTGTCACGATCGCCGCGATCAGGCCGGCGGGCGTCACGTCGAAGGCGGGATTGCGGGCAGGGAAGCGGGCGCTCACCTCGGCGGGGTCGCGCTCCTCGATCGGGATGCCCGTGCCGTCAGGTGTCGAGAGGTCGACGCTCGAGCTGGGCGCGACGACGTAGAGCGGGATCCGGTGATGGGCGGCGAGCACTGCGAGGGAGTATGTCCCGATCTTGTTCGCGGTATCCCCATTCGCCGCGATCCGGTCGGCGCCCGTGACGACGAGGTCGACCTCTCCGCGCGCCATGAGCGAGCCGGCCGCGGAGTCCGCGACCACCGCATGCGGGATCGCGAGCTGTTCGAGCTCCCAGGCAGTCAGGCGCGCTCCCTGCAACAGCGGGCGCGTCTCGTCGACGAGCACGCGCTCGAGGAGGCCGCGCTCCCACGCCGCGCGCAGGGCGCCGACGGCCGAGCCGTAGCCGCCCGTGGCGAGGCCGCCCGCATTGCAGTGCGTGAGGGCGCGCGTGCCAGGTGCGAAGAGCCCGGCGGCGTGGGCGGCCATGCGGCGGCAGCGGTCGACCTCCTGCTCGTGCAGCGCGCGGGCGCGCTCCGGCGTCGGGTCGCCACGCATCTCCGCCAGCGCCCAGGGCAGGTTGACCGCGGTCGGGCGGGAGGCGGCGAGCACGCGCTCGGCCTCGGCGAGATCCTCGCCGCGGCGGGCGGCGAGCGCGAGGCCGTAGGCCGCGGCGATGCCGATCGCGGGAGCGCCGCGGACGACCATCGTCCGGATCGCCTCGGCCACCTCTGCCGCCGAGGCGCAGCGCACCTCGGCGACCTCGTGCGGCAGACGCCGCTGGTCGAGGAGGACGACCGCGGGGCCGTCCTCCTCCAGCCGCACGATCCGCTCCGGTTCCAGCTCCACGGTCATGGCGGGAAAGGGCGCGTCCGGTAGCAGCTACCGGACGTGCCCCTTCGGGCCAGGTGGGATTGCATCCAACCGCGTCGTTCCGACCGACCCGTCTGTTCGAGGCAGCTCGAAAGCGAACACGGCCGGTAGCAGCTACCGGCCGTGTCGGCTTCGGACGCGTTCGAAAGGCTCAGGTGCCCTCGTCCCACGAGGCGAGGTAGCGCGCCTGCTCCTCCGTCAGCCGGTCGATCTCGACGCCCATCGTCTCGAGCTTGAGGCGGGCGATCTCGCGGTCGATCTCGTCCGGCACCGGATAGACCTTGCGGTCGAGCTCGCCGGCATGGCGCGATGCGAACTCGAGCGCGAGCGCCTGGTTCGCGAAGGACATGTCCATCACGAGCGCCGGATGCCCCTCCGCCGCCGAGAGGTTGACGAGGCGGCCGTCCGCGACGAGGTAGATCCGCCGCCCGTCGGCGAGCGTGAACTCCTCGACGAACTCGCGCGCCTTCCGCGTCTCGGCCGCGAGATCGCGCAGCGCCGGAATCTCGATCTCGACGTTGAAGTGGCCCGTGTTGGCGAGGATCGCGCCGTCCTTCATCAGCTCCATGTGCTCGCGCGCGATCACGTGCTTGTCGCCGGTCGCCGTGCAGAACATGTCGCCGACCACGGCCGCGTCGGCGATGGGCATCACCTCGAAGCCGTCCATCGACGCCTCGAGCGCCCGCATCGGGTCGACCTCGGTGACGATCACCTGCGCGCCCATGCCGCGCGCCCGCGAGGCGACTCCGCGCCCGACCCAGCCGTAGCCGCAGACGACGAACTTCTTCCCGGCGAGGAGGACGTTCGTCGCGCGGATGATGCCGTCGATCGTCGACTGGCCGGTGCCGTAGCGGTTGTCGAACATGTGCTTCGTCAGCGCCTCGTTGACGGCGATGATCGGGAAGCCGAGCTTCCCTTCCGCCTCGAGCGCCTTGAGCCGGATGACGCCGGTGGTCGTCTCCTCGGTGCCGGCGATGATCTCGCCGAGCTGCTCGCGCCGCGCCGAGTGGAGGACGCCGATCACGTCGGCGCCGTCGTCCATCGTGAAGTGCGGCTTGTGGTCGACGGCCGCCTCGATGTGCGAGTAGTAGGTGTCGTTGTCCTCGCCCTTGATCGCGAAGACGGAGATGTCGTATTCCGAGACGAGCGCCGCCGCCACGTCGTCCTGCGTCGACAGCGGGTTCGAGGCGCAGAGGACGACGTCCGCGCCGCCGGCCTGGAGCGTCCGCATCAGGTTCGCCGTCTCGGTCGTCACGTGGAGACAGGCCGAGACGCGATAGCCGCTGAGCGGCTGCTCACGCCCGAAACGCTCGCGGATCGCGGCGAGCACCGGCATCTGCCGGTCGGCCCACTCGATCCGGCGCTTGCCTTCCTCGGCGAGGGCGAGATCCTTCACGTCGTAACGCTGCGTTGCTGCCATGGAGTCCTTTCTCTACGCGGCGAGGAGCCGCTCGTGCTTCCGTTGTTCCCACTCGACCCAGGAGGCGTCGGCGGCGCCCGCGAACCAGCCGTCGACGGCGACGCGCAGCTCCGGATCGCGGCGGAGGCGCGCCGCGAACACGAGGTCGGAGATCGCGAGGTCGAAGCGCCGGCGAAGCTGCGCGAGCGAGCGGAGCTGGTTGAGCTCGCGCAGGCCGTAGAGCCGGTAGCCGCCGCTCGTCCGCGGCGGGACGACGAGGCCGGCCCGCTCGAGGTAGCGGAGCATCCGCGCCGACCAGCCGGTGCGGGCGGCGGCGTCGCCGACGGTGAGGCCGTCCATCGCCATCGGTGAGAACCCTAACACGCGTGTGTCAATGCCTGCGGGTGCTCAGGTCTCGCCGCGCAGCCGCGCCGTGAGCCGGTCGAGCGCCGCCTCGTCTGCGCCGGCGTCGAGCAGAAGCTCGCGGATCCCCTCCCGCCGCTCGATCTCCTCGAGCACGTCGGCGAGCGTCCTGCCCGCCGGCCGGAGGATGCGCCGGCGCCGCTCGCGCTCGTCCTCGTCGGGAGCCTCGGCCAGCCACTCGTGGCTGAACGGCCCCCAGGACTCGTCGCTCAGCGCGTGGTCGGCGGCGATCACGTCGGGCTCGACGCCCGCGAGCCAGAGCGCCATCCCGCACGCGATTCCCGTGCGGTCACGACCGCCCGCGCAGTGAATCGCGGCCGGCGGGTCGGCGTCGCCGAGCGCCGTGAGCGCCTGCGCCAGCTCGGCGCGATAGGCGTCGGCGAGACCGAGATACGCCTCCTTCATCGACGGCCAGTCCCACGCGGCGGGAACGGGGCGGGGATCCATCGCCTGGCGCACGACCGGGACCGGCAGCGGCTCGTACTCGTCGCCCCGGTCCTCGCGTTGCGGCCGGAGGTCGACGACGAGCGAGACGCCGTAGTCGACGAGCGCCCGCCGGCCGGCGTCGCTCAGCCCGGGCAGCCAGTCGGCGCGCACGACGACGCGGTACGCCGTCTCGCCGCCGTCGGCGAGCGGCAGCCCGCCCAGGTCGCGGACGTTGACGCACCCGTCCCAGCGGAGCACGCGCTCAGGGATCGCTCGTGCCCTCGCGCCCATAGGCGTCTGCGAGCCGGACGACGTCGTCGAGGTGCGGCGTTGAGACCTCGAGGATCGTCGTGTCCTCGAGCGCCGTTACGCGGTGCACGGTGCCGGGGCGGAAGCGGAAGCAGGCGCCCGCCGTGACGACCTCCTCGTCGAGCGCCTCCTGTCCCGCCTCGCCGAGCTCGAGCCGCGCCCGGCCGCCCTCGACGTACCAGCTCTCGTCCTTCTCGCGGTGGAACTGGAGCGAGAGCGACTCGCCCGCGCGGACGAAGAGGATCTTCCCGACGTACCCGTCGGCGTGCGCCCAGATCAGCTCCCAGCCCCACGGCTTCTCGACACGGCGAGGCTCGAAGGAGAAGCGGTCGAGCGAGCCGTAGTTGGGGGAGTCGATCATCCGTGCTGCCTCTCCGGGCGCCACCAGGGATGCGCCTCCATGAACTCGGCCGCCTGGCGCAGATCCTTGGGCGTGTTCACGGTCAGCCAGACTCCCTGGTGGCGATAGCCGTGGAGCCGGCGCTTGCCGGCGAGCTCGGGAAAGGTCGACTGCTCGTGGTCGCCGCGCTCGGGCAGCAGCTCGATCGCCTCTTCGCCGAGGACGTAGACGCCGGAGCTCACCCAGTGCTCGAGCTTCGGCGCCTCGCGGAAGCCGGTGATCGTCCCGTCCTGCTCGAGGTCGACGACGCCGAACGGCGAGTAGACCTGCGCGACGACGATCGTCGCCGCCGCGCCGCTCGCCTCGTGCTCGTCGACGAGCGAGCGGTAGTCGAGGTCGAGCAGCTCGTCGCCGTTGAGCGCGAGCACGGGCCCCGACTCGCGCCGGTGCGCCGCGGCCACACGGAGGCCGCCGCCCCGGCCGAGCGGCTCCTCCTCCCCCACCGCCTCGACCTCCGCCCCGAGCCCGGCGAGCGCGACGCCGAAGAGCTCCTCCTCGCCGGCGCGGCAGGCGACGACGACGCGCTCCACTCCCGCCGCGACGAGGCGCGCGACCGTGTAGACGGCCAGCGGGAACCCGGCGACGGGGACGAGCGGCTTCGGCAGCCCCTGCGCCGCCTCGCCGAGCCGCTCCGCCCTGCCCCCCGCAAGGAGGAGCGCTTCCATCAGGCGGCGCGAGTCGGCCGGCCGACCGCCTCGTACTCGAAGGCGGCGGCGGCGACTGCGGCCGGATCGAGGAGGTTGCGGCCGTCGACGATGAGCGGCCGCGCCATCGCCTCTCGCACGTCCGCGCTCGCGAGCTCGCGCAGCTGCGGCCACTCCGTGACGATCACCGCCGCGTCGGCACCGCGAACCGCGTCGAGGTACGAGTCGCAGAGCTCGACGCCGGCGAGGTCGTCGGGCCGCGCGACCGGATCCCACGCGCGCACCTCCGCGCCCTCGGCGAGCAGCCGGTACGCGATCACGCGGCTCGGCGCCTCGCGCATGTCGTCCGTGTCGGGCTTGAACGCGAGGCCGAGCAGCGCGATCGTCCGGCCGCGCAGGCTCCCCAGCCGCTGCTGGAGCTTCTGCACGACCCGCCGCTTCTGCAGCTCGTTCACCTCCCACACCGCCTGCAGGAGCAGGAACGGGTAGCCCGAGTTGCCGGCGAGCTGCTTGAGCGCGGTCACGTCCTTCGGGAAGCACGAACCGCCGAAGCCGATGCCCGCGCGCAAGAAGTGCGGGCCGAGCCGGTGGTCGAGTCCGACGCCGCGGGCGACGTCCACGACATCGGCGCCGACGAGCTCGCAGACGTTCGCGATCTCGTTGATGAAGCTGATCCGGGTCGAGAGGAAGGCGTTCGCGGCGAGCTTCACGAGCTCCGCCGACGCGACGTCGGTGCGGACGATCTCCGTCTCGATGCCGGTGTGGAGGCCGACGACGCGCTCCGCGTCTTCCGGATCGAAGGCGCCGACGACGATCCGGTCGGGATTCATGAAGTCGGCGATCGCGCTCCCCTCGGCGAGGAACTCGGGGTTCGAGGCGTAGCCGACGTTCGTGAGGCCGCGCGCGTCGAGGCGGGCGCGGACGCGCTCGCCCGTCCCGACCGGAACGGTGCTCTTCATCACGACGACGGGCCGGCCGGTGACCTCGTCCGGAAGCTCGTCCACGACCGACCAGACATAGCTCAGATCGGCGTCGCCCGAGTACGTCGGCGGCGTCCCCACCGCGACGTAGAGGAACTCGGCGCCGTCCACGGCTTCGTGCACGTCGAGCGTGAAGGAGATCCGGTCGCGGTTCCGCTCGAGCACCTCGTCGAGGCCCGGCTCGTAGATCGGAAGCTCGCCGGCGCGCAAGCTCTCGATCCGCTCGCGCACGACGTCGCGCACGACGGCCTCGTGCCCCAGGTCTGCGAGGCAGGCGCCGGTGACGAGCCCGACGTAGCCGGCGCCGAAGATCCCGATCCTCGCCATCGCCCGCGCAGGTTACTTGTGGATGGGCACGAGGCTCTTCGCGATCGCGAGCATCGTCGTATTCGAGAGCTCGTTGAGGATCGTGTTCACGACCCAGTAGCTCGCGGTCTTCGTCCGCAGGACGACCATCTGGAGCTGCCCGCCCGTCGTGTAGAGGGCGAGCTGGTCGCCGTGGTACGGGATCACCTCGCTCGGGTTGGCGAGGATCGGCGCCGAGTTCCAGCTCGTCTCCTCGATCTGCCAGTAGGTCCCGTTCGGCATCGCGTACGTCAGGCAGAGCGTGCGCTGGTTCCGCAGCGGCTTGAACACGCGCACGCCCTCCTCCGACGACAGCTGGGCGCCCGCGGCCACCTCGTGCGGGACCATGACCGCGAACGGCACCTGGCGGTCGACCTTCTTCACGGGCGCGAGCGTGACGGGGAGGCCGGGGCTGACGTCGGGCCGCTGCTTCGGAGGCAGCTTCGCCTTGGTCGGCGGCGAGACGAGCGTGCCGGTGAAGCGCGTGCCGACCGCGACAACCACGAGCGGATTACCCGCCTGGTGCGCGTAGCCCGCGATCGACTGCGTCAGCGGCTCCACCCGCGCGGCGGCGCCGAAGAGCGGCTTCAGCTGCTCGGCCGCCTGCTTCGCCTGCGGCTGCACCGGGTCGTAGTAGACGATCGTGTCCGCCGTGACGGAGGGGGCGTTTGCGGCAACGGTCGCCGGCAGCTGGGCGGTCTCGTAGCCCTTCTGCGTGAGCAGGTACGACGTGTTCTCGGCCCGGCCGGGGGCGGTGCCGGCGTTCAGCACGAGCACCGAGATGTCCTTCGCCTTCAGGCGCCGCGTCGTCGTCTTGCTCGTCTTCGGCTTGCGTCCGAGGAGCTGGTTCGAGAGGCGCTGAGACTCGGTCACGTCCGGGTGCTCGAACTGCTGGACCGCGGCGTCGATCGCCGACGCCGGCGCCGTCAACACATCCGCCCCGCCGATCGTCTCGCTCTGGAAATCGCCGATCGGGATCTGGTCGCGGAAGAGATGCCCCGGCGGCAGGTGCTCGAGGAGCTTGCCGTACGACTGGAGCTCGCCGAGGCTCACCGTGCCGCCGCCGCCGCGCGCGATCTCGAGGTTGTGCTTGAGCGCGCCGATCAGTCCCGGGATCTCGGTGAGCGAGAGCGTCTGCTTGAGCCGGCTCTTGAGCGCGTCGAGGAAGAGCTGCTGGCGCCCGGTCCGGTAGATGTCGGAGTCGAAGTGGCGGAAGCGGACGTACGAGAGCGCCTGGCCGCCGTCGAGCTTCTGGTAGCCCGGCTGGAGGTTGATCGCCGACGTGCCCGTGTGCATCGGGATGTAGTAGCGGCGGTCGACGTTCAGATACACCCCGTGCAGCCGGTTGACGATCTGCTTGAACGCGTGGAAGTCGAGCGTGATCAGGTAGTTGATCTTCAGACCCGTCAAGTGCTCCATCGTGTCGAGGACTGCCGCGGGCCCGTTCGCCCCGCACTCCGCCCAGGCGGAGTTGACGCGATTCGTCAGGCTGGGCACGTTGCCGCTGCAGTAGATCGGCACCCAGAGGTCGCGCGGGAACGAGAGCAGCGAGAGCGTGTCGTTCACGGGGTCGGCGCGGACGAGCATGAGCGTGTCCGAGTTCGAGCCCGCGTACGAGTTCCCGCCCGTGTTGGCCCGGTGGTCGTAGCCGGCGATGAGCGCGATCGCAGGCTTCGACGGATCGGCGATCGGGTTCAGCTCCGTGGTCTGCGCCCTCACCATGCTGGGATTCGTCGCCGAGACCGACTTCAAGGTCTCGTGCGCGTAGAGGTAGAGGCCGCCGCCGACGCCCGCGGCCAGCACGGCCACGGCGAGGACGAACCAGCCCAGCCCGCGCAGCGCGAGCCCGGCGAGCGACCGGCCCGGCGGCTCGGGCTGCCGGTACCGGACGATCGGCCCGAGCCGCGGCGGCGACCCCGCATGCCCGTTGCCGTTGAGGCCGCCGACCCGTCCGATTCCGCGCTTGAGCGTCGTCCGCATAGGAGAGTGGCGCCGCGCGGCGCCCAGGCCGAGGATAGCCGAGACCTCGGGGAACCCCGACCTAGCGCAACGTCAGCGGCTTGGCCTTGCCGGGCTCGGCTGCGAGGGCGCTGCCCGGGTCGTCCGCGACGTGCGGGCGCAGCCACCGCTCGGCTTCCGGCACCGCCACGCCCTTGCGCGCCGCGTAGTCCTCCAGCTGGTCGCGGCCGATCCTTCCGACCGAGAAGTAGCGCGCGTCCGGATGCGCGAGATAGATGCCGCTCACGCTCGCCGCCGGCGTCATCGCATACGTCTCGGTGAGCGCAAGCCCGACGTCCTCCGCGCCGAGCAGGGCGAACAGCTTCGGCTTCTCGCTGTGATCCGGGCAGGCGGGATACCCGAACGCCGGGCGGATGCCGCGGAAGCCCTCAGCGATCAGTTGTTCGGTGGCGAGCTTCGGCCCCGTCTCGTACCAGGCGCGGCGCGCAATCTCGTGCAGGTACTCGGCGAACGCCTCGGCGAGGCGGTCGGCGAGCGCCTTGACCATGATCGCGTGGTAGTCGTCGTGCTCCGCCGCGAAGCGGGCGGCGAGCTCGTCGGCGCCGATCCCGGCGGTGACCGCGAACGCGCCCAGGAAGTCGCCGGCGGGCGCGACGTAGTCGGCGAGGCAGCGGTTCGGGCGCGAGTCGCCCCCGTATGACGCTGCATAGTCCGACTGCTGGCGCAGGAAGCAGAACCGCGTCTCGCCGTCGTTGTCATGCTCGACAACGATATCGTCGCCGTCGGACGACGCGGGCCAGAAGCCGAAGACGCCGCGCGCCCCGAGCAGCCGCTCCTCGACGATCCGGTCGAGCAGCCGCTGCGCGTCGTCGAAGAGCTCCCTCGCCGCCGGGTGCTCGAGGATGGCCGGGTAGCGCCCCTTCAGCTCCCAGGCGTGGAAGAAGAACTGCCAGTCGACGTAGTCCCGAAGCTCCGACAGCTCGGGCTCGACCACGTGTCGGCCGGTGAACTCCGGCACCGGCAGGTCGTCGAACGCGACCCGCTGCCGGTTCGCGCGGGCGCGCTCGAGCGGCAGCAGCGGCTTCCGCTCGCGCTCGGCGTGGAGGTCGCGCAGCCGGTCCTGCTCGGCGCGGTTCTCCCCGTCGAGCCGCTCGCGCCGTACGGGGTCGAGCAGGTCGGAGACGACGCGGACGACGCGCGACGCGTCGAGGACGTGGACGGCGGGCGCCGAGTAGGCGGGCGCGATGCGTACGGCCGTGTGCTGCCGCGAGGTCGTCGCACCGCCGATCAGCAGCGGCAGGGCGAGGCCCCGCCGCTCCATCTCGCGCGCGACGTCGACCATCTGGTCGAGCGACGGCGTGATCAGTCCGGAGAGCCCCACGATGTCGGCTCCCTCCTCGCGCGCGGTGTCGAGGATCCGCTCGGCCGGCACCATCACGCCGAGATCGAGCACCTCGTAGTCGTTGCAGCCGAGGACGACGCCGACGATGTTCTTGCCGATGTCGTGGACGTCGCCCTTGACGGTCGCGAGGACGATCTTCCCCCGCGCGCGCGTCCCGCCGCCGGCGGCGCGCTCGGCCTCCATGTACGGCTCGAGGTAGGCGACGGCGCGCTTCATCGCACGCGCGCTCTTGACGACCTGCGGCAGGAACATCTTCCCCGCGCCGAAGAGGTCGCCGACGACCTGCATGCCCGCCATCAGCGGGCCCTCGATCACGTCGAGCGGCCGGTCGGCGCGCTGCCGGGCCTCTTCCGTGTCCTCCTCGATGAAGTCGACGATGCCGTGGACGAGCGCGTGCTCGAGCCGCTTCTCGACCGGCGCCTCGCGCCAGGAGAGGTCGACCTCGCGCCGCGTGCCTTCGCCTCGGACGCGCTCGGCGTAGTCGACGAGGCGCTCGGTCGCGTCGGGCCGCCGGTCGAAGAGGACGTCCTCGACGCGCTCGAGCAGCTCGGGCTCGATGTCCTCGTAGACGACGAGCTGGCCGGCGTTGACGATCCCCATGTCGAGGCCGGCGCGGATCGCGTGGTAGAGGAAGGCCGAGTGCATCGCCTCTCGGACGACGTCGTTGCCGCGGAAGGCGAAGCTGAGGTTCGAGATCCCGCCGCTCGTCCTCGCGCCCGGACAGCGCTCCTTGATCAGCGGCAGCGCGTCGATGAACGCCTTCGCGAAGCCCTGGTGCTCCTCGATGCCGGTCGCGACGGCCAGGACGTTCGGGTCGAAGACGATGTCCTCGGGCTGGAAGCCGGCGTCGTCGACGAGCAGCCGGTACGCCCGCTCGCAGATCGCGACCTTCCGCTCGGCCGTCTCGGCCTGGCCCTGCTCGTCGAACGCCATCACGACGACGCCGGCGCCGTAGCGGCGCACCGTCCGCGCCTGCTCGAGGAACGTCTCCTGGCCCTCCTTGAGCGAGAGCGAGTTGACGACGCCCTTCCCCTGGATGCAGCGGAGGCCCGCCTCGAGCACCGACCAGCGCGAGCTGTCGACCACGATCGGGAGGCGCGCCGCCTCGGGCTCGGTCGCGAGGACGTTGAGGAACGTCGTCATCGCCCGCTCGCCGTCGAGCAGGTCGGCGTCCATGTTGACGTCGAGGAGGTTGGCGCCCCCGCGGACCTGCTCGAGCGCGACGCCGACCGCGTCCTGGAAGTCGCCGCGCTCGACGAGCCGCCGGAAGCGCGCCGAGCCGGTGATGTTCGTCCGCTCGCCGATCATCGTGAAGGTGCCGGCGCCCTCGTCGCGCAGCTCGAAGGGCTCGAGGCCGCTGAAGCGCGTCGCCGGACGCCGCTCGGGCACCTCGCGCGGCGCAACTCCCCGCACCGCTGCCGCGATCTGCCGCACGTGCTCGGGCGTCGTCCCGCAGCAGCCGCCGACGACGTTCACGAGCCCGTCGCGTGCGAACTCGCCGAGATAGCGGCTCGTGTCCTCGGGAAGCTCGTCGTGCTCGCCGAGCGCGTTCGGCAGGCCCGCGTTCGGATGGCACGCGACCCACGTCGGCGCGATCGCGGCGAGATCCTCGACGAAGGGGCGCATCTCGGCCGCGCCGAGCGAGCAATTGACGCCGACGACGAGCGGATTCGCGTGCTCGACGGAGATCCAGAACGCCTCGACCGTCTGGCCCGAGAGGTTCCGGCCGCTGCGGTCGACGGCCGTGAAGGAAAGCCAGAGCGGGAGCTCGGGGGCGGCGTCCTGCGCCGCGAAGATCGCCGCCTTGCAGTTGAGCGTGTCGAAGACCGTCTCGATCAGGAGCAGGTCGGCGCCGCCCTCGCGGAGCGCCCGCATCTGCTCCGCGTACGCCTCGACGACCTGCTCGAAGGTCGCCGTGCGGAAGCCCGGGTCGTCGACACGCGGCGAGAGCGAGAGCGCGACGTTCAGCGGCCCGACCGAGCCGGCGACGAGACCGTCGAACCCGTCGGCCACCTCGCGCGCGATTCGCGCCCCCTCGAAGGCCATCTCGGACGCGACGTCGCCGAGCCCGTAGTCGGCCTGGCCGATCCGCGTCGCGGTGAACGTGTTCGTGGTGGCGATGTCCGCTCCGGCCTCGAAGTACGAGCGGTGGATGTCGCGCACGACGCCCGGCTGCGTGAGGTTGAGTAGGTCGGGATCGCCCGCAACGTCGCGCTGGTAGTCGCGGAAGCGCTCGCCGCGGTACGCCTCCTCGCCACGAACGCGGCGCTGGATGAGGACTCCCCACGAGCCGTCGAGAACCGCGATCCGCTCGCGCAGGATCGCCTCGAGACGGGTGCGCGTCTCGTTCACGGGACGGACGTTAGCGCGGTGGCGTTAGGGTGCCGCCTCGTGGCCGATGTGCACGACGGCGCGACCCTGCGCGAGGCGCTGCTCACGATCGCGGGCGACTTCTCGTTCACGTGGACGGCGGAGGCCCGCCTCCTCTTCGCCGGGCTCGCGCCGACCCGGTTCGCCGCGCTCGCGCACAACCCCACCGCGCTTCTGTCCGAGCTGACGGACGAGGACCTCGGGGCCCGCCTCACGCCCGAGTACCGCGAGCAGCTCGCGCGCGTCGAGGCACGGCTCGAGCGCGACCGGACGAGCGAGACCTGGTGGGACGGCAACGAGCGTCCGGACGGCTTCCGCGTCGCCTACTTCTCCGCCGAGTACGGACTCGACCAGAGCCTGCCCGTCTACTCCGGCGGCCTCGGCATCCTCGCCGGCGACCACCTCAAGGCGGCGTCGGAGCTCGGCGTGCCGCTCGTCGCGATCGGGCTCTACTACCGGCGGGGTTACTTCCGGCAGCGGCTCGACGAGGACGACCGGCAGGTCGAGCGCTACCCGCGGAACGACACGGAGCGTCTCCCGCTCACACTCGTACCGATGGCGCCGGTGGTCGAGCTCGCGGACGAGAGCGGCACGCTCGTGCCGGTCCGGCTCGGCGTCTGGCGGGCCCGGGTCGGCCGCGTCGCGCTGTACCTCCTCGACACGAAGGTCGAGGGGAACGCGGACTGGGCACGCGGCGTCACCGACATCCTGTACGGCGGCGACCGCGAGAACAGGCTGCGCCAGGAGCTCGTGCTCGGCGTCGGCGGCGTTCGCGTTCTCCGCCGGCTCGGGCTGGAGCCGACCGTCTTCCACATGAACGAGGGCCACTCGGCGTTCCTACAGCTCGAGCGGATGCGGGAGCTCGTCGAGGAGCAGGGAGTCGAGCCGCAGGAGGCGTTGCACCGGCTCCGCGCCTCGACCGTCTTCACGACCCACACGCCCGTACCGGCGGGCAACGAGGTGTTCGACCCGGAGCTCGTCCGCCGCAACGTCGGCCGGGTCGTCGAACGCTGCGGTCTCTCGTGGGAGGAGTTCGAAGCGCTCGGCAAGGTCGACCCGGACGAGAGGGCATTCGGTCTGACCCCGTTCGCGCTTCGCACCTCCGACTACGCGAACGGCGTCTCGGAGCTGCACGGCGCCGTCTCGCGGGAGATGTGGCACGGCCTCTGGCCCGACCGGCCCGTCGACGAGGTGCCCATCGGGTCGATCACGAACGGCGTCCACCAGCGTACGTGGATCTCGGGCGAGCTCGAACGGCTGCTGGGCGACACCTTCCCCGCGTTCGAGCGCGCACGGGAGCTGTCGTCGGAGGCGCTGTGGGAAGCGCATCGCAGCGCCAAGCGCCGGCTGCTCGACTTCATCGTCGAGACCCGCCGGGCGCCCGCGCTCGATCCGGAGGTGCTGACGATCGGATTCGCGCGGCGCTTCGCGACGTACAAGCGAGCCGGCCTCCTCTTCAGCCGTCCGGAGCAGCTCGCGAGGCTGCTCGCCGACCCGGAGCGGCCGATCCAGGTGCTCGTCGCGGGGAAAGCGCACCCGGCGGACGAGGGCGGCAAGGACGTGATCCAGCAGGTGGTCGAGTTCGCGCGCGAGCGGGAGGCGGCCGGCCGCGTCGTCTTCCTCGAAGACTACGAGATGACGCTCGCGCGACGGCTCGTGCAGGGCGTCGACGTCTGGCTCAACACACCGCGCCGTCCGATGGAGGCGTCGGGCACCTCCGGCATGAAGGCGGCGCTCAACGGCGTCCTCAACTGCTCGATCCTCGACGGCTGGTGGGCCGAGGCGTACTCGCCCGCCGTCGGCTTCGCGATCGGCAACGGCGACCCGCGCGCGAGCGAAGCCGAGCAGGACGAGGAGGACGGGGAGGCGCTCTACGCCGTGCTCGAGCAGGAGATCCTGCCGGCGTACTACGAGCGAGACGCGGCCGGGCTGCCGCAGGGCTGGCTTGCCTTGATGCGCGAGTCGATCGCCGAGCTCGGGCCGCGCTTCGGGACGCGCCGCATGGTGCGCGAGTACGTCGAGCGGCTGTACCTTCCCGCGCACGAGGGCTCGCCGAGCACCGCCTCTCGCGCGGCGTAATCGCCGCGTAAAGGCCCTCGTGACAGCGATCAAGGCGAGCGTGCAGTCAGCCGATGCCCAAGCTATGTTGCCGTCGGTCTCGGTGTTCGGCATGAACTAAGCCGTAGGGGGTCGCAGTGCTGGGTTTGCTGTTTCGTTTGGGTCAACGCGCAGCCGTGGGAGCGGTGCCGTTCGCGGTCGGCGCCGGCGCGGCGGTCCTGTTGGTCCACACCTCCGTGTTCCGCCTGCCGTTGCGTTCGCCGACGCTCGCCGCGCCGCCGTCCCCGCAGATCGCGCTGGCATCTCCATCCCGGTCCCACGCCCGGAACCTCGCCCCACCGTCGCCGGTGCCGGCGGCACGCAGCCTGGTACCGCCCACGGGCGCGAACGCGTCGCAGCATCCAGCATCGCGCTCGCACGCTCCTGGCGCGACGACTCCGCCGCCCACGACGACGACCGCGCCCGTCACGACGCCTGTGACGACTCCGACCACGGCGCCCGTGACGACGACGACCACGCCCGTGACCACGCCTCCGCCCGCGACGACGCCGACGACCACGCCCGTGACGACCCCGACGACGACCACGACGAAGTCGCCGCCACAACCGCCACCCACGACCACCGAGACGCCGGTGGTCGTCGTGCCGCCTCCGACGAGCACCACGCCGGGGCGGCACCCCCGTTCCCTCGCGACGACGCACCAGGCGACAGCCGACGAGCACGTCTCGTCCGGGCACCCGGAGCGCCCTCTGCCGACGGGGCACGAATGCGACCACGGGAACAGCTCGAGTCACAGCGGCGACACCAGCCAGAGCGGCAACGGCGACCACGGCGGCGGGGACGGCCGGGGTCGCTGACAGCCGCATGCATCGACACGCCCTTCCGCTCACCTTCACCCTCCGCCTCCGCCTGATGCTGGCCCTGTGCGCCGTCGCCGTCTTCCCGCTCGCCGGCGTGTCCTACGTCGTCGTGCGCGAGGAGGTCGGGAGCGTGAAGCGCGGAATCGACTTCGAGCTGCGCGACGCCGCGCTCGCTGCGCAGTCGAGGTTCGCCGAGCTCCTCGACCAGCGCGAGCTGCGCGCCGTCTCGGCCGCCTCTTCGCCGCGCCTGCAGTCGGCGTTCCGCCGCCGGGACAGCCGAACGCTCCGGAAGTTCGCGCTCCGACACGGTCTGCTGCTGATCGTGGGCGGTCACCGCTATGGCCGGAGGCTCGCCCTCGCCGCGACCGCCCGCGTGAGGCTCATCCGACACGGCCGTCCGATCGGCTCGGTGATCGCGCAGCTCCCGGTCGACGCGGCGACCCTCGCACGCGTGGCGGAGCCGTCCTCCGCAGGCGTGCGGCTCGTCTTCGCCCGCCCGCACAACGGCGCGAGGGGGGTGACGCTGCCGTTGACGAAACGGTCTGCGATCCGCGCGTTCCTTCCGCAGCGCCTCGAGAACGCGCGCACCGGCGCCGCGTATCGCCGGGTCGAGGAGGCGGGACTGCTGGCCCTGGTCGCGATCATGCTCCTGGCGTTCGTCCTCGCTCGTCCCCTGCTCCGCGCGCTACGCGGGACCGAGCGGCAGGCGAGCGAGGCCCGCGTCGACCCGCTGACCGGAATCGCAAACCGGCGGGCGCTCGAGGAGAGCCTCGAGGCGGAGATCTCCCGCGCGAAGCGCTTCGACCACCTGCTCGGCGTGATCCTGCTCGACCTCGACCATTTCAAGGAGACGAACGACTCGTTCGGCCACGCCGAGGGGGACGCCGTGCTGCGCTCGGTCGCCGGCCTCCTCTCCGCGAGCGCACGCCGCGGCGACACCGTCGCCCGGCTCGGCGGCGAGGAGTTCGTCATCGTGCTGCCGGAGACCGATCTCGAGGGCGCGCGGATGCTCGCCGAGCGGCTCAGGCTCGAGATCGAGGCGCGTCCCGTCGGCAGGATCCGCGCGAGCGCCAGCTGCGGCGTTGCGACGATGATTCCGGACGACACCGTCGAGACCCTTCTCGCCGCCGCGGATTCGGCGCTCTACCGCGCGAAGGAGGCCGGCCGCAACCGTACCGAGACGGCGCAGCGCGGCCCGTCCTCGGCCGCCGCCTGAGCGCTGTACACCAGCCGTGTGAACGGCTCGTTCTGAAGTTGTAAAAGACTGGGTTGGGTCGTTGCGCGGGCGCAACCGCCCCTCCTAGTCTCGACGCCGAACCACATACGTCGACGTGAGGGGGAGGAATGAAAGGACGGATTCGCGGCGTCGTCGCCGTGCTCGCGATCGGTCTGGTCGCGGCCGCGGTCGGCGTCGCCATCGACGTGAAAGGCGCCAGCGCGCACCGGAGTCCCGGCGGTCACGCCGCCGGCTGTCAGCTCGGCAACGGCGTCAAGCACGTGATCGACATCGTGTTCGACAACGTCCACGTCAACCGGGACAACCCGAACGTGCTCTCGGACATCGAGCAGATGCCGGCCCTGTACAACTTCATCAAGGGCAACGGCACCCTGCTCTCGAACAACCACACGCCGCTGATCGGCCACACGGCGAACGACCTGACCACGAATTTCACCGGCCTCTACGGCGACCGCCAGGGCATGGGCGTGGCGAACGACTACTACGCGTTCGACGGCTCGGGCGGCGTGACACCCGAGCAAAGCGTCTTCTCCTACTGGACAGGGCAGGGAGCGACGAGCTATCCGCAGATGGACTACTCGGCGACAGTCCCGCCCGCCGATCCGACGAAGGCGACGCCTCCGGCGCCGTGGGTGCCCTACACCCGCGCCGGGTGCAACGTCGGCGCCGTGTCGTCGGTGAACATGGAGCTCGAGAACGTCAGTCCGGACATCGCGAACGTGTTCGGGGCGAGCTCGCCGGAGGAGGCGCAGTACAACGCCGACTCCGACTCGTACAAGGACCAGGAGGTCAACGACTACGTCGGCCTCGCCGTCCACTGCGCCAAGGGCGCGGCGTTCTGCGCCGACGCCAAGGCGGTGAAGTACGGGCAGACGACGCCCTCGAGCACCGAGGCGCCCGACGTCCTGCCGAGCGAGCCGGGCGGCTACAACGGCTACGACGCGGTCTTCGGCCACAAGTACCTGCAGCCGATCCTCGCCGGCGCCGCGAACTCCGGCGGCAACCGCGTCTTCGGGAACGGGGACAGCTTCCCGGTGACCGACACGGCCGGGAACCTGACCGACCTGAACGGGACGGAGATCGACGGGCAGTACGTCCACACGCCCGGCTTCCCGGGCTTCGGGCCGATCACCGCGTCGCAGACGCTGGCGTACGTGGCCGACATGCAGGAGAGCGGCGTGCCGGTCACCTACGGCTACATCTCCGACGTCCACGAGGTCAAGGCGGCCGACTCCGGGCCTTGCAGCCCGGCGTCGACCTACAAGGGCAATCCGGACGTCGGCTACGCCGACGGGCCGGCGGACAACTGCTACTACCAGACGACCGCGTCGTACAACCAGGCGTTCGCGACCTTCCTGCAGCGCCTGAAGGACGACGGGATCACGCCGCAGAACACGCTGTTCATCTTCGGCGCGGACGAGGGCGACCACTTCGCCGGCGCCAACGTCGGCCGGGCCGAGCAGCCGTCGTGCACGGGCACTCCGCTCACGACGAGCTACGTCTGCAGCTACCAGAGCGGGCAGGTCGGCGAGGTCGAGGCGAGCATCCACGGGCTCCTGCAGTACGAGGACGGCGACACGACGCCGTTCGCGAACGAACCCCAGGGAGACGCCGTGTACGTCACGGGCAATCAGCCGACCTCGGCCGTCCGCCAGCTCGAGCGGGACTTCGGGAACGTCACCGTGAACGACCCGTTCGACGGCAAGACCGAGCCGGCGATCAAGTGGATGGCCGACGGCACCGTGGAAGGGCTGCTCCACTTCGACAACGCCGACCCGAACCGGGATCCGACCTTCACTGCGTTCCCGATCCCGGACGTCTACTTCACGGACGGTGCGAGCGACTCGCCGGCCTGCACGTCCGGGACGACGGCGGCCACGGCGCCGACCAACTGCACGAAGATCGACAGCGAGTACGCCTGGAACCACGGCTACTACGCGCCGGAGATCAACAACACGTGGATGGCATTCGTCGGGCCCGGGGTGAAGAACCTCGGCATCGACGGGTCGACTCCCGGACAGGGGCCGAGCTCGGCCTACGACGCCAACTCCGGCACGAAGCTCGACACGCAGACCGGCAATCCCGGGACGTGGGTCGACCAGGCGGACGCGCAGCCGACGATCATGGCCCTCACCGGCCTCAAGGACGACTACGTCCCGGACGGCCGCGTGATCACGGAGATCATGTGGCACAAGCCGGACCAGACGGGGGAGCGGGCGTTCCAGCCGCTCGCCGCCTGTTACAAGCAGCTCAACTCAAGTGTCGGCGAATTCGGAACCGACGTCCTCGTGGCGGACACCGCTGCGCTGAAGTCGGGGTCCGGCACCGACGACTCGAGGTACGAACGGGTCAGCGGTGAGCTCAAGTGGCTCGGCGCCGCTCGCGACGCGCTCGCGACGAAGATCAAGAACGATCTGTTCCGCGCCGAGTTCGACAACCAGCCGATCCGTGGGTTCGGCGACCTGGTCGGCTGCGAGGCCGTCCTCCGGGCCGCCGACCGGCTCGCCAAGGGCTGAAATGTAGGGCCACGCGTCGAGGGGATGCCCGGGCTCGCCCGGGCATCCCCCGCGGCGTTCTCGGCGTCCTACACTTGACGCGCGTGACCGGCCTCGACGCGTCGGACTTCGAGCAGCTCGTGCGTGATGCGCTGGACGAGCTGCCCGACGACATCGCCGCCGAGCTCTCGAACATCGCCGTCACGATCGAGGACGAGCCGCCGCCGGGCGAGCGGCTGCTCGGCCTCTACGAGGGCATCCCGTGGGGGAGGCGCGACCCGTACTACCGCGGCGCGCTCCCGGACAAGATCACGATCTACCGGCGGCCGCTCGAGCGCGCCGCCGGCGGCGACCCGGCGAAGCTACGCGCGCAGGTACGCCGCACGGTCTTCCACGAGCTCGCGCACTACTTCGGGATCGACGACGACCGGCTACGCGAGCTCGGCCGCTACTGAGGAGGCCGGCTACGAGCCACCGGAGACCCGGAGCTGGTTCTCGGCGTGCCGGATCCGCTGCTCGAGCTGCCAGCGGTCGCCGGAGGACTCGCCCGACTCGACGCGCTCGAGCTCTTCCTGCGCCTCGTCGAGCTGCCGCTGCGCGCGTCCCTCGTCGATCTCCTCCGCCGCGACGGCATCGTCGACGAGCGCGATCGCCCGGTTGTCGAGCATCTGGAAGAAGCCCGGCCCGGTCGCGAACTCGCGCACCTCGTCGTCGCCGAGGTGGATGCGCGTCGAGCCCGCGCGCAGCATCGCCACGATCGGAGCGTGCCGCGAGAGCACGCCGATCTCCCCGGCCGCGCCCGGCACGATCAGCATCTGCGCGTCGCCCTCGAACGCCGGCCCCTCGGGCGTCACGACGGAGACGGGGAACGGCGGGTGGTCGGCCACGGCTACGCGGCTTCGGACTCGCCGCCCTCGAGCTGCTTCGCCCGCTCGACGGCCTGCTCGATCGCGCCGACCATGTAGAACGCCTGCTCCGGCAGGTCGTCGTGCTTGCCGTCGAGGATCTCGGTGAAGCCGCGGATCGTGTCCTCGAGCTTCACGTACTCGCCCGGCGTGCCCGTGAACTGCTCGGCCACGAAGTTCGGCTGGGAGAGGTAGCGCTCGATCTTCCGCGCCCGCGCCACGACGAGCTTGTCCTCGTCGGAGAGCTCGTCGATGCCGAGGATGGCGATGATGTCCTGCAGGTCGGCGTACCGCTGCAGCACCTCCTGCACGCGCGTCGCCGTCCGGTAGTGCTCGTCGGAGATGATGCCCGGCTGGAGCGCGCGCGAGGTCGACCGCAGCGGGTGCACGGCCGGATAGATCCCCTTCTCGACGATGCCGCGGTCGAGCACGGTCGTCGAGTCGAGGTGCGCGAACGTGTTCGCCGGCGCAGGGTCGGTCAGGTCGTCGGCCGGCACGTAGATCGCCTGCACCGACGTCACCGAGCCGGTGCGCGTCGAGGTGATCCGCTCCTGCAGCTGGCCCATCTCGGTCGCGAGCGTCGGCTGGTAGCCGACCGCGCTCGGCATCCGGCCGAGCAGCGCGGAGACTTCCGAGCCCGCCTGGACGAAGCGGAAGATGTTGTCGATGAAGAGAAGGACGTCCTGGCCCTGGTCGCGGAAGTACTCCGCCATCGTCAGGCCGGAGAGGCCGACGCGCAACCGCGCGCCCGGCGGCTCGTTCATCTGGCCGTAGACCATCGCGACCTTGTCGATGACGCCCGACTCCTGCATCTCGATCATCAGGTCGTTGCCCTCGCGCGTGCGCTCGCCGACGCCGGAGAAGACGGAGACGCCGCCGTGCTGCATCGCGACGTTGTGGATGAGCTCCTGGATGAGCACCGTCTTGCCGGTGCCGGCGCCGCCGAAGAGGCCGATCTTGCCGCCGCGGACGAACGGGGCGATCAGGTCGACGACCTTCAGGCCCGTCTCGAAGATCTCGATCGTCGGCAGGAGGTCGCCGAAGGCGGGCGGGTCGCGGTGGATCGGCCAGCGCTCGCCCTTCGCGTCGCCCTTGCCGTCGACGGGGTCGCCGATCACGTTCCAGATCCGGCCGAGTGTCTGGTCGCCGACGGGCACCGAGATCGGCTGCCGCGTGTCGAACACCTCCACGCCCCGCGCGAGACCGTCGGTCGTGTCCATGGCGACGGCGCGGATGCGGTCGTCGCCGAGATGCTGCTGCACCTCGGCGATCAGCTCGCGCGTGCCCCCGTCCTCGGGCACCTCGATGCGTAGCGCGTGGTTGATCTCGGGGAGCTGATCGGGAAAGACGGCGTCGAGCACGACGCCCTTGATCTCGACGACCTTTCCGGTGTTGCTGCCGTTGCTCTCGTCGGCCACGAAGTCTCCCCTGGGTGCGTGAGGTCGGATGCGGGCCGCACTCTAGCCGACCCGTCTTTGCGGGCCGGTCGGCAAGCGGCATGCGAAGCTAACCGGCATGGCCGAGGAAGCTTCCGCGGGTCCCTTCAGCGGCCGCACCGCGTGGACACGGAACCTCCAGACGCCGCTGCGCACGTTCCTGCAGACGGAGACCGGCAGCGCAGCCGTCCTCCTCTGCGCCGTCATCGTCGCGCTGGTCTGGGCGAACGCCGACCCGGGCTCGTACCACCACGTGTGGAGTACGAGACTCTCGATCCACGTCGGCGGCAGCGGCATCTCCCAGAGCCTGCAGGGCTGGATCGACAGCGGGCTGATGGCGTTCTTCTTCTTCGTGATCGGGCTCGAGGCGCGGCGCGAGTTCGACCTCGGCGAGCTGCGCGACCGGCGGCGCCTCGCCCTGCCCGTGCTGGGCGGGCTCGGCGGGATGGCCGTCCCGATCCTGATCTACGTCGCGATCAACGCGGGCCGACCCTCGATCCACGGCTGGGGCGCGGCGATGTCGACCGACACCGCCTTCGCACTCGGGCTGCTCGCGCTCGTCGGCCCCTCCTTCCCCAGCCGGCTGCGCGCGTACCTGCTCACGATCTCGGTCGTCGACGACCTCACGGCTCTCGTCGTGATCGCGGTCGCGTACAGCAGCCATGTGAGCGCGGTGCCGCTGCTCGTCGGGCTCGCCTTCTTCGCGGCGATGCTCGCCATACGGGCCGTCGGCATCCACTTCGGGCCGCTCTACTTCGTGCTCGGCCTCGGGGTGTGGGCCGCCTTCTACAAGGGCGGCGTCGACCCGGTCGTCGTCGGCCTGCTCGGCGGCGTGATCGCCCTGGCGTACCCGGCGCAGCGGAGCGAGCTCGAGCGGGCGACCGAGCTGTTCCGGCTCTTCCGCGAGCAGCCGACCGGCGAGCTGCAGCGGACGGCGCGTCAGGGCCTGCGCTACGCCGTCTCGCCGAACGAACGCCTGCAGACCCTCTGGCATCCGTGGTCGAGCTACGCGATCGTCCCGCTCTTCGCGCTCGCGAACGCGGGCGTCCATCTGAGCGGCAGCTTCCTCGCGAGCGCCTACACGTCGCCGATCACGCTCGGGATCCTGCTCGGCTACGTGCTCGGGAAGCCGGTCGGCATCGGCGCCGCGACGTGGCTCGCCCGCGTCGTCACGCGGGGACGGCTGCGGCCGCCCGTCGGCTGGGCCTCCGTCCTCGGCGCCGGGACGATCGCCGGCATCGGCTTCACGGTCTCGCTCCTGATCTCGTCGCTCGCGTTCCACGGCACGCAGCTCGAGGAGGCGAAGGTCGGCGTCCTCAGCGCGGCGCTGCTCGCGGCGACGCTCACGTGGCTCCTGTTCGGGCTGACGGCGCGACTGCCGCGGCGGGCGCGAATCCGGGCGCTGCTCGGGACGGCGGATCCGATCGTCGATCTCGCGGAGCCCGTCGACCCCGAGCGCGACCACCTCCGCGGCCCGCTCGACGCGCCGGTGACCGTGCTCGAGTACGGCGACTTCCAGTGCCCGTACTGCGGGCTCGCGGAGAGCTCGCTCCGAGAGCTCCTCCGCGACTTCGGCGACGTCGCCTACGTGTGGCGCCACCTGCCGCTGAACGACGTGCACCCGAGCGCGCAGCAGGCGTCGGAGGCTGCCGAGGCGGCGGCGCTGCAGGGGCGCTTCTGGGAGATGCACGACCTCCTGCTCGAGCGCCAGGATGCCCTGCGGGTCCCCGACCTGCACGCGTACGCGGAGCAGCTCGGCCTCGATCTCGAGCGCTTCGACGAGGATCTCCGAACGCGAGCCGGAGCGGCACGCGTGGCCGAGGACGTCGACTCGGCCGACCTCTCCGGCGTCTCCGGCACGCCGACGTTCTTCATCAACGGCCTGCGCCACTACGGCGCCTACGACATCGCGACGCTGAGCGCGGCCGTGAAAGCGGCGGGCGCACGGGCGCTCGTCCGGCCGCCTACCGCGTGAGCGGGACCGCCGGGAGGCGATGAGATGCCGGGGAGGCAGCAGTGAAGATTCTTCTCACGTCCAGCGGTATCAGCAACGTGAGCATCCACGAGGCTCTGGTCGAGCTGCTGGGCAAGCCGATTGCCGAGTCGAGCGCGCTCTGCGTTCCCACAGGGGTGCAGCCCTTCCCCGGCGGGCCTTCGCACGTCTACCAGTTCATCAGCGGAGAAACCCTCGGCCCGATGTGCGGCTTGGGTTGGAAGTCGTTGGGAGTGCTGGAACTCACTGCGCTGCCCAGCATCAAGAGGGAGTACTGGGTACCTGCCGTTCAGGAGACCGATGCCCTGCTGGTCTGGGGCGGCAGCCCTCTGTACCTGTGCTACTGGATGCGCGAGTCGGGGCTGGCCGATCTCCTGCCCTCGCTGCGGCCCGAAATCGTCTACGTCGGTACGAGCGGTGGAGCGATGGTGGCGACGCCGGACTTCGGAGGAGCGACCTACGACGAGAGCGAACCACTCACCGGCAGCGACGAGGCCCTGGGACTGGTCGACTTCTCGGTGTTCCCACACCTCGATCGCAAGGACGGCCTTCCGCCCAGCCCTCCGGAAGAGATCGAAGCCTGGGCCGCAGGACTATCCGTGCCCGCCTATGTGATTGACGACGACACCGCGATCACGGTGGTCGACGGCAGCGTCGAAGTCGTATCCGAGGGACGCTGGAAGCTCCTTACTTCCAGCTCAGCAGCCGGTTAGCCTGTACGGCATGCGCGTGGGAAGACCGCTCGGCGTCCTCGGTGCTACTGCGGTCGTGGGAGGGGGGACCGCCGCTAACCGGCTGGCGGGCGTGCCGCTTGCAGCGATGGCGGCAACCCCTCGTGCGGTGGGTCAGGGCAAACTCTGGCTGCTCGTGACGAGCGGGCTCCTCGCCGACACGCCGTGGCTTCCGTCGCTGCTCGGGTTCGCGATCGTTCTGGCCGTCGCGCTCTACGTGCTACCGCTGCGCCACATTCTTGCGGCCGCGGTAGCCGGTCAGTTCGTCTCGACCCTGCTCGTGTACGGGATCATCGGCGGCGCTCGCCTCGTCGACGGGCATGCGTTCGGTTCGGTCGTCGACCTGCAGGATTTCGGGGTCTCCGCCATGATCGCCGCCTGGATCGGTGCCGTCGCCGGCGTCGCGTGGGTGCGCCATAGTCATCTGCGCGTGGCGGCGGGCTGCCTGGCTTGTCTCGCCGTGGGTCTCGCGTTCCGCCCCACGCTGACGTTCCTCGACAGCGAACATATCGTCGCGTTTGCGATCGGAGTGGCGGTCGTACGGCAGCCGATCGCTCGAATCGCGGCTCCGGTTAGGCGTGCCGTTACCGTCGCCGTGGCCGCGTTCCACAGCTGACCCGTCCTCGCGCTGCGCGACGAACGCAGCCTGCCACTGCGCGCAGCGCGCGTCGCACTTACTGCGTGAGCGCGTCGGCGCCGGCCACGACCTCGAGGATCTCCTGCGTGATCTCGGCCTGGCGGGCGCGGTTCAGCTGCAGCGTCAGGGTGTCGATCAGTTCGCCGGCGTTCTTCGACGCGTTCCGCATCGCGGCCATCTGCGACGCGAGGAACGCGGCCGCCGACTCGAGCAGCGCGCGGTAGATCTCGGTCTCGAGGTAGACGGGCAGGAGCCGCTTCAGGATCTGATCCGGCTCCGGCTCGAAGAAGAAGTCCGGCCGCCGGGCCGGCCCCGCGTCCGGCGCTCCCGCCCGCTCCGGCTCCCGGAGGAGATCCTCCGGGATCGGCAGCAGGTCGGTCGTCGTCACGCGCTGCACGAGCGCCGACTCGAAGCGGTTGTAGACGAGGACGACGCGGTCGGCGTCCTCGTTCTCGTATAGCTCGGCGACCTTGTGCCCGATCGCCTGCGCGTCGCTGTACGCCGGCTTGTCGCTGAAGCCCGTCCACTGGCCGGCCGGCTCGTAGCGGCGGAAGCGGAGCGTCGACGAGCCCTTGCGCCCGACGGCGAGCCAGACGACCTCCCGCCCCTCGCCGCGCGCCTGCCGCTCGAGCTCGAACGCGCGCCGGAGCACCTGGCCGTTGAACGGCCCGGCAAGCCCGCGGTCGCCCGTGACGACGACGATCGCCACGCTGCGCACGTCCTCGCGCCGCTGCATGAGCGGGAGATTCCGGAACGATCCGGCCGCTGTCGCCGTTCCGCCGATCAGCTCGAGCATCCGGTCGGCGTACGGGCGCATCTCCTCGATCCGGCTCTGGGCGCGCCGCAGCCGCGCGCCCGCGACGAGCTCCATCGCCTTCGTGATCTTGCGCGTGTTGCGGACGGAGGTGATCCGCCGCCGGAGGTCCTGGAGCGAGGCCATGTCCCTAGGTGAGCGTCTCGACCGACTCGACGTTGAACGAGCGCTTGAACTTCTCGATCTCGCCGCTCAGCTTCTCCGCCAGCTCGTCCGGGAGCTCGCCCGTCTCGCGGATCTCCTGGTAGATCGAGCCCTCGGCCCGGAGATGCTCGCGCAGCTCGTCCTGGAAGCGCGGTACCTGGGGCGTCGGGATGTCGTCGAGGAAGCCCTCGTTGCCGGCGTAGATCGCACCGACCTGCTCCTCCATCGGCCACGGCTGGTACTGCGGCTGGTTGAGCGTCGCGACCATCTTCTCGCCGCGCGTCAGCGCCTGCTGCGTGGCCCGGTCGAGCTCCGAGCCGAACTGCGCGAACGCCTCGAGCTCGCGATACTGCGCGAGGTCGAGCCGCAGGCGGCCGGCCACCTTCTTCATCGCCTTCGTCTGCGCCGACGCGCCGACCCGCGAGACCGAGATGCCGACGTTCACCGCCGGGCGCACGCCCGAGAAGAAGAGCTCCGACTGGAGGTAGATCTGCCCGTCGGTGATCGAGATGACGTTCGTCGGGATGTACGCCGACACGTCGCCCGCCTGCGTCTCGATGATCGGCAGCGCGGTCAGCGAGCCGCCGCCGTTCTCCTCGTTGAGCTTGCACGCGCGCTCGAGCAGCCGCGAGTGGAGGTAGAAGACGTCGCCCGGGAACGCCTCGCGGCCGGGCGGGCGGCGCAGCAGCAGCGAGAGCTGGCGGTACGCGTCGGCGTGCTTCGAGAGGTCGTCGTACATGACGAGTGCGTGCTTGCCGTCGTAGAGGAAGTACTCGCCCATCGCGCAGCCGGCGAACGGCGCCATCCACTTGATCGGCGCGGCCTCGTGCGGGGCGGCCGAGACGATCGTCGTGTACTCCATCGCGCCTGCCTCGCGCAGCCGCTCGTAGATGCCGGCGACGGTCGAGGCCTTCTGGCCGATCGCAACGTAGATGCAGTGCACGTCGGTGTCCCGCTGGTTGAGGATCGAGTCGATCAGGATCGCCGTCTTTCCGGTCGAGCGGTCGCCGATGATCAGCTCGCGCTGCCCGCGGCCGACGTTCGTCATCGAGTCGATCGCCTTGAGGCCGGTCTGCATCGGCTGCTTCACCGGCTCACGCGCCACGACGCCGGGCGCCTTGAACTCGAGCGGCCGAGTCTCGTCGCTCTCGATCGGGCCGCGCCCGTCGATCGGGTTGCCGAGCGGGTCGACGACGCGGCCGAGCAGCGCCTCGCCGACCGGGACGCTCGCGACCCGGCCGCTGCGGCGCACCGGCTCACCCTCGCTGATCTGCTCCCACTCGCCGAAGAGTGCGGCGCCGACGTCGTCCTCCTCGAGGTTGAACGCGAGCCCGACGACGCCGTGCTCGAGCTCGAGCATCTCCATCGCGACCGCGTTCTCGAGCCCGTAGATGCGGGCGATGCCGTCGCCGATCTGGAGGACGGTGCCGACCTCCGCGAGGTCGGTCTCGACGTCGTACTGCTCGATCCTCTGCCGCAGGATCGACGTGATCTCTTCGGGGCGTAGCTTCAAAGCGTCTCAGCTCCTCACGTCTTGATCAGTTCGTGTCGTAGGCGTTCCAGCCGCCCGCGCACGCTCGCGTCGACGCGAAGCGAGCCCGCCTGCAGGACGATCCCGCCCACGAGGTCGGGGTCGACCTTGCGCGTCGCCTCGACCTTGCGGCCCGCCGCATCCTCGATCTGCTTCACGATCGCCTTCGCCTCCGTGTCGCTCAGCTCGCGCGCGGTCGTGAGCTCGACCGTGAGGCGGCGCTCCTCGCGCGCCATCAGCCGCTCGAACTCCTTCGCGATCTCCTCGAGCTCGCCCGCCCTGCCCTTCTCGGCGGTCAACCGGAGGAAGTTGGTGAAGAAGGGCTCCTCGTCGCCCGCGAGGTCGGCGAGGATGACGGCCTTCGCACTCGGCTCGAGCTGCGGGTTGCGGAGGACGGCGCGCAGCTCCGGCGACTCGGCGATCGCCGCGGCGAAGTCGGCGAACGCCTCGTGCACCTCCGCGAGCCGGCCCGCGTCCTTCGCCGCGCCGAAGAGCGCTTCGGCGTAGATGCGGTGCGCCACCGCCACCTAGGCGGACTCCTCGAGGCGGGAGAAGTCGAGGCCCGAGAGCGCCTCCTCGATCAGCTCGCGGTCCCGCTTCGCGTCGAGGGCCCGGCCGACGACGCGCGAGGCCGCCTCGAGCGTGAGGTCTGCGACCTCGGAGCGGATCTGCTGCAGCGCGCGGGCCGTCTCCGCGGAGATCTCGCGGCGCGTCTCCTCGAGCCGGCGCTGCCGCTCGGCCTCGGTCTCCTCGCGCATCCGCTGCTCCATCGACTCGCGCGTCTTGCGCGCCTCGGCGAGGATCTGCTCGGCCTCGCCGCGCGCCTCGCCGATCAGCTTACGGTGCTCCTCGAGCAGCCGGCGGGCCTCGTCGCGGGCCTCGTCGGCGGAGTCGAGCGCGCTGCGGATCGCGTCGCGGCGCTGGTCGATGAGCTTCTGGATCGGCCCGAAGGCGTAGCGCTTGAGCACGACGAGCGTGATGACGAACGCGACGATCGTCCAGATCATCAGGCCCGGCGTGACCGAGATGAGCGCGTTGGCGGCGAGGGGCATCTCGCGTCCTAGACGAGCACGTAGGCGAGGAGGCCGCCGACGAAGCCGTAGAAGACGACAGCCTCGGTGAGCGCGAAGCCGAGCCACATCAGGCCCTGCAGCTCGCCCCGAAGCTCGGGCTGGCGGGCGACGGACTGGATCATCGAGCCGAAGATGTTGCCGATGCCGGCGCCCGCGCCGGCCGACCCGGCGCCGATGCCGAGCGCGAGCGCGATCGCCTTGCCCGCGTGCACGATCGGCGTGTTCTTCACATTCGTCGCCGCAAGGAGGTAGAGCGTATGCATTGGGGAGGTTCTCCTTAGTGTTCGGGCTCGATCGCCGAGCCGATGTAGATCGCCGAGAGCGCGGCGAAGATGAACGCCTGGATGCCGACCACGATCACGACCTCGAAGATGTAGAAGATCGCCGAGAACGCGACCAGCGGGATCGCCAGGTAGCTGTGGAAGACGAAGATGAGGCCGATGAAGGTCAGGATCAGGATGTGGCCCGCGAGCATGTTCGCGTAGAGCCTGACCGAGAGGCTGATCAGCCGCATGAACTGCGAGAGCACCTCGATGAACCCGATCATGGGCTTCAGCGCCCGCGGCACGTCCGGGATCCACGAGCGGAAGTAGCGCACGGGACCGTTCCAGCGGATCCCCTCGACGTGCGTGAAGATGAAGGTGACGAGCGTCAGCGCGAGCGTGACCGAGAGCGACGACGTCGCGGCGTAGATGCCCCAGACCGGGATGCCGTGCCACGTCTCCCCGGTCAGCGGCAGCGGCACGAAGCTGATGAGGTTGATCATGAAGATGAACAGGAGCAGCGTCGCCACGTACGGGAACCAGAGGCCGATCGCCTTCTCCGGCAGCCCGAGCTCTGCGACCTGCGTCTGGGCGATGTCGTAGACGATCTCGCCCACCGTCTGCCGGCTCCCCGGCCGGCTCGAGGTGCGCCAGCGCATGAAGCCGATCCCGAAAGCGCACGCGAGCCCGGCGCCGATGAAGAGGTACACGACCGCCTTGTTGATGGAGAGGTCGAGCGGCCCGAGGTGGATCGGGATCCACGGCTTGAGCTCGAACTCCTTCGACGGGTCGAACGACGTCGCCGAGGCCGAAGCGGGCGCGAGAAGAGCGAGCGCGGCTGTTGCGGCGAGGACGCGTCCGCGGCGCAGGATCACCCGAGCGTCTCCCCGCCGAGATAGAGGAGCAGCGAGGAGACGAACTCGGCGGTGAAGGCGAGGGCGTAGACGACGAGCGCCGTGACCCCGACATCCCGGCTCGACACGGTGACGGCGAACAGTACGCCGACGAAGCCGGTGGCGCGCATGATCCGGCCGACGCCGACGACTCCGGCCGAGCCGACGCTGCCGATGCCGAGCCGCAGCCGCCCGAGCAGGAGCCCGATCGCCTGGAACGCGAGCCACAGCCCGGCGGCGATCCCCCAGCCGGTCAGCGACCAGCCGCCGAGCACGACCACCGGCAGCGCGAGGAGGACGACCCCCGTCCCCGCGAGCGCCGGGGCACGGCGCTCGGGCACCGGGCGCGGGGTCGAGAGGAGGCTGCCGGTCACGAGAAGTAGCCTCGGTAGCGCCGGTAGACGGCATACACGCCGGCAGGGATGCCGACGATGACGCCGCCGAGCGCGCCGTAGGCGAGCTCTCCGGCGGCCCAGCCGACGAGCGCGCCGCCGCCGGCGCACGCGCCCATGGTCCCGGCGAGGACCGCGCCCGCTTCCGCGGGCTGGAAGGAAGAGCGACCGTTCCCCTGCATCCGAGGCGCGAGGATAGCAGCATGGTCAGCGCCTACTTTGTGACAAGGAAACCCTGATGAGCACCCGTTCTCGCCTCCTGCTCGTTCACGGCTCCGTCGTCAACGCGGCTGCGACGTGGCGCGCGCAGAGACCGCTCGCCGAGCGGTTCGATCTCGTCGCCCCGAACCGCCGCGGCTTCCCGCCCGGGCCGGACGTCGAGCGCGTGGACTTCGAGGACGAGGCGATGTGGCTCGAGCAGTTCCTCGAGCCGGGAACGCATGTCGCCGGCCACTCCTACGGCGGCCTGATCGCGATGCTCGCGTCGGCAAGGCGACCGGACGCCGTGCGGTCGCTGACGGTGATCGAGCCGCCCGCATTCGGGATCGCGCGCGGCCTCGACGGCGTCGACGCCTTCGACGCGCGGCTCGGCGAGCTGTGGCTCGAGGGGCCGCACGAGCCCGAGCCGTTCCTGCGCGAGTTCCTCCGTCGCATCGGCGCGTCGGTCCCATCCGGCCGGTTCACGCCGGAGTTCCTGCAGGGAGCCCGGACGCTGATGGTCGAGCGGTCACCGGCGGAGGCCGAGATCCGGCTCGAGGCGCTCGCGGCCGCGCCCTTCCCGCTGCTCGCCGTCTCGGGCGGCCACGAGCCCGCCTTCGAGACCGTCTGCGACGTCCTCGCCGAGCGTGCGGGCGCGGAGCGGGCGATCCTCCCCGGTGCGGGCCATTCGGTGCAGCGGCTCGGCGCCCCGTTCAACGAGCTGCTGGCGGCGTTCGTCGAACGCGCCGAGGCCGCGACCCAGGAGGACTAGGCGATCTTGCGCAGCGGGTCGTTCGCGCCGCGGCGCCTCTGGATCCGGTTGCCGATCTTCACGATCTCGAGCACGTAGACGACGTAGACCGAGAAGAGCACGGCGACGAGCGCGATCCCTGCGGCGATGAGCGTCGGCCAGAAATGCCAGACGCCGTGCGGGCGAATCGGGATGAAGCGCGTCGCGAGGGCGGCGGCGGCGAGCGAGAGGCACCAGCCCCAGATCGTCAGGGCCGCCCGCCGCTGCGAGAAGCCGCGCCGCAGGAAGCGATGGTGGAGATGGGCCTGGTCGCCGACGAAGACGCGCTGGCCGTGCTTGAGCCGCCGCGCGACGACGAAGGTCGTGTCCACGATCGGCACGGCGAGCACGAGCAGCGGGAAGAACAGGGCGACGGTCGCCGCCGTCTTCAGGAGGCCCTGGACGGCGACGGTCGCGAGCACGTAGCCGATCAGCAGCGCGCCCGAGTCGCCCATGAAGATCCGCGCGGGATAGAAGTTGTGGCGCAGAAAGCCGAGGCACGCGCCGAACACGATCGCCGAGAGGATCGCCGCGTCGACCTTGCCCAGCGAGAGCGCGATCACGCAGAAGGTCGAGCCGGCGATCGCCGCCACGCCCGCCGCGAGGCCGTCCATCCCGTCGAGGAAGTTGACCATGTTCATGATCGCGACGATCCAGAGCACGGTCAGCGGCATCCCGGCCCAGTCGGGAAGCTGGCCGATCCCGACGACCGGAAACGTGAAGCGGTCGACCCAGACGCCGAACGCGACCGGGACGACTGCCGCTCCCACCTGCCCCACGAGCTTCGGGAACCAGTCGAGGCCGCGGAAGTCGTCGACGATGCCGACGCTCACCGCCACCGCCGCGCCGAGCAGCAGGCCGCGGTTCTCGCGGCCGACGTGGAGGAACGCGAGCGCCGGCACGAGCAGGCCGAGGAACAGGGCCACGCCGCCGAGGCGCGGCACGGGCAGCTGGTTGACGCGCCGCCCGCCGGGGATGTCGACCGCGCCGAGCCGGCGCGCCATCCCGCCGACGGCCGGCGTCAGGACGACGACGAGCGCGCAGGCGAGGAGCACACCCCAGACGACGGCGAGGTGGTCGCCGAGCTCGTCGAGGACGCTGAGGTGCGGTGCGCTCGCCCCGAGCATGGGTCAAGCGTACTTCGCCGCCGGGCTGTGCTTCCCTCACCCCTCCCAGCTGACGGAGATGTCGCCCGTGACCCCCGGCAACGGCAGCGACTGCGCCTCCGCCTCGACGGCCTCGCGCTCGGCACGCGACAGGCGGCGCCACGACTCGACCGAGAGGTTCGCCTGCGACCGCCGCCACGTCCCGACGATCTCGCCGGCGAGGAGGAGGGCGCCCGGCCAGACGCGCGACGTCCAGAGCGCGCTGCGCCGGGCCGCGTCGGGGACGAGTAGCTCGCGGTCGGCGCCCTGCAGCAGGTAGTACGCGTCGCCGCTCGGCAGGAGCCGCGCCGGCGCCGGCGGCCGGGGCGGCTCGCCGAGCAGCGGCTCGTCCCGCGCGAGGATCCAGGCGTCGCCGATCGGCGTACCCACGGGCGTGAGCGACCTGCGCAGCGTGTCGAAGGTCTCCCGTGCGGTCGCCGGCGAGATCCCGGCCCACGTGGCGAACGACTCCGGAGTCGTCGGGCCGAAGACGTGCAGGTACCGGCGCGCCAGCTCGCGCCGCGCCTCGAGCGGGTCGATGTCCGGCGCCGGCACCGTCCACACGAGCGGCGCCCGCGCGCCTTCCCAGCGGATCAGGACGGTGCCTGTCGTCGTCGCGTAGCGGAGCGCGTTGCCCGTGCCGAGCCCGCGCTGGGCTTCGCTGTCCGTGAGCCTGCGTCCGGCGAGGAAGGCGTGCAGGCGGGCCGCCATGTCCTCCGCCCGTTTGCGGCCGCGCGCGTCGTCCGGGAGCCGGCCGAGCGTGAAGAGCGCGTGGTCGCTGGCGGGCACGACGTACGTGCTGTAGCGCGGCCCCCAGACCTGTACCAGCGCCTCGTCTTCCCAGCTCGACGGATGCGCGCCCTCGATCCGCGCATGGATCGAGAGCAGCGCGGCGCGGGGCATGCTGTCCTGCAGGCCCGCCCACGCCGCGAGCCGCAGAGAGTGCGCGCCATGCGGGAGCCGCTCGTCGAGCCCTCCGACGCGCCGCCGGAAGGCGAGGATCCGGTCGCGCGTCGGCTCGAGCAGCGCTACTTCGTCCCGTAGAGCCTGTCGCCGGCGTCCCCGAGCCCGGGGACGATGAAGCCGCGCTCGTTCAGGCCGCGGTCGACCGCCGCGCAGACGACGTGGACGTCGGGATGGCGCCCGTGCAGCTCCTCGATCCCCTCCGGCGCCGCGACGATGCAGACGAACGTCACCGACTGCGCGCCCGCCTCCTTCACGACGTCGATCGCAGCGCAGCTCGAGTGGCCGGTCGCGAGCATCGGGTCGAGCACGATCGCGTCTCGTTCGGAGAGGTCGAGCGGCAGCTTCACGAAGTACTGCACCGCCTCGAGCGTCTCCTCGTCGCGGTAGAGGCCGATGAAGCCGACGCGCGCGCTCGAGACGAGCGAGAGGACGCCGTCGAGCATCCCCATCCCCGCCCGCAGCACCGGGCAGACGGCGACCTTCTTGCCGTGGATCCGCTGCGCCGACATCCGCTCGAGCGGCGTCTCGATCTCCGCCGGCTCGGTCGCCATGTCCTTCGTCGCCTCGTACGTGAGAAGGAGCGTGATCTCGTTCGCGAGCTTACGGAAGTGAACGGTCGGCGTGTCCTTGTCGCGCAGGTACGAGAGCTTGTGCTGGACGAGCGGATGCTCGACCACCGTCAGCCGCGGCTCGCTCACGCCACGTAGGTCGCGTACCCGCGGAAGCCCTCGTAGAGCGGCCGCGTGTCGCAGAGCGCCGCGACGCGGCCGCGCAACGCGTCGAGATCGGGCGCCTCGGCGAGCCCGTCGCAGATGATCCGGCCGACCTCGCGGAAGTCGTCCTCGTCGAGGCCGCGCATCGTCATGGCGGGGGAGCCGAGCCGGAAGCCGGATGTGACGAACGGCGACCGCTCGTCGAAGGGGATCGTGTTCCGGTTCACGGTGATCGCGACCTCGTGCAGGCGCTCCTCGGCCGCTTTGCCCGTCCAGTCGGTCGAGCGCAGGTCGACGAGCAGCAGGTGCGTGTCGGTGCCGCCGGTGACGAGCGCGAGCCCGCCCTCGAGCAGCGTCTCGCCGAGCACGTCGGCATTCCGGCGGATCTGCGCCTGGTAGGAGCGGAACGCGTCGGTCGTCGCGATCCGGAAGCACGTCGCCTTCGCCGCGATCGTGTGCTCGAGCGGACCGCCCTGCATGCCGGGCATGACGGCGCTGTCGACCGCCTTCGCGTACTCCTCGCGGCAGAGGATGAAGCCGGCGCGCGGCCCGGCGAGGGTCTTGTGCGTCGTAGAGGTGACGAAGTCGCAGTGCTCGACGGGATTCGGGTGGAGGCCGGCTGCGACGAGCCCGGCGAAGTGAGCCATGTCGCAGAGGAGGAGCGCGCCGACCTCGTCGGCGATCGCCCGGAAGCGGTCGGTCTCGACCGTGCGGGGATATGCCGAGCCGCCGCAGACGATCAGCTTCGGCCGGCGCTCCTTCGCGAGGCGCAGCACGTCGTCGTAGTCGACACGCTGCGTCTCGGGGTCGACGCCGTAGTGGACGACGTCATAGAGGCGGCCCGAGAAGTTGACCTTGTGGCCGTGCGTGAGGTGGCCGCCCTGGTCGAGCCGGAGCGCCATCAGCGTGTCGCCCGGCTCCATCACCGCGGCATAGACGGCCATGTTCGTCTGCGCGCCCGCGTGGGGCTGGACGTTCGCGTGCTCGGCGCCGAAGAGCTCCTGCGCTCGGTCGATCGCGAGCTGCTCGATCTCGTCGATCACCTCGCAGCCGCCGTAGTAACGCCGGCCCGGATAGCCCTCGGCGTACTTGTTCGTCGCGACCGAGCCGATCGCCTCGAAGATCGCCGGCCACGTGAAGTTCTCGGAGGCGATCAGCTCGAGCTGGCCGCGCTGGCGCTCGAGCTCCTTGCCGAGGAGGCGGGCGATCTCCGGGTCGACCTCGTCGAGGCCGGCGTGCGTCAGCTGCTCGAAGCTCGCCTGGGTCGTGGCCACGAGGTGGATGCTACGCCAGGGCTGCGACGGCGCGACGGCCGGTGGCCAACGGCCGGTGGCAGCCACCGTCACGAAAGCGTTGCACCATCGCAACGGGGCGCCTGACCAGGCACCGACTCTCGTTACATAGGCGCTCGGGTAGCTGCCACCGGCCGTCGTTACGCCAGGGCCGCCACGGCGCGCTCGATCGCGCTGGCGCCGTCGGCGGCGCCCTCGCGGATGACGCGCGGCTTCTCGCCCGTGAAGTCGAGCACGGTCGAGGGCGTTCCCGGCAGCTCGCCCGCGTCGACTGCCGCGGCCTGCGCGCGCAGCTCCCCGGGCACGTCCTCGAGCCGGCGCGGATCGGGGCCGCCGCTGAGGTTCGCGCTCGTGGCGGCGACGCCGCCGACCTGCGCGACGACGGCCGCCGCAGCCTCCGGCAGCTCGGGAACGCGGACGCCGATCGCGTCCGGGTTCATCCCGGTCAGCCAGCCGTAGCGCCGCGCGGGATTCGAGAGGACGAGCGTGTACGGGCCGGGAAGCAGCGCCCGCGCGATCACGCCGGCCCGACCGCGCAGCTCGGGGACGAGCTCGAAGAGCGCCTCGAGGTCGGTGGCGATGAGCGCGGTCGGCTGCTGCGTGTCGCGCCCCTTGAGCCGGTACATCCGCTCGGCCGGGCCGGGACGGTACGGCGAGCAGCAGAGCCCGTAGACCGTGTCGGTCGGGAGAATCGCGGGCTGCCCGGCGCGAAGAGCCTCCACCGCCGCGGCCACCGCGTCGCCGCTCATCGAGTCGCCTCCACCACGCGCTCCGATCCTGCCAGATCGAAGGTGACCCGCACGCCGCTCCAGCCGAGCCGCTCGAGTAGCGCCGCGATCTCGGCCGCCTGGCCGTCGCCGGCCTCGAGGACGAGGAAGCGCGCCCGCGCGGCCCGCGCGATCCGCTCGTGCACGCCGCGACCGACGAGCGCGACCTCGGGCTCCCAGCGCAGCTCGGGCTGCAGGCCGTCGAGGCTCCCGACGTACGGCGGGTTCGCGACGACGAGATCCCAGCCCTCCGCCGCGGCCGCGACTCCGTCTTCCTGCCGCAACTCGATGTCGAGCCCCAGCCGGTCCGCGTTCTCGCGGGCGAGCGCGAGCGCGTCGGGAGACACGTCGACGCCGGTGACGCGGGCGTCGGGCCGCTCGTCCTTCAGCGCGAGCGCGATCGCACCCGAGCCGACGCCGACGTCGAGGATGCGCGGCTTGCGGACAACGGCCGCGAGCGCGAGCGCGCGCTCCACGAGCGTCTCGGTCTCCGGCCGCGGGACGAGCGCGCGTGCGTCGGTCTTCAGCGTCAGGCGCCGGAAGCCCCACTCGCCGAGGACGTAGGCGAGCGGCTCCCGCGCCTCTCGCCGGCGCAGGAGCGGCTCGAGGCTCTCCACGTCCTCGTCGAGGCTGGCGGCGATGCCCGAGCGGCTCGTCCCGAGCAGGTGCGCCACGAGCCACTCCGCGTCGACCCGCGGCGTCTCCACACCTGCGGCGGCGAGCCGGCGCTCCGCTTCGGCGAGGGCCTCGCGGGCGGTCACTCGCCGAGCGCGCGGCGGCGCTCCTCTGTCGTCAGCGCCTCGGTGAACTCGTCCAGCTCGCCCTGGAGGACCCGGTCGAGCTGGTGCACGGTCAGCTTGACCCGGTGGTCGGTGACTCGGTTCTCGGGGAAGTTGTAGGTGCGGATCTTCTCGGCCCGCTCGCCGCCGCCGATCTGCGACCGGCGCGTCGCGTCGAGCTCGGCCCGCTGGCGCTCGAGCTCGCGCTCGTAGAGCCGCGCGCGCAGGACGCGCATCGCCTTCTCGCGGTTCTGGAGCTGCGACTTCTCGTCCTGCATCGAGACGACGACGCCCGTCGGGAGGTGCGTGATGCGGACGGCGCTGTCGGTCGTGTTGACCGACTGCCCGCCCGGGCCGGTCGAGCGATAGACGTCGACCTTGAGGTCGTTCGCGTCGATCGCGACCTCGACCTCCTCCGCCTCGGGCATGACCGCGACGGTCGCCGTCGAGGTGTGGATCCGGCCGGCGCTCTCGGTCTCGGGGACGCGCTGGACGCGGTGCGTGCCGCCCTCCCACTTGAAGACCGAGTACGCGCCGTCGCCCTTGACGGCGAACGTGGCCTCCTTGTAGCCGCCGCCGTCCGATGTGCTCGCCTCGAGCTCCTCGACCTTGAAGCCGCGCCGCTCGGCGTAGCGCGCGAGCATCCGGTAGACGTCGCCCGCCCAGAGCGCGGCCTCGTCGCCGCCGACCCCCTGCCGGATCTCGAGGATCACGTCCTTCCGGTCGGCGGGATCGGCCGGGACGAGGGCGAGACGCAGCTCCTGCTCGAGGCGCGACGTGCGGTCCTCGAGCTCGGGGACGAGCTCGCGCAGGTCGGAGTCCTCCCGTGCGGCGACGAGGTCGTCGCGCGCGGCGCGCCACTCCCGGGCGAGCTTGTATGCGGGCTCGAGCTCCTTGAGGCGGCGGCCGACGTCGGCGGCCTCGCGATGGTCGTTGTAGACCGCGGGGTCGGCCAGGCGCGACTGCAGCTCCTCGTAGGAGCGCTCGAGCTCGGCGACGAGCTGTTCGAAGTCCGCGGCCATGGCCGCGCCTACGTTAGCCGCGCCTCCAGCGTGATCTCCGGGACGCCGGCGAGCGCCTTCGAGACCGGGCAGTTCTCCTTCGCCGTGCGCGCGGCCTCCTCGAACGCGGGCGCGTCGAGGCCGGGGACGCGGCCTTCGACCATGAGCGCGATCTTCGTGATGCCCTCGCCGGGCTGGAAGGTGACGGTGGCCGAGGTGCGGAGCTCCTCCGGCGCGTTGCCGGCCTGCGCGAGGCCGTGCGAGAGCGCCATCGAGAAGCACGCTGCGTGCGCGGCCGCGATCAGCTCCTCGGGGCTCGTCGCGTCGGGCTTGTCCTCCGCACGATTGGGCCAGCTCACCGCCTGGTCGCCGATCGCGCCGCTCGTCGTCGACACGACCATCCCGGAGCCGTCCATGAGACTCCCCTGCCAGACCACCTCTGCCCGCCTGTCCGTCGCCATCAGGCCATCACCTCCACGAGAGATTCCGGGGTATTGCCCTCCAGCGCGAGCACTTCCCGCAGTGCGCGGATCGAGACCTCGAGCTGGTCGAGCGTCGGCTCGCGCGTCGTCAGCCGCTGTAGCCAGAGGCCCGGCGCGAGGATCTTCATCAGCAGCCGGTTCCCCTGGTGCTTGCCCGCGAAGCGGATCAGCTCGTAGGCGATGCCCGCGATCGGCAGCAGGCAGAGCGTCCGCTCGACCACGAGCCAGTAGATCGCCGGCCGGCCGAAGAATGCGTAGACGAAGACGGCGATCACCATCACCCAGAGCAGGAACGCGGTGCCGCAGCGGGGATGGATGAGCGAGTAGCGCTGCGCGACCTCGGGCTCGAGCTGCTCGCCCGCCTCGTAGGCGTTGATCACCTTGTGCTCGGCGGCGTGGTACTGGAAGACGCGCCGCAGGTCGGGCAGCAGCGAGATGACCGCGAGATAGGCGACGAGCAGGGCGATCCGGATCAGGCCTTCGACGAACGCGAACCACGTCCCGGAGACGGGCAGCGCCTCCGTGATGAAGCCGGGCGTCAGCTTGAAGAAGAAGACGGCGAAGCCGATCGCGATCGCGAAGGCGAAGATGAGCGCGCCGCGCGACAGCTCCGTGTCGACCTCGCCCTCGGCTCCCTCCTCCTGCGCCGCGTAGTTCGCGGAGATCGCGAGCGCGCGAAAGCCGATCGCGAGCGACTCGCCGAGCGCGATCACGCCCCGGACGAGCGGCAGGCGGAAGACGAGATGCCGCGCCATCGCGGAGTGGATCGGCCGCGAAACCTGCGCGATCTCGCCGGACGGGGTGCGCACGGCGACGGCCCAGTTGCCGGGGCCGCGCATCATCACGCCCTCGAGGACAGCCTGCCCGCCGACGTTTCCCACGGTTGCCTCCTAGCCGGAGCGCTTGGCGCGCTCGGCCCGCTCGAGCCGGCGCTGGAAGCGCTCGACGCGGCCGCCGGTGTCGACGAGCTTCTGCTTGCCCGTGTAGAACGGATGACACTGCGAGCAGATCTCGACGTGCAGCTCGGGCTTCGTCGAGCGCGTCTGGAACGTGTTGCCGCAGGAGCACGTCACGGTTGCGAGGACGTACTCGGGATGGATGCCGGCCTTCATGGCGAGGCCAGGATAGCAGCGGCCTTGCGGGCTTCCACGTTGCCTCCGGAGACCACGACGGCGGTGCCCGGAGTCGCCTCTACCTTGCCGGCGAGAACGGCTCCGAGCGCGGCCGCGCCTGCCGGTTCGCAGGCGAGCTTCGCCTGCATGTAGAGGAAGCGCATGCCCGCGGCGATCTCCTCCTCGCTCACGAGCACGGTCTCGACGCGCCCGGCGCAGAGGGCCAGCGGAAGGTCGCCTGCGAACGGCGGCGCGAGCCCGTCGGCGATCGTGTCGGTGCCGACCGGCACGCTGTGACCCGCCGCGAGGCCGGCGCTGAAGGCGGGTGAGCGCTCGGGCTCGACCCCTACCACGCGCGCCCGCCCGTCGAGCGCGACGAGGATGCCGCTCACGAGCCCGCCGCCGCCCACGCCGACCACGACCGTGTCGAGATCCGGTGCGTCCTCCAGCAGCTCGAGCGCGAGCGTGCCGTGGCCGGCGACGACGAGCGGGTCGCTGTGCGGATGGACGAAGACGCGCCCCTCGGCGGCGACGATCTCCTGGACGCGCTCGTAGGCGGCTGCGGGATCTGGCGAGGACAGATCGACCGTCGCGCCGTGGGCACGGGTCGCTTCGACCTTGACCGGGCTGGCGCTCTCCCACATCTCGGCGAGGCAGTCGACGCCCTCCTGTGCGGCCGCCCACGCAACCGACTGCGCGTGGTTGCCCGCCGACCACGTCACGACGCCGCGTCGCCGCTCGTCCTCGCTCAGCGCCGCCAGGCGGTTGAGCGCGCCGCGTGCCTTGAACGAGCCCGTGACCTGGAACAGCTCGGCCTTCAGGCACACCCCTGCGGCCTCGCACGGCAGCGTCGGAGTCCGCCGGATCCGGCCGCCGAGCGCAGCCCGCGCCCGCTCGACGTCCCCGAGGCCGACGCTCACGCCGGCAGCGTCTCGCGCGCGGCGACCGGCACCTGCAGCCGCACCGAGAAGACCGTCAGCAGCCCCGGCCGGCTCTCGACGTCGACGCTTCCGCCCATCGCGAGCGTCAGCTCCCGGACGATCGCGAGGCCGAGGCCGGTGCCGACCGGCCGCTCGCGCCCGTAGCGCTCGTGCAGGTAGAAGCGCTCGAACGCGTGCTCGCGGTCGTCGTCGGCGAGGCCGGGCCCGTTGTCCTCGACACGGAGAAGGCCGGAGGCCGCGACGACCCGCACTTCGCCGCCGGCGGGGGTCAGCCGGAGCGCGTTCTCGACGAGGTTCGAGACGACCTGGAGGATGCGGTCGGCGTCTCCGACCGCGGGCGCCGGACCGTCGGACACTGCGACGAGCGAGACGCCGAAGCTCTCGGCCTGCTGCTGGTAGCGGCGGACGGCGTCCTCCGCGACCTCGGCCAGGTCGACCTCTGCGTTGTGGACGCTGAAGTCCGTGCGATTCATCCGCGCGAGGTCGAGCAGGTCGCCGACGAGCCGCTCGAGCCGCCGGGCCTCGAGCGCGACGGTCGCCGCCGCGTCGCGCGGGTCGACCGCGCCGTCCTCGACCGCCTCGGCGTAGCCGCGAATCGCGGTCAACGGCGTCTTCAGCTCATGGCTGACCGAGAGGAGGAAGTTCCGCTCGGCCTCCTGGGCGCGGCGCAGCTGCTCGGCGAGGGCGTTGAAGGCGACGGCGAGCGTAGCGATCTCGGCCGCGCCCTCGACCGGGACCGGCTCGGGGTGCGTGCCTCGCCCGAGGCTGCGGGTGGCGGCGGCGATCCGGTCGACCGGACGCGCGATCCTCCGCGCAAGGAGGAACGCGGCGGCTGCGGCGAGGATGCCGCCCGCCGCGGCGGCGAGGAGGAGCGCGAGAACGTAGGGCGACCAGCGCGAGCCGGCGGTGCTCTGCGGCCGCAGCAGGATGAGCGTGCCGGGGTTGACCGAGCGGGCGGCGAAGTACTGCGACACGCCGCGGTAGGTCATCGTCCCCTGCACCTCGACCCCCTCGGCGAGCCGCTCCTGCGCCGACGCCGGCAGGATCCGCGGGTCGGTCCTGACGAGCTCGTGCTGCTGTTTGAGGATCGTCTCGATCCGCGCCGGTAGCGTCGTCAGGGATCCGACCTGGCTCCGCTGCTCGCCGGCGATCAGGTCGGCCTGGTGGGCGAGATCCTGCAGCGTCGCGTGCTCGACCGCGCGTCGCGTGAGCACGAGCCCGAGTCCGATCGTAAGGGAGACGCAGATGAGGACGACGACCGCGATCGCCTGGAACAGCCGCGACCGGAGGCTGACGCGCGAGGCCATCAGGCGGCCACGAGCTTGTAGCCGGCGCCGCGGACGGTACGGATGCCCTCCGGGTCGCCGAGCTTGCGCCGCAGCTGCGCCACGTGGACGTCGACGGTGCGCGTCCCGCCCGGGTACGTCATCCCCCAGACGAGGTCGAGCAGCCGCTCGCGCGAGAGGACGATGCCGGGATGCTCGAGGAAGCAGGCGAGCAGGTCGAACTCCTTGCTCGTCAGCTCGACCGCCTCGCCGGCCACGGTCACCTCGCGGGAGTCGCGGCGGAGGACGACCTCCCGCGCCGCGAGAACCTCGTTCGCATCGGTGCTCTCGACGCGACGGAGGATGGCCTTGATCCGCGCCGAGAGCTCGCGCGGCGAGAACGGCTTCGCGACGTAGTCGTCGGCGCCGAGCTCGAGCCCGGCCACGCGATCCGGCTCCTCGTCGCGCGCGGTCAGCATCACGATCGGAACCTTCGAGCCGGCCCGGATGCGCCGGCAGACCTCGAAGCCGTCGATTCCCGGCAACCCGATGTCGAGGACGACGATCCGGATCGG
>DATIZN010000029.1:0-20428 GCA_035517075.1 Gaiellaceae bacterium | reverse complement strand
ATGATAGAGAGAGAGAATCAGACCGCCTGGAACCCTCTCGCGGGCCAGACGATGCAAGCGAAGTGCCCCGCAATGTCGAACTGCGTCCTCCAAAGCGCGAGCCGTCCGCTCCAGCTGGCACCGGGGCATTTACGGCGCGCGCGGACCTGTACGCGCACCATCGCCATGAGCATCCGGGTGGCCTACCCAAGCCTCCAGTAGAACGGGGATCCACTCGTCGCAGAGTTGACCAGGTCGTAACGCGCCGGCGTGAGGACGCTGGCGCAGTCGAGCGAATCGCTAGACCAACGCACTTGACTCAGCCTGCCCCGCTGCGCATCGTCTCTCGCAATGGGGCGTTGTCGGTCAACAACGACGATCGCCGGTCGAACCTCGCTATGGCACAAGGACGAACTTGCAGTCCGCCTCGCGCGCGAACAGGACCCCGCGGCTCGGCGGGGTCTTTACGTTCCCGCCGATCGTCTCGGCTCCGGGCTAGCCCGCCGTGAACTTGTGGAGAACTACCGGCGAGCGGCGGTGGACTCTTGTCGAAGATTCTCCAATGCCGTCCATCGCCTTCGATGCAGCGTCCGAGGGACGCCCGTTGGCAAGCCACGGCTCTCGCCTAGCCGCAAGGCGGAGGCCGCGTAGTTCGGGTCGGAACGCGCACTCATGCGATGGATTGGAGCCGAGGCGGACGGCTTTCTAGCGGCCGTCCGCTTCGGCCGCTGAGCCGAAGCTAGACTCGAGAGCATGACGAGGGGTCGTCTGGCAGGCGTCGTCGTCGCCGTCGCGGCGGCGATCGTGGCCGGAGTCGCCGTCTCGGGACGCGGGACGGGCTCGCCGGTCGCGGCCGCGGCGACGAAGAGCGCCGACGCCAGCACCGCGCACATCGCCCTCTCGCTCGCGGTGCAGAGCCCGAAGCTCGCCGCCGGGAAGGAGCTGCACGTCAGCGGCTCCGGCGTCGTCGACGGGGCGAGCGCCGACGTGACCGTCCGCCTCGGCTCGCTCCTGGGCGCCGTCCAAGCGCCCGCCGACGCGCCGTCGTCCGTCCGCGCGATCGTCCTCCAGCAGGGCGGCGACGACCTCGCGTTCCTCCACCTCACGCCGATGCCCGCCCTGGCCGGCGGAAAGAGCTGGGTGGAGGTCGACCTCTCGAAGCTCGCCTCCGCGCACGGCTTGGATCTCGGCGAGCTCGTCGCGGGCGGAAACGCGGTGATGCCGGCGCAGATGCTCGACCTGCTCAGGAAGGCCGGCGCGACCGTCACCGATCTCGGCCCCGCAACCGTCGGGGGCACCTCGACGACCCGTTACCGCGTGCTTCTCGACCTCGCCGAGGTCGCGAAGGCCGCCGGCCTTCCCTCGGCGCTCGTCAACGAACTCGGCACGCAGGCCACCCGCCAGGTGCCGGTGAACGTCTGGATCGGCACCGACGGGCTCGTCCACCGGGTGCGCGTCGCGTACACGATCGAGCAGACGCACGCGTCCTTCACGGCGACCCTGAGGGGCTACGGCGCGAACGTCTCGATCTCGGCCCCGCCGAGCGCCGACGTCCTCGACGCGACCGGCCTCCTCACGAGCCTCGGCGGCATCCGACCTCTCTCGTAGGGTCGTGGCCGTGGCAACCGCCGCGGACCACGCCCAGCTCCGTCACGGCGCCTTCGGCGAGGACACGTTCGGGCGCTTCGCGGAGAAGACGGCACGCTTCTTCGGCACGCCGCAGTACATCCTCGGCCAGACGATCATCGTCCTCTTCTGGATCGCCTTCAACACGGCGGCCCTCGGCGGCCTCTTCCGCTTCGACCCCGAGCCGTACATCCTCCTCAACCTCGTCTTCTCGACCCAGGCCGCCTATGCGGCGCCGCTGATCCTGCTCGCGCAGACACGCCAGGCCGACCGAGACAAGGTGATGGGCGATCGGGCGGATTCGCGGCACACCCGGCTGGAGCACGGGATCAAGACCGAGACCGACCGGCTGATCGAGCTGCTCGAGGCGAACACCCAGCTGACGACCCAGGACAAGGCCCTCACGGAGCAGGTCGCGGCGCTCACCCGCGAGATCCACGCGCTGGTCTGCAAGCCGGAAACCGGCCGCTGAGCGACCTCAGCTGCCGTTCAGCTCGGCGACGAGCGGCCCGGTGTCGAGGGGCTCGAAGCCGAGCCGCACGGCGACGTCCTCGCTCGAGGGCCGCGTCCCCTCCGCGAAGAGCGCGCGCAGGAGCTCGCCGGTCGCGGCGCTGCGCCACCAGTCCTCCCCCACCTCGCGCCGCAGGTGCGTACGCAGCTGCGCCGAGCGGACCCACGCGCGCAGGTAGTCGGCGGAGTAGAAGCCGGCGTCCATGTCCGAGAGGTAGCCGCGCTCGTCGTAGCGGAGCCCGGTCGCCTCGGTCAGGACCGGCGCGTAGTCGCGCGGCGAGTCGCCGTGCTCGCTCGGGAACGCATCCCAGAACCCGAGCTCGTAGCGAAGCTTCGCCGCGTAGCGCCGGAAGAGCAGCGCCTCGATGAACCGAGCCGCCTGCGCGTTCTCGGCGGCGGTCGCGTCGTCGAGGGCGAAGTGGAGCGCATGCCAGCCCGGCTCGAACGTGACGGCCTCGATGATGTACGAGTAGATCTCGGTCAGCGCGTGGTCGCGGGAGATCGCGCGGAACGTCCACGGCAGGCTTGCGCCCGAGCTCGCGTAGTGGAGCGCATGGCCGGCCTCGTGGAGGAACGCCTGGTAGTCGGAGAGCCCGCCCTGCGCACGCGTGATCAGGTGGACGATCTCGGGCGGGTCGGCAGCGATCACGCAGGCGCGCGGGCTCTTCTGCGGCCGGTCCTCGAGGTCGAGCCGGATGTTCGGCATCGCCTCGAGCTCGAACCCCAGCGCGCGCACCGTCTCGACGCAGATCTCGACCGAGCGCTCCTTCGTGTACGTCGACTCGAGCGGAGAGAGCCGGCGCAGCCAGCGGACGTGAACCGACGCCGGCACCTCGTCGCGCTCGGGCCCGAGCAGACGCTCGAACCAGTGCGCGCGCAGTCGCGCATAGCTCTCCGCCGCCGCGGTCGACGCGGCGCGCACGGCCCGCTCGAGCCCGCGCAGCGAGATCTGCTTCTCCTCCTCGTTACGCGCGACCGAATCCGGCTCGCCCGACAGCTCGGCCGCGAGCGCGTCGCGCGCAGCGAGCAGCTCGGCCCGCGCGGGATTGAAGCTCGCGCTCAGGCCGCGCTCGAGCGCGCCGAGCTCCTCGCGCGCGGCGTACTCGGGAAGGACGGCGGCACGGGCCTCGGCCGCCCGTAACGGCAGCTCCTCGCCCCGGAAGACGAGCCTCGCCGCGAGCAGCGCGTTCTCGAGCTCGTCCTCTCGCTCGGCGAGCGCAGCGTCGACGATCCCCGCCTCGCACGTCTGCCGCAGCCGGTAGAGCCGCTCGCGCTCTTCGCCGTCCGAGCTCTCCTCCTCCGCGCGCAGCGATCCGAGCTGCGCCTCGGTGAAGAGATCGGCGTGGCGGGCGACGATCGCCGCCTGCTCCGACGTCTCCTTCTCGCCGACGCGGACGGCGCGGTACTCCTCGGCAGCCTCCGCATAGTAGGCGCGGTAGGCCGCCTCGTACTCGCCTGCCGGGCGGACCGCCGTCGCGCTCATCCCTTCGTCCGCGCCGAGGTGAGCTCGCGCACGGTCGAGAGCAGCGTCTCGATCTCGAACGGCTTCGGTAGCACGGCGTCGGCGTCCGACACGCGATCGAGCAGCACGTCGGCCGAGCCGGTGACGATCACGACGGGGACGGGAGGCTGCCGCGAGTGGCATTCGCCGACGAGCTCGGCGCTCGACTCCCGCCCGAGATGCACGTCGAGCAGCACGAGGTCGACCGCACCCGCGAGCAGCTCGCGCGCCTTGCCGAGCGACCCCGCCTCGACCACCTCGTGTCCTTCGAGCTCGAGGTTGACCCGGCAGAGGAGCCGAATCGAGGGCTCGTCGTCGACGACGAGAACGCGGGTCCGCAGGGTGTCGTTCTCCGCGGCGCCCATCGGTTCGAGTCTAGTGGTCGATCGCGGAAAAGGTCGTAACTGCCTCCTTCCGGGGGACGTTTGTCTCTTTGAAGCGACAAGCGACTCCTCGCAGCCCGGGCCGCCGGCGGGCGTGGCTTTGCTTCCAGCGCGCGCTCGACCCCCTCGCCGCGCCGAGGCCGATGGCCTCTACCCGGAGGCCGCCGCGGCCTTCTCGAGACGGTTGAGGCTCGTCGCCCGCCCCAGCAGCTCGATGCTCTCGAAGAGGCCCGGCGAGACCCGCGAGCCGGTGACCGCGACGCGGACCGGCTGGAACGCCTGCCGCGGCTTCAGCCCGAGCCCGTCCGCCGTCGCCCGCAGCGCCGCCTCGATCGCGGCGGCGTCGAACGGCTCGAGCCCGCGCAGCGCCTCCGTCGCCGCCGCGAGCATCGCCCCTCCCCCGTCGAGCTCCGCGGGATCCGGCTCGACGTCGTGGAAGAGAAAGCCGGCGTAGGCCGGAAACTGGGAAAGCGTCGCGATCTTCTCCTGCACGAGCGGGGCCGCGCGCGAGACGAGCTCCGCGTCCCAGTCGTAGCCCTGCTCGCCGAGCCAGAGCACGAGCCGGTGCGAGAAGTCGCCGGGCGCCAGCTCACGGACGTAGACGCCGTTCATCCAGTCGAGCTTCTGGTAGTCGAACTGCGCCGGGCTCGGGCTGACGCGCTCGAGCGAGAAGCGCTCGACCAGCTCCTCGCGGCCCATCAGCGTCGTCTCGCCGTCGGGCGCCCAGCCGAGCAGCGCGAGGAAGTTCATCAGCGCCTCGGGCAGGTAGCCCTCGGCCCGGAAGTCCTGGACATTCACCGAGCCGTGCCGCTTCGAGAGCGGCTTGCCGTCGGCGCCGTTGATCATCGGAACGTGCCCGTAGACGGGGACGTCGCCGCCGACCGCGCGGATGATGTTGAGCTGCTTCGGCGTGTTCGGGATGTGGTCGTCGCCGCGGATCACATGGGTGATCCCGTCCCAGACGTCCTCCAACGGCGACGCGAAGTTGTAGGTCGGCCGTCCGTCGGAGCGGACGATCACGACGTCCTCCAGCTTGTCGTTCGGATACTCGATCCGGCCCCGGACGACGTCGTCCCACGCGGTCACGCCCTCGTCGGGCATGCGGAAGCGGATCGCGCCCTCGTCCTCGTACGCCTTGCCCTCCGAGAGCAGCTGGCCGGCGAGGCGCCGGCAGTCCTCGATCCGGTCGAGCTGGAAGGTGAGCGGCCCGTCCCAGTCGAGACCGAGCCAGCGGAGGGAGTCCTGGATCTGGTCGACCGCCTCTGCGACTTCCCTCGACGTGTCGGTGTTCTCGATGCGGAGGCGAAACTCGCCGCCCTCGTGGCGTGCGAAGAGCCAGTTGAAGAGCGCCGTCCGGACGTTCCCGATGTGGAGCAGGCCGGTCGGGCTCGGCGCCATGCGTACGACGACGGACATGGCTGTAGCGTAGGTTCAGTGGCCCACTGATGCAGATCGGAGCGCATGTGTCGTCGTCGGGCGGGATCCACACCGCGATCGACCGCGCGGTCGCGATCGGCGCCGACGCCGTTCAGGTGTTCACGCAGAGCCCGCGCACGTGGCGGCCGACGAACCACGACCCGGCGAGCTTCGAGCGCTTCCGCGAGCGGCGGGCAGAGGCGGGGATCGGCGACGTCGTGTGCCACGCGCTCTACCTCTGCAACCTCGCCGCCCCCGACGACGCGATCCACGAGAAGTCGGTCGCCGCGATGCGCAACACGATGGAGGTCGCGTGCGCGATCGGCGCCGACGGCGTCGTCTTCCACGTCGGCTCGCATCTCGGCAGCGGTTTCCAAGCCGGGCTCGAGCGCCTGCTGCCCGGGATGGAGCGGGTGCTCGAGCTCTGCAGCGACGAGACCTGGCTCCTGATGGAGAACTCGGCCGGCGCCGGCGGGACGATCGGGCGCTCGATCGAGGAGCTGGCGGCGATCTGGGAAGGGCTCGACCGGCACCCCCGGCTGGGGGTCTGCCTCGACTCGTGCCACCTCTACGTGTCGGGCATCGACGTGCGGGATCCGGCCGCCCTCGACGCCTGCCTCGACGCGCTCGACTCCTCGATCGGGCTCGAGCGCCTGCGCGCGCTCCACGTCAACGACTCGGCCACGCCGCTCGGCTCCAACCGCGACCGGCACGCGAACATCCTCGAGGGCGAGCTCGGCGAGAAGCTCGGGGTCTTCCTCGGCAACCCGCGCCTGCAGGGGCTGCCGGCGATCCTCGAGGTCGCCGGACCCGAGAACCGCGGCCCCGACGCGAACGAGATCCGCAAGGCGAGAGAGCTCCACGCCCGCTGGACGCGGTGACCCTCCCGCGCTACCGCTGGGTCGTGCTCGCGGCGGGGACGCTCGCCCAGGCGAGCTTCTCGGTCTCTTCCGTGGGGCTGCCGGGGCTGAGCCTGGCGCTGAAGTCCCACTACGGGCTGACGCTGAGGGAGACGGGGGTCGTGCTCGCCGCGATCGGGATCGGCATGCTCTTCACGCTCCTGCCGTGGGGGCTCGTCGCCGACCGGGCCGACGAGCGCTGGGTGATCGCCGCGGGGCTCAGCGGCGCCGCCGCCCTCCTCGCCGTCGCCTCCACGACCCACAGCTTCGGCGCGGTGACGGGCGTGCTCGTCGGCGTGGGCGCGCTCGGGGCGAGCGTCAACGCGGCGAGCGGCCGGGCGATCATGGCCTGGTTCCCGCGCGACGAGCTCGGGCTCGCGCTCGGCATCCGCCAGACGGCGATTCCGATCGGCGGAGCGATCGGAGCGGCCCTGCTCCCCGTGCTCGGCTCCTCGGGCAGCACGCGTCCGGCGTTCCTCTTCCTCGCCGGCGCTTGCGCGACGGGTGCGGTCGTCGCCGTGGCGTTCGTCCGCGGCGGCGCGAAGGGCGAGCCGGAGCTCGGCGACGTCTCGCGTCCGCTCCGCGACCCGTACATGTGGCTGTTGGGGATGGGCACGGGCCTCTACCTGCTGGCGCAGATCGGGATCACGAGCTTCGTCGTCCTCTTCCTCCACGACGACCGCCACGTCTCGAAGTACGGCGCGGGAGCGGTGCTGACGGCGATCTACGTGCTCGCCGTCGCCGCCCGCATCGGCTCGGGGAGGATCTCCGACCGGCTCGGCAACCGGCTCGGGCCGCTGCGGGCGATCGGCGTCGCACTCGCGCTCGTCACGGCAGCGGTCGCGGCCGCAACCGACGCGCCGCTCGCGCTCCTCGTCCCGCTGTTCATCGTCGCGGGCGTGCTCAGCATGTCCTGGAACGGGCTCGCGTATGCGGCTGCCGCGGAGACCGCGGGCGCCGCCCGCACCGGCGCGGCGCTCGGCTTCCAGCAGACGCTCCTCGGCGTCGTCGTCGCCGGCGCGCCGCCCGCGGTGGCGGCCGTCGCCGCGCACAGCTGGCGGCTGGCGTTCTTCCTCGCCGCGGCCGGGCCGGCCCTCGGCGTGCTGCTCCTGCGCCGGCTGGCCGCCCTCAGAGGTCCGCGACCCGCGCGAACACGCGGAACGTCGGCGAGCCGGCAGGCAGCTCCGCGAACTCCGGATTGACGCAGCCGAGCTCATTCTCGCGATTTGCGAACGTCTCCTGCACCGCGGCGTCGCACATCGGCAGCGGCCCGCGCAGCGCGCGCACCGCGCCGAAGCCCTCCTGGCGCCGCTCCGCCGCACGCAACATGTCGAGGTCGATCTCGGCGGTGAACACCCGCTGCAGGCAGCCCATGAACGTATGCCCGTGCTCCTCGTACGCGTAGACGAACGGACACGACCGCTCGAGACACGCCGCGGGATAGACGACCTTCTCGCAGTGCACCGCGCAGCGGCGGCACGCCGCCTCGTCCTGCGGGCGGAGCGGAAGCCTCGCGACGTCGGTGCGGGACTGGGGCGTCATGACTCCATTGTCCGAGGGGATTCGAGGCTGCGCAAGACTTGACGTGGAGCCGAATTCACGCTAGCCGTCGGACGACGTTCAGGACGTCCATCGCCGTGAAGGCGCGAAAGTCGGCCTCGATCTCGCCGCTGTCGTCCGCTCTGAACCACATCGCCTGCACCGTCCTCATGCCCACCGCCCTCGCGCCTTGCACATCGCGCTCGAGGTCGTCGCCGACGAAGACCGCGGCCTCGGGCTCCACGCCCAGCTCACGGCAGGCACGAAGGAACGGCTCGGGCGCCGGCTTCCTCGCTCCGGCCTCGTCGGCGAACACCATCGTGTCGAGGAGCGGCGCGAGCCCGAGCGCCTCGGCGTCCGTCCGCAGGATCCACGCCGGATCCGGCCACGAGTTCGCGACGAGCCCGATCTTCAGCCCGCGGTCGCGCAGGGACTCGAGCAGGGCCTGCGCCGAGGCGAGCACCGAGTACGCCTCGCGCCACACCGCGTGCTCGGCCTCGACGAACCCGTCGGGATCCTCGACCCCGAGCTCGGAGAGGAGCTCCGCGTACGGCCGGTTGCCGTGCGCGCCGCCGAGGAGGAGCTCGCGCCAGCGCGCGGTGAAGTCCGTATCGTCGCGGCCGAGCGCCGCCCGATGGCCGGCGAGGACGCGCTCCTCGTCCCACTCGAGCCGGACGAGCGTGTTGTTCCAGTCGAAGAGGACCGCCCGGAGCACGGCTCTTTACGCTACCGCGGGTGGCCAGGAAGCTCCTCTGGGGTTTGCTCCTGCTCGCGCCGCTCGCGGTCGCGGTCGACGAGCTCACGGACGCGGGCCATGTCACGCTCTTCGTCCTCTCCGCCCTCTCGCTCGTCCCGCTCGCCTGGCTGATCGGCGAGGCGACGGAGCACGCCGCCGAGCACACGGGCCCCGGCATCGGCGGCTTCCTCAACGCGAGCTTCGGGAACGCTCCGGAGCTGATCGTCGCCCTGTTCGCGCTCGGGGCGAACCTGCCGCAGGTCGTGCGCGGCTCGCTCTCCGGCAGCGTGATCTCGAACCTCCTGCTCGTCTCCGGGGTCGCGTTGCTCGCCGGCCCCGACGGAGCGGAGATCGACCGGCGCTCACTGCTCACGCAGATCGGGCTCGTCGGGCTCGCAGTGCTCGCGTTCGTAGCGCCGGCGACGGTCGGCTACGAGGGCGCGCCGGAGCGGCACGCGGTCGTGGTCGCCTCGCTGCCGGTCGCGGTCGTCCTCCTGCTCGTCTACGCCGCGGTCGTCGGCCGCAACCTCCGCCGCCACAGCCGAAGCGAGCGGGAAGGGCCGCGCGAGGGCGCATGGTCGCTCGCGTGGGCGCTTACCGCGCTCGCCGCGGCGACGGCGGCCACCGCTTGGGTGAGCGAGATCCTCGTCCACTCGCTGCACGCGTTCGCGGCGGCGGTCGGGCTGAGCGAGTTCTTCATCGCCGTCGTCATCGTCGCGATCGTCGGCAACGCGGCCGAGCACGGCGGCGCGATCCTGATCGCGCGCGGCGGGAACATGCGGCTCGCGTTGGAGATCGCGATCTCGTCGAGCGCCCAGGTCGCACTGCTCGTCGTCCCGGTCGTGCTGCTGCTCTCGTTCGGCTTCGCGCACCCGTTCGCGCTCGCCTTCCGCTGGAGCGAGCTCGTCGCGATGGGCGGAGCGTCGCTCCTCGTCGCCGCGGCCGTTCGCGACGGCCGGACGAGGCGCTCGGAAGGCGCGCTCCTCGTCGCGGGGTACGCCGCCGCCGTCGCCGGTTTCTACTTCGCAACCGGACATTGACGAGTTTGCGGAGGGCTTCCAACGCCCCGCCGACGGATTGGCTAGCGTGGAGTCGGTGAGCCTCGCCGAGGAGAAGCCCACACCCTCCGCTCCCGCTGCATCCGCCGTCGAGGCGCGCGGGCTGACGCGCCGCTACGGCAGCGGCGCGACCGCCGTCGACGCCCTGCGCGGGGTCGACCTCTCCGTACGCGAGGGCGAGCTCGTCGCGGTGATGGGGCCCTCGGGCTCCGGGAAGTCGACGCTCATGCACATCCTCGCCGGGCTCGACAACCCGACGGCCGGCACGGTCTCGATCGCCGGCACAGAGATCACGGGGCTCGACGACTCGAAGCTCACGCTGCTGCGCCGCGAGCACATCGGCTTCGTCTTCCAGTTCTTCAACCTCCTGCCGATGCTGAACGCCGAGGAGAACGTCGTCCTCCCGCTCTCGATCGCGGGCGAGAAGCCCGACAAGGCGTGGCTCGACTCGCTCCTCCAGCAGATGGGGCTCGACAAGCGGCGCGACCACCGGCCCGCCGAGCTCTCCGGCGGCGAGCAGCAGCGCGTCGCGATCGCCCGGTCACTCGTGACGCGCCCGACGATCCTCTTCGCCGACGAGCCGACCGGGAACCTCGACTCGAAGACCGGCGGCGAGATCCTCGAGCTGATCCGCGCGTCCGTCGACTCCTACGGGCAGACGACCGTGATGGTCACGCACGAGCCGCGGGCGGCCTCGATCGCCGATCGCATCCTCTTCCTCGCCGACGGGCTCATCGTCCGCGAGATGAAGGGCGCGACCGCCGCCGAGGTGGTCCAGGTCATGTCCGAGCTCCAGTCGTGATCGGAGTAGCGTTGAAGGGCCTCGCGGGGCGAAAGCTCCGCGCGGCGCTGACCGCCATCGCGATCGTCCTCGGCGTCGCGATGATCAGCGGCACCTACGTCCTCACCGACACGATCAAGGCGGCGTTCGGGACCGTCTTCTCGACCGTCTACAAGCACACGGACGCCGTCATCAGCGGCAAGAGCGCGATCGGAACGGACAACAACAGCAGCGCGCTGCCGCCCTCGTTCCCGCAGTCGCTGCTCGGGAAGGTGCGCAACCTGCCCGGCGTCGCGGAGGCCGAGGGCGGGATCGCCGACTACGCGTACCTCGTGGGCCGGAACGGGAAGGTGATCTCCGGTCATGGAGCGCCGTCGCTCGCCTACTCGATCCATGCCCGCGGCGACCAGCGCTTCAACCCGCTCGAGCTCGTCACCGGCGCATGGCCGGTCGGGCCGCACCAGGTGGCGATCGACGCGAACACGGCGTCGAAGGACGACTACAAGCCCGGCGAGACGATCGGCGTGATCGCGCGCGGCGCCGAGCAGCGGTACACGATCAGCGGCATCTGCGAAATCGGCGGCGTCTCCTCGCTCGGGGGCGCGACGATGGCGATCTTCGACTTCCCGACCGCCCAGCGAATCTTCCACAAGGAGCGCAAGCTCGACGGGATCGACGTCGCGGCGAAGTCGGGCACGACCCCGCAGCAGCTCGTGAGCGAGATCCGCCCGCTGCTGCCGCCGACGGCCCAGGTGCGCACCGGCCAGGGGCAGGCGAAGCAGGCGACGAAGGACACGAACGGCTTCCTCTCGATCATCCAGGACTTCCTGCTCGCATTCGCCGGCATCGCCCTGTTCGTCGGCATCTTCGTGATCGCCAACACGCTCGGCATCACGATCGCGCAGCGGACCCGCGAGCTGGCGACCCTCCGAACGCTCGGGGCGACGAGGCGCCAGGTGCTGCGCTCGGTGCTCCTCGAGGCGTTCGTGATCGGCGCCCTCGCCTCCGTCGTCGGGCTCTTTCTCGGCCTCGGCCTCGCGAAGCTGCTCAACAAGCTGTTCGTCTCCTTCGGGATCGACCTGCCGCAGGCGGGGACGGTCTTCGCGACCCGGACGGTCGTCGTCGCGCTCGTCGTCGGCATCGTCATCACGCTGCTCGCGGCGCTGCGGCCGGCGCTCCGCGCGACGCGGGTGTCGCCGATCTCCGCCGTCCGCGAGGGCGCCGTTCTGCCGGAGTCGCGCTTCGCCCGCTTCGGGCTCCCGGCGGCCCTGCTGACGATCGTCGCCGCCGTGGCGCTGATGCTCGTCGGACTCTTCGTGCACGGACTCTCGACGACGAATCGCCTGCTCGCCATCGGCATCGGCGCGGGCGCCGTCTTCCTCGGCGTCGCGATGCTCGCGAAGACGCTCGTGCCGCCGCTCGCGCGCGTGATCGGCAGCCCCGCGGCGAGGATCGGCGGCGCCGCGGGCGCGCTCGCGCGGGGAAACGCGATCCGGAACCCGCAGCGCACCGCCTCGACGGCATCGGCCCTCATGATCGGGCTCACGCTCGTCACGCTCGTCGCGGTGCTCGCCGCCGGCCTGAAGACGCGCTTCGAGAGCGCCGTCAACTCCGTGTTCCGCGCCGACTACGCCCTGACCGCGACCGACAACTTCTCGCCGATCTCGATCGCCTCCGCGAACGCGCTGCGCCACGTGCAGGGCGTGACCGTCGTCTCGGGCGTCCGCGCTGGGCAGGGCAAGGCGTTCGGCAAGCAGATCGGCGTCACCGCCGTAGCGGGCGACATTGCCAAGGTCATCAGCGTCGAGTGGGCCGCGGGGAGCCAGCGCACGCCGTCCCAGCTGGGGACGACCGGCGCGTTCGTCTCGAAGGACTACGCGAAGAGCCACCACCTCGCCGTCGGCTCGCCGATCGCCGTCGAGACGCCGAGCGGGCGCACGCTGAACCTCCACGTGCGCGGCATCTTCTCGCCGCCGAAGGGCGGGTCGCCCTACGGCGACGTGACGATCTCGCAACGGGTGTTCGACGCCCACTACCAGAATCCGCAGAACGTCTACACGTTCGTCGACATCCGTGGCGGGGTCACAGCCGCGAACACCGGGAGGCTCAAGCAGGCGCTGAAGCGCTTCCCCGAGGCGAAGATCGCGACCGAGAGCCAGTTCAAGAAGAACCAGGAGCAGGGAATCGACACGCTCCTGAACCTCCTCTACGTCCTGCTCTCGCTCGCGGTCGTGATCGCCCTCTTCGGGATCGTGAACACGCTGGTGCTCACGGTCTTCGAGCGGACGCGCGAGATCGGGATGCTGCGCGCCGTCGGGATGACCCGCCGCCAGCTGCGGGCGATGATCCGCTACGAGGCGATCGTCACGTCGCTCATCGGCGCGGCGCTCGCGATCCCGCTCGGGATCGTCCTGGCCGCGATGGTCGGCAAGGCGATCGGCTACGCCGCCTTCACGATTCCATGGGGCTCGATCGTCGTGTTCGTGATCGCCGCCGTGCTCGCCGGGCTGCTCGCCGCGATCTTCCCCGCACGCCGCGCCTCGCGCCTGAACGTGCTCGAGGCCCTCCAGTACGAGTAGCTACGGCTCCGGCGCGCGCCACGGGCCGGGCTCGCGCGTGAGCGGATAGCCGCCCCAGACCATCCGGGCCACGGAGCCGTCGTCCGCACGCTCGATCCGGAGCGCCTCGCCATGCTCGGGCCCCGACACCGTGCGCCAGCGGTCATCCGATTCCCGCTCGAAGACCGACGACGGCTCCCAGTCGAGCGACCCGTCGTACCGAGCCTCCAGCCGGCCGTCGCGCCAGCGGAAGACGAGCCGGCTCGCCTCCATGAACCAGATCCCGAGCAGCGGGAGGAGGTCGTCCGGAGGCGGCTCGCCGATCTGCCACGGCTCCGGCGCAACCGGCCACTCCTCGATCGTCGTCCGGGCGAGCGCGAGCCCGAGCTCCACGAGCGCCGCCTCGCTCTCGTTCGTCAGCGCCGCCACGACGACCTGCTCCTTCGGCGCGAAGAAGAGGCGGGCGATGAACCCCGGCATCGAGCCGCCGTGCCCGGCGAGGATCCGGTCGCCGTCGCGCCGGAGCTGCAGCCCGAGCCCGTAGCCGGAGAGCCACCGCTCGTGGTCGTCCATCGTCTGGACCGTCCGCATCTCCTCGGCGGTCTTCTTCGCGAGGATCGTCTCGTCGGGATCGGCGAGGAAGGCGCCCCAGCGGCAGAGGTCGCCCACCGTTCCCCAGAGCTGGCCGGCCGAGGCCCAGGCGCCGGTCTCGACCTCGATCGTGTCCCAGGCGCCGTCCGTGTACGGCTGGACGAGGTAGCCGGACGCGGCGGGTGGCTCGGGCTCGAAGCTCATCCGGGTCAGGCCGACGGGCTCGAACAGGCGCTCGCGCACGTAGTCCATGTACGGCATCCCCGACGCACGCTCGACGACGATCCCGAGTAGCGCGAAGGCGAGGTTCGAGTAGTGGTAGCGCGCGCCGGAGGGCAGCACGAGCTCGGCCTCGGCGAGGGTCGCGAGCAGCTCGTCGGGCGAGGCGAAGCGGAGGGTCAGCCACGAGTCGTCCTGCGTCTCTCGCTGCAGCCCCGAGGCGTGCGAGAGCAGGCGGCGGAGCGTCGGCCGGTGCGCAGCGCCCTCGATGTGGCGATCGAGCGTGTCCTCGAGGTCGAGCCTGCCCGCGTCGCGCAGCTGCATGATCGCCGTCGCCGTGAACGTCTTCGTGATCGAGCCGACGCGGTACTGCGTGTCGGGCGTCGCCTCGAGACCCGACTCGGCGTCCGCCACCCCGACGGCCGCCTCCCAGACGAGCTCCCCGTCGCGGAGGACGGCCGCGGCGAGGCTCGGCAGCCGCTTCTCGCGCTGCTCGACGCGGACGAGCCGCTCGAGCCGGCCGGAGAGACGCTCAGGCGTGGACACGAAGCTCTTCCGCGATCCGCTCGCTCGCCTCGTCGATCGCCGCGTCGTCGACGTCGAGGTGCGTGACCGCGCGCAGCCAGCCGGGGCGCAGGCCGCCGACGCGGACGTCCCGCTCGCGAATGCGCTCGCGCAGCCCGGGCTCGTCGGGGATCGGGACGAAGTTCGTCTCGACCGTCGCCGGATCGATCCCGATGCCCTCGGCGAGCCGCTTCGCCCTGGCGTGGTCGTCGGCGAGGCGGTCGACATGGCGGTCGAGCGCGTAGAGCATGGCCGCGGCCGCGATGCCCGACTGACGGAGCGCGCCGCCGAGGAGGTACTTGCCCTCCCAGGCGCGCTCGATCGTCTCGGCCGAGCCCGCGAGGACGGCGCCGAACGGGCAGCCGAGCCCTTTCGAGAAGCAGACGGTGACCGTGTCGGCGAGCACGCTCCACGCGGACGGCGGCAGGCCCGCCGCGACGGAGGCGTTCATGAGCCGCGCGCCGTCGAGATGCACGGCGGCGCCGCGCTCCCGTGCGGCGGCGACCGTCGCGCGGAAGTCCTCGAGTGGCCAGACCCGCCCGCCCGAGCTGCGGTGGGTGTTCTCGAGCACGAGCACGCTCCCGCGGCCGAAGCCGTCGAGCTCCTCGATCTGCTCCGGCGCCGGCCGCCCCGCCTCGGCGACGAGCCCCTGCATCACGAGGCCGGAGTGGATCGCCGGCCCTCCCCACTCGTAGATGAGGACGTGCGTCCGCTCCTCGGCGACCACCTTGCAGCCGGGACGGCTGAGCGTGCGGAGCGCGACCTGGTTCGCCATCGTCGCCGTCGGCAGGAAGAGCGCCGCCTCCTGTCCCAAGAGCTCGGCGGCGCGCCGCTGCAGCTCGCTCGTCGTCGGATCCTCGTGGAACTGCTCGTCCCCCACGTCGGCGGCCGCCATCGCGGCGAGCATCTCCGGCGTCGGCTTCGTCACGGTGTCGGAGCGGAGGTCGATCACCAGAGCCCACGCTACCGTAGCCGCGTGGATCTCCTCCTCCTCGAACAGACGCTCGCCGAGCGCGGCGAGCCCGCCTTCCGCGCCCGCCAGGTGTGGGAGTGGACGGCGCGCGGCGCCGCCGGCTACGAGACGATGACGAACCTGCCGCGCGCGCTGCGCGACGAGCTCGCCGGCGCCGTGCCGTTCTCCACGCTCGCGGTCGAGACGGAGCGCGAGGCGCGCGACGGCACCGTGAAGACGCTCTTCCGCACCGCCGACGGCCATCCCGTCGAGGCGGTGCTGATGCGCTACCGCGACGGCCGCCGCTCGCTCTGTCTCTCCTCGCAGTCGGGCTGCCCGCTCACGTGCACGTTCTGCGCGACCGGCGCGATGGCCTTCGGCCGCAACCTCACGGCCTCGGAGATCCTCGACCAGGCGCTCCACTTCCGCCGCCGGACGGAGGTCGACCATGCCGTCTTCATGGGGATGGGCGAGCCGATGCTCAACCTCGACGAGGTGCTCGGCGCGGCGCGGCGCCTCCCGGATCTCGGCATCACGCATCGGCGCACGACGATCTCGACGGTCGGCTGGCTGCCCGGTCTGACCCGCTTCGTCGACGAGGTGGAGGAGCCGATCCGCCTCGCGCTCTCGCTCCACGCGCCCGACGACGAGCTGCGGTCGCGGATCATGCCGGTCAACGACCGCTACCCGATCGCCGACGTCGTGGCCGAGTGCCGCCGCCACGCGCGGGCGACGAACCGGCGCGTCTTCGTCGAGTACGTGCTGCTCGCCGGGGTCAACGACTCGCCGGAGCAGGCGCGGGAGCTCGCGGGGCTGCTCGACCGCGAGCACTTCAAGATCAACCTGATCCCATACAACCCGACAGGTCCGTACGAGGGCTCGTCGCGCGAGCGGATCGCCGCCTTCCGCGCCGTGCTCGACCGCGCACGGGTTCCGGCGACCGTGCGGCTCACGCGCGGGCGGGACATCGAGGCCGCCTGCGGGCAGCTCGCGGCAGGCCTGCGCGCCGTCAGTCGCGATTCGCGTCGTTCTCGAGCCAGCGCCCCGACAGCCGCGACATGAACTCCGGCTGGCGCCGGAAGCCGAGCGCTGCGTAGAACGCCTGCGCATCGTCGGTCTGGAGGCCGACGTGCTGGCCGGGCACCGCGTCGCACAGCGCCTCGACCAGCGCGCGGCCGATCCCGCGGCGTCGCCGGCTCGACGCAGTCCACACGTCGACGAGGTAGGCGTTGCAGACGCCGTCGGAGAGAAGCCGCGCTATCCCGACGACGCGGGCTCCGTCCCACGCGATCGCGACGTGCTGCGAGCGCTCGAAGGACCGGCGCAGCGCGGCCGCAGTGCGCCCGTTGTCGAAGTCGTCGGCGCGGAGATCCGCCCTGGCCTGCTCCCAGTCGACGCCGTCGAGCGTGTCCGCGATCCGGATCTCGCTCATCCGACGGAAGCTACGATCGCCTGCCGCGGCCCGAGCTCGAGCGTCCCCGCCACGAGCTCCTCGTCGCGTTGGCGGTCGGTGCAGAGGACGATCGAGCCCTCGACGCCGGCGAGCCTCGCCGCAGTGTCGCCGAGGTTGAGGGCGACGAGCGCCCCACCCTCCCGCCGAAACGCCCACGTGCCGGCCGGCGTTTCGAGCGACTCGTACGCTCCGGTGAGCAGCCGCCGCCGGCGCCGCAGCGAGATCAGATCGCGCGCGAAGCCGAGGATCGAGCCCGGGTCGTCGCGCTGCGCGGCGACGTTCCGGTCGCGCGGGCCGATCGGCAGCCACGGCTCGACGCCGGGCGCGGTGAAGCCGGCGCCGTCGACGTCCTCCCAGACCATCGGCGTGCGGCTCGGATCGCGACCGGCCATGTCGCGCTCCCGCCCGGGCGGGACCTCGGGCGGCAGGAGGCCGATCTCGTCGCCCTGGTAGAGGATCGCCGTCCCGCGCAGCGAGAGCAGCGCGAGGAGGGCGCACTTCGCCAGCTCCTGGTCGGCCGCGCACCAGCGCGTCGCGAAACGGACGTCGTCGTGGCTCGAGGCGTGCCACACCGGAGTCGTTCCCTCCGGGAAGCGGCGCTCGGTCTCGGCGACCACCGCCGCCAGGGCCGCGGCCTCGAAGGGCGCGTGCAGGAAGGCGAAGTTCATGCAGAGATGGAGCCCGTCGGGGACGACGAAGGGCATCAGCTCGTCGATCTCCATCAGGTACGTCTCGCCGAGCAGCAGCGCCTCCGGGTCGGCCGCCTCCGCGACGCGCCGCCAGCGCCGGTGCACGTCGACCGCCTCCGGCAGGGCGAAGTTGTGCTTCGGCCACTGGCCGATCCGGGCCCACGTCGGCGACTCGTCCGGGCGCGCCGGCGGGTTGTCCCGCAGCTGCGGGTCCTTCGCGAGTCCGTGGGCGACGTCGATCCGGAAGCCCGCGACTCCCCGCTCGAGCCAGTAGCGGATGATGCGGTCGAACTCGTCGCGCACCCCCTCGCTCGACCAGTCGAGATCGGGCTGTTGCGGCAGGAAGCTGTGGAGGTAGAAGCCGCCGCGCTCGGGTACGAGCGTCCACGCCGGCCCGCCGAACGTGCTCAACCAGTTGTTCGGCGGCGAGCCGTCGGGCTTCGGCTCGCGCCAGAGGTACCAGCCCCGCCGCGCCTCGTCGTTGAACCAGGGATGCCGGTCGCTCGTGTGGTTCGGGACGAGGTCGAGCAGCACGCGGATGTGTCGCCGCCGCGCCTCGACGATCAGCCGCTCGAGGTCGGCGGTCGTCCCCAGCTCCGGATGGACGCCGTAGTAGTCGGAGACGTCGTAGCCCCAGTCGGCGTTCGGCGACGGGAAGCTGGAGCCGAGCCAGATCGCGTCGACGCCGAGCCACTCCAGGTGGTCGAGGCGCGCGACGATCCCCGGCAGGTCGCCGACGCCGTCGCCGTCGCTGTCGGCGTAGGAGCGTGGATAGATCTGGTACAGGACTGCGTGCTCCCACCAGCGACCGGGCATCGGGCGGGAGCTCGGGGGCCGCGCGGTCAGACGCCCTTCGGAGCCTCGGCGGCGACCGAGGCGGACGGGGCCTCCGGCCCGAGATGCTCCGCGAACGCGTACTTCAGCACCTGCTGCTTCGCCGCCCGCACCTCGTCGAGCCGCCGCACCGGCCGGGCGTGCGGCGCCTCGTGGAGAAGCTCCGGCTCCTCCGCCGCCTCCCGCGCGATCGCGAGCATCGCCTCGCAGAAGGCGTCGAGCGTCTCCTTCGTCTCGGTCTCCGTCGGCTCGATCATGAGCGCCTCCGGGACGATCAGCGGGAAGTAGATCGTCGGCGGGTGGAAGCCGTAGTCCATCAGTCGCTTGGCGACGTCGAGCGCGGTGACGCCGTGCTCGCGCTTCAGTGCCCGTGCGGAGAGGACGAACTCGTGCATGCAGAGCCGGTCGAAGGGCAGCTCGTACGCGTCCTTCAGGCGGGCGAGGACGTAGTTCGCGTTGAGCACGGCCACCTCGGACATCTCACGCAGGCGCGGCCCGTACATGCGCATGAACGCGTACGAGCGCACGAACACGCCGAACGGGCCGGTGAAGCCGCGCACCTTGCCGATCGTCTGCGGACGGTCGTAGTCGAGCCCGAAGCCGCCGTCCTCGCGCCGCACGACCGCCGGCACGGGCAGGTACGGCTCGAGGAGCTTCCGCACCGCGATCGGTCCGCCGCCGGGGCCGCCGCCGCCGTGCGGCTGCGAGAACGTCTTGTGCAGGTTGATGTGGACGATGTCGAAGCCCATGTCGCCGGGGCGCGAGATGCCGCACACGGCGTTGAGGTTCGCGCCGTCGTAGTACATGAGGGCGCCGGCGCCGTGGAAGATGCGCTCCAGCTCCTCGATGTTCTCGTCGAAGAGCCCGAGCGTCGACGGGTTCGTGAGCATCAGCGCGGCCGTGTGCTCGTCCACCTTCGCGCGCAGGTCCTCGACGTCGATGTTGCCGCGCGCATCCGTCTGCACGTGCGTCAGCTCGTAGCCCGACATCGTCACGGAGGCGGGGTTCGTCCCGTGCGCCGTGTCGGGGATGACGACCTTGCGCCGCTGCTCCGACTCGCCGCGATCCTCGTGGTACGCGCGCACGAGCATCAGCCCCGTGAGCTCGCCCTGGCTCCCGGCGGCCGGCTGCAGCGAGACCGCGTCGAGGCCGGTGACCTCGGCGAGGATCTCCGCGAGGCGCCACTCGAGCTCGAGCGCTCCCTGCGCGCCGTCTTCCTCCTGGTACGGGTGCAGCTGCGCGAAGCCGGGCAGCCCGACCAGCCGCTCGTTGACGCGCGGGTTGTGCTTCATCGTGCAGGAGCCGAGCGGGTAGAAGCCCGTGTCCACCCCGAAGTTGCGCGTCGAGAGCTCGGTGAAGTGGCGGACGAGCTCGAACTCCGGCACCTCGGGCAGGCGCGGCGGCTCGGCCCGGCGCAGCTCGGCGGGCACCTCCGGCGCCGGCAGGCCCTCGTGATGCGGGATCGCCGAGGCGCGGCGGCCGGGCTGCGACTTCTCGTAGATGAGCTTCACCGCGCCACCTCGGCGAGGACGGCGGCGAGGCGATCGATCTCCGCCGGCGTGCGCTTCTCGGTGACGGCGACGAGCAGCACGTCGTCGAGGCCCGCGTAGTCGCGCCCGAGCGCGTAGCCCGGATGCACGCCGAGCGCCCGCGCGTCGCGGATCACGTCGTGTGCGTTCCGTCCGACCCGGACGGCAAACTCCTTGAACGTTGCCCGATCTGCAAACAACGGCTCCAGCCCGGCGACCTCCTGAAGGCGCCGCTTCGCGTACGCGGCCAGCGAGAGGCAGGCCTCCCCCAGCTCGCGGATTCCCTGCGGCCCCAGCCAGGTCAGGTAGACGAGCCCGCCGAGTGCGAGCAGCGTCTGATTCGTGGTGATGTTCGACGTCGCCTTCTCGCGCCTGATGTGCTGCTCGCGGGTCTGCAGGGTGAGGACATAGCCGCGCTCGCCCGCGACGTCCACCGTCTCGCCCACGATCCGTCCCGGCATGCGCCGGATGAAGTCGCGACGGGAGGCGAGGAAGCCGTAGTGCGGCCCGCCATAGCTCTGATAGTTCCCCGCCGACTGCCCTTCGCCGATCGCGAGTGCGCACCCGTACGCACCCGGTGCTTCGAGCACTCCGAGCGAGAGGAGGTCGAC
>DATIZN010000028.1:0-65975 GCA_035517075.1 Gaiellaceae bacterium | reverse complement strand
TTGCGACACGGATGTTCCCCTCGGCCGCCAGCGACAGGAATCGCTCCAGCCGCGCCGAGGAGTGCTCGGGTCCCGAGCCCTCGTAACCATGGGGCAGCAGCAGCGTCAGGCGCGCGCTCTGCCCCCACTTAGCCAGCCCCGACACGATGAACTGGTCGATGATCACCTGGGCCGAGTTGACGAAGTCGCCGAACTGGGCCTCCCACATCACCAGCGTCTCGGGTGCTTCCTGGCTGTAGCCGTACTCGAAGCCCATGCAGGCGAGCTCCGACAGCGGGCTGTTGTGCAGCTCGAGCGGTGCTCGGGCGTCGGGCAGGTTCTGGATCGGACAGACGGTCTGCCCGGTCTTGGCGTCGTGCAGGACCATGTGCCGCTGGCTGAAGGTGCCGCGCTCGGTGTCCTGGCCGGTGAGGCGGATCGGGATCCCCTCGACGAGGAGCGACGCGAACGCGAGCGACTCCGCCTGTCCCCAGTCGATCCCGCCTTCCTCGAGCGTCTCGCGCCGGCGCTCGAGCTGCCGCAGGAGCTTCGGGTGCGGCTCGAACCCGGCGGGGAAGCGGAGCAGCTGCTCGTTGAGCGAGCGCAGCCGCTCGGCGGCGATCGCCGTGACGACCTGCTCGCCGGTCGCAGCCGGCAGCCGCGTGTCGTCGACCGGAGGCGCCTCGGAGAGGCCGAAGGTCTCCTTCAGGGCGTCATGCGCCGTGCGGAGCTGCCTCGTCACCTCTCCCTCGAGCTCGTCCGCCTGCTGCTGCGTGAGGTCGCCGTCGGCGACGAGGCGGGCCGCGAACTGCGCGCGGACCGTGGCATGCTCGGCGATCGCGGCCGCATAGAGCGGCTGCGTGTAGGCGGCCTCGTCCTGCTCGTTGTGGCCGTGCCGCCGGTAGCCGACGAGGTCGACGACGACGTCGTGGCCGAAGCGGCGCCGGTAGGCGAGCGCGAGGCGGATCGCAGCCAGCGCAGCCTCCGGATCGTCGGCGTTGACGTGGACGATCGGGACGTCGAAGCCCTTCGCGAGATCGCTCGAGTAGCGCGTCGACCGGCCCGACTCGGGATCGGTCGTGAAGCCGACCTGGTTGTTCGAGATGAGATGGAGCGTCCCGCCGGTCGAGTAGCCGGCGAGCGCCTCGAGGTTGAGCGTCTCGGCGACGCTGCCCTGGCCGGCGAACGACGCGTCGCCGTGGATGAGGATCGGGAGCGCGACGCTCGGGTCGTGGTAGCCCTCGCGCGACGAGCGGTCGGTCTGCTCGGCGCGGGCGCGGCCCTCGACGACCGGGTCGACCGCCTCGAGGTGGCTCGGATTCGACACGAGCGTGATCGTGATATCCCCCGCCTGCGTCGAGCGGGTGCCCTGCGCCCCGAGGTGGTACTTCACGTCCCCGGTGCCGCCTTCCTCGGTCGAGACGACGGCCTCGATCGTCCGCTCGCCCTCGAACTCGCGTAGGATCGTCTCGTAGGGACGCCCGACGACGTGGGCGAGCACGTTGAGCCGGCCGCGGTGCGCCATGCCGATGACGACCTCGTGCGCGCCGTCCTCCGCTGCGAGCTCGATCGCCTCGTCGAGCATCGGGATCATCACGTCGAGCCCCTCGACGGAGAACTGCTTCTGGCCGAGGAACGCCCGGCGGAGGTACTGCTCCATCCCCTCCACCTGGCTCAGGCGGCCGAGCAGCCGCACCCGCTCGTCGCGCGACAGCGGACGCCGGTAGCGGCCCGACTCGATCGCCTGCCGTAGCCAGACGCGCTCCTCGTGGTCGGAGATGTGCTCGATCTCGTACGCGATCGTTCCCGTGTACGTCTCGCGGAGACGGGGCAGGGCGTCGGCGAGCGTCTCGCCCTCGACGAAGAGGCGAAGGACGCCCGCCGGGACGCGGGCCTGCAGCTCGGGCGTGAGCTTCGGCGTCAGCCGCTCGGGCTCGAGCGCCGGGTCGCCGTGCGGCTCGGAGCCGAGCGGGTCGAGGCGTGCCGCGAGGTGGCCGTGCATCCGGAACGCCTTCACGAGCGACGTCGCGGCGGCGACTGCCCCGAGGATCTCCCGATCGGCCGGCGGTGCGGGCGGTGCGGGCGCGGCCGGCGCGAGCGCCGGCTCGATGGGCGGCGGCTCGGTGACCGCGGCAGGAGCGACCCGGCTCCCGTTCCCGTCCTCGCGCACGAGGTCGAGCAGCCGCGCGAGCCCGGGCTGACGGCGCAGGAGGGCTTCCGGCTCGCTTTCGAACAGCTCGCGCCACGCCTCCGGAACGGAGGCCGGATTGTCGAGGTATTGCTCGAGCAGGAGCGCGGCGTAGCCGCTGTTCATCCCGTCGACGTCGTGCGCGCTCATGTCGCGCTTGTTGTAGCAACCATGAGGCACGGCCCCGCTGACCGGCGCTTTTTCGCGCCTACCTTCAGGAGGGCCTAGCTAGTACAGCGGGTGGCTGGTGATGACGGCGATCGTCATCCCGAGGAAGAAGCAAACGGCGCAGATCATGATCGCCGCGAGCTGGAGCCGCCGCCGCGGCCCGGCCATCCCTCCAGCGATGAGCGAGATCAGGATCGCAGGCAGGATCAGCCGCAGCGGATGCCAGGCCAGCCCGACGACGCTCGCGAAGATGGCGAGCGCGGCGAGGTAGCCGGAAACCGTCTCGGACGGGCGACGGTGCGCCGGCTCGTCGAAGATCGGCGTCTCAGAGCTCACCGGCGAGCGATCCTATCGGCCCGGGCGACCGCGACACGCGCACTCCGCGCGTACGCGCGCGCGGGAGAGCCGTGCGGCCGCACGGGGCGCGGGCGCCTGCGCCGCCGGTGGGCCGACCCTCCCTCGGGCGGCTCCGGCGCCACGCGCACGCCGACCCCGTCCGATCCGCCGCGGCGCGGCGTCGCCTTGATCGCGACCCAGACGACGCTGCACAGGTAGGCGATCGGAATCTTCAGGATCACCATGAGAAAGACGATCTCCCAGACCGTGTCCGGCGCCACCAGTCCGCAGTCTACCCCTCGGTGCGGGGAAAGCCCAGGCGCGTCAGAGACGCGCGAGCCCCGGCAAGACGCAAGGTAGGGCACCGACCGGATACGCCCCCGATCGTCCGGTAGGCGGTGCAGCGTGGCGTCGCGAACAAGTCGCGGACGATCCGGATCTCCGTCCACATCGTCGAGCGCCAGCGGAAGATCGCGCGCGCCGAGTGGGAGCTGACGCTGAAGCTGGGGCGGGCGCCGAGCGACGAGGAGGTGCGAAGGCGGCGAAGCTGTCCCTCGAGCACGTGCGCGGGACGCGTACGGCGGCGCGGGGCGGTGGCGAGCCTCGGACAGGCCGCTCGGCGACGAGGGCGACACCGCATTCGGCGACATCGTCGCGACCCACCGCGGAGCGGACGTCGAGGAGGAGGTCGTCGTCGGGCTCGGCGAGGACGCTCTGCGGGCGGAGATCGAGAAGCCTCCGGAGCGCGAGAAGAGGTGATCAAGCTCCGCTACGGCCTGGACGGCGACCCGGATCCGAAGTCGCTCGAGATGATCGGGCGCGAGCTGGGCCTCACGCGCGAGCGCGTCCGACCGAGGGAGGCCGGTAGCAGCTACCGCACGTCTCTGTAACGCAGTTCTGCCTCTCGTTGAGCGGCACGCGGATCGCCCGTCACGCGTTCGTGACGGTAGCTGCTACCGGTCTAGCCCTACCGGTCTCGCCGCCCTCGCGCCGGCTGCGTCGCTAGGACGCCTGCGCCCAGGTGTGCAGCGCCTCGATGACGTAGCGAAGACGCTGTCCCGGCTCCGTCAGCCGATACTCCACGCGCGGCGGCCGCGTGTGAAGGACGCGGCGCTCGAGGATCCCCGCCTTCTCGAGGTCCGCAAGCCGGGTCGCGAGTGTTCGCGGCGGAATGCCCTCGAGGGTCTGCTTGAACTCGTTGAAGCGGACCGCGCCGGCCTCCGCCGAGGCCCAGAGGATCGCGAGCACCCAGCGGCGCCCGAGGAGATCGACGGCGCGGGCGACCTCCTCTGGCAGCGGACGGCAGGAACGGCAGCGCATCGCTAGACCGCGTGGAGGCTCGGCTTCGTCTTCGGCTCGAGCGCCAGGTCGAGCACCTCGCCGAGCGTCATCACCGGATGGAACCGCATCGCCGCGCGCACGTCCTCGGGGACGTCGTCGAGGTCGGCGCGGTTGCGCTCGGGGATGATCACGTCGGTCAGCCCGGCGGCGTGCGCGGCGAGCACCTTCTGCTTCAGCCCCCCGATCGGCAGGACACGGCCCTGCAGCGTCACCTCGCCGGTCATCCCGACCGTGTGCTTGACGGGCCGGCCGGAGAGGAGCGATGCGAGCGCGGTCGCCATCGTGATGCCGGCGCTCGGGCCGTCCTTCGGGATCGCGCCCGCCGGTACGTGCACGTGGAACGAGCGATCCGCGAACGCCGTCGGGTCGACGTCGAGCTCCTCGGCGTGCGAGTGCACGTACGAGAGCGCGATCCGCGCCGACTCCTTCATCACGTCGCCGAGCTGGCCGGTGAGGACGAGCTCCGAGCCGCCGTCCATCGACGTCGCCTCGATGAAGAGGACATCGCCGCCGGCGCCGGTCACGGACAGGCCGGTCGCGACGCCGGGCACCGCCGTCCGCTCCGCCGCCTCCCGGAAGAACCTCTGGCGGCCGAGCGCGTCGCGCACGACGTCGACATCGACCCCGACGGGAGCCTCGACGGCGCCCGAGGCGATCCGCGTCGCCGTCTTGCGGAGGATCGTGCCGAGCTCGCGCTCGAGCTGGCGGACGCCCGCCTCGCGCGTGTACTCCGAGACGACGAGCGCGATCGTCTCGTCCGAGATGTCGACCTCCTCGCCGCGCAGGCCGTTCCGCTCGACCTGCCGCGGCCACAGATAGCCGCGCGCGATCGCGGTCTTCTCGTCGACCGTGTAGCCGTCGAAGCGGATGACCTCCATCCGGTCGAGCAGCGGCCCCGGGATCGTGTCGGCGACGTTCGCGGTCGCGATGAAGAACACTTCGGAGAGGTCGAGCTCGACGTCGAGGTAGTGGTCGCGGAACGAGTGGTTCTGCGCCGGGTCGAGCACCTCGAGAAGCGCGGCGGACGGGTCGCCGCGCCAGTCGGCGCCCACCTTGTCCACCTCGTCGAGCAGGATCACCGGGTTCATCGTCCCCGCATCGCGGAGGGCGCGGACGAGCCGTCCCGGCAGCGCGCCGATGTACGTGCGCCGGTGGCCGCGGATCTCCGCCTCGTCGCGGATGCCGCCGAGCGACATGCGGACGAACTCCCGGTTCAGAGCGCGGGCCACCGACTCGCCGATCGACGTCTTGCCGGTGCCGGGCGGCCCGATCAGCGTGAGGATGGCGCCGGAGCGCTTGTCGTTCGGGATGCCGCGGTCCTCGCGGAGCTTGCGCACGGCGAGGTACTCGACGATCCGGTCCTTGACGTCCTCGAGCCCTGCGTGGTCCGCGTCGAGCACCTCACGCGCGCCCTGCGGGTCGAGGGTCTCTGCGCTCCGCTTCGACCACGGGACCGTGGTGAGCCAGTCGAGGTACGTGCGGATCATCGACGCCTCGCCGGTGGAGTCGCCCATCGTCTCGAGGCGGCGAAGCTCTCGCTCCGCCTGGGCGCGGACGTCGTCCGGCATCCCGGCCTCCTCGATCTTCCGCCGGTACTCGTCGACGACCGAGCCCTCGTCCTCGCCGAGCTCCTTGCGGATCGAGTTCATCTGCTGGCGGAGGAACCACTCGCGCTGCTGCTTCTGGGCACCCGACTCGACGTCCTCGCGGATGCGCCGGCGCACCTGGAGCTCGGCGAGCCGATCGCGCTGGAGCGCGACAGCGAGCTCGAGGCGCTCGACGACGTCCACCTTTTCGAGCAGCTCGACGCGCTGGGTGAAGGTGAGGTCGGGCGAGTAGGCGGACGTGTCGGCGAGCGCGCCGGCCTCGGTGATCGCGCGCAGGAACTCGCGGATGCGCTCGTCGGCCTCCCGCAGGTCGAGGATCTCCTCGACGACCGCGCGGTACTCGCGCTCGAGCTCCCGCGTCTGGACGGGAGGCGGGTTCTCGTCGGGCCGCTCGTCCACCTCGGCGCGCAGGCGGCCGAGCGCGTCGGTGTGCGCGGCGCCGATGACGCCGCGATGGAGGCCGCTCAGCGCGACGGCGCGCGCCCCGCCCGGCAGGCGGACGCGGTCGGTCACCTCGGCGACGGTGCCGACGGCGGCGTACTCGTTCTCGTGTCGCGGCACGAGGACGACGCGGTCCTCGTCCCCGACGTCGACCGTCAGCGTGACGGTCATGCCCGGGAACACGACCGTGTCCTCGAGCGGGACGAGCAGGAGATCGGTCAAAGCTGAATCACTCCAAGCTGTGTAGTAGGTATCCGGATTGTACCTACTTGCCGATGCCGACCGCCTGCAGCGCCCCCTCGAGGTGCGGAAACTCCTCGACGCGCACGATGCGTCCGTCGCGCGCGTGGACGACCGCGGCCCAGCGTCCGAGGAGATACGAGCGGCGGCTCTGGAGCGGGCGCTCGTCGGTCGGGTCGGTCTCGACGCGCGAGAAGCGCATGCTGACGACGACGCGATCGGACAGCCCGATCGCCCGGTCGACGACGACGTGGTAGTCCTCCTCGACGCGCTCGGCCAGCACCTCGAGCACGCGGTCGCGGTTGACGAGGATCGCCTCCTCGCCGGCCGCCACCCACTCCACGTCCGGATCGAGCATGCTCGCCATCGCCTCGAGGTCGCGATCGACGAAGGCGCGGTAGCCGCGGAAGAGCAGCTCGACGGCGTCCTGACTCACCGTGCTGAGTCTATGGAGCCGCTATCCCTGGAGGTACTCGAGGACGGCGAGAACGCGCCGGTGGTCGCTCTCCGAGGGCGGTAGGTCGAGCTTGTGGAGGATGCTGGCCACGTGCTTCTCGACCGCGCCGACGGTGACGACGAGCGCCTCGGCGATGCCGGCGTTGGAGCGGCCCTCGGCCATCAGGGCGAGGACCTCGAGCTCGCGCGGCGAGAGCCGCTCGAGCGGCCCGGCACGGTTGCGGGTGGTGAAGAGTTGCGCCACCACCTCGGGGTCGAGCGCCGTCCCGCCGGCAGCGACTCGCCGCACGGCTTCGACGAATTCGGCGACGTCCATGATCCGGTCCTTGAGCAGGTAGCCGACACCCCCGCGCGCGTCGGCGAGCAGTTCGGCGGCGTAGGCGTGCTCGACGTACTGGGAGACGATGAGGATCGCTGTCTGCGGTCGGAGTCTCCGTGCCTCGAGCGCGGCACGCAGGCCCTCGTCGCGGAAGGTCGGCGGCAGGCGCACGTCGACGATCGCGATCTCCGGCTCCTCGAGCATCACCCCGTGCACGAGCGCGTCGCCGTCGGCGACGGCGGCGACAACGTCGAAGCCGTTGTCGCGCAACAGCCGGGTGAGCCCGTCGCGCAGGAGCGCGAGGTCCTCGGCGATCACGACGCGCAGGGCAGCACCGCCTCCACGATTGTCGGTCCGCCGGGCGGGCTGTCGACCCGGAAGGTCCCGTCGAGCGCCTCGACCCGTCCCCGCAGGCCCTGCAGGCCGGCGCCGGCCGGGTTTGCTCCGCCGTGTCCGTCGTCCATGATCGTGACGACGACCGCGTCGCCGATGCGTACGGCGCGGATATCGACGCGTGCTGCTCCGCCGTGCTTCGCCGCGTTCGCGAGCGCCTCCGCGGCGACGAAGTAGGCAGCCGACTCGACCGGCTCGCGGGGCCGCTCGGCGAGGTCGACCCGGAGCTCGACGAAGAGGGGGACGCGGGCGACGAGCGCGGCGAGCGCAGGCTCGAGTCCGCGGTCGGCGAGGATGGGCGGGTGGATGCCGCGCGTGAGATCGCGGAGGTCGCGGAGCGCGTCCCCCGTCCCGGCACGCGCCTCGGCGAGCAGGGTGCGCGCGGCCTCGGGGTCGTCCGCGAGCTTCTGTTCGGCGAGGCCGAGGCTCATCCCGATCGCGACGAGCCTCGCCTGCGCGCCGTCGTGCAGGTCGCGCTCGATGCGTCGCAGCTCCGACTCGGCCGACTCGACCGCGCCGGCGCGCGTTGTCGTCAGCACGTCGATGCGGCGCGTCATCGTGGCGAGAGCATGCAGGCCGACCACGACCGCCAGGCCGAGGCCGGGCCACATCGGCCAGAAGTACGCCCGCGTCGTCACCGCCCAGATCCCGACGAAGAACAGGAACAGCGTCATGGCCGCGCCGAGGTCGATGGCCAGGGCGCGCGTGCGCGCGATGCGGCGCGGGTCGCCGCTGTCGACGAACACCGTCCAGGCATGGATCGCGAGCGGCACCGCCAGCGGCATGAGCGTCCACTCCGGCCAGAAGTACGCGCGGGTGGTCAGCGCCCAGATCACGATCAGGATCAGGTTCAGGCCGGCGTAGAACGCCGCGTGGGCCGGCAGCAGGCGGCGGAGGATCCCCTGCACGTCGGTCCGCGGGAGGCTCGCCGCGAACGGCTCCGCCAGCATCCGCGCCAGCCGCGCCCACATGGCGGCCAGGCCCCGCACGAGCCACGCGGAGGCGACGACGCCGACCAGGCCGAGGGGGACGAGCGCGAACGCCGTCCCGCCCGTCTGCACGTGCAGGCCGAGGACGTCTTCGTGGAAGTGGCTGTACGTCACGGGCAGGACGACGAGCTGCAGCGAGACGCCGACGACGCTCGCGAGGCCGACGGCGATCCCGAAGCCCAGGGTCGTGCGCAGGACGAGATACAGCTGCTGCGCCCAGAACGTCGGGTCGGCGAGCCCGGCCCGGATGCGGCCCCAGTAGCCACGCCCGGCAGGCCGGGGACGCGAGAGGCGCACGTCGACGCCGAGGAGCCCGCGCGCGACCGCCGCCTCCGCCGCCGCCGCGAGCCAGGTAGCCCAGCGGAAGGCGACGAGCGCGGGGACGACGAGCGGCGTCACCGCCAGGAGGCCGACGGCGAGCCAGCCGGCGAGCAGCAGGCCGAACCACGCCGCCGCCAGCGGAGCCCCCGAGAGCAGGAACAGGAGCTCGCGGTAGGTGCGGCGCTCGACGAGCGGACGGAACACGGTCATCACGACCCTAGACCTCTGCCGCCGGCTCCGGCATCCGTGCAAGCACGCGAGGCAGGTACCAGTTGCGCTCGCCGAGGACGGTCATCACCGCGGGCAGGAGCACGCCGCGGATCACGGTCGCGTCCACGAGCACGGCAACGGCGAGACCGACCCCGAGCTCCTTCATGAAGATCGTGCGAGTGAAGGCGAAGATCGCGAACACGGCAATCATCACGGCAGCGGCGCTGGTCACCGTCGACGCCGTCGTCCGGATCCCCTGCGCGACCGCCTCCCTCGTCGTGCGCCCGCCCAGCACGAGCTCGCGGATCCGGCTGACGATGAACACGTGGTAGTCCATCGAGAGGCCGAACAGCACGGTGAACAGGAACAGCGGCATCCAGGTCACGATCGCGCCGGTCGGCTGGAAGCCGAGCAGGCCGTGCAGGTGGCCGTCCTGGAAGATCCAGACGAGCGCCCCGTAGGCCGCACCCACGGAGAGCATGTTGAGCGCGACTGCGGTGAGCGGGACGACGATCGACCGGAACGTCGCGAGCAGCAGCCCGAAGGCGACGAGCAGGACGAACCCGAACACGTACGGCATGCGTGCGTCCATGGTGTGCCGGAAGTCGTAGCTGTCCGCCGTCTGTCCCGTCACAGGCGCCTCGACGCCGGGCACGGCGCCGATCGTGGCGGGGATGACCCTCGAGCGGAGCGTCTCGAGCGCGGCGACCGAGGCGGCGTCGTCCCCGTTGCCGGCCAGCGGAATCTCGATGCGGGCGACCGTGTGCGCTGCATTCACGGTCTCACGGATCGGCGCGTGCATCCGTCCGGTGGCGAGCGCGCGGCGCCTCAGCTCACCGATGCCGCGCCGAACCGCGGGTGCTGTCACGTCGGGTGCGGACACGACGACCTCGGCCGGGCTCGGCGTGCCCGGGAAGGCCCGGTTCACGGCGTGGAACGCCTTCACGATCGGCAGGTTCTTCGGGAACGAGTCGAAGCTCGGGTTCGCCGTGCGCATGTCGAAGGCCGGCAAGGCGACGACAACGAGCCCCGCCGTGGCGACGAGAGCCGCCACGAGCGGGAAGCGAAGCGCCGGACGAAGTACCAAGTTCCAGAGGCGCGACTCGCCGTTGCCGCGCTTGAGCCAGCGGAGCGACCCCCAGTCGACGCGGTCTCCGAGCCGGCCGAGCAGCGCGGGCAGCACCGTGAGCGAGCCGATCATCGCCACGAGCACGACGAGGATCGCGCCGAAGCCCATCGACACGAAGTCACCCGACCCCGAGAGCATCATCCCGGCGCAGGCGACGGCCACGGTCAGCCCCGAGACGAGCACAGCCCTCCCCGAGGTGGCGGCTGCGGCGTGGAGCGCCTCGCGTGGCTCGCGGCCTCTCGCCCGCTCCTCGCGCTCGCGGCGGAGATAGAAGAGCGAGTAGTCGACCCCGACCGCCATCCCCATCAGGACGACGACGCTCGACGTGGTGTTCGAGGCGTGGATGACGTGGCTCACGACCGCCCCCAGCCCGACTGTCGCAAGCACCGCGGAGAGAGCAAGGAGCACCGGAAGGCCCGCCGCCACGAACGCGCCGAACGCGAACAGCAGGATGGCGAACGTCACCGGCACCGACGTCACCTCGGCGCTCTTCAAGTCCTGCTCGATCACGGTGTTCGCAGCGCGATTCGCGCTCGCGTCTCCGACCTCCTGAAGCATGAACCCGGGATGTGCGTGCTGCACCGCGGCGACGCGGTCGAGCACCGGCTGGATCCGCTGGTCGGCGCTGTCTGCCTTGCCGGCGACGTCGAAGGTCACGAGCTCCGAGCGGCCGTCCTTCGAAACGGCAGTCCCGGTCACGCGGGCCACCTGCGGCATCTGCCGGAGCGCCCTCCGGAGATCCCGCACGGCCGCCGCGAAGAGCGGCCTGCCGGGCCGTGCCACCGTCGACTGCACGAGCACGCCCTCGGACGCGGGCGGCTCGAAGCCGGCCCGGGCGAGGATCCGCTCGGCCCGCGCCGAGCCGGCCTGCGCCTGCTCGGCGGTCGTCAGGCTCCGCGTCCCGACGGTCTGCCCGGCGACCAGCGCGATCGCCACCAGGGCGAGCCACCCGACCGTCGCCGTCTTCCAATGCGCGGCGCTCCAGCGCCCCATCCGCCCCGCGATGTTCATCTCCCACCTCCGCTTCGCTGTCGAACCCAGCGTCGCGGCGGCGCGCTCACCGCACTATGGCGCGTCCCGGCATCCGCATTGGTGGCAGCACCAGTCGTACTCGCCGGAATGGAGCCGAGGGGGCTCGAACCCCTGACCTTCTGGCTGCCAGCCAGACGCTCTCCCAGCTGAGCTACGGCCCCGTGTTCGATCCAGTCTAGCGAGGGAGCCGTCGCGGTTTGCGCGCGCATTGGCGACAATTGGCGCGTGTTCGAGATCGGCTCGAGCCTGCGCGAGGCGCGCGAGCGGCGCGGCCTGTCGTCCGAGGACGTCCAGAAGGCGATCCGCATCCGCGACCGCTACCTCAACGCGCTCGAGGAGGAACGCTGGGAGCTGCTGCCCGGGGAGGCGTACCTCAAGGGCTTCCTGCGCACGTACGCGGACTTCCTCGGGCTCGACGGCAATCTCTACGTCGACGAGTACAACAGCCGTTTCGCGGGCCGCGACGACCAGCTGCTCGTCCCGCAGCAGCTCGGGCGGCCGGGGTCGTCCGGCGGCTTCGGCGGGCTGTGGCGGCCGCTCCTCCTGCTCGCGCTCGTCGCCGCCGTCGTCGCCGTCGCCGCGTGGCAGCTCCACGGCAGCGGCAACCCGCGGCCGGCGGGCCAAAACACCGGCGGGACGACGACCGGGCAGACGACCACGCAGCAGACGAAGCACCATCACCGCGCCCACCACCCGACGCCGCCGGTCTCCCTGCCGACGCGCGCGGTGCTCTCCGCGACGCGCGGCGCCTGCTGGCTCGAGGTGCGGCAGGGGAGCCGGAGCGGGGCGCTGCTCTACGAGAACACGCTCCAGCAGGGCCAGACCCTGCCGGTGCGGCTCACGAAGGGGCCTCTCTGGATCGACATCGGCGACCCGCCGAATCTCGACATCCGGATGGGCGGCAAGCTCGTGTCCGGGATGCCGACGCAGACGGCCGCCGTCCTGCTCACGCGGAGCGGCCTGAAGTCGGCGTGACTAGACCGCGGCCGCGTCGAGGTCGACTGCCGGGACGTCGCCCCAGAGGTCCTCGAGCCGGTAGTACGCGCGCGCCTCGGGCGTGAAGACGTGGAGCACGACGTCGAGATAGTCGGCGACGATCCAGGCGCCCTCGCGCGTGCCGTCGACGCTGTGCGGCAGCAGCTTCTCGTCGTGCTTCAGCCGCGTGTGCACCTCGTCCCAGACGGCGGCCGTCTGGCGCGGGTTCCGGCCCGTGACGATCACGAAGTAGTCCGTGAACGAGCACTCGGGCCGCATGTCGAGGATGACGACGTCCTCCGCCAGCTTCTCGCGGGCGAGAGCGGCGATGCGACGGGCATGTTCGAGAGAGGTCAGGGCTGCTTCGCGTCCTCGGGTGCAATCGGCTGCAGTGTATCGGCGTCCCGCGGACGATAGAGCCCGCGCTCCCGGATCAGCGCGTCGACAGCCGGCGGGACGAGCCCTGCGAGCGGCTCGCCGGCGGCAGCCCGGGCGCGCACGTCGGTCGACGCGTTCGGGTTCGGCGGCAGGTCGAAGAAGAGGACACGCTCCGGCGCGGCGAGCCGGGAGAGCACTGCGTCGAGCCGCTCGCGCGGGAAGCCGGGCCGGGTCGCGACCGCGAGCCGCGCCCGCGCGAGCACCTCCTCCGGCTCCGCCCAGTCGAGGAAGTCGCAGAACTGGTCGGCGCCGACGACGAAGACCGGATCGTCGAACCCGGCCGCGCGCAGCAGCTCGACCGTGCGCGGATGCGGGTCGAGCCGGACGTCGTCGCGAGGAAAGGCCGCGCGCGCGAGGTCGAGCCGATCCTGCGCCGGCGCCGCGACGTCGCGGTGGGCGGGACGCTCGGAGACGAGCACGACGAGGCGCTCGACGCCGAAGCGCTCGCGCGCAGCGTCGGCGACCGCGACGTGGCCGAGATGCGGCGGATCGAAGCGCCCGCCGTAGAGGACTATTCCCACTCCAGCAGCTCCTCCCCCACCTCGACCTCGTCGCCCTCGCGGGCGCCGGCGGCGCGCAGGATCTCCTCGAGCACGTCGTCGGGCGGCGCCGTGCCGGTGACGCGGAACCCGCGCTCCGTGCGGAAGACCCGGAACGCGCGGCGTGCCGGTTGAGGCCGGTAGACGAGGAAGTCGACCAGCTCGTCCCGCCGCTCGTCCGGCTCCTCCAGCGCCGGCACGAGCTCGAAGAGCGTGCGCTTCAGCTCCTCGACTCCGGCGCCGGTCGCGGCCGAGAGCCGCAGGACGCGCAGAATCCGCCGGTCGTCGACTCCGAACGGCGCCGCGTCCGGACGAAGATCGCTCTTGTTCAGGGCGACGATCTGAGGCCGCTCGTCGAGACCCGCGCCGTACGCGCCGAGCTCCGCGTCGATCGTCCGCCAGCGCTCCTCCGCGTCGTCCTCGGCCGAGTCGATCACGTGCACGAGCAGCCGCGCGCGCTCGAGGTGGGCGAGGAACTCGTGCCCGAGCCCGATGCCTTCGCTCGCGCCCTCGATGAGGCCGGGCACGTCCGCGACGACGAGCTGGCGTCCGTCGGGCGCCTCCACCGTGCCGAGGACGGGCGAGAGCGTCGTGAACGGATACTCGGCCACCTTCGGCCGCGCGTTCGAGATTCGTGTCAGCAGCGAGGACTTCCCGGCATTCGGGAGGCCGACGAGCGCGGCGTCGGCGAGGAGCTTGAGACGCAGCTCGAGCTGCCGCTCCTCGCCCGGCAGGCCGATCTCCGCGAAGCGCGGCGTCTGGCGCGTCGGCCCGGCGAAGCGCTTGTTGCCGCGCCCGCCATTCCCGCCGCGGGCGACGACCGCCCGCGCGCCGGGATGCGCGAGATCGGCGACGACGCGCTCCTCGCCGTCGAGCACCTGCGTCCCGACGGGCACCGCGAGGACGGCGTCCCGGCCGCGCGCGCCGTTCGAGAGCTTGCCACCGCCGGAGGCGCCGCGCTCCGCCCGCAGCTTCTGGTTCGGCCGGAAGCCCGAGAGGTCGCGCCGGCGCGGATCGGCGAGGAGCACGACGTCGCCGCCGTCGCCGCCGTCGCCGCCGTCCGGGCCCCCGCGCGGCACGAACTTCTCGCGCCGGAAGTGGATCGCGCCGTCGCCGCCGCGGCCGGCGATCACCGTCAATCTTGCGCGATCGTGGAACATCGAGGGGAAGCGTAGAGTGGCCGCGTGGACGAGGAAGTGGGGATCACGGTCGTCGGCAGCGAGCCCGAGGCGGAGGTCGTGTGCGGGCTCCTTCGCACCGAGAACATTGCGTGCTACCACCGGCCGACAACGTATGCGGCCGGCGCCGGGGACGGCCTCGCGTCTCTCTGGGCGCCGCGGGAGATCGTCGTCCGCGCCGCCGACGCGCCGCGCGCGCGAGAGCTCTTGGCCGACCGTTAGGCCTGCTCGACGGAGACGAAGCGCTTCTCGCCGCTCGCCTTGAACGCGACCTTGCCGTCGCGCGTCGCGAAAATCGTGTCGTCCTTGCCGATCCCGGCGCCGGGGCCGGGGCGGAAGCGCGTCCCGCGCTGGCGGACGAGGATCATCCCCGCGGTCACGTCCTGGCCGGCGAAGAGCTTCACGCCGAGCATCTTCGGCTTCGAGTCGCGGCCGTTGCGCGACGAGCCGAGTCCCTTCTTGTGCGCCATTACTTCCCCTCCAGTGCCGACTCGAGCGCAGCGAGCGCGCCCTTCCGTGCCTTGCCGCCGCGCTCGTGCTCGAGCGCAGCCTCGAGCTCGCCGCGGCTCCAGCCCGCCGCCGCCTCCGTGAGCTGCGCGATCGTCATCGAGGCGTAGCCTTCCGGCAGCGCCGCCGTCTCCGTCTTCGGCGCGGCCTTCTTCGGCGCCGGCGTCTCCGCCTTCGCGGCGGCTTCCGTCTTCGGCTTCGCGGCGGCGGACTTCGCGCGCTTCGCGGCGCCGATCGACTCGATCTCGATCCGCGTAAGGCGGCTGCGGAAGCCGTTGTGGCGCTTGTAGCCGGTGCGCTTGCGGTACTTGCCGATCAGGATCTTCTCGCCGAGCTCGTGGCCGACGACGCGCGCGGTCACCGTGGTCGACGGCGAGAGATCGGGAGCGCCGTTCCCGCCGACGAGGAGCACGCGCGGCTGGAGGGTCGAGCCCTCGTCCACTCCGAGCCGGTCCACGAGCAGCCGCTCGCCCTCCTGGACGCGGTACTGCTTGCCGCCGAGGCTGATGATCGCGTACGTGCTCATCGCGTGGAAACGCGGGCCTGGCGCCCGCGGCGTACCAGTGTAGCGCCTAGCGGCCGCTCTCGATCTCGTCGCCCCACTCGGACATCGGAACGTACTCCCAGTCGCCGTTCGCGGACGGCTCCTGCGCCTCGGCCGGCTCGATCGCAGCCTCCGCCGCGGGCTCGTCGCCGTTCTGCGCCGCGGCGGCGGGCTTCTTCTTGCGGTTGCGCCCGCCGCGCGAGCCGCGCCGCGTCTTCTTCTTCGGCTTCGGCGCCTCCTCGGCGCTCTCGGCGGCCACCTCGGGCACGACCGGCTGCCCGGCCGGGGGCTCGGGCTCCTCGGGCTCTCCGAGATCCTCGCCGGGAACGTGGATCGTGACCGTGCGCGGCGTCTCTGCACCGTCCGTCTCCGCAGCCGCGGCTGCCGGCTTCTTCCTGCGGTTGCGCCCGCCCCGCGAGCCGCGCCGCGTCTTCTTCTTCGCCTTGGACGCGTCCTCCGCGGCGGCGGCCTCCGCGGCCGCCTCGGGAGCCGCGTCCTCGGCGGCTTCCTCGATCTCTTCCTCCGCGAGGTCGAGCGCCCGAGGCTCCTCGACCTCGACGACCTCCTCGGCCCGCTTCTCGGCCGGCTGCGCCGCCCTGCGAGCCGGCGGCTTGCGGGTCGGCTTCTCGGCCTCTCCCTCCGCCGTGAGCGGCTCGGGCACGGCCTTCGCCCTGCGCGTGAGCGCGCCGTACGCGCGGCCGTCGAGCACCCGCTCGATGCGCACCCTCAGCCGCTTGCCGACGAGCGGCGCCGCCTCCGCGACGACGACGTCGAGCCCGTCGAGCTTGCCCACCGCCGCCTCCCCGTCGAAGCGGTCGACCTCGACGAGCTGGAGCATCACCTCGGCGCCCTCCTCGACCGGCGACTCGGGCGCGACGTCGGCGAGCTTCCCCTCGGCGAGGACGACGAAGTGGTCGAGGTGGGTCTCCGGCTTCCCCTCGAAGAAGAACCTCTTCTTCGTCAGCGTCTCGAGCTCGAGCAGCCGCCGTGCGCCGGGCCCCACGAGCGCGCTCGCGATCGAGTCGGCGAGCTCGACGCGGAAGGCCTGCGAGCGCGAGCCCGCAGCGAGCGCCCGCAGCCGCCGCTCGACGTCGATCGCCGCCGACGCCTCGGAGTAGACGATGCCGTCGCCGCCGCACGTCGGGCACTTGCGCGTCATCACCTCGCGCGGGCCGTCGGTCACGTTCTGGCGCGTCATCTCGACGAGGCCGAGCGGCGAGATCTCGACGACGTACGTCTTCGTCCGGTCGCGCTCGAGCTCCGTCCGCAACGCTTCCTCGACGGTGGCCCGGTTCTTCGGGTTCGCCATGTCGATGAAGTCGATGACGATGATCCCGCCGATGTCGCGCAGCCGCAGCTGGCGGACGACCTCCTTCACCGCCTCGAGGTTGTTCTTCGTGATCGTGTCCTCGAGCCGCGCGCCGGAGTTCCTGCCGCGGCCGCCGACGAAGCGGCCCGTGTTGACGTCGATGACAGTGAACGCCTCGGCGTAGTCGAAGACGAGGTAGCCGCCCGACGGGAGGTCGACGCGCCGGTGCAGCGTCGAGCGGATCTCCTCCTCGACGCCGAACGCCTCCATCAGCGGCGCTGCATCCTTGTAGCGGACGACTCGCTCGACCATGTGCGGCGACGTCTTCTTGAGGTAGCCGACGATGCGCTTGTGCGTCCGGTCGTCGTCGACGTACGCCTTCTCGAAGTCGCCGGTGAACAGGTCGCGTGTCACCCGCAACGGCAGCTCGGCCTCCTGGTAGACGAGCTCGGGCGCCTTCGCGTCCTTCGCCTTCGCCTGGATCGACTTCCAGAGCCGTTGCAGGAAGACGAGGTCGCGCTCGACGTCCTCCTCGGACGCACCCTCGGCGGCGGTGCGGACGATCACGCCGCCCTCCTTCACGTCGAGGCGCTTGAGGATCTCCTTCAGCCGCGCGCGCTCGCCGTCGTCGAGCCGGCGCGAGACGCCGAGGCCCTCGCCCTGCGGGACGAAGACGACGAAGCGGCCTGGCAGCGAGATCTGCGTCGTCAACCGCGCGCCCTTCGTCTTCATCGGGTCCTTCACCGCCTGAACGAGGATCGTCTGGCCGCGCGAGATCAGGTCCTGGATCTTGCGGCCGTGGCCCTTCTCGATCTCCGGGCCGACGATCTCGTCGACGTAGAGGAAGCCGTTCTTCTCGAGGCCGATCTCGACGAAGGCCGCCTCCATCCCGGGCAGCACGTTGTCGACGCTGCCGAGGTAGATGTTGCCGGCGATCGACCGCCGCTCCGGGCGCTCGAGATAGACCTCGGCGACCCTGCCGTCCTCGAGCACGGCGACGCGGCGCTCGCCGACGTCGACCGAGACGACGAGCTCGCGCTTCGCCTCGGGCAGCGGGGCGCGCCGCGGCGGCTCGCGGCGGCGGCGCTGGGACTGGTCGCGGCGCCGTTCCTGCCGCTGCGAGAGCTGCCTGCGCGGCTCGGTCCGCGCCGGCTTGTCCGCCTTCTCCTGCTTCTGCGGCTTCTCGGCGGCCTCGGCCTTCGCGGGGGCGCCGCCCTTCTTTCGCCCGCGTCCGCCACGGCTGCCGCGGCGGCGCTTGGGCTTGGCTGAATCGGTTGTCGCGGCCGCATCCGCGGCCGCATCAGTGGTCAACTCGGGCTCGGGCCTCGCCTCGAGCTCGCGCGCGCCGTCGGCGCGCTCTTGGTCGGAATCCTTCTTCCGGAAACGGAACCAGGGCAAGAAAAAGCTCCTTCATGGCAGCGCGCGCCGGCACGCCACGAGAGGGTGCGCGCGCGCTCGTTGTTGTCGGGGAAAAGCATTGAGCCCCAGGGTAGCAGGGAGCCTCCCGGGCACTCCGTCCGGCGCTGGTCCTACGATCCGCGCATCCACGACCGGGAGGTGGCGGTGGCGGGCAAGCGCGAGGCCGAGGAGCTCCTCATGATCGAAGAGGCGGACGCCTGGTTCGAGTACCTCGAAGCGACCCGGAGCCAGACGGAGACCCGCTACCGGGAGATCGAGCCGTGGGCGTGGGCTCGCCTCACCCAGCGCCTGCGCGCGATCAAGGCACGGCGGGCGCGCCTGCGGCCGGCCGCGGCGTAGCCCCGGCGAGCTCGAAGCGCTGCCGCGCGGCCTCGCCGAGCGCCCGCGTGCCCGTATAGGCGACGCCGCCCTTGACGAGCCAGCCGGCGAAGGGAACGAGATCCAGCAGCTCGCGCGCGACGGTGCGGAGCCCGACGCCGGCGCCGAGCGTCGCGGCGAGCTCGGGCAGCCGCTCGCGTCCTCCCTCCCGGCCGTACGCCTGCGCGAGCCTGAGCACGAGCCGGAGCTCGTTCAGCGCGAGCACCGGCAGATCCGCTCCGGGAACGAAGACCGCGGCGGCGAGCACCCCGTTCTTGCGGGAGAACGACGAGACGAGGCGCTCGCAGACGGCGTCGCGCAGCGCCGGGATCCTCCCGGCGAGCGGCGCCGCGTCCTCGCCGAGCCGCGCGGCGATCGTGCCGGCGATCGCCTCGACTCGAAAGCCCTCCCCCGCGCCGACGCGCACGATGTCGGTCGCGAGCACGTACGGGATCGAGACGTCGTCGGAGACCGGTCCGGCTGCGACTGCGACCACCGGCACCCGAGCCCGGCGCGCGCGGCGAAGCGCCGCCTCGTCCTCCTCGCTCGGGTCGCGGCCGAGGACGTAGACGAGGACCGCCGCCCCCTCCGGCGAGTCGCCCGCGCGCACGGCACCCTCGACGGCGCCGGTCGCGAGCTCCCGGCGAAGCACGGCGGCAAGCTCCCGGGCGCCGCCTACGGCGAGCACGGCGTGCTTCCGCCGCGAGACGTCGAGCTCCTTCAGCAGCCCCCGGACGGCGCCCGGCGAGACCGGCAGGTCCATCGTCAGACGCGCCGGCGCGTGTAGCGCGAGGCGCGTCCGCGCGCGTAGATGGCGAGCAGCACGCCCATCGCAGCGAGGTTCGTGATGATCGACGAGCCGCCGACGCTGACGAACGGGAGCGGGATGCCCGTGATCGGCGCGAGCCCCATCGTCATGCCGACGTTGACGAACGTCTGGAAGAGCAGCGCGACGACGATTCCCCCGGCGACGACCGCCGAGAAGAGATCTCGCGCGACGGTGATCACCCGAAGCCCTCGCCAGAGAACGAGCAGGTAGAGGCAGAGGAGGAGCGCAGCGCCGACGAAGCCGCGCTGCTCGGCGAAGCCGGCGAAGACGAAGTCCGTCTGGCTCGCGGGCAGGAAGCCGAAGTTCACCTGCGTCGAGCCGTTCGGCCCGCGCCCGCGGATCTCGCCCGAGCCGATCGCCGCGAGCGACTGCTCGAGGTTGTAGCGCGCGTCGACGGGACACGTCGACGGATGCGTGAAGCACGTCAGCCGCTGCTGCTGGTAGCCCTTCAGGAAGCTGATGCCCATGCCCGGGCCGGCCCAGAGGACGACGGCCACGACGAGCACGGTCGCCGCGCCGAGCACGGCGAGATGACGCCACGGCGCGCCGGCGATGAACAGCATCGCCCCGAGCGCGGCGAGATAGACGAGCGCCGTTCCGAGGTCGGGCTGGATGAACACGAGCAGGGCCGGGACGAAGCCCAGCCCGAGCACGCGCAACGTCGTCACCCAGGAGCCGAGCGCGCGCTGGCGCTCGGCGAGCAGCCCGGCGAGCGCGAGGACGAAGAGGAGCTTCCCGAACTCGGAAGGCTGGAAGGTGAAAAAGCCGAGGCTGATCCAGCGGGTCGAGCCGTGCGCGGCGTGTCCGATCAGGAAGACCACCGCGACGAGGCCGCCCGTGAAGACGAAGATCCCGCGCCAGTAGCGCCGGTAGACGTCCGGGTCGACGAGAGCGGCGACGACGAGGAGCACGCCGCCGGCCGCGGCGTAGAGGATCTGCCGGTTGAGGTAGTACGTCGGATCGTTCGCGACGGCGAACTTCGTCACGCCGGCGATGCCCCAGAGCCCGACGGCGACGAGCCCGGCGACGGCCGCGAGCAGGATCCAGTCGAGCGAGCGCACGACTGCGAGCAGCCCGACGACGTCGCGCTCGGCGCGAAGCCCTGCCCGTTGCGATCCGGCGTACTCGAGCATCAGGCGAAGCTGTCCATCAGTCGGAGTGGATGATCCCTGCTTGCTGGACGTGGACGTGGAAGTAGTTCTCGAAGACCCGTGCCGCCGCCGGCGCGGCCGCCGATCCTCCCTCGCCGCCGTTCTCGATCACGGCGCAGACGACGAGCGACGGGTCGTTGACCGGACCATAGCCGCACCACCACGACTGGCTCTCCTCGTGCGTGAGGCCCGGCAGCTGGACGATCTTCTGCGCGGTGCCGGTCTTGCCGGCGATCTCGATCGGAAAGTTGCCGAAGACGCCGTACGACGTGCCGAACGACATGTGCGTCCCCTCGTAGAGCCCCTGCTGGACGACGCGCAGATACGCCGGGTTCAGGCCGGGGATCGGCTTCGGAGCCGGCGGAGCGGTCGTGGGCACCGTCGTCCCGTTCGGGTTCTGGACGTCGAGCAGGACGTGCGGGGTGACGAGCTTGCCGCCGTTCGCAATCGCGGCGTAGAGGCGCGTCATCTGGATCGGGGTGACGAGCAGGTCGCCCTGCCCGATCGCGAGCGTGATCGAGTCGCCCGGCTTCCAGATCCGGTCGACCCGCCATTCCTTCGGGTCGCTCTTCCGTGTGTACGTCCGCTCCTTCCAGGCGATCGTCGGGACGAGGCCGGGCGCCTCCGGTCCGACGTCGATGCCGGTCAGACGGCCGAAGCCGAACCTGCGCGCCCACTTCTGCAGCGGCTGGCCGCGGTCGGCCGGCAGGTCGTAGAAGTCGTTCCCCACCCGGTAGAAGTACGTGTCGCAGGAGTACGCGAGGGCGGTCGGCAGGTCCATCCCCTGGTCGACGTTCGGGTCCCAGTTGTGGAAGACGTGATGCGAGCGATCCTCCGGAGCCGTGTACGTGCCGGTGCAGGGATAGAGCGCCGTCGGGCTGATGAGGTGCTCCTCGAGCGCGGCGATCGCGGTGAGCGGCTTGAACGTCGAGCCCGGCGGATAGGTCGCGTCGAGCGCGCGGTCGAGCGCGGGATAGTTCTTGTCGAGCGCGGTCTTGTCGGTCAGTCCCTGCGCGTCGAGGGCCTTCTCGCTGACGGGCCCGGTGTACACGGACGGGTCGTACGTCGGCGCCGAGGCGAGCGCGAGGATCGAGCCGTCCTGCGGGTCCATCGCGACGATGGCACCGCCGTTCGCGGCCCACTGGCTGTTGTCGTGCGCCTGCTGGATCCCGTACTGGAGCGCCTTCTCCGCGGCCCGCTGCAGCGGAACGCTGATCGTGAGCCGCACCGCCGCTCCGGGCTGCGCCGGCGTCACGAGGGTTCGGCCGCCACGCGGCAGGCCGAGCGCGTCGACGCGGACGCGAGCCGAGCCCGGGACTCCGCGCAGATAGTTGTCGAACTGCTCCTCGACGCCCGACTGCCCGATCTCGTCCCCGGCTGCGTAGCCCTGCGAGGCGAGCTGCCGCAGCTGCGACTGCGAGATCTCGCCGACGTAGCCGAGCAGCTGCGCAGCGAGAGCCCCGTTCGGGTAGTGGCGGACGTAGTTCGGCTCGAGGACGACGCCGGGGAAGCTTCCCGCTCGCTCCTCGAGGAACGTCGCCATCGCGGTCGGCGCCTCGCTCCGGATGACGATCGGCGTGAACAGGTCGCCGGCGTTCCGCCGCTGGCGGATCAGGCGCGCGATCTCGTACAGCGGCACCTGCGTCACACGCGCGAGCTGGTGGAGCTCGTGGTAGCGGCGCGAGTAGACCTTCGGCAGGTCGGCCCACCACAGATCGACGGACGTGACGAGCTTGTTCGTCACGAGCACGTGGCCGCTACGGTCGAGGATCGGCCCGCGCGGCGCCTGCACCCGCACCGTCCGGAACTGGTTCGCCCGCGCCTTCGCGGTGTATTGCGAGCCCGAGAGCACTTGCAGCGCCCACAGGCGGAGGAAGAGCGCCGCGAAGCCGATGAGCGCGACTGCGCCGAGGAGCCCGATTCGCCGGGCGAGCTTCGGGGTCAGCCGGTAGGGCTCGACGACCGTCTCGCGGTCCTCGGGCGAGCGAGGAGAACGCCGCGGCGACGCGGTCGTGCTAGCCAAGGAGCTGCACCTCGGTGGTCAGCGCCTCGCGCTCGAGCGGGCGCAGCAGGCGCCGCGCGAGCGCGTAGAGCGGCCCGGTGAGGATCAGGTTGAGGACGATCGCCGGCAGGAGCGCGCGGGCGACCGCACCGGCCGGCGCGTTCTCGCCGAGCACGAAATGGACGACGAGGAGCCCGAACTGGTAGAGCACCGTGACGACCGCGACGGAGAGGAACGGCGCGTGGGCGCGGTCGCGTCCCGTCGTCTCGCCGTAGCGGCCGATCCAGTAGCCCGAGAGCGTGAGCACGAGCGACGTGAGCCCCAGCGCGCCGAGCGTGGCCGTGTCGACGAGCAGCCCGGCATAGAAGCCGCCGACGGCGCCGGCGATGCTGCCGCGCAGCAGGGCGACCGCCACGAGGGTCACGAGCAGGAAGTCCGGAGCGGCCCCGAAGACGTGCAGCTGCGAGAAGATCGAGACCTGCGCGATCGCCGCCACGAAGAGCAGGACGGCGGCCTTGACGCCGTCGAAGAAGCTCATTTGCGGACGAGCACGGCCACGGCGTCGAGCGAGTCGACGTCGGCGAACGGCTGCACCTGCACCTGGAGGAACGACGCGGTGTCGCTGACGCCGGGCTTGCCGGAGACGCGCCCGATGGCGATGCCGTACGGATAGAGGTCGGGATAGCGCGGGTTCCGGGTTCCGGCGGTGACGAGCTCGTCGCCGGCCTTCACGTCCTTCTGCTTCGGCACCTGATCGAGGATCAGCTGCCCGCCGGGCCCGCGCCTGACGATCCCGCTCACGCCCGTCGTGAGGTCGAGCGCGGCGATGCGGCTGTCCGGGTCGGTCAGGACGCTCACCTTCGCGGTGTCGGGGAAGACGTCCGTGACGATCCCGACGAGCCCGCCGCTCGAGACGACCGGCGAGTTCTTGCGCACGCCGTCGCTCGACCCGGCGGCGATCGTGAGCGAGTGTGTGAACGGCCCGCTCGGGAACGAGGTCACCTGGGCGTTGACCGCCCGGAAGCCACTCGGGAATCTCCGGCCGCGCTCGTAGTGGAGGAGCTTCTCGAGCGCCGGAAGCTGCTTCGCGGCCGCCTTGTTGTCGAGGATCTCCTGACGCAGCGCGGCGTACTCGCGCTTCTCCCGGGCGAGCTGCGCCTTCGCGGAGGTCAGCCCGTCGACGTAGTCGTACGCGTCGCGGAACGGCTTCGCGATCCGCGCGCCCGCGATCTGGAACGGGCGGAGCGCGCTGCTCGCCGCGCCCTGCGCGTCGTGGAGGACACCCGAGGTCGGCGAGCGGAAGGAGATCGTGAGCAGCGTGAGCGCCGCGAGGACGAGCACGACGACGACAACCCGGCGGATGAACGCGCTCCGCGCCTTCGACGGATACGGGGCAGGTCTCGAGCGCTGGACGGACGAGGCCATGACCGCCGCGCGAGCGCTGCGGGAGGGTGGCGCCACGGCCTAAGGGTATCGCGGGCGCCAGGCGGCCGGTCTATCTGAGGCGGAGAGCGGCCACCGTCTCGACCACCGTGGGGCGGAAGCCGACCGCCGCGTTGACGTGCCGCATCGCCGCGTTCTCCTCCGCGTTCGAGGTGGTGACGACCTCGATCTCGGGATGGTCGTCCCGCAGCCGGCGCAGCGACTCGCGCTTGACCGCCTTCGCCAGCCCCTTGCCGCGGTGCGCGGCGACCGTGCCCGTGTCGTCGGTGAAGCCGAGCGTCGAGCCGCGCGTGACGCGGAGCTCCGTGAACGCGCCGATCTCCCCCTCGTCGTCGATCGCGACGGTGAGCCGCATCTCACGGTCGCGGCGCCCCAGCGACGCCTCGGATGCGCGAACGCTCTCTGCCGTCGAGGTCGGGTAGTCCATTCCCTCCGGATCCGGCGCGTCGTCCATCGCGGCTCGCGCGCGAACGTAGGCTGCAAGGTGCTCGTCCGGCACCCGGCCGAGCCACGTGACGAGGCGGAAACCGGGAGGCGGCACGGGCTCGGGGAGCTCGGCGGCTCGCAGGTCGAGCGCCGATCGGACGACCCGCTGCTCGTCGACCGCGCCGGCTCGTCGCGCGAAGGCCGCTCCGGCTTCGGTCGTGTAGCGCCCGCGCAGGGCCGCGACGAGCAGCTCGCGACAGCGCTCCGTCACCTGCTCCAGCAGCGCCGTGCCGATCCCCTGCCGGCGCCGCGCGGGATCGACGTGCAGCTCGACGAACGCAGCCGTCGGCCCGTGCACGTAGAGCGAGGCGCAGCCGCCCTCCGCGAGCCAGTGGCAGCTCGTGTGCGTCGCCGGCATGTGCCGGTAGTAGGCGATCGTCTCGTCGCGCCCGCGCGGCGGCTCGCTGGGCCGCTGCTCCTCGTGGCAGGCGAGCTCGACGTCATGGAAGCGCGCGAGCACGCCGTCTGACGCGGTGCGCGCGTCGATCTCTTCGATCTCCACTCCAGCGAGGCTAGCCGGGAGCGTCCGGCAGGGCGTATTCGGGCACGCGAGCGCACGCGGCCGGCATCCCGTCCAAGCATCCGACAGCGAAGACGGCACGAGCGCGCAGCGCTCGCTCGAGCTAGTTACCTGCGGCCGTTGCGGCTGCGCGCGCGGGCCCGGTTCGAGCGGTGGATCGCCTCGAACTCCTCGAGGCTGCGGCCGGAGCCGACCGCGACGCAGGTGAGCGGGCTCTCGGCGAGATGGACGGGCATCTGCGTCTCGTGGCGCAGCCGCTCGTCGAGCCCGGTGAGGAGCGAGCCGCCGCCGGCGAGGACGATCCCGCGGTCCATGATGTCCGCGGCGAGCTCGGGCGGCGTCTTGTCGAGAGTGGACTTGATCGCCTCGATGATCTGCGTGACCGGCTCGTCGAGCGCGCGACGGATCTCCTCGCTCGTGAGGACGACCGTCTTCGGCAGCCCGGTGAGCATGTCGCGGCCGCGAACCTCGGCCTGCAGCTCCTCCTTCATGTCCCACGCGGAGCCGATCTCGAGCTTGATCTCCTCGGCCGTCTGCTGGCCGATCAGGAGCTTGTAGTCGCGCTTGATGTGGTTGATGATCGCCTCGTCCATCTCGTCGCCGCCGACGCGCAGCGACTGCGAGACGACGATCCCGCCGAGCGAGATCACGGCGACCTCGGTCGTGCCGCCGCCGATGTCGACGATCATGTTCCCGGTCGGCTCGGCGACGGGGAGCCCGGCGCCGATCGCCGCGGCCATCGGCTCCTCGATCAGGTAGGCCTGGCGGGCGCCGGCCGAGAGCGTCGCCTCCTCGACCGCGCGCTTCTCGACGCCCGTGACGCCGGAGGGGACGCAGACGACGACGCGCGGGTGGGCGAAGCGGTGCTGGTGCACCTTCTGGATGAAGTGGCGCAGCATCTGCTCGGTGACGTCGAAGTCGGCGATCACGCCGTCCTTGAGCGGCCGGATCGCCTGGATCGTCCCCGGCGTGCGCCCGAGCATCCGCTTCGCCTCGACGCCGACCGCGTGGACCTCGCCCGAGCGCTGGTCGATCGCAACGACCGAGGGCTCGGAGAGGACGATGCCTCGGCCCCGCACGTAGACGAGCGTGTTCGCCGTGCCGAGGTCCACCGCCATGTCGCGGCCACCGAAGCCGGTGAGTCCCGAGAAGAGCCCCATAGACCGCCCCGAGCATAGCCGCAAAGCCGGGAATTCCCTACAAACAAGCGACTTTCTCGGCACACCTCCCGAGCTAGCGTCGACGGCATGAACATCGTGACCCTGATCGGCAACCTCGCGACGGACGTCGAGCTGCGCGAGGTCGGGCCGGAGAAGAAGGTGGCGAGCTTCCTGCTGGCGGTCGATCGCGCGAGTCGCGAGGGCGGCGCCGACTTCGTGAGCGTCTCGGTCTGGGACCGGCAGGCCGAGCTGTGCGCCGAGTATCTCGGCAAGGGACAGCGGGTCGCGATCGACGGGCGCCTGCGCTCGCGCTCGTGGGAGGACGAGGGGAAGCGGCGGACGGCGGTCGAGGTCGTGGCGCGCCGGGTCGAGTTCCTCGGCGGCGGCCCGCGCCGCGAGGACGACGGCGAAGGCGGGGACGTGATCCCGTTCGAGGCGCCCCTGGCTGCCGGCTAGGAAGCGAGGAACTCGTCGATCGCGGCGAGGCAGGCGTCGGGCCGCTCGCCGATCAGGAGGTGCCCGCAACCGGCGATCGCGCGCAGCGGTGCGCGCAGGCGCCGGGCGTATTCCATGCCGTCGGCGAGCGGCACCCAGTTGTCGCTCGCGCCCCAGAGCAGGAGCGTGGGGCATGCGACTCGATCGAGGTCGGCGCGTGGATCGGAGGCAAGGAGCGCGCGGCCCGCCTGCGCCGTGTTCCGGTGGTACGCGGGGCCGACGAGGAACGCCTCCGCAAGCTCCGGCTCCATCGCGCCGGGATCGGCCACGCCCCACCAGCCGAACGCGGCACGCCGGCCGGCGCGGCTCCGTGACCACGAGTGCCGGAAGGGCGCGATCAGCTTCCCCGGCTTGACGAGCGCCAGCAGGGTGAGGGCGGCCTCCGCCGACCGGGAGGTCGAGCTCGGCCCGGCGGCCGCGGCGAGCACGAGCCCGCGCACCGCGTCCGGTCGCTGCACCGCGCTGCGCAGGGCGACGAGACCGCCGAGCGAATGCCCGATCCAGGCCGCGGGCGCCGCCTCCTCGTGCGCGACGAGGGCTAGCATCGCCTCGGCGAGGGCGTCCAGGTCGGGCGTCTCGGGCAGCGGATCGGAGCGGCCGTGTCCGGGCAGGTCGGGAACGAGCACCCGATGCCGGCGCGCGAGCGCGGGCGCGAGCCCCCGCCAGTTCTCGATCGTCCCGCCGAGCCCGTGCACGAGCATGAGCGGAGGGCCGTCGCCGGCAACCACGTAACGAAGCCGCGCGCCGCGCCACTCGAGCTCGCGCTCCTCGAATCCCTCGAGCCGGTGTTTGCCGTCCGTCACCACCGAGGCATATTCTTCGTGCAATGGATGCTTCGACGGGACGGGCAGAGTGATGCCCGTCGAAATGACAAGCGAGGGTGCGGTCTAGCCCGTCAGCGCGTTCCGCGCGACGGGCTTTTTCGTGCCGGAGGGAAGGAGTCCGACTCGATGGCGAATCACCTCACGCCCGAAGAACTGTCGAAGGAGCTCGGTCTCGATCGGCAGGAGGTGATCCGGGTCTGCATGGAGGAGGGCGTGCCGATCTACCAGGGAAAGATCGACAAGTACCTCTTCCAGGTGCAGCTGGAAGCGCTCGGCGCAGGCGTGCCGAAGCACTAACGGCAGGGCGCTACGCGCTCTTGCGCGCGGGCGCCTTGCGAGATCGGGAGGCGCCCTTCGCGGCGCCTTTCCCGTTCGAGGAGCCCTTCGCGGCCCGCCGGTCCTGCACGTCGGCGACGCTCTGCCGCAGCGCCTCCATCAGGTCGATCACCGGCGTCTCGGCGGCCGGCTCGGGCGCGACGATCTCCTCGCCGGCGAGCTTCGCCTCGAGCATCTTCGCGAGGTCGCGGCGGTACTCGTTCTCGAAGTCGCCGGGCGTCCAGTCTCCGGCGAGGCTCGCGATCACCTCACCGGCGAGCTCGAGCTCGGACTTCTTCACCTCGGTTGCCTCCACGGCCTCCTCGATCTCCGCCTTCGAGCGGACATCGTCGGCGAAGAAGAGCGTCTCGAGCGCGAGCGCGCCCTGCTGCGCGCGGATCAGGCAGAGGTTCTCCTTGCCCCAGAGCACGAACTTGCCGACCGCGGCCATCCCCGACTCCTCCATCGCGCGGAGCAGGAGGACGTACGGACGCCGCTGCGCCTCGGCGTCGGCCGGCGCGAGGTAGTACGTGCGGTCGAAGTAGACGGGATCGACGTCCTCGAGCCTGACGAAGCGGAGGATCTCGATCGCCTGCGAGCGCTGCAGCGCGACGGCCTCGAGGTCGGACTCCTCGACGAGCACGTACTGGCCCTTTGCGAACTCCCAGCCTTTGACGAGCTCGTCCGCCTCGACGTCGCGCTCGTGCACGGGGCACCAGCGCTTCTGCTTGATCGGCGTCCCGCACTCGCGGTGGAGCGTGCGGAAGGACACGTCGTTCCGCTGGGTCGCGAGGGCGAGCCCGACCGGGATGTTGACGAGTCCGAAGCTGATCGATCCGTTCCAGATTGTGCGCATACGCTCGCTCAGTCTAGTTGTGGACCGGCCGAATTCTCGATTTTCATCGCCTTCCCTGCCTGCGTACGATTCACGCATGGAGCGGCGTACTGCGGCCGAGCTCTGGCGGATGACGGTCGCGGAGGCGCCGTCGACCCCCGCGTACCTCGAGGAGCAGGCGGACGGATGGCGGCCCGTGCCGTGGGACGAGGCGGCGGAGCGGGTGGACGCCCTCGTGCACGCGCTCGTGGCGCACGGCGTTCGGAAGGGGGACGCGGTCGCCGTCCTTGCCCGCACGCGGCTCGAGTGGGTGCTGCTCGACTGGGCGATCATGTCGGTCGGCGCGATCGTCGTCGGCCTCTACCCGACGAGCTCCGCGCACGAGTGCGCGTACATCCTCGGCCACTCGGAGGCGGTGCTCGCCTTCGCGGAGGACGAGGAGCAGGCATCGAAGCTCGAGTCGCTCCGCGACTCGCTCCCGGCGCTCCGGGAGATCGTCTCGTTCGAGGCGCTTCCCGAGCTCGAGGCGGAGGGCCGCGCCGCCGGCGACCTGCAGCCGGAGCCGGTCGACGAGGACGATCTCGGGACGCTGATCTACACGTCCGGGACGACCGGGCCGCCGAAGGGCTGCATGCTCACGCACCGCAACCTCGTGACCGCCGCGCTCCGGGTCGAGAACCACATGCGGGAGCCGGACGACGTCGTCCTCCTGTTCCTGCCGCTCGCCCACAGCTTCGGCCGCCTCGCGCACCAGGCCGCGGCGTACCACCACACGACGCTCGCGTTCGTCGCGGACGTCGCGCGGGTGCCGGAGGCGCTGGAGCAGGTGCGGCCGACGATGCTGCCGGCCGTGCCGCGCGTGTACGAGAAGGTGCACGCGAACGCGCTCGGCGAGATCGAGCGCGCCGGCGGCCTGCGCCGCCGCATCGGATTGTGGGCGCTCGCGGTCGGCGCGCGAACCGGACGGCTCCGCCGAGCGGGCGTGCGCGTCCCGCCCTGGCTCGCGCTCGAGGAGCGCCTCGCCGACCGGCTCGTGTTCGCGAAGGTACGAGCGCGGCTGGGCGGACGCCTCCGCCTCGGCGTCTCGGGCGCGGCCCCGCTCTCGGAGGAGGTGATGGAGTTCTTCCACGCGCTCGGCGTCCCCGTGATCGAGGGCTACGGTCTCAGCGAGACGTCGAGCTCGACCACGGTGAACAAGCCCGACGACTTCCGCATCGGCACCGTGGGCCCGCCCGTCTCCGGCACCGAGCTCCGCATCGCCGACGACGGCGAGATCCTCGTCCGCAGCGACACCGTCTTCGCGGGCTACTACAAGGATCCCGAGGCGACGGCTGCCGCCTTCGCCGAGGACGGCTGGTTCCGCACGGGCGACGTCGGCGAGATCGACGCGGAGGGCTTCCTCCGGATCACCGACCGCAAGAAGGATCTGATCATCACCGCCGGCGGCAAGAACATCGCGCCGCAGAATCTCGAGAACGCGCTGAAGGCGTCTCGCTTCGTCTCGCAGGCGATCGTCGTGGGCGACCGCCGGCCGTACGTCGCGGCGCTCCTGACGCTCGACGAGGCCGAGGTCGCAGCGAGCGGCCGCGAGCCCGCGGCGATCGCCGAGGAGCTCGTCGGCGACGTCAACCGCGACCGGACGCGAGCCGAGCAGATCAAGCGTTTCGTCGTCCTTCCGCGCGACTTCTCGCTCGAGGAGGGCGAGGTGACGCCGACGCTGAAGCTCCGCCGCCGCGTGATCGCGGAGCACTTCGCGCCCGAGATCGACGGCCTCTACCGCTGAAGGCGTCAGCCCGTGATGCGGCGGGCCCCGGCGAAGGTCGACGCATACCAGCCGCTGAGGCTGCTGATGCTGACGACCGTGCCGGTGTGCGGCGCGTGGATGAACTCGCCGTTGCCGACGTAGATGCCGACGTGCCCGAGTCCGTCGAAGAAGACGAGGTCGCCCGGCTCGAGCTCGCTCTCCGGGACGGCGACGCTGTTCGGATAGTCCCACTGCGCAACCGTGTAGTGCGGGAGCGACACGCCGACCTGGGCGTAGACGTACATGACGAAGCCGGAGCAGTCGAAGCCGGCCGGGCTGGCGCCGCCCCAGACGTAGGGGACCCCGAGGTACTGCATCGCGATCGAGACGACGCTCGCGTAGCGGTCCCCCGGCAGTGAGCTGTCGCCGACGACGCCGCCGAACGTGCCGAGGCGCTGGAACGCGGTCTGCGCGTTCACCGAGGCCTGGGCCCGCCGCTCGGCCTCGAGCTCCTGCGCCTGCTGCTCTGCCTCGAGCTGCTGGATCTCGGACTTGACCGACGCGTAGAGGTGCCGCTCGGCCGCGAGCTGTCCGTCCGCCCGCCGCAGCGAGTCGGCGCGCACCGACACGAGATGCCTCTGCTCGACTCGAGCATGCCGGAGGAAGGTGCGGCGCCGGACGATCTCGTGCTGGAACGTGACGACCTGGCGGATGATCGCCGTGTTCTGCTTCGAGACCGAGTCGACCGTCTCGATGCGCGACACGAGATCGTCGAGGCTGCGCGCCCCGAGGACGACGGCGAGCGTCGCCTGGGCGTCCTGGGACTTGTAGATGGCGACGAGCCGCTGCGCGAGCGTCCGCTCGGCGAGCTCGAGGTTCCCGCGCGCGACGTGCAGCGACTCGCGGTTGAGCGCGAGCTGGCCGTCGAGGCGGTGGAGCTGCTCCGTCGCCTCGTGGTACTGGCTGCTCGCGCGTTGCGCGTTGGCGTCGAGCTGCTGCAGCTCGACGAGAACGTGCTGCGCCTCGGAGCGCTTCGCGCCCAGCGAATCGCCGGCTCGCGCCGCCGACGCCGCCAAAAGCAAGGCTCCGGTGGCGAACGCCGACAGCAGTACAGGCCGCCTCAGCGCGCGCATGACGTCCTCCCGCCCGTCACAAGTCCTGGACGGTAACAGCCGCGACGGATGCCCGCAACCGGGAACCGGTGGCAAAAATCCTGCACTTTGCCCCAATCGCTCGTGGCGACAGGTTTGGAAGGGCCGGCACAAACTCTTCGGCACCGTGGTACGGTCCCGCGTCGTGCCCCGGCCGAGGACTCATCGGACGGCGCAGCTCGCAGCCGTCGCCGCGCTGGTCTGCCTCGCCGCGGCGGCGATCGCGCAGGCCGCCACGCCTTCCCGCCAGCGGCAGCACCGGCTCGTCGTCGCCGCCCAGCGCCTCGACAACCGGGCACACCTCGCCCTGCTCGACCTGTACTCGCTCGACGCCCATCTTCAGGCGGCGCGCGTCCGCGTGAGCGGGCTCGCCGCCAGCGCGGCGCGCCTGCGACTGCAACGAGCGACGCTGCGAATGGAGCTGGGCGCCGACCGCGCGACCCTGACGGCCTCGCAGCAGGATCTCGCCGTCCACCTGCGCGGTCTGTACGAGCAGGGGACCGTCGACCCGCTGGCGGTGATGCTCGGCGCGACGTCTCTCTCGGACGCCGTCAGCCGCCTGGACGCGCTCACGCACATCGCGGAGCAGAATCGATCGCTGCTCGCCACCGCGATCGACGCACGGCTACGGCTCCGCCATGCTCGGACGAGGCTCGGACGCGAGCAGCTGCGTCTCTCGCGCGCGCTCCAGTCGGCGCAGGCCGCCGAGCAGTCGCTCGAGCAGACACGCGGCAGCCGGCTCGCGTACATCGGCCGCTTGCGCGGCGAGGGGCGCCTGCGACGCTCGCAGGTCGACGCGCTCGTCTCGCAGGCGCAGCGCATCCAGCAGAAGTCACAGACGCTGCAGCCGCAGCAGCCGCCGCAGACCCAGGGCGGCGCAGTCGGCGGCGGCGACCCGAGCCCGCCGACCGGCGGCCGGAAGCTCGTCGTGAGCGCCACCTGCTACGACCTCCCCGGCCGGACGGCGACGGGAATGCCGGTGGGCTGGGGCGTCGTGGCCGTCGATCCCCGTGTCATCCCGCTCGGGTCGAAGCTCTACGTGCCCGGCTACGGCAACGGCGTCGCCGCCGATGTCGGCGGCGGGATCAAGGGATCGATCATCGATCTCTGGATGCCCTACGCGAAGTGCATGCAGTGGGGCCGCCGCACGGTCACGATCACGATCTTCTGAGAGCCTCTAGACTGACGCCCCTGAAGGGGGGTTGATCCGGCCGTGACAGAGCTCGCCCAGACGCCCGACGCGCTCCGCGTGCTGCTCGTCGACGACCACGATCTGTTCCGGACGGGTCTCCGCAACCTGCTCGAGGAGCAGGGGCTCGAGGTGATCGGCGAGGCGGCGAGCGGCGCCGAGGCCGTCGCGCACGTGCGCGACCTGACGCCGGATGTCGTCGTGATGGACCTCAACATGCCGGGCATGGGCGGCGTCGAGGCGACCCGGCACATCGCCGAGGTGTCGCCGCTCACCCGCGTCGTCATGCTGACGATCTCCGACGAGGACAACGACGTGATCGACGCGATCCTCGCCGGCGCCTGCGGCTACCTCCTCAAGGATGCGTCGATCCAGGATCTCGTCGCCGGAATTCGCTCGGCGGCGCGCGGCGAGTCGCTCATCTCCCCGCACATCGCGGCGAAGGTGCTGCAGCAGATCCGCGCCACGAGCGCGCAGCCCGAGATCGAGCGGATGATCCGCGCCGAGCTGTCGGAGCGCGAGATCGAGGTTCTGAAGCTGATCGCGAACGGCAAGGACAACGCGGTCATCGCCGCCGAACTGCACATCAGCCCGAAGACGGTGAAGAACCACATCTCGAACATCCTGATGAAGCTCCAGATCGACAATCGCATCCAGGCCGCCGTCTACGCGGTCCGATCGGGGATCGTCTAGCGGCGGCGTGCGTCGCGGCGAGCGCGTGCGCGTTCCTGCAGCGACCCGAGCAGCGCGCGCAGGCGGGCGAGCTCGCCGTCCGCATGAGTCAGCCGTTGCGACAGGCTCTCGAGCTCGTGCGCGCTGCCCGGCGCGCGCGCGGCGCGCGCCACCTCGCCGAGGCGCTGCTCGATGCGCCAGCGCTCGGCCTCGAGCGCCAGCGCCTGCGCATAGCCGTCGGTCAGCGTCGACTCGAGCGTGGCGAGCGTCGGCGCCCCCCGGCCGTCCTCGGGCAGGCTGAGCAGCTCCGCGATCTCCTCGTGCAGCGGCATCGGCTCAGGATTATCGGGCGGGCCCGCGACCGACGGAATGGGTCTCGCGGCCCATCTTCCGCCGCCGGGCGTCCCATCGGGGTTGACGTTTGGCTAATTGCTTGAAAAATGGAAAGCCTTGCGTTTCCGCCTTCGTCTCGTCAGCGCGGTCCTACTCGCCCTCGTCGCGGCGCCGGCGGCGCAGGCCGAGCGCACCGTCTCGCTCCCCGCGCAGCTCGCCCGCGCGCTCCACGACGCCCAGGTCAGCCCGGCGCGCACGGGCGCCGTCGTCCTGGACCTCCGGAGCGGGCGGACGCTCTATGCCCACAATGCGCACCTGCCCCTCCTGCCGGCCTCGAACGAGAAGCTCGCGACGACCTACGCGGCGCTGACCGCGCTCGGCCCGGACTTCCGGATCGAGACCGACGTGCTCGGAGACGGAACCCTGAGCGGGGCGACCTGGGAGGGCGACCTCGTGCTCAAGGGCTACGGCGACCCCGACCTCTCCGTGCCGCAGGTGCGGTCCCTCGCACGGCAGGTCGCTGCAGACGGGATCCGGCGCGTCACCGGCCGCGTCGTCGGCGACGAGAGCTGGTTCGACAAGCGCCGCATGGGCGTGGGCTGGAAGCACGAGTTCTTCCTCAACGAGTCGCCCGCGCTCTCCGCGCTGATCGTCGACCGCGGCTGGACAGGACGCGCCGAGACGCCGGCGCCGGCGCTGTGGGCGACGCAGCTGTTCCGCGCAGACCTCGCCCACGCCGGCGTCGCCGTACGCGGAGGAGCCGTGCTCGGAGTCGCAGCCGCCGACGCCTTGCCGCTCGCCGAGGTCCAGTCTCCCCGCGTCGCGGCGCTCGTCCGCTTCATGGACCGCAACAGCGACAACTTCACCGCCGAGATGCTGGTGAAGGAGGTCGGCGCCGTCGCGGGCAGCGGCGGCTCCACCGCGGCCGGGCTGCGCGTGACGCGCGGCCTGCTGCGCGCGGCGAGAATCCCGCTCACGGGGGTGCGGATGGTCGACGGCTCGGGCCTCTCGCTCGACGACCGCTGGACACCGGCCGCACTCGCCGCGCTGCTGCGGACGATGAGGCTCGACCCGGACGTCGGGCCCGACCTCCTCAGCGCGCTGCCCGTCGCCGGCAGCACCGGCACCCTCGAGCACAGGATGCTGAGCGGACCGGCGCATGGCTTCGTGCGCGCCAAGACCGGCACGACGGACAACGCGTCGGCGCTCTCGGGCTTCGTCGGCGACCGCTACGTCTTCTCGATCGTCGAGAACGGGAACCCGGTCTCGGTGACGGCGGCCGAGGCGTCGCAGGACCGGTTCGCGCAGGTGCTCGCGCGCAGCTCGCGGGGGTAGCTCCGACCAGCCTCCTAGCCGCCGAGCAGCTCGAGCAGGTCGGCCTCTGCGAGGATCGGGACGCCGGCCATCTGCGCCTTGCCGAGCTTCGACGCGCCCGGCTCCTCGCCGGCGACGAGGCCGGTCGTCTTCGCCGACACGGAGTCGGTCACCTTCGCCCCGAGCGCCTCGAGGCGCTCCTTCGCCTCGTCGCGGCTGAAGCGCTCGAGCGTGCCGGTGATCACGTACGTCCGGCCGGTCAGCGGCCCCTCCTTCGGACGCTCCTCGTCGCTCAGCTCGAAGCGAAGCCCAAGGGCGCGCAGCTCTGCGACGAGCGCCCGGTTCTCGTCGTCGGCGAACCACTCCGCGACCACCTCGGCGCGATCGGGGCCGAAGCCGTCGACCTCCGCGATCTCCTCCGGCGCCGCGGCCATGAGGCGGTCGATCGTCCCGAAGTGGCGCGCGAGGTTCTGTGCGAGCACCCAGCCGATGCCGGCGATGTTCAGCCCGAGCAGCACACGGGAGAAGGGGACGCGCACCCGCGACGCCTCGATCTGCTCGATCGCGTTCGTGGCCGAGATCTCGGCGAAGCCGTCGAGCTCGAGCAGCTGCTCCTTCGTCAGCCGGTAGAGACCGGGAAGCGAACGGACGAGGCCCTTCTCCCAGAGCGTCCGGATCGTCTGCTCGCCGACGCCCTCGATGTCGGCCGGGCCGTAGACCCAGTCGATCAGCGTCTCGAGCCCGCGCGACGGACAGGCGCGATTCGGGCAGCGGTGCACGGCCTCGCCCTCGGCCTTGACGACCTTCGTCCCGCAGACCGGGCAGTGGGTCGGCATCCGGAACTCCTTGGTTCCGCGCCGGTGAGCGCCGGCAGGGCCGACGACCTGCGGGATCACGTCGCCGGCGCGCTGGACGATCACGTCGTCGCCCTCGCGGATCTGCTTGCGGTTGATGTCCTCCTCGTTGTGGAGCGTCGCCTGCTTGACGGTGACGCCCCCGACCTCGACCGGCTCGAGCTGGGCCCAGGGATTGAGCGCGCCCGTGCGGCCGACGCGGATGTGAATCTTCACGAGCCTCGTCTGCGCCGTCATCGGCGCCCACTTGAACGCGCGCGCCCAGCGCGGCCGCTGGTGGAGCGCACCGAGCCGCCGCTGCTGGTCGAGCGAGTCGACCTTGATCACGATCCCGTCGATCTCGTAGTCGAGCTCGGTCCGCTTCCGCTCCCACTCCAGCGAGCGGCGCGCGACCTCCTCGACCGACTCGAGCCGCTCGGCGAACGGGTTCGTGGGGAAGCCGTGCTCGGCGAGCCACTCGAGCTCCTGCCAGTGGGTCTCGAGGCCGAGCTCGGGCGACGCGCCGATCCCGTACGCCCACATCGAGAGCGGCCGCGAAGCCGTGATCGAGGAGTCCTTCTGGCGCAGCGATCCGGCGGCGGCGTTGCGCGGGTTCGGGGCGAGCTTCTGCTTCGTGCCGGCGAGCCGCTCGTTCAGCTCGCGGAAGCCGGACAGCGGCATGTAGACCTCGCCGCGCACCTCGACCGTGCCCGCCGGCGCGGCGCCCTGCATCCGCAGCGGGATCGCCGGGATCGTGCGGAGGTTCGGCGTCACGTCCTCTCCCTGCACGCCGTCGCCGCGAGTCGCGCCGCGGACGAAGACGCCGTCCTCGTACGTGAGGTTGATCGCGAGCCCGTCGATCTTCGGCTCGAGGACGAACGCGACCGGCTCGTCCGTTCCGAGCCGCTTGCGCACGTCGTCCGCCCACTTCGCAACCGCCTCGTCCGTCGTCACCTTCTCGAGCGAGCCCAGCGGCTCGAGATGGCGCACCTTCCGGAAGCGGTCGGAGACGGGCGCGCCCACGCGCTGGGTCGGCGAGTCTGGCGCGACCAGCTCCGGACGCTCCGTCTCGAGCGCGACGAGCTCGTCGTAGTGCCGGTCGTACTCCGCGTCGGTGACCGACGGGTCGTCGAGGACGTGGTACTCGTACGACCAGCGATTGAGCAGCTCGCGGAGCTCGGCGGCGCGCGCCTCGATGCTAGAGACGCTCAAGGAGCTCCTCCGCCGTGTCGACGATCGCGTCCGGCTCCTCCGCCTCGAGGCGGGCCCGGTCGTGAATGCGGCCCCAGGTGACCGCGACCGCGTACATCCCGGCCGCCTTCGCGGCCCTGACGTCGAAAGGCGAGTCGCCGACGTACGCCGTCTCGGCCGGATCGGCTCCGAGGCGCCTGGCGGCGAGGAGCAGCGGCTCCGGGTCCGGCTTGTGGCGTTCCGTCTCGTCGCCGCCGACGATCGTGCCGAAGAGGTGGCCGAGCGGGACGCTCTCGAACGCGAGCTCGACCGTCGCGCGGCGCTTCGCGGTGACGATGCCGAGCCTGCGGCTCTCGTCGCGCAGCCGGACGAGGACGTCCTCCATCCCGGCGCAGGCTTCGAGCTCGTCGTGGAGCGGCTCGTTGTGAGCGCGGTAGACGCTGACGAGCCGGTCGACGTGCTCGGGTGCGAGCGCGTGCATCTGCGCCTCGAGGCCCGGCCCGCCGACCGCCTGCAGCAACTCGGCGTCCGAGTACTCCCGGCCGAGCACCTCGCGAGTCGCGTGCCGCATCGAGGCGAGGATGATCGCGCCGGAGTCGACGACCGTGCCGTCGAGATCGAAGAGGACGACCGGGAAGCGCACGAGGCCGATCGTATCGGCGTGCCACTAGGGTCCCTCGCGTGGCCGGGGTCTCCGACTTCCGCTACCTCGTCGTCCCGCACACCCACTGGGACCGGGAGTGGTACCTCCCGCTCGAGCAGTTCCGGCTGCGCCTGGGAGCGACCGTGGACGAGGTGCTCGACACGCTCGAGCGCGACCCGTCGTTCGCATCCTTCACGCTCGACGGACAGGCGATCGTGCTCGAGGACTACCTCGACGTGCGGCCGGAGAACGAGGAGCGCTTGCGCGCGCTGCTCGCTGCGGGCAGGCTCGAGGCGGGGCCCTCGTACGTGCTCCCCGACGAGATCCTCGTCGGCGGGGAGTCGCTCGTCCGCAATCTCCTGCTCGGGCGGCGCGTCTGCCGCCGCTTCGGCATCGAGCCGAGCGCGGCCGGGTACCACCCCGACAGCTTCGGGCACCCGGCGCAGCTGCCCCAGATCCTCGCCGGCTTCGGCATCCGCACCTTTCTCTTCTCGCGCGGGCTGGGCGACGAGCTCGACGAGGTGGGCGTCGTCTTCCGCTGGCGGGCCGGCCCCGCCGAGGTCGTCGCCTGCCAGCTGCTGCCGCACTACGACAACTTCGCCCGGCTCACGTGGTACGGCGACGCCGAACAACGGGTCGAGGCGATCGTCGCCCGCTTCGGCGAGCTGCTCGCGCGCGCGGGCCGGGACAGGATCGTCCTCGCCAACGGCTCCGACCACCTGCCGATCGAGCCGGTGCTGCCGAAGCTCTGCGGTGGGCTCGAGCGCACGTTCGCCACCGAGTTCCGGATCGGGCGCTTCGCCGATCACGCCCCCGAACCCGAAGGGCTGCCCGTCCACGAGGGCGAGCTCGTGGGCAGCAGGCTGCAGAACGTCCTGCGCGGCGTGAACTCGGCCCGCATCTACCTGAAGCAGGCGAACGAGCGTGCAGAGCGGAGGCTGCTCTCCATCGAGACGGCGGCGGCGCTGCGCGCGCTGCGAGCGGAGGAGCCGTTTCCGGCCGGCGACCTGCGTCTCGCCTGGCGCGACCTGCTGCGTAACCACCCCCACGACTCGATCTGCGGCTGCTCGTGCGACGAGGTGCACCGCGACATGCTCGTCCGCTACGAGCAGCTCGACCGGACGCTCGATCTCGTCGAGCGGCACGCACTCGGCGTCGGGGGCGCACTCGTCAACACGCTGCCCTGCCGGCGGCGGAGGCTCGTCGGCCACCAGCTCGTCGAGCTCGACGGCTTCTGCGGGCGCCGCGTGGAGCCGCTGGTCGCGGCGGAGCCGGCGCTCGACGCCGAGGCGATCGCGGAGCGGCTCGCCTTCGAGGACGAGCCGGACGTCGGCGACCTCTACACCTTCTGTCCCGGCGGGGCCGTGCGCACGGCCGGGCTCGTCTCCTCCCGCGGCACCGACCAGGGGCTCGTGCTCGAGCACGAGCTGCCCGGCGTCCGGATCGAGACGACGATCCGGGCCGTTCCGGGCCTCGATCGCTGCGAGCTGACCAGCATCGTCGAGAACGAGTCGGAGGACCACCGGCTCCGCCTCCTCGTCCGCTCGGAGGACGGAGCCGAGGTCGTGCGCGCGGAGAGCCAGTTCGCCGTCGTCGAGCGGCCGCTCGCGCCGTCGTCGCCCCGGGCGGAGTGGGTCGAACCGCCCGTGGCGACGGCGCACACGCTCGGCGCGGTCGCGCTCGGCCGGCTCGTCCTGCTGGCGAAGGGGCTGCCCGAGTACGAAGCCTCGCCGGACGGGCTGCGGCTGACGCTCCTCCGCTGCGTCGGGACGATCTCGCGGCCGGCGGGGCTGCCGACCCGACGGCTCATGGCCGGCCCGGAGATCCCGACGCCGGATGGGCAGTGTCGCGGCCGCCACGTCCTCGAGTACGCGCTCCGTCTCGACGGCGACCGCCTCACGAACGCAGCGCTGCTCCGCGCGAGCCAGGACTACCGCACCGACCTGCTCCACGGCGATCCGTTCGAGGCGTCGCTTCAGCTCTCGGGCGACCTCGTCTTCTCGTGCCTCAAGGGCGCCGAGGACGCCAGCGGCGTCGTCCTGCGCGTGTTCAACCCGAACGCGACGCCCGAGCGCCTCGGCCTCGCCGGCGCCACGGCGGCGCGACTCCGTCTCGACGAGGAGGAGCCGCTGCCGGGCGGACTCGAGCTCGCGGCCGGCGAGATCGCCACCTTCCTCCTCCGTCAGTAGGCCACCGAGACGAGGTAGAGACCGCAGGGCGGGGCGGTAGCGCCGGCCTCGGAGCGGGCGCGGCCGTCGAGCAGGCGTGGGAGCGCGGCGGGCGACTCGACCATCGTCCCGACGAGGCGCCGCACCATGTGGCGGAGGAAGCTGTCGGCGGTGATCTCGAAGTCGAGGTGATCGCCTCGGCGGATCCACTCCGCTCGCTCGACGACGCGGACGAAGACCTCGTGCTGCGTTTGCGTGGGCGTGAAAGCGCGAAAGTCGTGCTCGCCCGCGAGCGAGGTCGCCGCGGCGGCGAGCGCATCCCCGTCGAGCGGACGCGGCAGCCACCAGCTTCGGCCGGCCTCGAACGGCGAAGGCGTCGCGCGCGTGAAGAGGCGATAGCGGTAGCTGCGCGCGCGGGCCGAGTGGCGTGCGTGGAAGCTCGCGGGCACCTCCCGCCCCACGACGATGGCGATCTCGTCGGGCAGCCGCGGGTTGAGGGCCGCTGCCGCGCGCTCCGGCGGCGGTCCACCCTCGACGTCGACCGTCACCACCTGGCCGAGCGCGTGGACGCCGGTGTCGGTGCGGCCCGCGACCGCGAGGTTCGCGACGGAGCCGAAGGTCTCCGCGAGAGCCGCGCGAAGCGCCGCCTCGATCGTGGGCAGCCCCGGCTGCGCCGCCCAGCCGCGGAAGGGCGTGCCGTCGTACTCGAGCGTCAGCATGAGGCGCAAGTCAGGCCCTCCTGACGCAGTTTGTCAGGGTTGCCTTATGTTCTAGTCGTTTGCACGACTTCAGATATACTACATACCAATGGGCAGCGAGCACACCTTCCTCCTCCAGCGTGTCCAGCCGGCGATGGTCGGCCTGATCGACGGCTCGCTCTCCACGCTGGCACCGATCTTCGCAGTCGTGCTCGCCTCGCACGACACTCGCTACGCGTTCATCGCAGGCCTCGCGACGTCCCTCGGCGCCGCGATCTCGATGGGGTTCTCGGAGGCGCTGTCCGACACGGGCGAGCTCACCGGCCGTGGCAGCCCGTGGAAGCGCGGCCTGATCACCGGCGGCGGGACGTTCGTCGGCGGCATCCTCCACTCGCTGCCCTTCCTGATCTCCCAATACCGCGTCGCGCTCTTCTTCGCCATCGCGGTCGTCGGCTTCGAGCTCCTGACGCTCGCCTACTTCCGCTGGAAGTTCTTCCAGGACACCTTCGTCCGCGCGCTCGGCATCGTCACCTTCGCGGGGATGATCATCGCCGGCATCAGCGCCGGGCTGGGCAGCGTCCTCGGGACGCCCGGCGGCTAGTAGCGCGTGGCGAGCGGGTCGAAGTCGACGAGCTCGAGGTAGACCATCTCGGCGGCATCGCCGGGACGGTGGCCGAGCTTGACGATCCGCGAGTAGCCGCCGGGACGGTCGGCCATCCGCGGGCCGACGTCCGAGAACAGCTTGTGGACGACCTCCTGCGAGCGGAGCTCCGCGAGCGCCTGCCGGCGCGCGTGGAGGTCGCCGCGGCGCCCGAGCGTGATCATCTGCTCGGCGTACGGCTTGACGGCCTTCGCCTTCGCCTCGGTCGTCCTGATCCGCCCGTGCTCGATGAGCGAGCACGTGAGGTTGGAGTAGAGCGCCCTGCGGTGCGAGGAGTCGCGTCCGAGCTTCTTGCCTGTCCGCGCGTGGCGCATGGCGCTCCCGCTCCCTTTCTATTCGATCGAGCCGAGGCCGTTGTCGCCGCGAAGCGTGAGGTTGTGCTGCGCGAGCGTCTCGCGCACCTCCTCGATCGACTTCTTGCCGAAGTTCGGGATTGCGGCGAGCTCCTGCTCGGTCTTCATCACGAGGTCGCCGATCGTCTCGATCCCGACCCGCTTCAGGCAGTTGTACGAGCGGACGCCGAGCTCGAGCTCCTCGATCGGGAAGTTCTCCATCCCGTGCGCGAGCGCCGCCTCGGGGCCGATGCCGCCGCCCTCGACGGGCGCAGCCTCGCCGAAGCCCTCGATCCGGTCGAGGTCGGTGAAGATGGCGAGCTGGCGGATGAGGATCTCGGCCGCCTCCGCGAGCGCGTCCTTCGGGTCGACGGAGCCATCGGTCGTGATGTCGAGCGACAGCTTGTCGTAGTCCGTCCGCTGCCCGACGCGCGCCGCCTCGACCTGGTATGCGACACGGCGCACCGGGGAGAAGATCGAGTCCATCGGGATCACGCCGATCGTGTGCTGCGGCCCCCGGTTCAGCTCCGCCGGAGCGTAGCCGCGGCCGCGGCCGATCGTGAGCGTGATCTCGAGACGGCCCTTGTCCGACAGGTTCGCGATCTCGAGCTCCGGATTGAGGATCTCGAGCTCCGCCGGCGCCTCGATGTCGGCGGCCGTGACCGTCCCCGGCCCCTTCTTCGCGATGTGCACCTCGACCTCGGGCGACTCGCCGTGCAGCCGGCAGATCACGTTCTTGAGGTTGAGGATGATGTCCGTCACGTCCTCACGGACGCCGGGCAGGGTCGTGAACTCGTGCGCGGTGCCTTCCACCTTCACGGTGGTGACGGCCGCCCCCTCGAGCGAGGAGAGCAGCACGCGCCGCAGCGAGTTGCCGAACGTGTGACCGAAGCCGCGGTCGAGCGGCTCGATCGCGAAGACCCCGCGATGCTCGTCCACCTCCTCGTGGACGATCTTCGGGATCTGGAAGTTCATTTCTCTTGTCGCCAAAGAAGTTCCCTCTTTCGTTACTTCGAGTAGAGCTCGACGATGAGCGATTCCTGGACGGGCGTGTCGATCTCGCCGCGCTCGGGCTGCTTCAGCACCTTGCCCGTCAGCCCGTCGTGGTCGGCCTGAAGCCAGGGGGCGACCGTCGAGACGAGGTCGGTGGCGTCGCGGATCACCTGCTGCGCCGACGAGCTCGGCGGGACGGTGACGACGTCGTTGGGGCGCACCTGGTAGCTCGGGATGTTGACGCGGCGGCCGTTCACGTGGAAATGGCCGTGCCGGACGAGCTGGCGCGCCTGCGCCCGCGACGCGGCGAACCCGAGCCGGTAGACGACGTTGTCGAGCCGCGTCTCGAGCATCCGCAGGAGCTCCTCGCCGGTGACGCCGGACCGCTTCGCCGCCTTCTCGTAGTAGGTGCGGAACTGCTTCTCGAGCAGGCCGTAGTAGCGGCGCGCCTTCTGCTTCTCGCGCAGCTGCAGGAGGTACTCGCTCTGCTTGATGCGGCCGCGGCCGTGCTCGCCCGGCGGATACGAGCGGCGCTCGATCGCGCACTTCTCCGTCAGGCAGCGCTCGCCCTTGAGGAAGAGCTTCATCCCCTCGCGGCGGCAGACGCGGCACTTGGCTCCGAGATCGCGAGCCATCAGACACGCCTCCGCTTGCGCGGCCGGACGCCGTTGTGCGCCTGCGGCGTCACGTCCCTCACCGACAGGATCTCGAGACCGGCGGCCTGGAGCGAGCGGATCGCCGTCTCGCGTCCCGAGCCCGGGCCCTTGACGAAGACCTCGACCTTCTGCAGGCCGTGCTCCATCCCCTTGCGAGCGGCCGCGTCGGCCGTCACCTGCGCGGCGAACGGCGTCGACTTGCGGGAGCCCTTGAAGCCGGCCGAGCCGGCCGACTCCCAGGCGATGACGTTCCCCTCGCGGTCGGTGAGGGCGACGATCGTGTTGTTAAAGCTCGTCTTGATGTGCGCCTGGCCGATCGCGATGTTCTTGCGGACGCGGCGGCGCGTGCGGCCGCGAGTGGCCGCCTGCCTTCTCGTTCCCGGCACGCTACTTCGCCTTCTTTCCGCGTCCGACGGTCTTCTTCGGGCCCTTGCGGCTCCGCGCGTTCGTCTTCGTCCGCTGCCCGTTCACCGGCAGGCCGCGCCGGTGCCGGATGCCGCGGTAGGCGCCGATCTCGGAGAGCCGCTTGATCGCCTGCTGGCGGTCGCGCCGCAGGTCGCCCTCGACCTCGAGGTTCGAGTCGATGTAGTTGCGGAGCTTCGTGACCTCTTCGTCCGTGAGGTCCTTGACCTTCGTGTCGGGATTGAGCCCGAGCTCGGCCGCGACCTTGCGCGCGGTCGGCTGCCCGATCCCGTAGATGTACGTCAGCCCGATCTCGAGCCGCTTCTGGTTCGGAAGGTTGACGCCGGCGATTCTGGCGATGACTCAGCCCTGCCTTTGCTTGTGCCGGGGGTTTGAGCAGATGACCATGGTCGTACCGTGCCGCTTGATCACGCGGCAGCGCTCGCACATGGGCTTGACGGAAGGACGGACTTTCATCAGATTCGTGGGCTCCCTTACCGGTGCCGGTAGGTGATCCGGCCGCGACTGAGGTCGTAGGGACTGAGCTCGACCTTGACCTTGTCGCCGGGGAGGATGCGGATGTAGTGCTTTCGCATCTTGCCGGAGATGGTCGCGAGCACCGAGTGCCCCCCGTCGAGCTGTACCCGGAACATCGTGCTCGGGAGCGCTTCGACGACCTCGCCTTCGACCTCGATCTTCTCTTCCTTGGTCGGCAAAATCCCTTTCGTGAACAGTGCAGCCTCAGACGTGCGCACGCGCACGGCTGAGCCGTGCGCGGAAGAAGGTCATCGTAGCAGAGGGGCTCCCGCCAGCGTGAGCACGCGGGGGCCGTCCGAGGTGATCGCGACGGTGTGCTCGAAGTGGGCGGCGAGCGACTCGTCGACCGACGAGATCGACCACTCGTCGGCGTGGACGTAGACGTCGGGGCCGCCGGCCGTGATCATCGGCTCGATCGCGAGCGTCATCCCCTCCTGCAGCAGCGGACCGCGGCCGGGCGGGCCGTAGTTGGGGATCTGCGGGTCCTCGTGGTACGAGCGGCCGACGCCGTGGCCGACGAGGCTGCGGATGACCGAGAAGCCCGCAGCCTCGACGACCTCCTGCACGGCGTGCGAGATGTCGGAGACGTGGTTGTCGATCCGCGCCTGCTCGATCCCGGCGGCGAGCGCCTGCTGGCAGACGTCGAGCAGCCGCTGCGCCTCGGGGTCGATCTCCCCGACCGGGAGCGTGACGGCGCTGTCGGCGACGAGCCCGTCGAGGGTCACGCCGAGGTCGGCCGAGACGAGGTCTCCCTCCTGCGCCGCATAGTCGCTCGGGATCCCGTGGACAACCATCGAGTTCGGCGAGAGGCAGAGCGCGGCCGGAAAGCCCTTGTAGCCCTTCGAGGTCGGGTAGCCGCCGCGCTCGGCGATGTGCTCGTCGGCGATCCGGTCGAGCTCGCGCATCGTCACGCCGGGCTCGAGGCTCTCGGCGACGAGCGCGAGCGTCTCGGCGACGAGCGCCCCGGCCCGCGCCATCCCGTCGATCTCGGCCCGGGACTTGCGGACGATCACTCGCGCCCCTCCGCCGACGAGAGCGCCTGCTCGAGCTCCTGGAACACCTCGTCGACCGTGCCGTCGGCGTGGATGCCGACGACGTTCGCATGTCGCGTCCGGTAGTACTCGACGAGCGGCGCGGTCTCGCGGTCGTAGAGCTCGAGCCGGCGCTCGATCGCCTCGGGCGTGTCGTCGGCGCGGCCCTCCTCCTCCGCGCGCTTGCGCATGCGGGCGAGCAGCTCCCCGCGGTCGGGCACCTGGAAGTCGAAGACGACGTCGAGCGCGCGGTCGAGCGTCCGCAGGAGCTCGTCGAGCGCCTCCGCCTGCGGCATCGTGCGCGGGAAGCCGTCGAGGACGAAGCCGCCCAGTGTGTCGCCGCGCGAGAGCCGGTCCTGGATCAGCCGGATCATCAGCTCGTCCGAGACGAGGTCGCCCCGGTCGTAGACCTCCTTCAGCTCGTGCCCCAGCGGCGTGTCGAGCTCCTTCATCTCGCGGATCATGTCGCCGGTGGCCACGTGCGGGATGCCGTACGTCGCCTTGATCCGCTTCGCCTGCGTGCCCTTCCCCGACCCCTGGGGCCCGAGGACCAAGATGTTCAGCGCAGGAACCCTTCGTAGTGGCGCATCATCATCTGCGACTCCATCTGCCGCATCGTCTGCAGCGCGACGCCGACCGCGATCAGCACCGACGTGCCGCCGAGGGCGCGCGCCGTGTTCTGCGAGAAGTGGAAGTACGAGATGAAGAGCGACGGCGCGACGGCGACGAGAGCGAGGAACAGCGAGCCGGGCAGCGTCAGCCGTTGCAGGACGCGGTCGAGGTAGGCCGCCGTCGGCGGGCCGGGCCGGATCCCGGGGATGTAGCCGTTGTTCTTCCGCAGGTTGTCGGCCTGGTCGACCGGGTTGAAGACGACCGAGGTGTAGAAGTACGTGAACACGACGATCAGGACCGCCTGGGCGAGCAGGTACTTCCAGCTCGTGTAGCCGAAGTTGGTCTGCAGCCAGGCGCTCCACGAGGGCCGGAAGCTCGCGACCGTCTGGGCCGCCGAGAGCGGAGCGATCGCGAAGATGACGGGGATGACGCCGGCCATCAGCAGGCCGAGCGGCATGTAGGTCGAGCCGCCGGTCGTCTGCCGGTTCCCGAGCATCCGCCGTGCGTACTGCACCGGGATCCGCCGCTGCCCCTCCTGGACGAAGACGACCGCGACGACGACGGCGATGGCGACGAGCGGGAAGAACAGCCGCTCGGTCGTGCCGCCGTTGATCCACGAGCTGATCCCGGTCGGGGCGTAGGCGAGGATCGACGCGAAGATGAGGAGCGAGATCCCGTTGCCGATGCCGCGCTTTGTGATCTGCTCGCCCAGCCACATCAGCAGCGTCGCGCCCGCGGTGAGGGTGAGCACGATGATGATGAGCCGGCCGGGGTTGAGGTTCGGGAGCGCGTTGTAGTGCTTGAACAGGAACGCGTAGGCGGTCGCCTGCGCAGCCGCGAGCACGACGGTCAGGTAGCGCGAGTACTGCGTGATCTTCGCGTAGCCGGCCTCGCCCTCCTTCTGCAGCCGCTCGAGCGACGGCACGACGGCCGTCAGGACCTGGAGGATGATCGAGGCCGTGACGTAGGCCTGGATGCCGACCGCGAAGAGCGAGAAGCGCGACAGCGCCGACCCCGAGAAGAGGTTGAGCAGCCCGAAGACGCCGCTGCCGCCCGCGCCCCCGAAGAACTGCGTGAGCGCCGACTGGTTGACGCCCGGCGCCGGAATCCACGAGCCGAAGCGGTAGACGGCGAGGACGACGGCGGTGAAGAGGATGCGCCGGCGCAGCTCGGGCACGCGCCACGCGTTGAGGAGCCAGGACAGCACCTAGCCCTCGTCCTCCGGCTCTTGCCCGGCCTCGGCGGCCGGCTCCTCGGCGGGCGCCTCGTCGCTGTCCGGCGTCTCGGCCTCGGGCTCCTCGGCGGCGACGGGCTTCGCCTTGCGATGCCGCGCCTTCTTGACCTTCGGCTCGCGCAGCAGCTCGACGGTTCCTCCGGCCGCCTCGATCTTCTCCCGCGCGGAGGCGGACATCGCATGGACGCGGACGGTGAGCTTCTTCGTCACCTCCCCGACGCCGAGCAGCTTCACGTCGGTGCGCGTGTTCTTGATCACGCGCTTCTCGACGAGCGTCTCGGGCGTCACCTCGTCGCCGGCCTCGAACCGGTCGAGGTCGCGGACGTTGACCGGCTGGGTGGAGGTCCGGAACGGGCCGATCGGCATCGCGTCCGCGGAGGTCGAGCCGCGCAGCTTGCCGAGCCGCATGTAGATCGGCATCTGCCCGCCCTCGAACCCGGCGCGCATCTTGTGCGAGCCCGAGCGCGCCTTCTGGCCCTTGACGCCGCGGCCGGCGTAGCGGCCCTTGCCGGAGCCGAGCCCGCGGCCGATGCGCTTGCGATCCTCGCGCGGCTGGGCCGGCTGGAGATTGGAAAGCGAGAGCTGCTTCTCCGGCATCAGTCGTTCTCGACCTTCACGAGGTGGCGGACCTTGCGGAGCATCCCGGCGAGCGCCGGCGACTCCTCGTGCTCGGCGCTGCGGCCGATGCGACCGAGCCCGAGCGCGCGCAGCGTACCGCGATGCCGCTCGGACTGCCCGATCTGGGACCGAACCTGAGTGATGCGGAGCTTGGCCACCTAGCCCTCGTCCTTCTTGCGGCGGATGCTGCGTCGTCTCGGCTTGGCCTCCTCGGCCGGCGCCTCTGCCGCGGGCTCGGGCTCGGCAGGAGCCTCGGCGACCGGCTCCGGCTCCGGCTCGGGTGCAGGCTCTTCAGCCGCCGGCTCCTCGACCACGGCCGGCTCCTCGACGACCGCAGCGACGGCGGCGGCGGCCTCCTCGACCGGCGCCTCCTCGGCCTCCGGCGCGACCGCGGGGATCGGCAGCACCTCGCTGATCCGCTTGCCGCGGATCTTCGCCACGTCCTCGGGCCGGCGCAGCTCCTGGAGCGCGACGACGGTCGCCTTCGCCATGTTGATCGGGTTCGTCGTGCCGAGGCTCTTCGCGAGGACGTTGCGGACGCCGCCGAGCTCGAGCACCGCGCGCACGCCGCCGCCGGCGATGACGCCGGTTCCCTCCGAAGCGGGGCGCAGCAGCACCCTGGCCGCGTCGAACCTGCCGAGCACCTCGTGCGTGATCGTCGAGCCGTGCTTCGGGACGGTGAAGAGGTTCTTCTTCGCGTCCTCGACGGCCTTCGTGATCGCGAGCGGCACCTCGCGCGCCTTGCCGTAGCCGACGCCGACGCGGTCGACCTCGTCGCCGACGACGACGAGCGCCGTGAACGAGAAGCGCCGGCCTCCCTTGACGACCTTGGCCACGCGGTTGATCTCGACGACGCGCTCCTTGAGCTCGCGCGTCTCGGTGTACTCGATCGCACTCAAAACGTCAGGCCTCCTTCGCGGGCGCCGTCGGCGAGCGCCTTCACGCGTCCGTGGTAGAGGTAGCCGCCGCGATCGAAGACGCACGTCTCGACCCCGGCCTTCTTCGCGGCTGCGGCGAGCGCCTTCCCGACCGCGGCCGCCTGCTCGCTCTTGTCCCCCTTGAACGACTTCGCGAGCGCGAGATGCGACGCGGACGCGAGCGTGCGCCCGCCGCCGTCGTCGACGAGCTGGGCCTCGATGCCGCGATTGGAACGGAAGACGACGAGGCGCGGCCGCTCGGCGGTGCCGCGCACCTTCGCGCGCACGCGCTTGTGGCGCCGCACGCGGGCCTGTCTCACGGTCAAGCTAGGCACGCTTGCCCACCTTCCTGCGGACGTACTCGCCCTCGTAGCGGATGCCCTTACCCTTGTACGGCTCGGGCGGCCGAACCTTGCGGATCTCGGCCGCGGTCTGGCCGACCATCTGCTTGTCCGTCCCCTTGACGACGACCTCGGTCGGCGCCGGCACCTCGAAGGTGATGCCGGTGCGCGGCTTGACGACGACCGGGTGCGAGAAGCCGACGTTGAGCTCGAGGTCGGCGCCGTGCAGCGCGGCGCGGTAGCCGACGCCCTGGATCTCGAGCCGCTTCTCGAAGCCCTTCGTGACGCCCTCGACCATGTTCGCGACGAGCGTCCGCGTCAGGCCGTGGAGCGCCCGGTCCTCGCCGCGCTCGGTCGGGCGGGTGACGACGACCTGGCCGTCCGCCTGCTCGATCTTCATCCGCTGCGGCACCTGCTGCTGGAGCGTGCCCAGCGGGCCGGCGACCGCGACGCGGGCAGGCTCGATCGTGACGGTCACGCCGTCGGGGATGGTGATGGGTGCCTTGCCGATTCTGCTCATTCGTTCACCAGATGAAGGCCACGACCTCACCGCCGACGCCGCGCTCCTGCGCGGTGCGGCTCGTGACGAGACCCGAGGACGTGGAGAGGATCGCGACTCCCATCCCGCCCAGCACGCGCGGAAGCCGGTCCTTCCGGGCGTAGACCCTGCGGCCCGGCTTCGACACGCGCTTCAGGCCCGAGATCACCCGTTCGCGGTTGCGGCCGAACTTGAGGTCGACGACCAGGGTATCGAAGGCGTCTCCCTTCTCGACATGGAAGTCGCGGATGTAGCCCTCCTCCTTGAGCAGGCGGGCGATCTCGACCTTCATCCTCGAGCTCGGCATCTCCGCGTGCTCGTGCAGCGCCTTGTTGGCGTTGCGGATGCGGGTGAGCATGTCTGCGATCGGATCGGTCAGCACCGTCTCTCTCCTACCAGCTCGACTTCGTCATCCCGGGAATCGCGCCCTGGTGCGCGAGCTCGCGCAGGCAGATCCGGCAGAGCCCGAACTTGCGGAAGACAGCGCGGGGGCGGCCGCACCGGTTGCAGCGCGTGTAGTTGCGCACCTTGAACTTCTGGGGTCGCCGCTGCTTCACGACGAGCGACGTCTTCGCCATGCCTACTGCCTCCCTTCGCCGTCGCCGCCGAACGGCAGGCCGAGCGCCTGCAGTAGCGCGAGGGCGTGGTCGTCGTTCTCGGCGCTGGTCGTGATCGTCACGTCGAGGCCGCGAACCTGCTGGATGTCGTCGTAGTTGATCTCCGGGAAGATGATCTGCTCGCGGATGCCGAGCGAGTAGTTGCCGCGGCCGTCGAACGAGCGCGGGCTCAGGCCGCGGAAGTCGCGGATCCGCGGCAGCGCGATCGCGACGAGCCGGTCGAGGAACTCGTACATCCGGGCGCCGCGCAGCGTGACCTTCGCCCCGACGGGCATCCCCTCGCGCACCTTGAACTGCGCGATCGACTTGCGCGCGCGCCGGACCTGGGCGCGCTGGCCGGCGATCGTCGTCAGCTCGTCGATCGCGGAGTCGAGCGCCTTCGCCTCGGTCTTGGCCTCGCCGACGCCCATGTTGAGCGTGATCTTCTGGACCCGCGGCACCTGCATCACCGAGTCGAGTCCGAGCTCGTCCTTGAGGCGCGGGCGGATCTCGCGCTCGTAGCGCTCCTTCAGGCGCGGCGTGTACGTCTCGGTGGCGCTCACCGGTCGATCTCCTGGCCGCAGCCCTCGCGCTTGCAGACTCGGACGCGCACCTGCCGGTCCTTGATCTCCTTGAGGACCGTGCCGACGCGGGTCGGCTTGCCGCAGACCGGGCAGACGACCATCACGTTCGAGACCGGCAGCGAAGCCGGCAGGTCGACGACGCCGCCCGGGATGATCTGCGGGCCGCCGAGCCCGGTCGTGTTCTGGATCGGGCGGGGGCGCCGGTGCTTCTTGACGACGTTGATGTTCTCGACGACGACGCGGCGCTCGCGCGGGAGCGCCTCGACGACGCGGCCTTCCTTGCCGGCGTCCTTGCCGCGGAGGACGTGCACGATGTCGCCCTTCTTGACCTTCATCGTCTGTGACATCTCAGAGCACCTCCGGGGCGAGCGAGACGATCTTCATGAAGTTCTTCTCGCGCAGCTCGCGCGCGACCGGCCCGAAGATGCGGGTGCCGCGCGGATTGCGCTGGCCGTCGATGATCACGGCGGCGTTCTCGTCGAACGCGATCGTCGTCCCGTCGTCGCGGCCGAACGGCTTCCGCGTCCGCACGACGACCGCGCGGACGACCTCCCCCTTCTTCACCGCACCCTGCGGCGTCGCCGTCTTGACGGTGCCGACGATGATGTCGCCCACGCGCGCGTAGCGACGGTGGTGACCGCCGACGACGCGGATGCAGAGCAGCTCGCGGGCGCCGGTGTTGTCGGCCACCTTGAGACGCGACTCCTGCTGGATCACTTGGCCGCCTCGAGGACCTCGGCGAGCCGCCAGCGCTTCGTCGCGCTGACCGGACGCGTCTCGACGATGCGCACGATGTCGCCGACGTTCGCCGAGTTCTGCTCGTCGTGCGCATGGAACTTCACCGAGCGGCGGATCACCTTCTTGTACTTCGGGTGCGAGCCGATCAGCTCGACCTTGACGACGATCGTCTTGTCCATCGCGCTCGAGACGACGACGCCGCGGCGCTCCTGGCGCCGGCCGCGCGCCTGCTCGAGTTTCGGCTCGCGGACGATCGGCTTGCGCTCGCCGCTCGGGGCGGGCCGGCGCGGCCGCGTCTTCTGCGGGCGCAGGCGGCGCGGGACGCGCTTGCGCTTCCTCTTCGGCTCGGCGGCCGGAGGCTCCTCGGCGGCGGGCTCTTCCGCCGCCGGCGCGGGCTCTTCGCCTGCCGCGGCGGCCTCTTCCTCGGCGGACGGCTCGGCCTCCTCGGCCGTCGCTTCCGCCGGCGCCTCGTCCGCTACCGGGGTCGCCTCGGCGTCCGGCTCGACCGGAGTCTCCTCGATCTCCTCGTTCTCGTTCTCAGCCATTCACACTCGCCTTCTCCGCTTCGCGCTCGTTCACGACCGTGAGGATGCGCGCGATCTCGCGCTTCGCCAGCTTCAGGCGCGCCGAGTTCTCGAGCGCGCCGGTGACCGACTGGAAGCGCAGGTTGAACAACTCCTGCCGCCGCTCCGCGAGCCGGTGCTCCAGCTCCTCGTCGCTCAGGTCGCGCAGCTCCGATGCCCTAGTCAAAGAGCTCAGCCTCCCGCTTGACCACCTTCGTCTTGACCGACAGCTTCTGTCCCGCGAGGCGGAGCGCCTCCTTCGCAAGCGGCTCCGGCACGCCCGCGAGCTCGAACATCACGCGTCCGGGCTTGATCACCGCGACCCAGCCCTCGGGAGAGCCCTTGCCGGAGCCCATGCGGGTCTCCGCGGGCTTCTTCGTGAAGCTCTTGTCGGGGAAGACGTTGATCCAGACCTTGCCGCCGCGCTTGATCTTGCGCGTCATCGCGATCCGGGCCGCCTCGATCTGGCGGTTCGTGATCCAGCCCGCGTCGAGCGCCTTCAGGCCGTAGTCGCCGAACTGCACGGCGGTCTGGCCGCGCGAGGGGCCGCGCCGGTGGCCGCGGTGGACCTTGCGGAACTTCGTCTTCTTCGGCATGAGCATCAGCTCTCACCGCCCTTCGGCTTGCGCGCGCGCGTGGTCTTCGGCTTCTCCTCTACGGCCTGCGCATCGGCGGGGGCAGCCTCGGCAGGAGCGGCCTCCCCGGGCGGAGCCTCGCTCGCCGGAGCCTCGCTCGCCGGAGCCTCGGGAGCCGGCGTCGCCTCGACCGGCGGAGTCTCGACCGGCGGAGTCTCGACAGCCGGAGTCTCGACCGCCTCGTTCGACGGCGGCTGCCCGGCATTCTCCTGGCCGCGCGCGCGGTCGCGTCCGCCGGGACGCGCCGAGGCGGGACGTGCGCCCTGCCCCGGCCCGGCCGACGGCCGTGGCCCACCGGAACCCTGTCCGCGGCCACGTCCGCGACCGCCGCCCGGACCGCCGCCCGGGCCGCGCCGCCGCTGCCGCACGGGGCCGAGGCCCTCGCGGTCGGGGCCGCGCCCGCGGCCGCTCTCGCGCGACGCGCCGAGCCCCTCGAGCGCGCCGCCGCGGCGGCGCCGCGTGTCCTGGTCGCCGAGCCGCGTGCCTTCGCCGCCCTCGAAGCCCTCCGGCATGATCTCGCCCTTGTTGACCCAGACCTTGACGCCGATCCGGCCGGCGGTCGTGCGCGCCTCGACGAAGCCGTAGTCGATATCGGCGCGGATCGTGTGCAGCGGGACACGGCCCTCGCTGTAGGTCTCGCGCCGGCTCATCTCGCCGCCGCCGAGGCGGCCCGAGCACTGGATCTTCACGCCGGCGGCGCCCGAGCGGATCGCCGACGCGAGCGCGCGCTTCATCGCGCGCCGGAAGGCGACGCGGTTGGAGAGCTGCTCCGCGATCGACTGCGCGACGAGCTTCGCGTCGAGCTCGGGGCGCTTGATCTCGTTGATGTTGATGTGGACGTTCTTCTGGGTGAGCGCGTGCAGCTCGCGGCGCAGCGCGTCGACCTCGACGCCCGACTTGCCGATCACGATGCCCGGGCGCGCGGTGTAGATGTCGACCGTGATCCGCTGCTTGTCCTTACGGATCAGGATGTCCGACAGCCCCGCGTGCGAGAGCTTGCCGTAGATGTGCTCGCGGATCTTGACGTCCTCGAGGATGTAGTCCGCGAACTCCTTCTTGCCCGTGTACCAGTTGGACTTCCAGTCGTGGATGACGCCCACGCGGAGCCCGCCCGGATGGATCTTCTGGCCCATTAGCTCTCGTCAGTCCCTTCGGCTTCTGCTTCGGCTTCTGCTTCTGCTTCGTCGGGTTCGGGTTCGATCGTCGCCTCTGGCTTTGGCTCCTCGGCCGGCGGGGGCGACGGTGCGGGAGCGGGCGAAGCGGCCCGCACCGGCGCGTTCGGCACTTGCGCGAGCTCGATCGTGATGTGGCAGGTGCGCTTGCGGATGCGGGCGACGCGGCCGCGCGCGCGGGCACGCCAGCGCTTCAGTGTCGGCCCCTCGTCGGCGACGGCCGTGACGACGACGAGGTCGTCGCCGTGCCAGAGCAGGTCGGGCCGGGACTCGGCGTTCGCGACGGCCGAGCGCAGCACCTTCTCGACGTCCTTCGCGACCGCACGCTTCGAGAAGGCGAGGATCGTCCTCGCCTCGGGCACGCTGCGCCCGCGGATCAGGTCGGTGACGAGCCGCGCCTTGCGCGCGCTCGAGTGCACCCACTTCGCCTGGGCGCGAACCGTCTGCCGTTCCTGCTCGACGACTGCCGTCAACGCTTCACCTTCGCGGTGCGATCGCCGGCGTGGCCGCGGAACGTCCGCGTCGGCGCGAACTCGCCGAGCTTGTGCCCGACCATCTGCTCGGAGATGAACACGGGCACGTGCTTGCGACCGTCGTGGACGGCGATCGTGTGCCCCACCATCTCCGGGAAGATCGTCGAGGTGCGTGACCAGGTGCGGATCATGTTCTTCTGACCCGACGCGTTCATCGCCTCGATCCGACTCATCAGCCGCTCCTCCACGAACGGCCCCTTCTTGCTGCTGCGACTCATCTATTGACCTTGTTCTTCATGGTTCTGCCTCCCCGCTCGAACGTGCACAGCACGTTCGAGCGTTGATCTAGCGGCGGCCCTCCTTGCCGCGGCGGCGGCCGCGGACGATCAGCTTGTTCGACTCCTTGTGCTTGCGGCGCGTGCGCTTGCCGAGCGTCGGCACGCCCCAGGGCGTGACCGGATGGCGGCCGCCCTTCGACTTGCCCTCGCCGCCGCCGTGCGGGTGGTCGACCGGGTTCATCGCCGAGCCGCGGACGGCGGGCCGCTTGCCGCGCCAGCGGCTGCGCCCGGCCTTGCCGCCGGTGATGTTCTGGTGATCGACGTTCCCGACCTGGCCGACCGTCGCCCGGCACGCGAGCGGGACGCGGCGCATCTCGCCCGACGGCAGCCGTAGCACGGCGTGGCCGCCGTCCTTCGCGACGAGCTGGATCCCCGAGCCGGCCGAGCGCGCCATCTTCGCGCCCTGGCCGGGCTTGAGCTCGACGTTGTGGACGAGCGTTCCCGTCGGGATGTTCTCGAGCGGGAGCGCGTTGCCGACGCGGATGTCCGCTTCCGGCCCGGACTCGACGGTCGCGCCGACGCGTAGCTGCGCGGGCGCGAGGATGTAGCTCTTCGCGCCGTCCGCGTAGTGGAGCAGCGCGATCCGCGCCGACCGGTTCGGGTCGTACTCGATCGCGGCCACCTTCGCCGGGACGCCGTCCTTCTGGCGCTTGAAGTCGATCATGCGGAAGCGGCGCTTGTGCCCGCCGCCCTGGTGCCGGGTCGTGATGCGGCCGTTCGCGTTGCGCCCGCCCTTCTTCGAGAGCGGCGCGAGCAGGCTCTTCTCCGGCTCCGAGCGCGTGACCTCCTCGAACGTCGAGACGGACATGAAGCGGCGGCCGGCGCTCGTGGGCTTGTAGCGGCGGATGGGCATTACAACTGTGCTCCCTGGAAGATCTCGATCGTGTCGCCGGGCTTGAGCTCGACGATCGCCTTCTTCCAGCCGGGGCGCGTGCCCTTGAACGTGCCGCGACGCTTCGGCTTCGGCTGCACCTTGACGATGTTGACGGCCACGACCTTGACGTCGAACAGCTGCTCGACGGCCTGGCGGACCTGCGTCTTGTGCGCGTCGGAGTGCACCTTGAACGTGTAGCGGTTCTGGACGATCTGGCCGTAGCTCTTCTCGCTCACGACCGGCGAGATCAGGACTTCGCCCGGATGAAGGCTCATGCGCACCTGCCCTGCACGAGAGGCAGCGCAGCCTCGCTGACGACGAGCGCGCGGGCCCAGACGACCTGGGCGACCTCGAGCTCCGCGGGCACGGTGACGAGGACGCGGTCGAGGTTGCGGAACGACTTGATGAGCGCCGTCTCGTCCTCCGTCGCGACGACGAGGGTCGGCGCCTGCGCGCCCCAGTCCTGCAGCATCCCCGCGGCCTGCTTCGTCGAGGGCTCGGCGAACGCGCCGCCGGCCAGCACGCCGAGCGTGCCCGCCGTCGCATGGTCGCTGAGCGCGGCCCGCAGCGCGGCGCGGAGCGCCTTGCGGTTGACCTTGACCGAGAAGTCGCGCGGGCTCGGCGGGAAGGCGACGCCACCGCCGGCGAATTGCGGCGCGCGGATCGTGCCCTGGCGGGCGCGGCCGGTGCCCTTCTGGCGCCACGGCTTCGCGCGGCCGCCGGAGACGAGCCCGCGGCTCTTCGCGGCGCGCGTCCCCTGCCGCGCGGCGTTCAGCTCCGCGCGCACGGCCTCGTGGACGAGATGCGGCTTGATCTCCGCGCCGAACACGGCCTCGTCGAGCGAGACGTCCTGCTTCTTCGAGCCGCCGAGCATGGGTACCTTCGGGGCCGCCATCAGCGCGCGTCCTCCCTGATCTCGACGAGCCCGTTCTTCGGGCCCGGGACGGCGCCCTTGACGAGTAGCAGGTTGCGCTCGAGGTCGACCGAGTGGATGGTGAGCCCGACCTGGGTGACGCGCTTGCCGCCCATCCGGCCGGCCATCCGGATGCCCTTGAAGACGCGCGACGGCGTCGCCGACGCGCCGATCGAGCCCGGCTTGCGGATGTTGTGCGATCCGTGCGTGACCGGGCCGCGGCCGAAGCCGTGCCGCTTCACGGTGCCCTGGAAGCCCTTGCCGATCCCCGTGCCGGCGACCTTGACCTTGTCGCCCGCCTGGAAGATCTCGACCGTGACGCTTTCCCCCTGGACGGCGTCGGCGAAGTGGCCGCGGAACTCGACGAGATGCCGGTAGGCGCCGTCGACCCCGGCCTTCGCCAGGTGGCCGCGCTCGGCCTTCGAGAGCTTGCGCTCGGCGACCGGCTCCCAGGCGAGCTGGACGGCTTCGTAGCCGTCGGCGTCCGGCGTGCGGACGGCGACGACGGGGCACGGGCCCGCCTCGATCACGGTGACCGGGGTCACGACGCCGCTCTCCTCGTCGAAGAGCTGCGTCATTCCGAGCTTCCTTCCGATGATGCCTCTCACAGCTTGATCTCGATGTCGACGCCGGCCGGCAGGTCGAGCCGCATGAGCGAGTCGACCGTCTTCGGGGTCGGCGAATGGATGTCGATCAGCCGCTTGTGCGTGCGCACCTCGAAGTGCTCACGCGAGTCCTTGTCGATGAAGGGCCCGCGGATCACGCAGTAGACGTTCTTCTCGGTGGGCAGAGGCACGGGGCCGGTGATGGTGGCGCCGGTGCGCTGGGCCGTGTCCACGATGTCGCGCGCGGATTTGTCCACCTGCTGGTGGTCGTAGCCCTTGAGGCGGATGCGGATCTTCTGCTGTGGCACCGGCGCCTCCCGTCCTTCCTACTTGATGATCTCGGTGACGACGCCTGCGCCCACCGTCCGCCCACCCTCGCGGATGGCGAAGCGGAGGCCCTGGTCCATGGCGATCGGCTGGATCATCTCGATCTCCATGTTCGTGTTGTCGCCCGGCATGACCATCTCCTGGCCTTCCGGCAGCTTGATCGAGCCGGTGACGTCCGTCGTCCGGAAGTAGAACTGCGGCCGGTAGCCGTTGAAGAACGGCGTGTGGCGGCCGCCCTCCTCCTTCGAGAGGACGTAGACCTCGGCCTTGAAGTGCGTGTGCGGCGTGATCGAGCCCGGCTTGGCGAGCACCTGGCCGCGCTCGACCTCCTCGCGCTTGACGCCGCGGAGCAGCGCGCCCGCGTTGTCGCCGGCCTGTGCGTAGTCGAGCGTCTTCTGGAACATCTCGAGCCCGGTGACGACCGTCTTCTCGGTTTCCGGGTGGATGCCCACGATCTCGATCTCGTCGCCGACCTTGCACTGGCCCTGCTCGATCCGGCCGGTCACGACGGTGCCGCGGCCGGTGATCGTGAAGACGTCCTCGATCGGCATCAGGAACGGCTTGTCGACGTCCCGGGTCGGCTCCGGGATGTACGTGTCGACGGCCTCCATCAGCTCGAGGATCTTCGCCGTCCACTCCGCGTCGCCCTCGAGCGCCTTGAGCGCCGAGACCTGGACGACCGGGATGTCGTCGCCCGGGAACTCGTACTTCGAGAGCAGCTCGCGGACCTCTATCTCGACGAGCTCGAGCAGCTCGGGATCGTCGACCATGTCCGCCTTGTTGAGCGCGACGACGATCGCCGGCACCTCGACCTGGCGGGCGAGCAGGATGTGCTCCCGCGTCTGCGGCATCGGCCCGTCGGCCGCCGAGACGACGAGGATCGCGCCGTCCATCTGGGCGGCGCCCGTGATCATGTTCTTGATGTAGTCGGCGTGCCCGGGGCAGTCGACGTGCGCGTAGTGGCGGTTCGCCGTCTCGTACTCGACGTGCGCGGTGTTGATCGTGATGCCGCGCTGCCGCTCCTCCGGCGCCTTGTCGATGTCCTCGAACTTCCAGACCTGCCCGCTGCCGCCCTGATCGGCGAGCACCTTCGTGATCGCGGCGGTCAGCGTCGTCTTGCCGTGGTCGATGTGACCGATCGTGCCGACGTTGATGTGCGGCTTCGTCCGCTCGAACTTCTGCTTGGCCATTGGTGGCTCTCCCTGTCTCCTTCTTCTCGCTTAGCCCTGAGCGTCGATGATCTCGCTCGCGATCGACTGAGGCACTTCCTCGTAGCGATCGAACTGCATGGTGAAATCGGCCCTACCCTGCGTCATCGAGCGCAGGTCGGTGGCGTACCCGAACATCTCCGACAGCGGGACGCTCGCCTTGATGACCTGGGCGTTGCCCAGGGGGTTCATCGACTCGATGCGGCCGCGGCGGCTGTTGAGGTTACCCATCACGTCGCCGAGGTACTCCTCCGGCGTCGTCACCTCGACCGCCATCACGGGCTCGAGCAGCTTCGGCTTCGCCCGCTTCATCGCCTCCTTGAAGGCCATCGAGCCCGCGATCTTGAACGCGCGCTCGCTCGAGTCGACCTCGTGGTACGACCCCTCGACGAGCTCGACCTTGACGTCCACGACCGGATAGCCGGCGAGGATGCCCGAGCCCATCGCCTCCCGGATTCCGGCGTCGACGGCCGGGATGTACTCCTTCGGGATCTTGCCGCCGACGATCTTGTCGACGAACTCGTAGCCCGCGCCCGGCGGCTGCGGGTAGAGGTTGATCACCACGTCGCCGTACTGGCCCGAGCCGCCCGTCTGCCGGACGAACTTGCCCTGGACGCGCGCGGCCGGCTTCGAGACGGTCTCGCGGTAGGCGACCTGCGGCCGCCCGACGTTCGCGTCGACGTTGAACTCCCGCTTCAGGCGATCGACGAAGATCTCGAGGTGCAGCTCGCCCATCCCGGAGATGAGCGTCTGCCCCGTCTCCTCGTCGGTCTGGACGCGGAAGGTCGGATCCTCCTCGACGAGTCGTGCGAGACCGGCCGTGAGCTTGTCCTGGTCGACCTTCGACTTCGGCTCGACGGCGACCGAGATGACAGGCTCGCGGAAGGTGATCGACTCGAGCACGATCGGCGCGCCGTCGGCGGCGAGCGTGTCGCCGGTCGTCGTCGCCTTGAGGCCGACGCCGGCCGCGATCTCGCCGGCCATGATCTCGTCCCGCTCCTCGCGGTGGTTCGCGTGCATCTGGAGGATGCGCCCGATGCGCTCGGTCTTGCCCGTCGTCGTGTTGAGGACGCGGTCGCCGGCCTTGAGCGTGCCGGAGTAGACGCGGAAGTACGTCAGCTTGCCGACGTACGGGTCGGACATCACCTTGAACGCGAGGGCCGAGAACGGCGCCTTCGGGTCGGCCGGCCGCTCCTCGTCAGAGCCGTCCTTGGGGTCGACCCCGTGCACGGGCGGCACGTCGAGCGGGCTGGGCAGGTAGTCGACGACCGCGTCGAGCAGCGGCTGAACGCCCTTGTTCTTGAACGCGGAGCCGAGCAGCACCGGCGTGATCTCGTCGGCGAGCGTGCCGGCGCGGACGGCGCGGCGGATCATCTCCGGCGTGACCGAGGACTCGTCCTCGATGTACGCCTCGAGCACCTCGTCGTCGAAGTGCGAGATCGCGTCGATCAGCTGGTGGTGGTACTCGTGCGCCTGCTCGGAGAGCTCGGCCGGGATCTCGACGAGGTCGAACTCCTTCCCGAGCTCGTCCTTGTAGATCACAGCCTGCATCTCGACGAGGTCGACGACACCCGCGAAGGCGTCCTCGGCGCCGACCGGGATCTGGACGGGCACCGGGTTCGCGCCGAGCCGGTCGCGCATCGACTGCACGGCGGCGAAGAAGTTCGCGCCGGTGCGGTCCATCTTGTTGATGAACGCGATCCGCGGCACCTTGTACTTATCGGCCTGCCGCCACACCGTCTCGGACTGCGGCTGGACGCCCGCGACCGCGTCGAAGACGGCGACCGCGCCGTCGAGCACGCGCAGGCTGCGTTCGACCTCGGCCGTGAAGTCCACGTGCCCGGGCGTATCGATGATGTTGACGCGATGGTCGCGCCAGAACGCCGTCGTCGCGGCGGACGTGATCGTGATGCCCCGCTCCTGCTCCTGGGCCATCCAGTCCATCGTCGCGGCGCCCTCGTGCACCTCGCCGATCTTGTAGTTGATCCCGGTGTAGAAGAGGATCCGCTCGGTCGTCGTCGTCTTGCCCGCGTCGATGTGGGCCATGATCCCGATGTTCCGGACGCGGTCGAGCGCGACTGCCGTCTCTGTTGCCTTGGTGCTCAAATCTCCCTCTCTGTCGTCTACCAGCGGTAGTGCGCAAATGCCTTGTTCGCCTGCGCCATCCGGTAGACGTCGTCCTTCCGCTTGAACGCCCCGCCCTGCTGGTTCAGGGCGTCCATGATCTCGTTGGCCAGCTTGTCGGGCATGCCCTTCTCGCGCCGCTCGCGCGCGTACTGGACGAGCCAGCGTACGGCGAGCGTCCTGGCGCGCCGCTGCGGCACCTCGACCGGCACCTGGTAGTTCGCGCCGCCGACGCGGCGGCCGCGCACCTCCAGCACCGGGGTGACCGTCTTCACGGCCTGCTCGAGCACCTCGACCGGCGGGCGGCCGGTCTTCGTCCCGACGCTCTCGAGCGCCTCGTAGACGATCTGCTCGGCGATCGACTTCTTGCCGTCGAGCATCACCTTGTTGATCACCTGCGTGACGAGCGGCGAGCTGTACACGGAGTCGGGCTCGACCGGACGCGCCTGGATCTCGGCACGGCGCGGCATCAGCCACCCCGCTTCGCGCCGTACTTCGAACGCGCCTGCTTGCGATCGGCGACGCCGCCCGTGTCGAGCGCCGCGCGGATGACCTTGTACCGGTAGCCCGGCAGGTCCTTCACGCGGCCGCCGCGCACGAGCACGACGGAGTGCTCCTGGAGGTTGTGCCCCTCGCCCGGAATGTAGGCGCCGACCTCCGCCCCGTTCGTGAGCCGGACGCGCGCGACCTTCCGCAGCGCCGAGTTCGGCTTCTTCGGCGTCTGCGTCATGACGCGCGTGCAGACGCCGCGCTTCTGCGGCGAGCCGGCGAGCGCGGGCGTCTTCGTCTTCGCCTTCGGAGCCTTGCGGCCTTTCCGGACGAGCTGGTTCACAGTGGGCATGAGTCTTGGTCTTCCTCTTGGAGCAGTCGAAAAGAAACGGCCGGCCGGGGTCGTTGCCCCTGCCAACCGCCCGCGGCATGGTAGCGAAGCCCGGCGGGCACCGCAAACCGGCTGGCGGAGCCGAAAAACCCCGACTCACGGGCGTGGCCTGTGCCCCGCCGCCCGTTTACAGTCTGCTCGGCCCCGATGAACCACCTCGAACTCGCGCTCTCCGTCGCTCTCGGCGTCGCCGTCGCCGCGATCCTTTTCGTGCTCGGGTTCGCTAACCGGCGCTCGGCGCGCCGGGCCGACGCGCGCGTGGCCGAGGTGGTGCGGACCCTCGAGGCGCGGATGAACGAGCTCGCGCAGGAGCTCAACGACGCCGTCGGGCGAGCCGAGTCCGAAGCGCGCCGCAACCGCTTCCTGGGAGATATCGCAGGCTCGATCGACCTCGACGACGTCCTCGCGCGGACGCTCGAGGCGGCGCTCTCGCTGCCGCAGGTCGACGCGGCGCTCGTGCGTGTGGACGGCGCCGGGGGAAACCAGGTGACCGCGTCGCTCGGCTTCGAGGGCGAGGAACCCGACGCGCAGGCGCTCGGCGGCCCGCCCGACCGCCAGCCGGCACGAGCAGTCGAGCTGACGTATCACCAGACCGCCGGCGAATACGCCGTCCACGCCGTGACGGCGGGGCTCGTCCTGCCGCTCGCCAACGGGGCCTCCCCGATCGGCTGGCTGGGGGCGTACACGCGGGAGGCGGGCGCCCGCTTCGCCGCCGAGGACGTCGACCGGCTCGCGGAGCTCGCCGAGCGGGCGGCGCCCGCGATCGAGAACGCCCGCCGCTTCCGCGAGGCGCGCCAGCTCGCCGACCTCGATGCGCTGACCGGGCTCCACAACCGGCGTTACTTCCACGAGACGCTCGCGCGCGAGATCGCGCGGGCACAGCGCTACGGGCGCCGGCTCGCCCTCCTGGTCGCCGACGTCGACGGCTTCAAGGCGATCAACGACCGGATCGGGCACCTCGCGGGCGACGCCGTGCTCGCGGAGGCGGCGGAAAGGATCCGGGAGGTCGTCCGCGCCGCCGACATCGCGTGCCGGATCGGCGGCGACGAGTTCGCGGTGATCGCCCCGGAGTCGGGGCTCGACGAGCTGCAGCTGCTCGCCGCACGGATGAGGCAGGCGTTCGCGGCGAGGCCGCTCCCCCACGCCGGGCGGGTCGGGATCTCGGCCGGTCTCGCCGAGCTGCAGGCGCAGGACGACGGGACGAGCCTCTTCGAGCGCGCCGACCACTCGCTCTATGCGGCCAAGAGCGCCCGGCCGCCCGGCTTGACCGCCGCGGACGGAGCGGCATAGAGCCCCGAGGCCGGTAGCAGGTACCGTCACGAAATCGTGCCGGCGAATGCCGGCGACCCGCGTTCGTCCGCATGAAAGCGCCGCAAGCGGCCGTTACGAAGACGTGCAGTACCTGCTACCGGCCGTGAGCTAGGCGTCGATGTCCTCGGCCGAGAACTCGCGGACGACGCGGGCGGGAACGCCGACCACCATCGTGTACGGCGCGACATCCTCCGCGACGACGGCGCCGGCGCCGACGATCGCGTACTCCCCGACCGTCACCCCGGGCAGGATCGTGCTCCGCAGGCCGAGAAAGGCCCCACGGCCGATCGTCGTCCGCCGCTGCTCGGTCGTCGCCTCGTCGCCGAGCAGACGGTGGAAGTGGCGCGGGTAGTACGCGTGGCCGAGGATGGTCGCCTGGGCGGCGACGGTGACGTCGTCCTCGATCGTGACCGACGAGGGCGAGGCGTCGTCGATGAACACCTCGGTGCCGATGAAGACGCGCCGCCCGACGCCGACGCCGCGGCGGCGGTGGAGTGCGGCGCGCGTGACCGGCGGCAGCGGCGCGTAGCGGGCGACGACGTGGAGCCAGCGCCGGCCGACCGCGCCGGCGAGGCGCGTTCCCCGCGTCTCGGGGCCGACCGGAACCGTCCCCCACAGGCGCTCGAGCATGGCGGAAGCGTACGCGGACGACGACGTGATGGCTGCCACCGCTCCGCGGCGGCAGCCACCGGTCGTTCCGCTTACGCCTCGTCGAGCGGCGTCTCGACCTCGGGAATCTCCTCCGCCTCGAGGTCGCTGCGCGGCTCGGCGTCGCCCGGGGTCTCCGGCCCGCCGCCGAAGTCGAGCCCGAGCCCGGCGAGCGCGTCCGAGCCGTCGGAGCCGATCTCCTCGAGTGCCGCGAGCAGCTGCTCCTCCGTCTGGGGCCGTGCGAGCGCGCTCGCCGGCACCTTGTCGGACGGGCCGATCTCGATCGTCCGGTACCGCTTCAGGCCCGTCGCCGCCGGGATCAGCTTCCCGATGATGACGTTCTCCTTCAGCCCGAGCAGCCGGTCGACCTTGCCCTCGATCGCCGCGTCGGTCAGGACCTTCGTCGTCTCCTGGAAGGACGCCGCGGAGAGGAAGGACTCGGTCGCGAGCGAGGCCTTCGTGATCCCGAGGATCAGCGGCTCGGAGGTCGCCTTCTCCTTCTTCTCCTTGCGGACGCGCGTGTTCTCCCGGTCGAGCACGACCTTGTCGACGAGCTGGCCCGGCAGGAGGTCGGTCTCGCCGGCGTTCTCGACCCGCACCTTCTTCAGCATCTGCCGGACGATCAGCTCGATGTGCTTGTCGTGGATCTCGACGCCCTGCGACTTGTAGACCTTCTGCACCTCGCCGACGAGGTACAGCTCGGTGGACGTGTAGCCCTTGAGCCGCAGCAGGTCGGCCGGGTTGAGCGAGCCCTCGTGGAGCGGATCGCCCGCCTCGACGCGCTCGCCGTGGACGACCGACAGGCGCGTCCGACGCGGGACGGTGACCGAGAACTCGTCCTCCTCGTTGCCGCTGTCGGGCAGGATCGTGATCTTGAGCTGGCGCTCCGTCTCCTCGATCCCGACCGTGCCGGCGATCTCCGCGAGCGCCGCGGCGCCCTTCGGGTTCCGGGCCTCGAAGATCTCGACGACGCGCGGCAGGCCGTGCGTGATGTCCGCGCCGGCGATGCCGCCGGTGTGGAACGTCCGCATCGTCAGCTGCGTCCCCGGCTCGCCGATCGACTGCGCGGCGATGATCCCGACCGCGTCGCCGATCTCGGATAGCTCGCCGGTGGCGAGGAACGTGCCGTAGCAGGCCCGGCACACGCCCGTCTCCGCCCTGCACTTGAGCACCGTGCGCACCGGGATCTGGAAGCCCTCGGCGTCGTCGCCGAGCTCCTGGACGATCTCGCGCAGCCGCGGCATCGTGACCTCCTCGCCCTTGTGGGCGACGACCGTCTTGCCGGGCTTGCCGCTCGCGAGCGGCTTGTGGACGTCCTCCGCGACGATCCGGCCGGCGACCGACTTGTTCAGGCCGTCGGGCAGGAAGAGCGGAAGCTCGACGTGCTCGTCGGTGCCGCAGTCCTCCTCGCGGATGATCACGTCCTGCGAGACGTCGACGAGACGCCGCGTCAGGTAGCCGGAGTCGGCCGTGCGGAGCGCCGTGTCGGCGAGGCCCTTGCGGGCGCCGTGGGTCGAGATGAAGTACTCGAGCACCGACAGGCCCTCCATGAAGTTCGCCTTGATCGGCCGCTCGATGATCTCGCCCTTCGGATTCGCCATCAGGCCGCGCATGCCGGCCAGCTGGCGGAGCTGCGCGAACGAGCCGCGGGCGCCGGAGTTGGCCATCATGTAGATCGGGTTCAGCTCGTCGAGGTTGTCGACCATCGCCTGGGCGACCTCGTCCGTCGCCTCCGTCCAGATCGACGTGATCTGCTCGTGGCGCTCGGCCTCGGTGATCAGGCCCTGGTCGTACGCGTCCTCGACGCGGCCGACCCGCTCCTCGTAGCCGGCGAGGATCTCCTCCTTCGTCGGCGGGATGACGATGTCGTTCTTCGAGATCGTCACGCCGGCCCGCGTGCCGTACCGGAAGCCGAGGTCCTTGATCGTGTCGAGGACGATCGCGACCGTGTCGGCGCCGTGGTCGTCGACGAGGGTCGAGATGAAGTCGCCGAGCTCCTTCCGCGACAGCGTCCGGTTGAGGTACTCGTGGTACGCGCCGCTGCCCCCGTTCTCGCCGACGACCGCGTCCTGCAGCGCGCGGTCGACCTCGGCGTTGAAGATGACGCGGCCCGCTGTCGTGACGACGAGCTCGCCGTTCCAGAGGTACTCGATCGGCTGCTGGAGCCCGATCTGCTTCGCCTCGAGCGCGAACTCGACCTCCTCCTCCGTCCGGAAGCGCGGCGGCCGCGGATCGAGGTCCTCGGCCGTCTTCCCGTCGAACTCCTGGTCGGAGTACGTGAGGTAGTAGGAGCCGAGCACCATGTCCTGCGTCGGCGTCGCGAGCGCGCGGCCCGACGCCGGCGAGAGGATGTTGTTCGCCGACAGCATGAGGATTCGCGCCTCGGCCTGCGCCTCCGCCGAGAGCGGCACGTGCACGGCCATCTGGTCGCCGTCGAAGTCGGCGTTGAACGCATGGCAGACGAGCGGGTGCACCTGGATCGCCTTGCCCTCGACGAGGGTCGGCTCGAACGCCTGGATCCCGAGGCGGTGGAGCGTCGGCGCGCGGTTGAGCAGCACCGGGTGCTCCTGGATGACCTCCTCGAGGATGTCCCAGACCTCGGCGTGCATCTGGTCGACGTGCCGCTTGGCCGCCTTGATGTTCTGGACGATCTTCCGCTCGACGAGCCGGCTCATGATGAACGGCTTGAAGAGCTCGAGCGCC
>DATIZN010000027.1:0-10135 GCA_035517075.1 Gaiellaceae bacterium | reverse complement strand
CGGACCACGTCCCGTCCACGGTGCCGAACGCGACGAATGTGAACGCGAGCGCGACGTGCGCGCGGCGCAGCCGCGAGTCTCTCCCCACGCGCCGGAGCGTAGACTCGCGCGTCGTGGGGGTGCGCGAGGGCACGGTGGCATTCCCGCTCGACGGCGAGGAGGCGCAGACGTGGTACCGGGTGAGCGGCGAGCTGCGGCCCGGCGACGACGCTCCGGCGCCGCTCATCGTCCTCCACGGCGGCCCGGGTGCGACGCACGACTACCTCCTCTCGCTCGTCGACCTCGCCGACCGCCGCCCGGTCGTCCACTACGACCAGGTCGGCAACGGCCGCAGCAGCCACTATCCCGACCGCGGCGCCGAGTTCTGGACGGTCGACCTCTTCGTCCGCGAGCTTCACAACCTCGTGGACGCGCTGGGGATCGCCGGACGGCACCACGTGCTCGGCCAGTCGTGGGGCGGCTTCCTCGCCCAGGAGTACGCGCTCACGCAGCCGAGCGGCCTGCAGTCGCTCGTCCTCGCCGATACGGCGGCGTCGTTCCCCGACTTCGTCGCAGAGGCCAACCGGCTTCGCGCGCTCCTGCCGCCGGAGGTCGAGGAGACGCTCCGCCGCCACGAGGACGCCGGCACGACGGACGACCCCGAGTACGAGGCCGCCTGCGAGGTCTTCTACCGCCGCCATCTCTGCCGGCTGGATCCCTGGCCGGACGACGTCGTCGAGGCGTTCGCCTGGCTCGAGCGCGACCCGACCGTCTACCACACGATGAACGGCCCGAGCGAGTTCCACGTGATCGGCTCGATCCGCGACTGGCAGTCGAAGGACCGCCTGTCGGCGATCGACGTGCCGACGCTGCTCGTGTCAGGGCGTCACGACGAGGCGGCGCCCGCGCTGCAGGAGGCGCTCCAGGCCGGAATCCGCGGCTCGGAGTGGATCTGCTTCGAGGACTCGTCGCACATGCCGCACCTCGAGGAGCGCGAGCCCTTCATGCAGGCCGTCGGCGACTGGCTCGCCCGCCACGACTGACGGGCTATGTAGGGCTAGCGAGCTACGAGCTAGGTGGGCATGGCCGGCGGCTGGGACGGGTCGCCGCCGTCGTCCGACGACGCGCTCGCGCCCGCCGGCGCGTCAGCGAGCTTCGAGTTGAGATCGCGGATCTTCGCGACCGTCGCCTCGAACCGCTGATGGGAGATCTCGCCGGCCTCGATGAGCTCGAACGCCGTCTTCCCGAGCTCGCTGTGGGCCTGCGACAGCTCCCGCTTCTGCTGGACGTCCTCGACGCCCTCCTTGGCCTTCGCGGCCGCCTGCTCTGCCTTTTGCTTCGCCTTGTCGAGCAAACTCATCGCTCACTCCTCCTACTCGAGAATCTTGCCGAGGATTCCCCCCACGCCCGCGCCGGCCGCCTCGTCGCGACCGCCGCCGGCGGCTTGCAGCACACGGCGAGCCGTGCGTGAGAAGGGCAGGGTCTGCAGCGTGACGTGACCCGGCCCGGTCATGTGGACGAGGAAGAGCCCCTCGCCGCCGAAGAGGCTCTTCGCGACTCCTCCCTGGAGCTTCACGTCGTACTGGACGGTCGGCTCGATCATCACCATGCAGCCGGTGTCGATGATCAGGCGCTGGCCGGCCGCGAGATCGAAGTCGAGAAAGTCGCCGCCGCCGTGCAGCCAGACGGTTCCCTTGCCCTTCAGCCGCTGGAGGGTGAATCCCTCGCCGCCGCCGTGGATTCCCATCCCGAGCCGCTGCGAGAACGCGCCTTCGATTTCGACCTCGCCGTAGTGGCCGAGGTAGGCGTGCCGCTCGCAGATGATCTCGCCGTCGAGCTCGTGCTGGCGGATCGAGCCCGGGAACGGCCCGGTGATGCCGACCGCGCCGGACGCGTTGGCGACGTAGCGGGTGACGAACATGCTCTCGCCGGCCATCAGCTTCCGCTTCAGGCCGCCTGCGAGCCCGCCCGGCATCTCGACCTCCATCGAGATGTCGCCCGACACGAACATCATCGCGCCGGCCTCGGCGGTCATCCGCTCGCCTGCCTCGAGCGAGACGACGACTGCCGGAGCCTGCCCCTCGCGGATCGTCGCGTCCATCACCCGCGATCCTAGACCTCCAGGAGCGGAAAGAACATCCGTACTCCCCACGCGACCGCGCGCCGTCCGGCGCGCTCTCAGACGCGCTCGACGACGGCGGCGATGGCCTGGCCGAAGCCGATGCACATCGTCGCCAGGCCGTAGCGCGCGTGCCGCCGCTCGAGCTCGGAGACGAGCGTGGCCGTGATGCGCGCGCCCGTGGCGCCGAGCGGGTGTCCGAGCGAGATCCCGCCGCCGTTCGGATTCACGTCGCCGGCCTCGTACCGCTCCGAGAGCCCCGCGTCGTCGACGAACTGCGCGACGACCGAGGCGAACGCCTCGTTCACCTCGATCACGTCGATGTCGTCCCAGGTCAGCCCGGCCTTCGCGAGCGCCTTCGCCGACGCCTCGGGATTGCCGTGGAGCATGAGGTGCGGATCGACTCCGGCCAGGCCGAAGGAGACGAAGCGCGCGCGCGGCTCGAGCCCGAGCTCGGCCGCCTTCCGCTCCGAGGCGACGAGGACGGCCGCCGCGCCGTCGACGATCGCCGACGAGTTCCCCGCCGTGACCACGCCGTCCGGGACGAAGGCCGGCTGCAGCTGCGCCATCTTCTCGAGGGTCGTGTCGCGCCGGACGGCCTCGTCGACGGCGAGACGGGCGCGAGTGACGGTCGCGCTCCCGCTGCCTTCGTCCGGGACGTCGACCTCGACCGGCACGATCTCCCGCTCGAACCGCCCCTCGTCGATCGCGCGCGCCGCGCGCATCTGCGACTCGTAGCCGATCCGGTCGAGCCGCTCGCGGGAGAGGTTCCACCGGCGAGCGAGCTCCTCGGCCGAGATCCCCTGCATGACGATCTCGTGCTGCTCGTGGACGAGCGGCGAGAACGAGCCGTCGTTCGAGCCCATCGGCACGCGGGACATCATCTCGACGCCGCCCGAGACCACGAGGTCGAGCTGCCCCGACCAGACGGCCGCGGCCGCATTGAGGTTCGTCTGCATCGACGAGCCGCACTGGCGGTCGACCGACGTCCCGCAGACCGAGATCGGCCAGCCGGCCGTGAGCGCGACGTTGCGTCCCACGTTCCACGCCTGCTCGCCCACCTGCGTGACGCAGCCCCACTGCACGTCCTCCACCTCTCCCGGCTCGACGCCGAGCCGGCCCAGCATCCCGTTCAGCACCTGCGCCGAGAGCTCGTCGCCGCGGATGTGGGCGAGCGTGCCGTTTCGCCGCCCGATCGGGCTGCGGACGGCGTCGAGGACGAGCGCCTCTGTATTTCCGCGGGCCACCGATCTACTGTATCCGGGCCATGCTGCGCAAGAACGCGAAGATCGAGCTGCTCAAGCGCGTGCCGCTCTTCGCGGACTGCTCGAAGGCCGAGCTGGCGCGGATCGCCGCCGTCGCGGACGAGGTGGACCTGCCCGCCGGCCGGGATCTGACGAAGGAGGGCGCGGCCGGGCGCGAGTTCGTCGTCCTCGTGGAGGGGACGGCCGAGGTGCGGCGCCAGGGCAAGGTGATCAACCAGCTCACCGACGGCGACTTCCTCGGCGAGATCGCGCTCGTCGCGGACGTGCCGCGGACCGCCACCGTGACGACCACCTGGCCGTCGCGGATCCTCGTCATCACCGACCGTGCCTTCCGCTCGCTGCTTCGCGAGATGCCGACGCTGCAGATGAAGGTCCTCAGCGCGCTCGCGCGGCGCGTACCCGCCGAGTTCCAGTAGCCGGCAGGGAATCGAATCAGTTGCGCCTGGGAACGTGCGGCTCCCAGACGTGCCCGAGATAGGTCGGGGCGCCGAGCTCGATGACGAGGCGCTTCCCGGGAGTGTCGTCCTCCCCGATCTCGCGGAAGGAGTGGCCGACGTCGCCGCCGAGCACGACCGGCCCTTCGTCCGTCTCCACGACGACGATCTGGTGACCGCGGGTCTCTCCCGGCGCAGGAACGAGCCGGACGCCCGGGAGGATCTCCGCCTCGCCGTCGTGCTCGACGTAGTTCATGCCCGGGAAGTCGACCCACTCGCGGATCGTGTAGTCGTCCTCCGTCCGAGCGTCCTCGAGCTCGACCCGCTGCACGTGGATCGGGACGCCCGGGTAGAGGCGGTTGCCGCCGCAGTGATCGAAGTGGAGATGCGTGTTGACGACGACCGCCACGCGACGCACGAGCTCGCCCGGCAGCGGGTGCGGGGTCGGATGCCACGCCTCGTCGAGCTCCGGCGTCGAGTCGATCATCCCGGTGTCGACGAGCACGAGCCCGTCCGAGTGCTCGATCGTGTGGGAGAGCCCGGGCCACGTCTCGTCTCCGACGAGGACCTCGCTCGTGAGGTGCGCGCGGATATCGTCAGGGCTCAGCACGGAGGGAGCATATGACTGCGACGACGAACGAGTGGATCGAGATCCGGTCGCCGTACTCCGGCGAGGTGGTCGGCCGTGCGCCGAGGTCGGGCGCCGACGAGGCCCGCGGCGCGGTCGACGCGGCCGCACGGGCGCTCGACTCGCCGCTGCCGGCCCACGAGCGGGCCGCGATCCTCGACCGGGTCGCAGCGCTCCTCCGCGAGCGGCACGAGGAGATGGCGCAGACGATCTGCGCGGAGGCCGGGAAGCCGATCAAGACCGCGCGCGTCGAGGCCTCGCGCGCCGTCTCGACCTACACGTTCGCCGCCGTCGAGGCGCGAAAGCTCTCCGGCGAGACGGTGCCGATGGACGCGTCGGAGGCCGGTGAGAGGAAGCTCGCCTTCACGCTCCGCCGTCCGATCGGCGTCGTCGGCGCGATCTCGCCCTTCAACTTCCCGTGCAACCTAGTCGCGCACAAGCTCGCGCCCGCGCTCGCCGCCGGCTGCCCCGTCGTGCTCAAGCCGGCGAGCCAGACGCCGCTCTCGGCGCTGCTCCTCGCCGAGCTCGAGGAGGAGGCTGGCCTCCCCGCCGGCTGGCTCAACGTCCTCGTCGGCCGCGCCCCGGAGATCGGGGACGTCCTGGTCGAGGACGAGCGCGTGCGGATGATCACGTTCACCGGCTCGAGCGGCGTCGGCTGGGCGCTGCAGGAGCGCGCGCCCCGCAAGCGCGTCCGGCTCGAGCTCGGCAACTCGACGCCCGCGATCGTCGCCGCCGACGGCGACCTCGAGACGGCCGCCGCGAAGCTCGCCGCGAACGCGTTCTCGTTCGCCGGCCAGAGCTGTATCTCCGTGCAGCGGATCTACGTCGAGCGCCCCGTTCTCGACGACTTCCTCGGGCGCTTCGTGCCGAAGGTCGAGGCCCTCGTCGTCGGCGATCCGGTGGACGAGGCGACGGACGTCGGGCCTGTCATCGACGAGGACAACCGGAACCGGATCGCGGAGTGGATCGAGGAAGCGCAGCGGGCCGGCGCGCGGCTCCTCGCCGGCGGGCCCGACGGAGACCCGCTCCGGCCGACCGTCCTCGCCGAGGCGCCCGACACGGCGCGCGTCGTGTGCGAGGAGGTCTTCGGGCCCGTCTGCGTCGTCAACGCCGTCGACTCGCTCGAGGACGCATTCGCCCGCGCGAACGCGACCGACTACGGTCTGCAGGCCGGCATCTTCACCGCCTCGGTGCGAACGGCCCTCGCCGCGGCCGAGGCGCTCGAGTTCGGCGGCGTCACGGTGAACGAGGCGCCGACGTATCGCGCCGACCAGATGCCGTACGGCGGCGTGAAGGGCTCCGGCAACACGAAGGAAGGGCCCGCGTACACGATCCGCGAGATGACCGAGGAGCGGCTCGTGGTGCTCCAGCGCTGACGTTCTCCTTCGCTCGACGCCGGAGAGCCGCGCTCGCAGCGAAACCGCCGAGCGCCGCATCCGACCGCCGAGAGGCGCAGTACAGTCGGAGGACATGGCGCCTCCGCGCATGGCCGTGCTCGTCCGCGGTCGTCCCCGGGAACGATTCCTCGCGGCGCTCCTCCTCGCGCTCGCGGCTGCCGCAGGCACCGCGCTCGCCTTCGGCGCGCGAGCTGCGGCCAACGCCCAGCGCCCGATCCTCGTCCCCACCTCGCCGCCGGCCACGACCGCGGCCACCACGACCGCGCTCACCACGACGGCGACCGTCAGCACGAACACGGTTCCCGAGACGACGAGCGCGGCCACCGTGACGACGCCGCCGCCACCGCCGCCGCCCGGCACCGCGGGCTGGCCCGGCGGCACCGGATGGACGGTCATCCTCGCCTCGATCCCGGTGTCCGCCGGACGGGGCGACGCGCTCGCCGAGGCGCGCCGGGCGGCGAGCTCGGGTCTCGGCCGCGTGGGCGTCCTCCTGTCCTCGGACTACCGCTCCCTCCACGCCGGGTACTGGGTCGTCTTCGCGGGCGTGTATCCGACCTCCGCGGCGGCGCAGGCTGCGCTGCGGGCCGCGCACGCACACGGGTACGCCGGCGCGTACCCGGCGCTCGTCGAGGTCTGAGCGCCCGTGTCACCGGGGCCCGGGAGCTGGCCGGTGCAGCCGCCGGCGCGCTCTGTTTCCTCATGAGACAACGAAGGTGGCGACTTTGTAACAGGGCCGGGTACGATGTAGGATCGAGTCCGCGGCAGGGGTCGATACGAGCGTCGAACCGGCTTCGGAAACGGCCTCACGGGGTCGCCGACCAGGAGATGGAAAGGCCATTGATCGAAGAGAGAACCGCCCAATTGCAGCAATGCATGTATCAGTACTCGCGGGCCATCTACCGGTCCGTAAAGGACATGGTCGATCCCTACGCCGACCGTGGGGCCCAGCTCGAGTCCCGCCGTGCAGTCCTCATCGCCTGCGAGCAGACGATGGAGCGCCTCGCCACCGATCCGCTCTACTTCGCGAAGCCCGATCGCGCGCTCTTCCAGGACATCCGCCGCCACTTCCCGATCACCGTGCAGGCACAGGTGGCGTGGGCGGTGCAGCAGGGGGTCACCGCGGCGGTCGACTTCATCCAGGAGCAGATCGAGTCGGGCCTGCTCGACGGCGGCGTCGCGCGCTGCCGCGCCACGACCCGCAAGGGGAAGCCGTGCCAGCGGACGCCGCTGCCCGACCGCGACTACTGCCCGTCGCACCAGCACCTCGAGGCCAAAGCCGCGGCCTAGGAGGCCTAGCCGCAGCGCTGTCCACAGGGTCTCCACACGCGCGCTCCACAGGCGCGCGGCGGTAGTGTCCTCCGCGGGTGTCGCACGACACGGACAAGCTGATCCGCCAGCTCTCGCTGGTGGCGTTTCTCATGGCCGAGCGCCGGGCGATCACCGCCCGCGACGTGAAGTCGAACGTCGAGGGCTACTCCGAGATGTCGGACGAGGCGTTCGCGCGCCGGTTCTACTCCGACCGGGCCGAGCTGCTGTCGCTCGGCGTGCCGCTCCAGTCGCAGCGCGACGAGTTCACGGGTGAGGAGCTGTACACGCTCCGCTCGGAGCAGTACTTCCTGCCGCAGCTCGAGCTCGAGGACGAGGAGCTCGCGGCGCTCCAGACGGCCTTCTATCTCCTCGAGGGGAAGTTCGCGTATGCCGAGCCGCTGCGGCTCGCGCTGCAGAACCTCGCGCTCGGGCGGCCCGGCTTCGCCGAGACGCCGACCGAGACGGCGGGTCGCGTCGAGGTGCTCGACCCTGACTACTCGCCGGAGATGCCGGGGCGGCTTGCCAAGCTCGAGAACGCGATCTCGAAGCAGCGTACGGTGCGCTTCGACTACTGGTCGATCTCATCCGACCGCGAAAGCGAACGGACGCTGAACCCGTATGCGCTCCTCCCCGACAACGGCGTCTGGTACGTCGTCGGCCACGACCTCCACCGCGACGACATCCGCACCTTCCGCGTCTCGCGGATCCGAGGCGAGATCAAGTTCGCGACGCGGCGCGAGCGCGACTTCCGGGCCCCGTCGGAGTTCGACATCGAGCAGTATCGCGGCCGGCCGCCGTGGCAGATCGGCGATACGGTCGGACGGGCCCGGATCGCCGTCCGGGGCGACACCGCCTGGTGGGTGCGGCGCGCCTACGGCGCGACCGGAACGCTCGAAGACGACGTCTTCGTCACGGACTACTCGTCGCTCCGCCAGCTCGCCTCGTGGGTGCTGCGCCAGAACGGCCGCGCGGCGCCGCTCGATCCGCCGGAGCTGAAGCGCGAGGTGGCCGCCGCCCTCCGTCGCGTCCGCGACGGGCACGAGGGCGCGCCCCCGCAACCGGCGCGGGAGAAGCCCGTTCGCGGCGGCGGCGACCTGGCCGAGCGCCCGGCCGGCCCCGTGGCGCCCGAGCGTTTCGCCGTCCTGCAGGCGCTGCTCGCGTACCTCCTCGCCGCGTGTGGCGACCAGGGCGAGGCCGAGATTCCTGTGCGGGAGCTGCTCGGCCGCTTCCCGTCGATCCCGGTCGAGGACGTCGAGGAGCACCTCTCGCTGCTCAACCTCGTCAACTTCGGCGGCGGCTGCTACACGGTCTACGCCGAGCTGCGGGGCGACGTCGTGCACGTCGACAAGGAGCTGTGGGGCGACACGTTCCGGCTCGCGCCGCGGCTGACGCCGCTCGAGGCGCGGGCGATCCGGCTCGCGCTCGAGTACGTCGGGCCGATGATCGCCGCCGACGCGCACACCCCGCTCGCGCGCGTCCGCCGCAAGCTCGAGGACACGTTCGGCCGGTTCGAGCTCGCGCGCACCCCCGAGCCGCACGCCGAGACGGAGGAGGTCGACCTCGTCTCCACGCTCGCGCGCGGCATGCGCGAGCAGCGGCTCGTCGAGATCGAGTACCAGAAGGAGATCGACGCGACGGCGTCCACGCGCCTCGTCGAGCCGTACGCGCTCGAGCGCCAGCTGCCGAACTGGTACGTCCACACGTGGGACCGCACGAGCGACGGCGCCCGCTCGTTCCGGCTCGACCGGATGCGGAGCGCGACGCTGACGAAGGAGCGCTTCGAGCCGCGCGAGGGGTTCGAGCCGACGCGACTCCGCGACGCGCGGACGGCGCGCATCCTCTACGGCAAGGAGATCGCCCGGTGGGCGGTCGAGCGCGGCGCACGGCTACTCGCCGACGGGACGGCGCTGCGAGAGGTTCCGGTCGGGAGCGACGAGTGGCTCGAGAGCGAGATCCTCGCCCTGCGCGGCGACGCCGTCCTGCTCGAGCCGGCGGAGCTGCGGAAGCGCGTCGCCGCGCGGGCACGCGAGCTCGCGAAGGTGCTCGGCGTCGAGCGGCTCCGCGCGCCCGCCTAGGAGAGATTGGCGAAATGGCGGGTGAGGGCCAGTAGGCTACGGCCGGTGGCGACCTTCGAGCGTCGGGAAGAATTGCGCGACACGTTTGACCGCGCTGCGCCACGCTATGACGAAGGTCGTCCTGCTTATCCCGAGGTGCTGTTCGATGACCTCGCCGAGGTCTCGGGGGCACCGGCCGGATCTCGCCTCTTAGAGATCGGAGCAGGCTCTGGGATCGCAACGCGTGCTTTGGCTGAGCGTGGGTTCGCGGTCGTCGGCGTCGAGTTGAGCGCCGAAATGGCTCGCCAGGCACGCCAAAGTCTCAGCGCCTTTCCGGCGGTGTCGATCATCACGACTTCGTTCGAGGAGTTCACAGACCCAGAGCCGTTCGACGGTGTTGTTGCGTTCTCGTCATTCCATTGGCTTCGGGCGGATACGCGGGGAGAGGAGGTGAGCGCGTTCCTTCGGCCTGGTGGGTTCCTTGCGGTCGCCGACGCTCGGTGGTCGATTGACGACGACGAGTTCGGAAAGGGCTTCGAGCGTGACTGCGAACTCGTTCTCGGCGATGACGTTCGTAAGGGAGGCGCTCCGGGCATCACCCCGCTGAGGGACGAGATGAGTCAGGCGGGGTTCACTCACCTTGTAGAGCGCCGTTATGACTGGGAGGCGACCTACTCACCTGGTCGCTTCATCGCCCTGCTCAGCACCCTCCCGTGGTATCTCAGTCTGCCCACCGCCGCGCGCGACCAGCTCTTCGCGATGACCGAAGCAAGGATCGAAGCGCTACGCGACGGAGTGGTCGCGACAACGTTCCACGCGATTCTCGACGTGGCCATGAAGCTCGCGGTCTGACGCCGACCGGCTTTCGTGGAGAGCGAGGGCGAGCCGGCCGAGCATGATGAGGTCGGCATGGAGCCTGACGCGGACGATGCCGCGAACGCGAAGGATCGC
>DATIZN010000026.1:0-8798 GCA_035517075.1 Gaiellaceae bacterium | reverse complement strand
AGAAGAACCCCTCGATGGTCTGCGTGTGGACGTGCCCGTCCGCGTAGATGCGGCCGGAGTGGTTGATCGTGTGGTGCGTGTACGTGTAGTCGAGGCCGTTGTAGCCGGAGTAGTCGTCGGTGTAGACGGTCGACCCCGGCGCGACGTGCCGGAGCACGTTCTTGCGGAGCGTGTGCCCGTACCTGCTCGGAACCTGCATCGCCACGACCCGTCCGCCGCGCTCCACGATGGCGAACACGGTCTCGCGCTTCTTGACGTGCGGACCGTTCCGAGGTCCGCCTTCGCGCTCGGCGCGGCGCTTGTCGGACTGCCGCATCCGTCCGCCATGCCAGGTCTCGTCGGCCTCGACGGAACCCGAAAGCGGGCCTTCGGTGTCGTCGGCCATAACTTCGTTGCGGATCAGGTTGAACATGCGCCATGCGGTCTTGTACGTCACGCCAAGCTCGCGCTCCAGCTGCTTAGCCGAGATCCCGCATCGAGTGCTAGCCATCAGGTACATCGCGTAGAACCACAGATGCAACGAGGTCGGCGACTTGTGGAACACCGTCCCGGCAGTCGGATGCAGGTGGTAGCCACACGTATCGCAGTCGTAAGACGGACGATCCTTCACGCGATGGAACTTCCGCTCGCGGTCGCACTTCGGACAATGCGCGTGTGCCCCGTCCGGCGCATGACGCTGCCGGAACAGCCAATCGAGGCATGCAGCGTCGTCAGGGAACGCCTGCATGAACTCCATCATCGAGTACGTCGAGTCCGAGGCGGTGCCCCGCTTCGGTGCGTTCCTGTCAACCTTCGCCATGAAGGGATTGTCGCAGAATGACTACCCCCTGTCAAGGGATAATTACCCCCATCTTGACAGGAGAACGCGTGTTCGTATAGAACATACGTTCCCGTGATCGCCTGCGTCTCCATCCCCGGACTCGAGCTGAAGGCGGCACTGCGGCGGGCGCCGTCGCTCGCGCTACGACCGGCGGCGCTCGCTCCCGAGCCGCAAGGGGAGCAGCTGCTCGGGCCGGTGACCTCCGCCGCCGAGGCGGCCGGCGTGCGGCCCGGCATGCGGCTGGGGGAGGCGCTCGCGACGTGTCCGCAGCTCGCGCTCGTCGAGCAGGATCCCGCGGGCGCCGAGCTTGCCTGGGAGGAGATCCTGCGCGCGCTCGAGGACGCCGGCTTCGCTGTCGAGCCCGCTTCGTTGGGCGTCGCGTATATCGAGACGCGCGGAGTCGAGCGGCTGTACGGCGGGCTCGAGCCCGCCCTCCGGCGCGCGCTCGCCGCCGTCGCGAGCGAATGGGACGCCCGGATCGGCGCGGCGACGCGACGGTTCGCCGCGCTCGCGGCCGCATCCGTGGCGCGGGCGGGACAGGTCGTCGTCGTGCACGACGAGGAGCTGTCGCAGTTCCTCGCGCCGCTGCCGCTCACGCTCCTCCCGCTCGAGCGGCGGCGATACGAAGAGCTCGAAGCGCTCGGGGTGCGCAGGCTCGGACAGCTTGCCGGGCTTCCGGGTGGCGCCGTGACCGAACGCTTGGGGCCGGACGGCCGGCGCGCCTGGAGCCTGGCGAGAGGCGGAACGGCCGCGCGCGTGCGCGGCCGCCGCCCGCCCGCCGACGTCGTCGCCTCCCTCGAGTTTCCGGAGGCGGTCGGCAACGAGCTCACGCTCCGCCGCGCGCTCGCGCGGCTCGTCGAGCAGGCACTCGCACGGACGGAGCGGCGTGACCGCTTCGTCCGGAAGGTGGCGCTCGCAGCCCGGCTGGCGGGAGCCGGGACGTGGCGGCGGACGCTCACCCTGCGCGAGCCGACCGCCGACGGCGAGCGGATCCGGGTCGCGCTCGCGCCCCGGCTCGCCGAGCTGCCCGCTCCGGTGCTCGAGCTGCGCCTCGAGCTCGTCGAGCTGACCGACCCGACGGGACACCAGCTCGAGCTGCTCGCGGCCGGCGCGGAGGATCGCTCCCGCCTGCGCGAAGGGCTGCGCCAGGTGCGGGCGAGCACCGGCTCCGGCTCCGTCTGCACCGTCGTGGAGGTGGCGCCCTGGTCGCGCGTTCCCGAGTCGCGCGCGCTGCTGGTCCCGAGGGACGAGTAGCCCGCTTCAACGTGCCGCTCGCCGCCCGCGTCGACACGCACGCGGACGGGACGCCGCGCGAGGTGAACCACCGTGCGGTCGCGCTCGTCCGCGAGGAATGGCGCGTCGTCGACCGCTGGTGGAGCGAGGAGCCGGTCGTCCGCCGCTACTTCGAGCTCGTGCTCTCCAGCGGCGAGAACACCGTCGTCTTCCACGACGGCGCCGGCGGAGGCTGGTATATGCAACGGGGCGCATGACGGACTTCGTCGTAGTCGAGCGGGACGAGATCGCGGTGCAGTTCATCCGCGTTCCCGACGGGCTGGAGCACATCCGGCGCGCGTGGGAGGAGCTCGAGGCCGTCGTCCCGCTCCGCGGCCGCCACTTCTACGGCGCGTTCGACCCGGTCGCGGACGACTATCGCGCGTGTGTCGAGGTGCGCGAGGGCGACGAGACGTTCCCGTCGCTCGAGAGCGGCACGCTGCCCGGTGGCAGCTACCTCCGCGCCCGCTTGCGCGGCGAGCCGCCGGCCGTGTACGAGCGGATCGGCCCGACCTTCGGCGAGCTGACCGAAGCGGCGAAGCCGGACGAGAGCCGCCCGAGCCTCGAGTGGTATCGCCGCGTCGACGAGATCGACCTCCTGCTGCCGATCTTCGACTAGAGGAGCAGGGCGCGCAGCCTGCGTGCCGCCGCCTCGGGATCGTCCGCGTCGCGGATCGCGCGGACGACGGCGATTCCCGGAGCGCCGGCCTCGGCGACTTCGAGCACGTTCGAGCCGTCGATGCCGCCGATCGCGAACCACGGGACCGTCAGCCTCGCCGCCGCGGCGCGGACGAGATCGAGCCCGCCCGGAACGGCGTCGTCCTTCGTCGGTGTGGCGAAGGCCGTGACGCCGACATAGTCGGCTCCCGCGACCGCGTCGAGCTCGGCGAGAGTCGATGCGGACACTCCGACGAGGCGATCCGGCCCGACGATCGCCCGGGCGTCCGCCACGGGCGCGTCCGCCTGCCCGACGTGGACGCCGTCGGCGCCGCACGCCTCGACGAGATCGGGGCGGTCGTTGAGGACGAAGAGCGCTTCGGCCGCTGCGCACGCGCTGCGGAAAGGCCCGGCGGCGGCGGTGAGCTCCTCGTCGTCGAGCTCCTTGTCGCGGAGCTGCACGATGTCGACCCCACCGCGCAGCGCCGCCTCGAGCAGCGGCCGCGGATCGCGGCCGTGCGGACGCGCCTCGAGCACGAGGTAGAGGCGAGAGCAGGCGAGGCGCTCCTGGCGATCGCGAACGAACATATGTTCGCCTAGACTGCGGACATGACGCTATTCCGCGCGCGGCGTGTGGAAGTTGAGCAGCCGGAACGGCTCGCCACAGGGGCGGAAGCCGTGCTCGATGTTCGGCGGCACCGAGAGGAACGTGCCGGGACCGGGGCGATGCCAGTCGCCGTCCTGGAAGAACTCGAGCTCGCCTTCGAGCACGTAGAACGAGTCCGTGTGGTCGGCGTGGGTGTGCGGGTCGACGCCCTCGAAGTCGGGCCCGTACGAGAGCTCGAGCGCCTCGAGGTGCGGCAGCTCGGCGAGGACGCGATGCCCGCGCGGACGGATCCGCTCGCCCTCGCCCGGCCGGATGAAGGACGGTTCTGCCACCGACGCGGATCATGACGTACGTCGAGCTGCATACGCACTCGGCGTACTCCTTCCTCGACGGCGCCTCGCAGCCGGAGGAGCTCGCGGCGAGCGCGGCCGAGCTCGGCTACGAGGCGCTCGCTCTCACCGACCACGACGGCGTGTACGGCTCGCTCGAGTTCGCGCACGCGGCGAAGGACCTCGGCGTGCGGCCGATCACCGGCGCCGAGATCACGCTCGCAGACGGAAGCCACGTCACGCTGCTCGTCGAGAGCGCGCGCGGCTACGCGAACCTCTGCCGGTTGCTGACTGCGGCGCATGCGGGGACGCGGCCGAAGGAGGGCGCCGAGCCGCTGCCGCCCCGGCTCGAGCAGGCGCTGCTCGAGGAGCTGAGCAGTGATCTCGACCATGGGCTCGTCTGTCTCTCCGGCTGCGCGCGCGACGGGCTCGCCGTCCGCGACCCCAACGCGGCTGCGCGACTCGCCTGCGCCTTCGGCCGCGAGCGTTTCTACGTCGAGCTCCAGCGACCGTACGAGCGTGGGGACGTACGCCGCAACGCGGGCCTGCGCGAGCTCGCCGAGTCGCTCGGCGTCGAGACGGTGGCTACCGGCGACGTCCACGCGCACGACCGCGCCCGCGCCGCGTTGCAGGACGTGCTCGTCGCCGTCCGCAGCCGCACCTCGCTCGAGGGGTGCGAGCGCGAGCGGCGCGGCAACCACGAGTCCGTCCTGCGGCCTCCGGAGGAGCTGCTCGACCGCTTCCCCGACGACCGCGAGGCCGTCCTCCGCACCGCCGAGCTGGCGCGGCGGCTCGAGTTCGACCTGACGGAGGAGCTCGGCTACCGCTATCCCGACTTCTCCGACGGCGCCGAGCCCGCGAGCGTCCAGCTCCGCCGCGTCTGCGAGGCCGCCTTCGCCGAGCGCTACTCGGGAACGCCAAGTTGCAATTTGCAACTTGCGAAGGTGCGGGCGCGGCTCGACGAGGAGCTCGCGCTGATCGACGAGCTCGGCCTCTCGGGCTTCTTCCTGCTCCACTGGGAGGTGCTCGAGCTCGCGCGAGAGGTCGCGCACGAGGTGCGCGGCCCCGGCTCGATGCGACATACCTTGCCGCCGGGGCGCGGGCGCGGTTCCTCGGTCGGCTCGCTCGTCTGCTACCTGACCGGGCTCTCGCACGTCGACCCGGTCGCCGCGAACCTCTCGCTCGGCCGCTTTCTCAACCGTGAGCTTGCGTCCGTCCCGGACATCGACCTCGACTTCCCGCGCGACATCCGCGAGAAGCTGATCGTCCGCGTCGTCGAGCGTTATGGATCCGAGCACGCCGCGCTCGTCGCGAGCTTCGCGACGTACCGCTCACGCGGCGCGATCCGCGACGTGGGCAAGGCGCTGGGGCTGCCGCACGCCGACCTCGAGCGCCTCGCACGGCTGACGGACGGCTGGAACGCGCAGCACGTGGCGGACGAGATCGCCGCGCTGCCCGACGCGGCGACGAAGCTCCGCTCGCCGCGCTGGCGCGCCTTCGGCGCACTCTGCGCCGAGATCGCCGGGCTGCCGCGGCACATCTCCCAGCACCCGGGCGGGATGGTGATCTCGTCGCGACCGCTCGTCGAGCTCGTCCCGGTGCAGCCGGCGGCGATGGCGGGACGGCAGATGTGCCAGTGGGACAAGGACTCGTGCGCCGACGCGGGCTTCCTCAAGATCGACCTGCTCGGGCTCGGGATGCTTTCGGCGGTCGAGGAGTGCGTCGACCTGATCGCACGCAACCGCGGCGAGCGGATCGACCTCTCGCGAATTCCGCTCCACGACCTGGACGTGTTCGCCGAGATCCAGCGTGCCGACACCGTCGGCTGCTTCCAGATCGAGAGCCGCGCGCAAATGCAGGTGATCCTCCGCACCCGGCCCGAGAACCTCCACGACATCACCGTCCAGGTTGCGCTCGTCCGGCCGGGGCCGATCCAGGGGAAGGCCGTCCATCCGTACGTCGAGCGGCGGCAGCGGCTGCGCGACGACCCGACCTACCGCGCGCCGGCCGACCATCCGCTGCTCGAGGAGCCGCTGCGCGAGACGCTCGGCGTCGTCGTTTTCCAGGACCAGGTGCTCGACGTCGCCGTCCATCTCGCCGGCTTCACGGTCGGCGAGGCGGAAGGACTGCGGCGCGCGATGAGCCGCAAGCGCTCGCACGCCGCGCTCGAGGCGTGGCGCGAGCGGTTCGTCGCCGGCGCGGGCGCGAAGGGGGTGAAGGAGGCGAAGGCGCACGAGCTCTACGACAAGCTCGTCGCGTTCTCGGGCTTCGGCTTCCCGAAGTCGCACGCGGCCGCCTTCGGGCTGCTCGCGTACCAGTCGGCGTGGCTCCGGCACCACCACGCGCCCGAGTTCCTCGCCGCGCTCCTCAACGCGCAGCCGATGGGCTTCTATCCGCCGGCGACGCTCGTCCGCGACGGTCAGCGGCGCGGGGTGGAGACCCGCCCGCCCGACGTCAACCTGAGCGAGGCCGGCTGCGTGATCGAAGACAGGGCCGTCCGCGTGGGGCTGAAGTACGTCGCCGGCGTGGGGGAGGACGACGCGGAGGTCGTCGCCGCGGGACGGCCCTACTCTTCGATCCGCGACCTCGCGCAGCGGACCGGTCTCTCGGAGGACGAGCTGCGCGCGCTCGTCGAGAGCGGCGCCTGCGACGGCTTCGGCCTCCGGCGTCGCGAGCTCCTCTGGCAGCTCGGGCTCGTCCCGCGGCCGGCTTCGGTGCCGGGCTCGGGTGGCGAGGCGAAGCAGCTCGCGCTGCCGCTCGACCCGACGGCTGCGACGCCGGAGCTGCCCGAGCCGACGGTGTGGGAGCGGATGCTCACCGACTACCGGACGACCGGCCTCTCGGTCGGCGTCCATCCGCTCGAGCTGCTCAGGCCGCACCTGCCGCCGGGGACGCTCTCGAGTGTGGAGCTCCGCGCGCGGCCGCATCGCGCGGACGTGCAGTTCGCGGGGCTCGTCGTCGCGCGCCAGCGGCCGGCGACGGCGAACGGCGTCGTCTTTATGCTGCTCGAGGACGAGGTCGCGCAGGTGAACCTCGTCGTCGCGCCGCAGGTGTACGAGCGCTACCGCGCGGTCGTGCGCGGCGAGCCGCTGCTGCTCGTGCGCGGCCGCTACGAGCACTGCGACCGGAACCGGAACGTCCTCGTCCGCGAGCTCGTCTCGCTCGCCCCGCTCGCGCGGAAGCTGACCCACGGTGCGGACGTCCACGCCGCCCTCCCGCGCGCGCACCACTTCGGGCATCGCTGACCGCAGCTTCCGGGGTCAGGCGGCCCCCCACCTTACGAACGTGCGCGTCGAGTCGTACCCTGAGAGCGTGATCGAGGTCTCGTGCGAAGCATGCGGCTGGGTCGCCGTTACGAACCAGCCGGTGAACGACGTCTGGCGGGAGCACGAGGCCGGCTGCCCCGCCGTCGGCGGCGCGATCCGCCACCTACCCGACCTGCCGCCGCTCCCGCGCCTCCTGCCTCCGGTGAACGCGTGCCGTCACCGCCCCGTGCGGCGCCAGATCGCCGTCACGCCCGCCGGCGTCAAGAAGTACGCGGTGATGTGCGAGCTCTGCGGCCGGCTCGTCGCCTGACTTACCGGGAAATTACGAACGAGTCCGTTGCCCCGTGAAAGGATCGGAGAGGCGATGGCGACGGCGATCGAGCTTACGGGACGATGGCTACGGCGCTGCGCGTGGTGTGACCGTTTCGCCGTCGGCAACCGGTTCGTACGGCTGACGGCGGCGGAGCACGATCTAGTGACGCACACGATCTGCCCCGATTGCCTTCGCAAGCAGCTCGCCCTGCGCGAGCGCCACGCCGCGTAGTCGCACCCGAGACGAGGAGCCACTCAGGACAGCCCTCGCCGGTCCGAGGCTCAGCTCGACGACCGGTAGCAGCTACCTTCACGGAACGGTCACGTCTTCCTGAGAGTCGCGGCGACTAGCGCCGGATCAAGCCGTTCTCGGCCGTTACGAAGGCGTGCGGTAGCTGCTACCGGCCGGTGCCGGCCGGTCGGAGCCGGCGGGTCAGTTTGCGTGCCGGCTCACCATCGGAGAGGGCAGGTGCGGTGCGACGTTGAACGCCGTGCCGACGAGGGTGAGGTGCGTGAACGCCTGCGGAAAGTTGCCCAGCATTCGCCCCGCCTGCGGGTCGTACTCCTCGGAGAGCAGCCCGAGGTCGTTCGTGAGGCCGACCAGCCGCTCGAAGAGCGCCTCCGCGTCGTCGTGGCGGCCGAGCAGCTCGTAGCAGTCGGCGAGCCAGAACGAGCACGGCAGGAAGACGCCCTCGCCCGGCGGCAGCCCGTCCACACCCTCCTCGCGCGTGCGGTAGCGGAGGACGAAGCCGTCCTGGAGCAGCTCGCGCTCGATCGCCTCGACCGTTCCGCGGATCCGCTCGTCCGAGGCGGGAAGGAACCCGACGAGCGGCAGCATGAGCAGGGCAGCATCGAGCTCCTTCGAGCCGTACGACTGGACGAACGAGCCGAGCTCGCGGTCGAAGCCCCGCTCGCAGATCTCGCCGTGGATCTCGTCACGGACGGCCCGCCAACGATCGGTCGGACCATCGAGACCCTGAGTCTCGACGGTACGGCAGGCGCGGTCGAACGCAACCCACGCCATCGCCTTCGAGTGCACGAAGTGGCGCCGCTCGCCGCGGATCTCCCAGATGCCTTCGTCCGGCTCGCGCCACGCCTCCTCGAGGTGGTCGAGCAGCGCGCGCTGGATCTCCCAGGCCTCGGCGTCGATCCCGACCCCGTGCACGCGCGCCTGGTAGAGCGCGTCGAGCACCTCGCCGTAGACGTCGAGCTGGAGCTGCTCGCTCGCCGCGTTGCCGACGCGCACCGGCTGCGATCCCTCGTAGCCCGCGAGCCAGGGCAGCTCGAACTCGCTCAGCCGGCGTTCGCCCGCGACGCCGTACATGATCTGGACGTCGGCGGGGTCGCCCGCGATCGCGCGCAGCAGCCACCTGCGCCAGGCGGCCGCCTCGTCAGCGTGGCCGCCCTGCAGGAGGGCGAGCAGGGTGAGCGTCGCGTCGCGCAGCCAGCAGTAGCGGTAGTCCCAGTTGCGGACGGAGCCGATCCACTCCGGCAGCGAGGTCGTCGGCGCGGCGACGAGACCCCCCGTCGGCGCG
>DATIZN010000025.1:0-20106 GCA_035517075.1 Gaiellaceae bacterium | reverse complement strand
TTGCCGCACCCTGCAGGGCCTTCTTGTAGACGAAGATCTGAGGGCTCGCGTAGAGCGGGATGATCGCGACCTGGTTGGCCGTGAGCTTCGCAACCTGCTCGTACTGTGCGGTCCGCTGCGTCGCGTTGAAGTTCACATCGGCCTTCGCGATCAGCTTGTCGACCTGCTTGTTGCAGTAGCGCTTGTAGTTCGAGCCGCCCAGGTTCTTCGCAGCGTTGTAGCACTGGTAGATGGCGTCGAATCCGGAGGGATCCGGGCCACCGATCCAGGCGTACTCGCCGAGATCGAAGTCCGTGTTCGGCAGGGTGACACCGAAGAACGTGTCGGCATCGTGGATCGTGACGTCGAGCTTGATGCCGATCGCCATCAGCTGCTGCGCGAAGATCTGGCTGCTCTCGACACGCGACGCTCTGTTCGTCGTGTCGAAGCGGAACTCAGTCTTCCCACTGCCGCACGTCCAGACCTTCGTGTTGCTGCTGCTCGGGGACGAAGGCCCGCCGGTGCAACCGTGCGACTTCAGCAGCTTGATCGCCTTCTTCGGGTTGAAGTTGTACTTGTTGAAGTACGCGTACTTGCCCGAGGCGTTCGTGCCGATCTCGTACTCGGGGTTGTTCAGCGGCTTGAGGCCGGGAGCGATCGAGCCGTACAGCGCCTTGATCAGCGACTGCCGGTTCATGCCCTCGGAGATGGCCTCACGGATGAACGGCTTCGTGAGAAGCGGGTTCCAGTGCGACCGGACGTTCGCCTCCGGATTGACCTCGATGTCCCAGTGCTCCTGGGTGAAGCTGGGGACGGCGCTGTACTTGAGGTTCTTCTGGTGCACGAGCTGCGACAGAGCCGTCTCAGGCGACGGAGCGATCGCGTCGACCTCGCCACCCCGCATCGCCTGGATCTCCGAGTTGGTGTCGGTGATGATCTTGAAGACGACGGAGTTGAGGCCCGACTTCTTGCCGTACCAGTGCGGGTTCTTCTTCAGAACCATGCCCTGGCCCGGCGTGTAGCTGGCCATGTAGAACGGGCCGTTCGAGATCGGGTGGCCGTCGTTACCGCACACGCAGTTGTGCCAGTACGTGTTGAACGTCTGACCCTTGAGCGCGAAGCCCGGGTAGATGTACCCGAACAGGTCGCGGTAGTCGGCGAACGCCTGACCCGGCTTCCAGTAGAAGGTCACGACCTTCTTGCTGTTGGCCTTGGCCCGGGCGATGTTGGCATAGCCCGTGTTGGAGGCCACCGTGTTGGCCGGGGCCATGTACTGCTGCCACGTGTAGATGTAGTCCGCGGAGGTGACCGGAACGGCCTTGTGGCCGACCCAGTACCAGTTGGCGTCCTTGCGGATCCAGATCTTGAGGTACTTCTTCGTGGCGACCACCTTCGACGCCATGTCGAGGTGGTAGTTGCCCTTCTGGTCGATGATGTAGTCGCCGCGCAGGATCGGCGTCCCGGCGACGATGGCGGCGTAGTACGCGTTCTCGTCCGCCTCACCGAGGTTGAAGCCGGTCACTGCCTGCTCGAGACCGAAGACCATGGTCTTCTTGGCCTGACGCGCGGCGGGAGTGCGCGGGACGTTCGCCCACGCCTTAGCAAACGGGGCCGCATGAAGAGACCCAGCAGCTGAGCTGCTGGAGCTCACGGCCGTCATCGCTGCAGCAGAGCCGGCCAGCCCGAGCACGGCCACGACGGCTGCAGCGAAGAACCAGACCCGTCTATGCATTAGATATACCCTCCGTTCGGTGCGCGCCGGGAGCCTCGACGGCGGCGCCAACTCGCTCCGACACTCGAATGAGCGTCCGTCACGTGCTTAGACGTTGGCGCCCCAGCTTTAGTTAGACGGCTCTGAGAACGCGGCGTGTGAGGCTCAGACGTGCCGGAAATCGGCGTGCGTGCTCACGAGCGAGGCCGGGGAATACACGCCGTCCTCGAGCCGCACGAGGCGACTCACGACGAAATGCTGCCCTGTGGCGCCTACGAACCCCGACACCTGCGGCACCCCTTCCTGCGAGTTCCGGCCGGGTGCGAAGAACATCGTCGCGACCACGGCGGCCGCCGACGCGACCGCCACCGCGGAGCTCACCCTCCAGCTGCGCCTGAGCCGCGGACGCGTGAACGATTCCCGCGGTGCCTCGAGTCCGGCCTCCCGCAGCTGCCGGGTCACGTCCCACACCTCTTCCGCCCACGCCGTGCACGCGGGGCACAGGCGAAGGTGGGTCTCGAGGCGGTCGAGCTCCCGCTCCGGCAGCTCGCCGTCGAGCTGGGCGGAGATGGACTCGCGCGCACACGCGCAATCTGTGGCCGGGTAAGACACCTAACTCCTCACCTGTTCTGACGGGACGTTGTACCGAAAGTTAGCCGCCTTCGGTTGTCAGACCTGCGAACCAGTCGAGCGCCTCGGGATTCGCGAGCGAATCGCGGCTTGCGACCTCCTCGACGGGTGCTCCCATCAGGAGGCGCTTGACCGGCACCTCGAGGAGCTTCCCCGACAGCGTGCGCGGGATCCCGGGTGCGGCGAGCACCGCGTCGGGAACATGGCGCGGCGAGCAGTCCTCGCGGATCCGGCGGCGGATCTCCGCCTCGAGCCGCTCGTCGAGCGCGGCGCCGTCGCGCAGGACGACGAACAGGGTCATGCGGCTGCCTTCCCCGTCCGGCACGTCGACCACGAGCGCGTCGAGAACCTCGTCGAGTGCGAGGACGCTGCGATACAGCTCGCTCGTGCCCATCCGGACGCCGCCCCGGTTGATCGTCGCGTCGGAGCGGCCGGTGATGATCGCAGTGCCGCGCTCGGTGAGCTCGATCCAGTCGCCGTGGCGCCAGATCCCCGGGAACGTGGAGAAGTAGCTCTCGCGGTAGCGCGACCCGTCCTCGTCGCCCCAGAGATAGAGAGGCATCGAGGGCAGCGGCTCGGTGATGACGAGCTCCCCGACCTCGCCCACCAGCGACCGCCCGTCCTCGCTCCACGCCTCGACCTTCGCGCCGAGCGCCCGCGCCTGCAGCTCGCCGCGGTAGACGGGGAGCGTGGGGACGCCGCCGACGAAGGCGGTGCAGACGTCGGTGCCGCCGGACGTCGAGAAGAGCCACACCTCGTCGCCGAGCCGGTCGCGCACCCAGTCGAAGCCCTCGGGGGAGAGCGGCGATCCCGTGGAGCCGACGCTGTCGAGACGGGAGAGGTCACGGCCCGCCCGGGGGTCGACGTTCGCCTTCTGGCAGGCAGCGATGTAGCCGGCGCTCGTGCCGAACGAGGTGATGCCCGCGGCGTCGGCGAGGTCCCACAGGGTCCCGAGATCCGGGTACGCCGGATTGCCGTCGAAGAGGACGATCGACGCGTCCGAGAGCAGGCCGCCGACGAGGAAGTTCCACATCATCCAGCCGGTCGTCGTGAACCAGAAGAGACGGTCGTCCCGGCGCGCGTCGAGGTGGAGACGCATCTTCTTCAGGTGCTCGAGCAGGATCCCGCCCTGCCCGTGCACGATCGCCTTCGGCAGCCCGGTCGTCCCCGAGCTGTAGAGAACCCAGAGCGGGTGGTCGAACGGGAGCTGCGCCGGCTCGAGCTCCGCCGGCGGGAGCTCCCAGCCGCCGCCGGCCAGGTAGGGGAGGACGAACGTCCGCTCGACGGTCGGCAGCTCGCGCTGCAGCTCCGCGACGGCCGCGCGCCGGTCGAAGTCCTTGCCGCCGTAGCGGTAGCCGTCGACGGCGAGGAGCGCCTTCGGCTCGATCTGGGCGAAACGGTCGACGACGCTGCGGACGCCGAACTCGGGCGCGCAGCTCGACCAGGTCGCACCGATGCTCGCGCAGCCGAGGAAGGCGGCGACCGTCTCGGGCACGTTCGGGAGGTAGGCCGCGACCCGGTCTCCCGCCTCGACGCCTGCCTCGCGCAGGGCCGCCGCGACCGCCCCGGCGCGCGCCCGGAGCTCGCCCCAGGTCCATTCGCCCAGCGGTCGCAGCTCGGAGGCGTGCCGGATCGCGATGTCGCCGGCGTCGCGGCCGCGGAAGACGTGCTCGGCGTAGCTGAGGCGGGCGCCCGGGAACCACTCCGCGCCCGGCATCTCTCGCCGGCCGAGGACGCGCTCGTACGGCTCGCTCGCCGCAACGTCGAAGAAGTTCCAGATCGCGCCCCAGAACGCCTCGAGGTCGTCGACCGACCACCGCCAGAGGCCGGCGTAGTCCGCGAGCTCGAGGCCGTGGCGTTCGTTCACCCACTCCCGGAAGCGCGTGATCGTGGCGCCGGCGACCCGCTCGGAGCTCGGCTCCCAGACAACCGGCGGCGCGGGCATGCGGCGATCGTACTGAGGCTCGGCGGCGGGCGGTCCCGGCGGCGGGCGGCGGTTCGCCCGCCTGCTCGAAGTCGTACTTTCCCGCGACCACGTTCCGCACTTTCCGAAACCCAGGCGAGAGGTGGCGGAGTAAGGTGCGGCAATGGCCAACGAGACGCTCACGATCCGCTACAACCACGATGGCGCAGAGGTCGAGGTGCCGGTCACCGACGGCACGATCCACGCCACCGACCTCCGTCAGCTGGGCCTCATGTCCTACGACCCGGCCTTCCTCAACACCGCCTCGACGCGCAGCTCGATCACGTACATCGACGGCGACGCGGGGATCCTCCGCTACCGCGGCTACCCGATCGAGCAGCTCGCCGAGGAGGCGAGCTTCCTCGAGACGGCGTGGCTCCTCTTCGAAGGCGAGCTACCGACCGAGGCCGAGCTGCGCGCCTGGGAGGAGGAAGTGCGGACGCACACCTACGTCCACACGAACGTGACGCGCTTCCTCGACGGCTTCCGCCACGACGCGCACCCGATGGGGATGCTGCTCGGGACGGTCGCGGCCCTCTCGACCTTCTATCCCGACGCGAAGGAGATCGGCGATGCCGAGAGCCGGCGGTTGCAGCGGCTCCGGCTGATCGCGAAGTTCCCGACGATCGCCGCCTGGATCTTCCGCCACACGCACGGGCTGCCGTACGTCTATCCGCGAAACGACCTCGACTACATCGGCAACTTCGTCAACATGACGTTCGAGATCGGCGGGCGCCACGAGCCGAACCCGGTGCTCCAGCGCGCGCTCGAGATCCTCCTCATCCTGCACGCCGACCACGAGCAGAACTGCTCGACGAACGCGGTGCGCGGCGTCGGCTCCTCGCAGGTCGACCCGTTCTCGGCGGTGTCGGCGGGGGTGGCCGCGCTCTATGGGCCGCTGCACGGCGGCGCGAACGAGCAGGTCTTGAGGATGCTCGACGAGATCGGAGACGTGAAGAACGTCCCCGCCTTCATCGAGGGCGTGAAAAATCGCGAGCGCCTGCTGATGGGCTTCGGCCACCGCGTCTACAAGAACTACGACCCGCGGGCGAAGCTGATCAAGCGCGTCGCGGACGACGTCTTCTCCCAGACGGGGATCGACCCTAAGCTCGAGATCGCGCTCGAGCTGGAGCGGATTGCGCTCGAGGACGACTACTTCGTCTCGCGCAAGCTCTACCCGAACGTCGACTTCTACTCCGGGATCATCTACCGGGCGATGGGCTATCCGACCGACTACTTCACGGTGCTGTTCGCGCTCGGCCGGCTCCCCGGTTGGCTCGCGCAGTGGGAGGAGATGCTCTCGGATCCCGAGCAGAAGATCGCGCGGCCCCGGCAGATCTACACGGGCTACGACGAGCGGGCCTACGTACCGCTCGCGAAGCGCGGCTAGCGGCGAAGCTCGGCGGCGAGAGCGTCGAGCGCCGGCTGCAGGTGCTCGGGACGGCGCGGGCCGATCACGACCGCGACCCGCGGGTCGGCGAGGAGCCATGCGATCGCCTCGGTGGCGGGATCTCCGCGGCGCTCGAGCTCCTCGAGCAGGTCGTAGACGCGGTCGGCGCGCAGGTGCTCGTACGGCTCGGGGCGCAGCGTCATGCGCGAGCCCTCCGGCGGCGGCGCGCCGCGCCGGTACTTGCCGGTGAGCCAGCCGCCGGCGAGCGGGCTGAAGGCCTGGAAGGCGAGCCCGTGCTCCGCGCAGAGCGGCAGCACCTCCCGTTCCGCCTCCCGGTCGAGCAGCGAGTACGAGTTCTGGACGGCAGCGAAGGAGCCCGCCGCGACCGCCTCGCGCAGCTCCGCGCCGTCGACGTTGCTCAGCCCGTACGCAACGATCTTCCCCGCCGCGACGAGCTCCTCGAAGACGCCGGCCACCTCTGCGACCGGCACGTCCGGATCCCACGCGTGCGCCAGGTAGAGGTCGACGCGCTCGATGCCCAGCCGGCGCAGGCTGGAGTCGATCTGGCGCCGGACACGGACCGGCGCAAGCCCGTGATCCGCGCCCTCGTCCATCGGATTGAACGTCTTCGTGGTGATGCGAAGCCCTTCGGGACGGCGCGAACGGATCCACTCGCCGATGAACGTCTCGCTGCGTCCGCCGCCGTAGGCGTCGGCGGTGTCGAACCAGGTCAGCCCGGCCGCCCAGGCGGCATCCATCAGCTCGAACGCCTGCTCGAGCGTTTCTCCCAGGCCGAAGAAGGCGGGCGCCGAGCCGACCCCGCCGAAGCCGCCGCAGCCGAGGATGAGCCGGGGGTAGGCTCGCTCCATGGCGGCGACCGTACTCGACGTGGAGGCCGTGCGGGCGCGCTACTCCTCTCTCCGCGACGGCGGCTTCGTGTTTCTCGACGCGCCCGGCGGCTCGCAGGTGCCCGACGAGGTCGGCGACGCGATCGCACGCGCACTGCGCGAGGCGAGCGCGAACCTCGGCGCGCCGTACGAGACCGGCCGGCGCGTCGAGGCGATCCTCGAGCGGGCGCGCGCCGACGCCGGCCGCTTCCTCAACTGCTCGGCCGACGACGTGATCTTCGGGGCGAACATGACGACGCTCGACTTCGCCCTGACGCGGACGGCGTCGCGGGACTGGCGCGAAGGCGACCGCATCCTCGTCTCCCGCCTCGATCACGACGGCGGCGTGGCGCCCTGGGTCGAGCTCGCGGAGGATCGCGGCTTCGAGGTCGACTGGGTCGACGTCGGCGAGGACCTCCGCCTCGATCTCGCCGATCTCGAGCGGAAGCTCGACGAGCGCGTCCGCGTCGTCGCCTGCGTCGCCGCGTCGAATGCGGTCGGGACGATCGCCGACGTCCCGCGGGTGGCCGAGCTCGCCCACGCCGCCGGCGCGCTGTGCTGGGTCGACGCCGTCCACTACGCTGCGCACGAGCCGGTCGACGTCCAGGCGCTCGGCGTCGACGTCCTCCTCTGCTCGCCGTACAAGTTCTGCGGGCCGCACCTCGGCCTCGCCTATGGAAGGCACGACCTGCTCGAGTCTTGGCGCGCGTACAAGGCGCGGCCGGCCGGCTCGACGCCCGTCGGGCGCAAGTTCGAGACCGGCACCGCACCGTACGAGCTGCTCGCGGGCTTCTCGGCGACGGTCGCGTACCTCGATTCGCTCGGCGGGATGGCCGTGCTGCGCGAGTACGAGCGGACGCTCGGCGCACGCTTCCTCGAGACGCTGCCCGAGCGTGTGACCGTGTACGGCCTGCCGACGATGGAGGGTCGCGTCCCGACGTTCCTCGTCAACGTCGAGGGGGTCGAGGCGGCGGACGTCGCGACGACCATGGCGGAGCGGGGCTACGGCGTCTGGGCGCACGACAGCTGGTACTCGCTCGGCCTGCGCGAGAAGCTCCCGTACCCGCGCGACGCCGTGCGAGTCGGCTTCATCCACTACAACACGGTGGAGGAAGTCGACGGTTTCCTGCGCGAGCTCGCCGCGCTCTAGCGCGTAGTATCGAACAGATGTTCGTGCTCCACGCGGACGCGGACGCGTTCTTCGCGTCGGTCGAGCAGCGGGACGACCCGCGGCTCCGCGGCCGGCCGGTGATCGTCGGCGGCGGCGTCGTGCTGGCCGCGAGCTACGAGGCGAAGGCGTTCGGCGTTCGCACGGCGATGGGCGGACGGCAGGCGCTTCGCCTCTGCCCCGAGGCGGTGGTCGTCCGGCCGCGCTTCGCGGCGTACACCGAGGCGAGCCGTGCGCTGTTCGCCGTCTTCGAGGACGCCTCGCCCGTCGTCGAGGGACTGTCGATCGACGAGGCCTTCCTCGACGTGCGCGGGATGGAGCACATCGCAGGCACCCCGGTCGAGATCGCCGTTCGCCTCCGCGGCGCGGTGCGCGAGCGCGTCGGGCTCCCCGTCACCGTGGGCGTCGCGCGGACGAAGTTCCTCGCGAAGGTCGCGAGCGGCGTCGCAAAGCCCGACGGCCTGCTCGCCGTGCCCGCCGACCGCGAGCTCGAGTTCCTGCACCCGCTGCCGGTCGAGTGCGTCTGGGGTGTCGGCCCGGCAACGGCCCGGCGCCTGCAGGCGTGGAACGTGCGGACGGTCGGCGAGCTGGCCGCCCTCTCGGAGTCGACGCTCGTGGCGCTGCTCGGCCGGGCGGCCGGGCGCCACCTGAACGCACTCGCGCACAACCGCGACTTCCGGCGGGTGGAGCCTGGCCGCAGGCGGGGCTCGATCGGCTCGCAGCGCGCGCTCGGCCGCGGGCGCCACTCGGCCCAGACGATCGACGCGACGCTCGTCGCCATCGTCGACCGGATCGCGCGGCGCCTGCGGGCGGCGCGGCGCATCGGCCGGACGGTCGTGCTTCGTCTCCGCTTCGGCGACTTCGAACGGGCGACACGCTCCCACACGCTGCCGTTCGCGACCGCGAACACGCAGGCGATCCTCCTGACGGCGCGTGCGCTCCTCGCGACGGCGATGCCCCTGATCGAGCGTCGCGGCGTCACGCTCGTCGGTTGCTCGGTCGCGATGCTGGAGGACGAGCGGCCGCGCCAGCTCCTGCTGGGGCCGGACGAAGCGCTCGACGCCGCCGTCGACGCGATCCGCGACCGGTTCGGCAGCGCCGCGATCACCCGCGCCGTCCTGCTCGGGCGAGACAGCGGCTTCTCTATGCCGCTGCTGCCGGACTGATGATCTCCGCGTAGACGCCGGCGTCGATGTTCCCGCCGGAGACGATGCAGGCGCAGCGGTCGCCGCGGCGCAGCGCAGCGGCCAGCGCGAGCGCGCCTGCGCCCTCCGCGACGACCTTCGCCCGCGCGGCGAGCAGGCGTACCGCCTCGGCGACGTCCTCGAGCGGGACGGCGACGGCCTCGTCGACGAGCTCCTGCGCTCGCTCCCACATGCCGGGCAGCAGGCCGCGGCCGCCCGCGCCGTCGACCCACGACGGCCGGAAGTCGACCTCCCGCGGCTCGCCCGCGGCGAGCGACGCCGCGAGCGGCGCGGCCGTCTCCGGCTCCGCCGTCACCACTCGCACAGCGGGCCCCAGGGCCTTCAGCGCGCTCGCGATCCCGGCCGTCAGGCCGCCGCCTCCCCACGGAATCACGACCGTGTCGAAGTCCGGCGCGTCCTCGGCGAGCTCGAGTCCGATCGTCCCGTTGCCGGCCATCACCGTCTCGTCGGCGACCGGGTGGACGAAGAAGCCGGGCACGCCCGCGCGCCCGCGCTCGACCATGGCCCGCCACCACTCCTCGTGCGGCACGAGAACGACCTCCGCGCCGAGCTCCCGAATTCGTTCGATCTTCGCCAGCGGAGCGCCCTCGGGCGCGATCGCACGCGCGGGCACGCCCGCCTCGCGCGCCGCCCAGGCGACTCCCTGCGCCATGTTCCCGGCGCTCGCGGTGACGACTCCGTCCGCGAGCTCCGGCGCCGACGCCGCCCGCACCGCCGACAGCGCGCCGCGCAGCTTGAAGGAGCCGAGCGGCTGCAGGCACTCGAGCTTGAGCAGGATCCGTTCGTCGAACGGGACGAGCGGCGTGCGGACGACGTCGTCGCCGAGCCGCTCGCGCGCCCGGCGGATTTCCTCGAGCGCGATCATCGACCGGCACTCATCGACCGGTAGCAGCTACCGTCACGGAAGCTTGACGCGGGCGGGGAACGGCGTCGCGCGAGGGAAAAGGCGCGGCCTGGTTGCGCCGAATCCGCTCCCCGTGCACCGGCACACCTTCGTACAGGTAGCTGCTACCGGCCGTCAGTCGCTCTCTTTGGCGAGCTCCGTGAGGTCCGTCCGGACCGACCAGAGCTCCGGGTACATCTTGTGCTTGATCAGCCCCGCGAGGAGCTCGACCGGGGTGCCCTGCGTCCCGACGACGTCCTCCCCGATCACGCGGCCGACCATCTTCACGTGCCGGAAGCGCCAGACACCGACCTGCTCGTCCCAGTCGACCAACGCCTCGGCGAGCTGGTAGAGGTCCTCGTGCTCACGTCCCTGCGTGTACACGTCGAGCAGCGTGAGGCCGCGCTCGCGCCGTAGCGCGTCGAAGGCCGAGAGCAGCCCCGGCGAGACGCGCCGGATCTCGCGGAATCCGGGCGAGTCGAAGCCGGAGCCGTGGCCGAGCACGCGGCGCACCTCCTGGTACTCCCACGGCGAGATCAACTCGAGGTGCTCGAGGAAGGAGACGACGTAGCGCATGGCGCGATTCGCCCGGTAGACGAGCCGCAGCGCCGCCGCGAGGTCGCGCGCCTCGATCAGCCGCGTCGCCTCCTCGACCTCCATCCACGCGTGCTTCAGCCACAGCTCCGACGACTGATGCACGGTCTGGAAGAGGAGCTCGTCGCGGTGCGCCCACTCGTGCGGCGCTTTCTGGAGCGAGAGCAGCTCGTCCGTGCGGAGGTAGCGCTCGTAGTCGCTCTCCCCCCGCCCGCCCAGGATCGGCTGGAAGTCCTCCTCGTCGGCGTGCGGAGCGCCTTGCTCGCTCTCGCCGCCGGCGAAGCCTGCAGCTCCGCTCCCGGACGGCTCCGGCTGCGTCGAGCCCGCGCCGCTCACCAGATCCGCATCTCCAGCCCGGCGAGCGGGATGCCGCCGTCCTCGGTCACGAGCCACGTGTCCTGCATGTAGAGGCATTCTCGACCATCGGCCGAGATCGCGTGCGGATGCAGCGAGAAGACCATTCCTGCCGCGAGCTCGGTCTCGACTCCCTCGCCGAGCCGCGGGTGCTCGATCATCGTCATCCCGATCGAGTGGCCGGTGACATGGCCGAGGTGGTAGCCGCGCGCCGTGAAGCCGGCGGAGACCGCACGGTGGACGTCGTGCGCGGCGGCTCCCGGCCGCAGCGCCGCCCGCGCGACCTCGTAGTACTCGACGTACGCCTCGAGCATCCGCTCCACCTCCGCGCTCGGCGTCCCGAGCGCGCGCGAGACCTCGACCCAGTGCCCGCCCGGGCCGGCGATCTCGAGCGAGGGGATCGTGAGGTCGCCGAGGATCGTGTCCGCGCGCGCGATCGCGAACTCCGCGCCCACGAGCACCATATTCATCGTCAGCCGCCCGCAGCCGCGCTCGACGAAGAGCCGCTCGGCCGGGGCGAGCGCCTCCGCCGCGTTCCGGCCCGGCGCCCACGCCTCGCGAAAGGCGTGGAAGCCGGCGGTGTTGATCTCGACGCTCTCACGCACCGACTCGAGCTCCGCCTCCGACTTGACGGCGCGCGCGAGGTCGAACTGCTCGTCCCACGGCACGAGCTCGACCCTGCCGTCGAGCGCCGCCCTGTCGCGCACCGTCAGCACGTAGTCGAGCCCGTAGACGCCGACCCGCCGCCCGCGTAGCCGCTCGGCGAGCCATTCGCCCGGCCGATCGGGGAACACCTGCTCGGCGATCTGGGAGTCGCCGTGCTCGCCCACGTAGCGGGCCTCGGCCGGGAAGACGATCGTCGGCTCGCCGTCGCGCGGGACGAGGACGTACGCGTAGCGGTGGACGATCTGGAAGCCGGAGAGGTACGTCACCGCCCCCTCGAAGCCCGTGTACTCCGAGCCGCACACGAGCGCGGCGTCGAGCCCGTCCCGCTCGAGTGCCTCGCGCACGCGCGCGTGCCGCTGCGTCAGCTCTGCGTCCACGCCGCCTCCACGCCCTTCACGAGCGCCCAGATCGCCTCGTTGAGCGGCGCCGGCACGCCGAGCTCGCGGCCGAAGCGCACGATGCCGCCGTTGAGGAAGTCGATCTCCGTCGGCCGCCGCGCCTCGACGTCCTGGAGCATCGAGGCCCTGTGGTCGTACGCGACCTCCGGCTTCGCCGCGTGGTCGATCAGGTCCTCGGGATCGGCGTCGAGGACGATTCCGTGGGCCGCCGCGACGGCCTTCCCCTCGCCGACGAGGCCGGAGACGAGCGCGCGCAGGTCGGGCCGCTCGCAGACGCGCCCGTGCGTGAGGCCGGTGAGCGCGCCGATCGGGTTCGTCGACGCGTTGAAGATCACCTTGCGCCACTGGGGGCCGCGCGCGTCCTCGACCGCCGCCGCCGGCATCCCGGCGCGCGTGCACGCGTCCGCGAGCCGTTCGACCTCGACGAGCGGCGTTCGCGCGTCGTACGGGCCGAACGTCGTCTCGCCCTTCACGTCCCATTGCACGTGGCCCGGTTCGAGGAGCTTCCCGGCGGGGAAGGTCGTGCCGCGGATCACCCGCTCGACATGCCGCGCGAGCGTCTCCTCGTTGCCGAGTCCGTTCTGCACGGTCGCGACGCAGCCGTCCGCGAAGGCATGGGCGGTGGCGGCGATCGCCGGCTCCGTGTGCATCGCCTTCGTCGCGACGATCCCGAAGTCGCAAGACGGCAGCTCGGCCGCGTCGCTCGTCGCGCGGGGATGGCCGACGACGTCGCCGCCGCCCGAGAGGCGGAGGCCGTCGCGGCGGATCGCGGCCACGTGGAGCTCGTTCAGGTCGAAGGCCCAGGCCTCGACGTCCTCGAGCAGCGAGAGGTTCGCCGCGAACAGCGAGCCGACCGCGCCGCAGCCAACCACGCAGATCCTCATTCCGAGTAGCTCGCCTCCCGCGCCTTCACGAGCCGGTAGACCGCCGTCTGCAGCGGGGTCGGCACGCCGAGCCGCCGCGCCTCGCGAACGAGCGAGCCGTTGATCGACTCGAGCTCCGTCGGCCGGCGCGCCTCGACGTCCTCGAGCATCGACGGGAAGTGGCGGTGGCCGCGTCGGGTGGCGAGGACGTTCATCTCCCACGGATCGTCGTGCAAGTCGATGCCCGCTGCAGCGGCAACCGCCTTGCCCTCGTCGACGAGATCGCGGACGAGATGGCCGAGGTCGGAGGGGCGCTCGGTCTCGGCGAAGTGGAAGTCGTGCGACAGCCCGGTCAGCGCGGCGACCCCGTTCACGGTCGCGTTGAAGACGAGCTTCGACCACTGCGCCGGTCGCAGGTCGCGAAACGCCTCCGCCTTCAACCCGGCGGACTCGAGCAGCTCCGCGACGCGGCGTGCGTCCGCCTCGGTCGTCTCGCGGTAGGGGCCGATCCAGGTCGCCGTGTCGAGCACGTACTCGACATGGGCGTCGCCGTGGCGCGTCCCGCTCATGAACGTGACGGCGGAGAGAAGCGGCCACGAGCCGTGGGCGGCCACGACCTCCTCGGCGCCCAGCCCGTTCTGGATCGTCATCACCGTCGCGCCGGCCAGCCGCCCTTCGAGCCGCGCCGCGAGCGGCTCGAGGTCGGTGCCCTTGCACGCGAGGATGACGAGCTCGGCCTCGGGCAGCGCAGCGGGATCGTCCGTCGCGTCGAGCTCCGCGGTGAGGTCGGCGCGGCCGGAGACGCGCAGCCCCTGTTCACGAAGGGCGGCCGCGTGCTCGCCGCGCCGCGTCAGCACCGTCACCTCCGCGACGCGGGCGAGGTGCGCGGCGAGGAGCGACCCGATCGCTCCCGCACCCGCGACGACGATGCGCGTCACAGGTACCCTCCGCCGCCATGGCCGTCGGGCGCATCGCCCTGCTCCTGCTCACCGGAGCCTCCGCCCTTGCCTTCGGGCTGGGATCGGCGGCAGCCGATTCGATGCCGCGAGTCGTGCTGCGGCCGAGCGTCGTCCATCTCTTCAAGCCGACGTCGATCGCCGTCACCGGAGTCTCTGCGCATTCGGTCGAGGCGCGCTTCAGCGGCGCGACCGACGCAGCGGGGCTGGCGTACGAGTGGACTCCCTATCGCTGGCATCGGCTGCGGAAGTCGAGCGGAGCCTGGCGTGGCGCGTTGCCTGCCCCGGCCCTGCCCGGCATCTACGAGCTCCAGCTGCGGCTCGACGGCGCCCACGCCGTCCTGCAATCGCAGAAGTGGCTCCTGCGCGTCTTCCTGCGCGGGACGCTCGACTTCCGGTCGTTTGCGACCCCTCTCGCGGTCGTTCGCGACTTCGTCGGACGCCTCCCCGGCCACGAGGTCCTGGTCGCCGTGAGGCGCTTCCCACCGGCCGCGTTCGACCACCGCGACGCCCGGCTGCATCGGATCTTCGTCGTCGCCTATGCGCCGCGCGGTCACACGCGCCTCCGCTCGCGACTCGGGATGTTCGTCACCGCCGTCCGCGACGGCTTCAACGGCCGCTGGCGCCTGCTGGACGCGACGGTCTCGCCGTACGGCTGAGCTGAGCCTCGACCCGTTCAATCCGCGCCGACCGCTGCTCCCTGCGTCTCGCGCCGGATCGCCGGGATCACGTGCTCGGCGAAGAGCTCCTGCGCCTTGATCGCCTTCCAGTGCTCGACGCCTCCCGGGTTCGTCGTGATCGCGATCTCGGTCAGCCCTTCGCAGACCTCGATCGTCTCGCGGATCCGCTCGATCACGTCGTCCGGGGTGCCGACCCAGACGATGTCGCCGGCGATCATCTCGTCGTACGGCGTCGCCGCGAGCTTCTCCATGATCCCCGCGGCGTAGAAGCCGTAGCCGGCGGCGTTGAGCGCGTCCACCGGAGGCACGGGATGCTCCGTCAGCGGCGAGGCGTTCCCCTCGAGGAAGCCGCGCATGTGCCGCTCCGCCTCGCGCTTCGCGAGGTCCGCGTCGTCGTCGATGTAGCAGGCGTGGATCCAGACGATGTCGGGGGTGGTCCCGTACTCCGCGCACTTCGCGCGGTAGAGGTCGAGCTGCTCCTTCAGGGCGGCGTACGGCAGCAGCGGCGGGACGGCGACGGCCCAGCCGTGCTTCGCGGCGAGGTCGTACGTCCGGTCGGAGGTGCCGCCCAGGACGACCCGGAACTCGTGGCCGCTGAACGGGATCACCTGGCTGTCGTCGACGTTCCAGTACTCGCCGTGGAAGCTGACGACATCGGAGTGCAGCGCCTCGATGAAGAGGTCGAGCGACTCCTCGTAGCGCGGCCGCGACGTCTCGTCGAGCGGCATCCCGGCGGGGAGCGGAATCCAGCCGTGCCCGCGCCCGACGCCGAACTCGTAGCGCCCGCCGGTGAGGAGCGAGAACTCGTGGATCATCGCGGCGAGGACGAGCGGGTTGTGGTAGGGGAGGATGTGGAGCATCGTCCGGAACTTGATGCTGCGCGTCCGGGCCGCGGCCATCCCGAAGAGCCCGAAGACGTTCGCCGACGCCGAGAACTTCGGGAAGAACAGGTGCTCGATCGCGGCGTAGGCGTCGTAGCCGAGCCGGTCGGCGTTCTCGATCTGCTCGAGCACCTCGCCGTAGAGCCGGTCGTACGGCTTTCCGGGCCAGCTTTGCAGCTCGCTGTAGATGCTGAACCTCATGTGGGAGCCCTCGCTTTCTGGAGGTCGGCCGCGGCGCGCCGCCGTGGCAGGGACAGCTCGCGGCCGCCGGTGAGGCCGCTCGGGCGCAGGATGAGGACGAGCGCCATCAGCACGCCGACCACGATCTCCGCCGTTCCGGACGGGACCGTCAGCTGCCAGCCGAAGACGTCGACGCCGTTCTCCGCCGCGGAGAGGAAGGAGTCGAGCCCGCTCACCGCGAGCGCGCCGACCACGGCGCCGAGCAGGCTTCCCGAGCCGCCGACGACGAGCATCGCGAGCGTGACGAACGTGAGGTCGAGGTAGAGGCCGCTCGACGTCACCGGCTGCAGGTGGACGTAGAGGCCGCCCGCGAGCCCCGCGAGGCCGCCCGAGAGCCCGAACGCGACGAGCCGCTGCCGATAGACGGAGATGCCCGCCGCAGCCGCGGCCGCCGGATCCTCCCGTGTCGCCCGCAGCATCCGCCCGAAGCGGCTGCCCTGGTAGAGGAACGCGGCGCCGATGCAGATCAGCACGCCGATCGTCGCCTGCCAGATCCCGGTCGTCGACGGCACCGACTGGAAGGCGTTCTCCCCCGGCCCGAGCGCCTGGTCGTAATTGAGCACGTTGTTCACGATCTCGAGCACGCCGAAGGTCGCGATCCCGGCCGCGAGCCCGGAGAGGCGCATCAGCGGCAGGCCCACCGCCAGCGCCGCCACGAGCCCGACGCCGGCACCGAGCGCGAGCGACGCGGCGTTGCCGACGTTCGTCGTGAGGAGGAAGTGCGACAGCCCGGGCATGACGATCGTCTTCTGGCTCTCGGTCACCGTCAGGACGCCGGCCGTCCAGGCGCCGAGCGCGACGAAGCTGACGTGCCCGAACGAGAGGACGCCCGAATTCCCGATGAACACGTAGAGCGCGACGACGATCGCCACCTTGACGAGCGTGTCGAGGAAGTACGCCTGGAGATAGCTCGAGACCTCGAGGCCGAGCAGCGCCGTCGCGAGCACGAGCAGCGCCGGAGCGGCGAGCTCCGCGAGCTTCCTGGCGGCGACGCTCATACGCGCTGCACCGCCCCGGCGCCGCGCGTGAACAGGCCGTTCGGCCGGACGAGCAGGACGACGATCACCGCCGCGAACAGGAAGGAGGGCAGGTACTGGCTCTGGTTCGACGGCAGCACGCCGCCGAGGATCCCGCTCGCGAAGCCGATCGCGAAGCCGCCGAGCGTGGCGGGAACCGGCCGGTTGAGACCGCCGAGGACGACGCCGGCGAGCACGTAGATCGTGTCCTGCAGGCCGAACGTGGGCGTGACGGTGATCTCCGTGACCGAGAGCACCACCGCCGCCACCGCGGCGAACGCACCTGAGACCAGCACGGCCCCGCCGATCACCCGATTGGCGCGGACGCCGAGGAGGCGCGCCGTCCGGAAGTCCATCGCGGCCGCGCGCATGTGCAACCCGAGCGACGTCCGCGTGAGCAGAAGCTGGAGAAGCGCGAGGCAGCCGGCCGCGGTGGCGACGGAGATCACGGCGATCTTCTTGATCTCGACGCCGCCGATGTCCCAGGGCGCGTTGAGGAGGGCGAGCGAGCCCGCACTCTTCCCGAGCGGCCCGAACGCGAGCAGCGCGACGTTCTGGAGCAGGAACGCGATCGCGAAGGTCGCGACGAGCATCACCGCCGGCGAGTGCGTGCGCAGCGGCCGGAAGACGAGCAGGTCCAGCAGCACGGAGAGCGCGAGCACGACGCCGAAGCAGAAGACGATGGAGAGCCAGTTCGGGAGCCCCCACTGGGCGCCGAAGGCGAGCGCGAAGGCGCCGGCCATGATCAGCTGCCCGTAGGCGAAGTTGACGAGGCGAAGCACGCCGAAGATGAGCCCGATCCCGACTGCCATCAGCGCGTAGACGCCGCCGAGCGCGAGGCCGTTCGCGAACGTGGGCCAGGTCAGGTTGAGGAAGGCAAGCGTCATGCGAGATACGCCGCCACGAGCCGTTCGGTGTCACCCGCGTCCTGCGGACCGAGCGTGAGGCGCAGCTCGCCGTTCGCAAGGATGTACGAGCGGTCGGCGAGCGCGACCGTCCGCTGCGCCCGCTGCTCGACGAGGAGCACGGCGAGGCCCGACTCGCGGATCCGCGCGAGCGCCTCGAAGACCACGTCCACCACCTTGGGCGCGAGCCCGAGCGACGGCTCGTCGAGCAGGAGCACGTCCGGCTCGGCGACGAGGGCCCGGGCGATCGCGAGTTGCTGCTGCTGCCCGCCGGAGAGCGCGCCCGCGTGACGCCTCCGGAAGTCCTGGAGCACCGGGAAGAGCTCGTAGGCGCGCGCGAGGCGGGAGCCGTCCTCCCGCGAGCGGCGGGCCGCGAGGCCGAGGCGGAGGTTCTCCTCGACCGTGAGCTCGCCGAAGATGCGGCGCCCCTCGGGCACGAGCGCGACGCCGCCGCGCGCGACATCCTCCGGCCGCCGGCCGGCGAGCGAGCGGCCGTCGAGCTTGACTTCGCCGGCCGCGACGGGAGCCGTGCCCATGATCGCGTGCAGCGTCGAGGACTTGCCCGCGCCGTTCGGCCCGATCAGGCCGACGATCTCCCCCGAGCGCACCTCGAGCGACAGTCCGCGCACCGCGTCGACCGCTCCGTAGCGAACGAAGAGGCGCTCGACGGCGAGCGCGGTCACTCGGCCTCCGCGGCCGCGCTCTCACCGAGGTAGGCGGCGGCGACGCCGAGGTCGGCGCGGATCTCCTGCGGCGTTCCCTCGGCGAGCGTCGTCCCCTGGTCGAGCACGTGGATCCGCTCGCAGACCTCGAGGACGAGGGCGATGTTGTGATCGACGAGGAGAACGCCGGCGCCCCGGTCCCGCACCGTGCTGATCGCCTCCGCGAAGCGCGGCACCTCCGCCTCGGACAGCCCGGCCGCCGGCTCGTCCATGAGCACGAAGCGCGGATCGGTGGCGAGCGCCCTCGCGACGCCGAGCCGCCGCTCGTCTCCGTGTGAGAGCGAGGAGGCAGGCTGGTCGGCGTACGCGGCGAGGTCGAGCAGCTCGAGCAGCTCACGCCCTCGACTCGCCGCCTCGCGCGCCGAGGCGCCGACGCCGAGCGCCGACACCTCGACGTTCTCACGCACAGAGAGGCCGCCGAAGGCGTGGCTGTGCTGGAACGTCCGCGCGAGACCGCGGCGGCCCCGCCGGTACGCCGGCCAGCGCGTCACGTCCCGCTCCTCGAGTAGCACCCGGCCTCGCGTCGGGCGGTCGAACCCGCTGAGGAGGTTGACGAGCGTCGACTTCCCCGCCCCGTTCGGGCCGATCAGGCCCACCACCTCGCCCTGCCGCAGCTCGAGCGAGACGCCGCTGAGCGCCTCGACTCCCGCGAACGAGCGGGAGACGGAGGAGGCCCGGAGCGATCCTCCGGGCTTCTCCTCCGTCTCGACCTGCGAGACAGCCGCCAAGCCCTACGAGTCCGGGCTGTTGGGAACGACCTTGGCGGTGATCGTGCCCTTCTCGATGGGCACGTTGTTGTTGATCTCGATCACGCGGTACTCCCGGCCGAAGACGGAATGGAGCTTCGCCGAGAAGCTGACGTTGCCCGAGATCGTCGGCACCTTGTGGAACTTCTGCATCACCGCGGCGAGCTTCGAGCCGACGAGCGAGCCATGCGCCCGCTCGATCGCGATGACGAGCCCGTCGATCGCGGCCGGGCCGGTGACGAAGCCGCCGGTCGTCGCCTTGACCTCCTTGGCGAGCTTGTTCACGGCCGGATTCGGATCGTGGCCGAACGCGTTCGCGTAGGTGACGAACCAGTAGTTCGTGACCTTCGGACTCTGTGGCAGCCAGTACGTGCCGTCGCCGGCCCACGAGTTGAGGATGGGCGTGTTGTCGCCCGCCGTCCGCAGGTCGGTGATGAACGGGACCTGGGCGCCGTACGAGCCCGATGTCACCGTGACGATCACGTCGGCCTTGTGCTGCTCGATCGCGCTGGCCGCATTGTTGAAGTTCGTCGAGCCCGACTGGAGCGCCGGATCCTGGTACGTCGTCTCGTACTCGATCGTGCCGCCGAGCTGGGTGAAGCGGGCCTTGAAGGCGGTGACGACGGCCTTGAAGTAGACGATCGTCGTGTCCTTCGCCAGGTCCGCCGTCTTCCAGCCCTTGTCCCACGCCAGCTGGGCCATCGCCGAGCCTTCGTCCTGCGCGACGTTGCCGAAACTGAAGGCGAGCTTGCCCGCCTTGCCGAAGCCCTTCGGCCCCATCTGGTCGGTGCCGATGCACGGCGCGATCGTCAGCAGGTGGTGCTTGAGGGACTCCTGCACGACCGGCGTCGCGAGGTTGACGTCGCACGTCGTGAAGATGACGTTCGCGCCTTCCCCGATCAACTTGTCCGCGCACGTCTTGGACGTGGTCACGGCGTCGCCCTGTGTCTTGCAGGTCTTGATCACGAGCTGCCGACCCATCACGCCGCCCTTGGCGTTGATCTGCTTCTTGCGGATCTCGGCCGCCGCGAGGGCCGGTCCGTCGAACGGCGCCATCGGGCCCTTGTTGTCGTACGCCCAGCCGATGACGATCGGCTTCTTCGCGGCCTGCGCGTGTGTGTGCGCGGTCGCGGTCGCTGCGAGGACGAGCGCCGCAGCGGCCACGATGAGGAGCGCCCAGCGCGCCCGCTTCCTTCCCGTCATGTCTCTCCTCTCTGGCCTGCGGCCGACGCCGCGACCCTCCGTTTCGACCAGCACTCGGCAAAGGCG
>DATIZN010000024.1:0-5188 GCA_035517075.1 Gaiellaceae bacterium | reverse complement strand
GCGGCGGACTGTTCGACGACGTGGCTCCCGTCATGGTGGCCGGGGACGGGACGGTCTCGACCGCCGCCTATCCCCAGACGAAGGACTTCCACGGAGGGTTCACCATCATCGAGGTGCCCTCGCGGGAGACAGCCTTGGAGTGGGCTGCGAAGATCGCGGCCGCCTGCCGCTGTACGCAAGAGGTCCGCGAGTTCGGCTACGACCCGCGCGACTGATCGGGCAGCGGCAGGCGCGCGAGCGATGGGAGTGGGCTGCCGTCTGTAAGAAGGGCAGGCTCACTTGATTGCGCGAGCGTCCTCTCGTCCGACGAGCCGAGCGCAGGCCGAACGGAGCCTCTCCCGCGCGCGAGTTCCGTCGTCCCGGCGAGCGAAGCGCGAGCTTCGCCCGCTTCCCCTAGCCGCCGCCGTAGACGGAGATCGGCAGCTCGCCGAGCACGGTCTCGTCCTCGGCCGCGGGCAGCTCGGCCTCCAGTCGCTCGACGATCTTCGCCGCGCCGGGCGCGGCCGCGTAGAGCCGCGTCACGACGTCCTCGGTCGTCCGCAGCTGGACGAGCTCCTGCTTGAACGGCTTCGGGAAGCGGCCGTGGCCGAGATACCAGCCGTAGAACTTCTTCAGGAAGCCGACCGCCCGCTGCTCGCCGAGCTCGCGCACCGCCTCGTGGACGAAGACGATCAGCTCGGCGGCGACCTCCTCGCGCGTCGGGCGAAACGACTCGCCCTCGACGATCTCGCGCAGCGCCCACGGGTTTCCCTGCGCGGCGCGCGCCACCATCACGGCGGCCGCGCCCGTCTCCTCGAGCACGGCGAGCGCCGTCTCGCGGGAGGTCACGTCGCCCGACGCGATCACGGGCACGTCGACGAGCTCGACGAGCTCGGCCGTCAGTGCGTGGTCCGCCCGGCCCGTGTACATCTGCTTGGCCGAGCGCGGATGGAGCGTGAGCGCCGCTGCGCCCGCCTCGACGAGCCGCGGCGCGAGCTCGAGGCAGTCGCGCGAGCCGTCCTCGACGCCGCGACGCATCTTCACGGTCACCGGCACCGAGACGGCGGAGGCGACCGCCTCGACTACGCGGCACGCGAGCTCCGACTCCTCCATCAGGTGCGCGCCGGCGCCGGTCTTCGTCACCTTGCGGACGGGGCAGCCGAAGTTCATGTCGACGATGTCGGCGCCGGCGGCCTCGACCATCCTCGCAGCGTCGGCCATCGCCCCCGGCTCGGAGCCGAAGATCTGGATCGCCAGCGGGTGCTCGTCGGAGGCGACCCGCAGATAGCCGAAGGTCTTCTCGTTGCGGTGCTCGATGCCGGCCGCCGAGACCATCTCCGAGCAGACGAGGCCCGCTCCGAAGCGCCGCCCCTGGCGGCGGAACGCCTGCACGCTCACGCCCGCCATGGGCGCGAGGACGACCCGCGTCGGCATTTCCACGGGGCCGATGGACCACGATTCGGTCAGGTTCCGCTGCACGCGGAGGATGGTATCGGCGTCATGTTGACGAGCGTCAATCGCGGGGGTACCATCCGCCCCCGCCGGACGGCGGGTCGCCAACCGGCGGTTCTTATTTGGGCACAGGAGGACGCGGTGAAGGAAGTCATCCTCACGCCGGACGGCTATAAGAAGCTCCAGGCGGAGATCGAGCTGCTCTCGACCGAGCGGAGGCGTGAGGTTGCCGAGCGGATCCGCGTCGCGCGCGAGTTCGGCGACATCGCGGAGAACGCCGAGTACGACTCGGCGAAGAACGACCAGGCGCATCTCGAGGCGCGTATCTCGATGCTCGAGGAACGGCTCAAGAACGCGCGCGTCGTGACGCGGAAGGAGATCCGCTCCGGCGAGGTCTCGGTCGGGACGAAGGTGCGGCTCAAGGACATGGGCTCGAACAAGACGGTCGAGTACCACGTCGTCGGCTCGGCCGAGGCGAACCCGGTGGAGATGAAGCTCTCGAACGAGTCGCCCGTCGGCAAGGCGATCATGGGCCACAAGAAGGGCGACGTCGTCGAGGCGCCCACGCCGCGCGGGGCCAGGAAGTTCAAGATCATGGAAGTCAAGGCGGCGTAGACGTACCCTCCGCTCGAGTGTTCGAGCGGTTCACCGAGCGGGCCCGCTATGTCATCGTCCTCGCCCAGGACGAGGCGCGGGCGCTGAAGCACAACTACATCGGCACCGAGCACCTGCTGGTCGGTCTGCTGCGGGAGCAGGAGGGCATCGGCGCGCGAGTGCTGGAGTCCCTTGGCGTCACCCTCGACGACGTCCGCCCTCGCGTCGTGGACCTCGTCGGTCGCAGCGACCCCGAGAACGTGACGACCGGCCAGATCCCGTTCACGCCGCGCGCGAAGAAAGTCCTCGAGCTGTCGCTGCGCGAGTCGCTGGCGCTCGGCCACGACTCCATCGGCACCGAGCACCTCCTGCTCGGTTTGCTGCACGAGGGAAACGGCGCCGGCGCGCGGATCCTGAAGGACGCCAGCGTCAATGCCGAGACGATCCGCGAGGCGACCATCCGGTTGCTCTCGACCGAAGGACGTCCGCCGTGTCGATAGCCGCGTTCGCCGCGCGCCGCCGGCGCGAGACCGCGTCTCGCCTCGTCGGGTGGCTCATCCCTGTCGTTCCCGTGGGCGTCTGCATCCTCATCGGCTGGGCGATCTGGGGCCACTAGACTCGGGCGGGCCATGAGCCTGCCGAAGCGCTTTCCCGACCGCGACGAGGTCGCGGCCGTCCGCGCCGAGGCGGAGCAGCTCGAGCCGGGCGGAACAGCCGAGACGACGCGCCGCCTCGCCGGCCGCGTCATGGCCCGGCGGGACATGGGGAAGCTCGTCTTCCTCGACCTCGTCGATCGCTCGGGACGGATCCAGCTGATCTCCGCCGGCGACACCGCGCGCGATCTCCACCTCGGCGACGTCGTCGGCGTCACGGGCAAGCCGGCGCGCTCGCGCCGCGGCGAGCCGTCCCTGCAGGTCGACGAGCTCGAGGTGCTCGCCCGCATCCGCGCTCCGCTGCCCGACACCTTCCACGGCGTCGCCGACGTCGAGCTGCGGCACCGCAAGCGCTACCTCGACCTGCTGATGAACGAGGACGTCCGTGCGGACTTCATCCTGCGGACGCGCATCGTCGCAGCCGTCCGCCGCTACCTCGACGTGGAGGGCTTCCTCGAGGTCGAGACGCCGATCCTCCAACCGCGCTACGGCGGCGCGTTCGCGGAGCCGTTCGTCACGCACCACAACGAGCGCGACACGGATCTCTACCTGCGGATCGCGACCGAGCTCTACCTCAAGCGGCTCGTCGTCGGCGGGCTCGAAAAGGTCTACGAGCTCGGCAAGGACTTCCGCAACGAGGGCGCGAGCTACAAGCGGAACCCCGAGTTCACGATGGTCGAGTGGTACGAGGCGTACGCCGACTACCGCGACACGATGCGGCGCACCGAGGAGCTCGTCGAGTTCGTCGCGCGCGAGACGCTCGGGACGACGAAGGTCGTGTTCAGGGGCAGCGAGATCGACCTGAAGGCGCCCTGGAAGCGCATCCGGCTCGTCGACGAGCTGAAGGAGCTCGACCTGTGGACGTCCGACTACGACGACCTGAAGAGCCGGCTGGAGGCGCGCGAGGTCGACGTCTCGCGCGACGTCACCTGGTCGCAGCTCGTCGACAAGGCGGTCACCGCGTACGTCGAGCCGCGGCTGGTCGAGCCGACGATCCTCTACGACTATCCGATCGAGCTCTCCCCGTTCGCCCGCGCGACCGACGACGACCCTCGGGTCGTCGAGCGCTTCGAGTACTACGTCGGCGGCATGGAGCTCGGGAACGCGTTCTCCGAGCTGAACGACCCCGACGAGCAGGCGGAGCGCTTCACGATGCAGTCCGCGGAGGGAGCCGGAGGCAACGTCGAGGCGGAGCCGGGCGACCCGGACTACGTCGAGGCGCTCTCCTATGGGATGCCGCCCACGGGCGGCTGCGGGCTCGGCATCGACCGGCTCGCGATGGTGCTCCTGGGCCGCGACTCGATTCGCGACGTCATCCTCTTCCCGGCTCTCCGCAGCAAAGACTGAACTACCCCTGCGGCGGTTCCGTGTAGCCGGAAGGGTCGGCTACGATGGTCGCACCTTCGACCGTCCGACGGCGGTTGTACAGGAAAGGAGAGTCGAGGGACTTGTTCGAACGCTTCACCGAACGGGCTCGCCAGGTCGTCGTCCTCGCGCAGGACGAGGCGCGGGCGCTCAAGCACAACTACATCGGCACCGAGCACATCCTGCTCGGGCTGCTCCGCGAGGAAGAGGGTCTCGCGGCGCGGGTGCTCGAATCCCTCGACATCACGGTCGAGGAGGTGCGGGCTCAGGTCGCGCGGATCGTCGGCCAGGGCGACGAGGTCACGACCGGCCAGATCCCGTTCACGCCGCGCGCGAAGAAGGTGCTCGAGCTCGCGCTGCGCGAGGCGCTGTCGCTCGGCCACAACTACATCGGCACCGAGCACATCCTGCTCGGCCTCGTCCGCGAGAACGAGGGCGTCGCTGCGCGGATCCTGCTCGACTTCGACGCCGACGCCGAGAAGATCCGCAACGAGATCATCCGCATGCTCTCCGGCCCCGGCCGGCAGCGCGCCGGCGCGGGCGGCGGCCCCGGCGGCGAGAAGTCGAAGTCGTCGAAGCTCCTCGACCAGTTCGGCCGCAACCTGACGAAGCAGGCGCAGGAAGGCAAGCTCGACCCCGTCGTCGGGCGCCAGACCGAGATCGAGCGGCTGATGCAGATCCTCGCTCGCCGCCAGAAGAACAACCCCGTGCTGATCGGCGAGCCCGGCGTCGGCAAGACCGCCGTCGTCGAGGGCCTCGCCGCGCGCATCGCCGCGAACCAGGTGCCCGAGATCCTCAAGGGCAAGCAGATCTACACGCTCGACCTCGCCGCCCTCGTCGCCGGCTCGAAGTACCGCGGCGAGTTCGAGGAGCGGCTGAAGAAGGTCATGAAGGAGATCATGCAGCGGGGCGACATCATCCTCTTCATCGACGAGCTCCACAATCTCGTCGGCGCCGGCGCGGCGGAGGGCGCGATCGACGCCGCCTCGATCCTCAAGCCGGCGCTCGCCCGCGGCGAGCTGCAGACGATCGGCGCCACGACGCTCGACGAGTACCGCAAGTATCTCGAGCGCGACGCCGCCCTCGAGCGCCGCTTCCAGCAGGTGCGCGTCGAGGAGCCGACGGTCGACGACACCGTCCAGATC
>DATIZN010000023.1:0-9150 GCA_035517075.1 Gaiellaceae bacterium | reverse complement strand
CAAGATGGGAACTGGCCAATCGCTGTATAAGCGTGGCCAAAGTGGGCATTACGATGGGGCTGATGCTGGAACGTGCGCAGGTGAAGGCACTCCCGGTCCTGAACAAGGCAGCCGAGTATGCGCCCACGACGCAGGCCTGTTGCGGGGTCTGTCGGACCTGCGCGACTACGAACGTGCTGGCGCTAATTGGGACGGCGGCAGCATGGATCGTCTCGCGCGTCCGTCGTCGCCCGTAACCTGGGAGGACGTATTCCCGGGCGAGCGGCAGGAGCGTCACAGCGCGACTGTTGGCCCGAAGAACTCCTCAATGGTCTGAGTGTGAACGTCGCCGGCGACGTAGATGCGTTCCTTGTGCTTGATCCGACGATGCGTGAAGCCCCTTGCCGGTGAGGGGGTCATAAGTGAATGCGACCTGGACGCACCACGGCTTCGAGCTCAAGAAGACGTGCTGGGCGCACTTTGAGATGGATACGGTCATCGACCTCATCAAGCGCTAAGGGCACAAACTCACGCCTGGCGTTCCGGTACGTGCCCTGACTACCCACTTCCCGTCAAGATGTCGTCCCGACGCCCAACGAAGGGAGCACGAGTGGTCGAGAACGCCCGTCTGGAGGACGCCGGCTCCGGGCTCGGAAACCGGACGGAGGAGCTCGGCGAGCCCCCGTCGACCGACTGACAGATGGAGCGCGTCCGCCTCGACAAGTGGCTCTGGGCTGCCCGCTTCGCGAAGACGCGGAGCGCAGCGACCGAGCTCGTCCTCGGCGGCCACGTCAAGCTCGGCGGCGAGCGCGTCAAGCCCGCACGGGAAGTCGCGACGGGCGACGTCGTCGAGGTCCGGATCGGGCCGATCCGGCGCGTCGTGATCGTCACCTGCCTCGCCGATCGGCGCGGGTCGGCAAAGGTGGCGGCCACGCTCTACGAAGAGACGCCCGAGTCGCGGGAAGAGCGGGAGCGGCTTGCGCTCGAGCGTCGGCTTGCGAAGCCGATCGGGGCTGATCTCGGCGCCCGGCCGACGAAGCAGGACCGGCGTAGGCTCGACTCGCTGCGACGCGGGCAGCGGCGGCGGTGAGATGGATCGTCCTCCTTCGCGCGGTCAATCTCGGCGCGCACAACAAGGTGCCGATGGCCGAGCTGCGCGCCCTCCTCGGCGAGGCCGGCTACGAGGGCGTCCGGACGCACCTCGCGAGCGGGAACATCCTGCTCGACGGGCCGGAGGACGCGGCAGCGGTCGCCGCGCGAATCGAGCGCGTCGTCGCCGACGCGCTCGGCGTCGAGACGGCCGCGATCATGCGCACGCCCGCGGAGCTCGCCGCAACGGTGGCGGCGCACCCGTTCGGCACGGACGTGTCGCAGAGCTACGTGGCCTTCCTCGCGGCACGCCCGGACGAGGCGGTCGCCACTCGTTTCCGGGAGGAGCACGGCGACGCCGAGCGAACGGTGCTCGCCGCCGCGGACGTCTACCTCAGGCTGCAGCGCGGCGTCCACGGGGCGCATCTCTCGGTCGCACGTCTCGAGTCCCTGCTGGGCTCGCCTGCAACGCTCCGGAACTGGCGCACGGTCACGGCGCTGGTCGAGCTCGCCGCACAGGCGTAGAGTCGCCCCGACAACCACAGGGGAGGCTCGACATGGCACTTGCCCGAGTCGTTTCGTTCGACGGCGTCTCCTCCGACCGGATCGCCGAGCTGACCGGCCGGATGCGGGACGAAGACCCACCGGAGGGCCTGGAGGCGACGGAACTGCTCCTCCTCCACGACCCTGAGGGCGAGCAGGCACTCGCGATCGTCTTCTTCGACGACGAGGACGCCTACGCGAGGGGCGACGCCGTCCTCGGGGCGATGCCGGCAGACGACACGCCGGGCCGGCGCAGCTCCGTCGCGAAGTACGAGGTCGCGCACCGGGCGACGACCTAGCCCGGACCGGAGAAAGCCGAGCAGGTTCGCCTTCGTCCACCTCGCCCACCGACCCGCTCGGGCCGAAGCCCTGTCGAGCCGCTCGGCGGGGCTTCGTCCTCCAGCGCCCCGTGCTCGGCAGAGGCGAATCTAGGGAACGGGGCGACGGCGCGCAAGGTCGTGCCCGGCGAAAGGTCCGCTCTTTGCGCTGTTTTCCGCTCACCCGTACGAGTGATGCCCGAATCGCAATGGAGGACGATGATCGATGCTCGGGTGTCGGTGGGTCGTCGTTCGCCGAACTGCGGACGGCGGCTACAAGCTCCTTAGCCACGAGCCCGACGCGCCCCGGGGCGGCCGCCAGCCGCAGGTACCGCCCCGGAGGCGCTCTTCACAGCGCCAGCTCGACGCCCGCCCCGACGCTGCGGACGTAGCGCGGGACGACGTCGAGCGCGTTCTCCCGGGCGCACCACTCGATGTCGGCCTCGAGGCCGTGCCGCTCGAGGTTGGACGCGCTCCGGCTCGCGCCGAGCCCCTCGAGCGGGCCGGAGAAGCTGCGCGCGAGGAGCATCGCCGCCCGGGCCGAGTCCTCCGGCTCGCCGTCCAGCGCCTCCGCGATCCGTCCGGCGCAGTACGCGTCGTCGAGCGCGAGCTCGCCGAGCACGCCGGCGCAGAGGATCGCGACGTCCCCGCCCTGCCCGCGGGCCGCGGCTGCGACCGCGTCGAGGTTGAGCAGCGAACCGACGTAGACGCGCTCGAAGCGGGCAGCGGCAGCCACGAGCAGCCGCGTCCCGTTCGTCGTCGTCAGCACGAGCGTGCCCGCCGCCGGCGTGTCGGCGAGCTCGCGCGGCGAGTTGCCGAAGTCGAAGCCCTCGATGTTCTCGAGCCGGCGCTCTCCCGCCAGCTTCGCCGGCGCCTCCCTCGCTGCGAGCGCTCTCGCGTCCTCGATCTCGGCGGTGCACAGCACGCGCTCGTAACCGGCGGCGAGGGCCTGGCAGATCGTGGAGGTCGCGCGGAGGACGTCGACGACGATCCCGACCGGCGCCGGCGTCGACTCGCCGGGCGTGAAGGCGACGTGAACACGCATGAGCGGGGGTTACGCTAGTCCGCGATGACGGAGACCGAGACGCGGTACTGCTACCGGCACCCCGATCGCGAGACGGGGCTCGCGTGCTCGGAGTGCGGGCGGCCCATCTGCCCGGATTGCGCGACGTTCGCCGCGGTCGGGATCCGCTGCCCCGACCACGCCGGCAGCGGGCAGCGGCGCGCCACGCCCCGGATCCGGCCACGGCCCGTGCACCGCGCGCCCGGCATCGCGCTCGCGACGACGAACGCGCCGGTTACGAAGGCGCTCGTCGCGATCAACGTCGCGATCTACCTCCTCGGCGCGGCCCAGGGGGCAGGCTTCAACGATCCCGGCGGGCGGATCTACGCCAAGCTCTGGCTCGACGCGCCCGACCTCTACAACGGCGGCTGGTGGCGGCTCGTCACGACGATGTTCCTGCACGCGAACGTCCTCCACATCGGCTTCAACATGCTCGCGCTCTACCTGATCGGAACGCCCGTCGAGCAGTACCTCGGCCGCGCGCGCTACATCGGGCTCTACTTCGTCTCCGGGCTCGCGGGCTCGGCGGGCGCGCTGCTGCAGACGCCCGGCATCACCGTCGGCGCATCCGGGGCGATCTTCGGGATCCTCGGCGCGATGCTCATTCTCGAATGGCAGATCACCGGGCGGCTGGCCGGCCAGGCGATGACCTGGATCGTGATCAACCTCGCGATCAGCTTCGGCTTCGCGGGGATCTCGTGGGGTGGTCACATTGGGGGCCTGATCGGCGGGATCCTCGTCACGCTCGCCTACGCCCACTGGCGCGGCGGCAGGGCGCAGTACGGCCAGCTCGGCCTCGGCGGCGTCCTCGGGCTCGTGATCGTCGCCGCCGCGAGCGTCGCGATCGCATACTGGCGCGTCCGCGGCTACTACTAACCGCCGGCCTGGACGTACTCGGCCCGGTGCGCCTCCTTGAGCGCAGCCTGGGCCGCCGCCAGCCGTGCGAGTGGGACGCGATACGGGGAGCAGCTCACGTAGTCGAGCCCGATCCGGTGGCAGAACTCGACGGAGGACGGCTCGCCGCCGTGCTCGCCGCAGATGCCGAGCTTGAGCTCCGGCTTCGTCGTGCGTCCGCGCTCGACGCCGATCCGCATCAGGTCGCCGACTCCTTCGGTGTCGAGCACCTCGAACGGGTTGTGGGCGAGCACGCCCTCCTCGAGGTAGAAGGTGAGGAACTTGCCTTCCGCGTCGTCGCGTGACATGCCGAGCGTCGTCTGGGTGAGGTCGTTCGTGCCGAAGGAGAAGAAGTCGGCCACCTCGGCGATCTCGTCGGCGCGGAGCGCCGCCCGCGGCAGCTCGATCATCGTCCCGCAGAGATAGGAGAGCCCCGACGCCTCCTCCGCCATCACCTGCTCGGTCAGCTCGCGCAGCCGGCGAAGCTCCTCGCGGAAGCCGACGAGCGGATGCATGATCTCGACGAGCGGCGGCTCTCCCCCACGCTCCTCGACCGCCTTCGCGGCGCGCCCGATCGCGCGCACCTGCATCTCGTAGATCTCGGGCCACTGGATGCCGAGCCGGCAGCCGCGCGTGCCGAGCATCGGGTTCGCTTCGGAGAGGGCGCGGATCCGCTGGCGCATGCGCTCGTCGGTCGCCTCGTCGAGCGAGGGCAGGAACTCGTGGAGCGGCGGGTCGAGCAGGCGGATCGTGACGGGGAGCCCGGCCATCGCCTCGAAGATCGCCTCGAAGTCGGCTTGCTGGAACGGGAGCAGCCGGTCGAGGGCGGCGCGCCGGCCGTCCTCGTCCGAGGCGAGGATCATCTCCTGGACGACGGGCAGCCGCTCCTCGCCGAAGAACATGTGCTCGGTGCGGCAGAGGCCGATGCCCTGCGCCCCGAACTCGCGCGCCTTCGCCGCGTCCTCGGGGTTGTCGGCGTTCGCGCGCACCTTGAGGCGGCGGAGGTCGTCGGCCCAGTCGAGGATCGTCTCGAAGTCCTCGTTGATCTGCGGCGGGACGAGCGGCACCTCGCCGACGATGACGCGGCCCGTGCCGCCATCGATCGTGATCGTGTCTCCCTCGTGCAGCTCGTGGCCGCCGAGCCGGACGGTGCCGCCTGCGATCTCGAGCTCCTCGACGCCGGCGACGCACGGCTTCCCCATTCCCCGCGCGACGACAGCGGCATGCGAGGTCATGCCGCCGTGCGCGGTGACGACGCCCTGCGCCTGGATCAGGCCGTGGATGTCGTCGGGCGTCGTCTCCCAGCGAACGAGAATCACGGCTTCGCCGGCCTTGCCTCGCTCCTCGGCGGTGTCGGCGTCGAGGACGATCGTGCCGCTGGCGGCGCCGGGCGAGGCATTGAGGCCGCGTGCGGCGACCTCGAACTCGGCGTTCGGATCGAGGCGCGGGTGCAGGAGCTGGTCGAGCTGGGACGGGTCGATCCGGGCGACGGCCTCGTCGCGCTCGATCAGGCCTTCGGCGGTCATCTCGACGGCGCACTTGATCGCCGCCGCCGCCGTCCGCTTGGCGGTGCGCGTCTGCAGGAGGTAGAGCCTGCCCTCCTCGACGGTGAACTCGATGTCCTGCATGTCGCGGTAGTGGCGCTCGAGCGCGGCCATCGTCTCGAGCAGCTGTCCATACGCCTCGGGCAGCCGCTCGCGCATCTCCTCGACGGGCTGTGGGGTGCGAACGCCGGCGACGACGTCCTCGCCCTGCGCGTTGACGAGGTACTCGCCGTAGACGCCCTGCTCGCCGGTGGAGGGGTCGCGCGTGAAGCAGACGCCGGTGGCCGAGTCCTCGCCCTTGTTGCCGAAGACCATCTGGACGACGTTGACGGCGGTGCCGCTCTCGTCGGGGATCGAGTACGTCCGGCGGTAGACCTGGGCGCGCGGCGAGTTCCAGGACTCGAAGACGGCGGCGATCGCGGACCGGAGCTGCTCCCGGGGGTCCTGCGGGAAGTCGTGCCCGGTCTCCTGGACGTAGATCTCGCGGGCGCGCTCGACGGTGTCGTCGACGCTGAAGCGCTCGTGCGCGATCCCGTCCACGGTCTCGCCGTACATCTGGATCAGGCGCCGGTAGCAGTCGCGCGCGAACTCGTCGTTTCCGGTCGAGCGCGCGAGCCCGGCGACGGCCTCGTCGTTGAGCCCGACGTTGAGGATCGTGTCCATCATCCCGGGCATCGAGATGGCGGCGCCGGAGCGGACGGAGACGAGGAGCGGGTCGGAGCTGTCGCCGAAGCGCTTCCCGGTCTTCTCCTCGAGCCGCGCGATGTGCTCGTCGACCTCAGCGTCGAGCCCTTCGACCTCGCCGCCGGACGCCATGTACGCGCGGCACGCGTCGGTCGTGATCGTGAAGCCGGCGGGGACGGGGATGCCGAGCTGCGTCATCTCGGCGAGCCCGATGCCCTTGCCGCCGAGCAGCTCGCGGCCGCCTTCGGCGGGCTCGTCGAAGTCGTAGACGTACCGAGCCATACGGCCAGATGTTGTCATATGCCCGGCGTCCCTCTTCCGAGGTTTCTACGGACGACGGCGGCGCGCACGGAACTCGGCGAGCCACGCGGCGGCGCGAAGGCCGATCCAGAGAGGCGTGAGGAGCACGTAGAAGAGGACGTCAGCCGTCACGAGGAGCACCCACCAGAGAATCCAGTAGCGGAGCGGCACCGGCGGCTTCCGCTTTCCGGAAGTGGAGACGGCCGTCATCGCTTCGCCGCCGGGACGGCGCGCCGCTCCTCGACGACGCGAAGGACGCGGTGTGCGGTCTCCTCGATCGAGAGCTCCGAGATGTCGATCGAGGGACAGCGGAGCCGGCGGTGGAGCTTCTCGGCCTGCTCGAGCTCCTCGTAGATCTCGAGCAGCTCGGCGTACTGGCGGTTGTGCGCGCCGCCGCCCATCGTGCGGACGCGGGCGCGGCGGATCTCAGCGAGACGGTTCGGGTCGATGGTGAGCCCGACGATCTTCGTCGGGTCGATCTCGAACAGCTCCGTCGGCGGCTCGATCCCCTTCACGACGGGGACGTTGGCGGCCTTGTGGCCGAGGTAGCCGAGGTAGATCGAGAGCGGCGTCTTCGACGTGCGGGAGACGCCGACGAGGACGACGTCGGCGTCGTGGAGGCCCTGCGCGACGCCGTCGTCGAAGCGAACGGCGAACTCGATCGCAGCCATCCGCTTGAAGTACGCCGAGTTGAGGGGCGGCCGCGAGCCGGGAGTCATCTTCGCGGCCATGCCCGAGACGCGGGCGACGGCCTCGATCGGGTGGCCGAGCAGGTCGCAGTAATGGAGGCGGGCGCGGCGGCAGAGCGTGCGCATGACGTCGCGGAGCACGGGCTCGACGAGCGTGTAGACGACGACGGCGGGCCGGCCGCGCATGCGGTTGACGGCGAGCTGGAGGTCGTCGGCCGACTCAACGCGCGGATGGCGGATCTCGACGAACTCCTGCTCGGGGAACTGCGCCTCGAGCGCCTGCACGAGCCGCGCGGCCGTCTCGCCGGTGGCATCGGAGACGACGTGCAGCTCGACCGGAGGGTTCGGCACCGCGCCAGCGTAACCGCGTCGCTCGCTGGGGCATGCGTTCTCTTGCCATCCCGAACCCCCACCCACCCGCGGGGAGTGGACTCTCGCACCGAACCGGTGACACGTGGGTCGCGACTGTGCGACGAGAGAACGAAAAACTCTCGACTCCGCCTCGGTAACCTCACGCCATGTCGAAGACCGGACAGCCGGTGACCATGGACGCGATCGTCTCGCTCTGCCGCCGGCGCGGCTTCGTCTTCCCCTCCTCCGAGATCTACGGCGGGCTCGGCTCGACCTACGACTACGGCCACTACGGCGTCCTGCTGAAGAACGCGATCCGCGAGCTCTGGCTGCGCGCGATGGTTCAGGAACGCGACGACATCGTCGGTCTCGACTCCGCGGTCATCCTCAATCCCGCCGTCTGGGAGGCTTCCGGCCATATCGCCGGCTTCAGCGACCCGCTCGTCGACTGCCGGACGTGCAAGCTCCGCTTCCGCGCCGACCAGCTCGACCAGGGGAGCTGCGGCCGCAAGCCGAGCAAGCGCCCCGGCGAGACGCCCGACTGCGACCTCACCGAGCCGCGCCAGTTCAACCTCATGTTCGAGACGCACGTCGGCCCCCTCCAGGACGCGAGCGCGCGCGCCTTTCTCCGCCCCGAGACGGCCCAGGGGATCTTCATCAACTTCAAGAACGTCTCCCAGCTCGCCCGCCGCAAGCCGCCCTTCGGAATCGCCCAGGTTGGCAAGTCGTTCCGGAACGAGATCACCCCGGGCAACTTCCTCTTCCGCGTCCGCGAGTTCGAGCAGATGGAGATGGAGTACTTCGTCCCCCCCGCGGAGGCCGCGACCTGGTACGCCTACTGGATCGAGACCCGTCTCGCCTGGCATCGCAGCCTCGGCCTGCGGGACGAGAACCTCCGCGTCCGCGAGCACACGGCCGAGGAGCGATCGCACTACTCGAGCGGCACGAGCGACATCGAGTACCTCTACCCGATCGGCTGGCAGGAGCTCGAGGGGATCGCAAACCGCGGCGACTACGACCTCACGCAGCACACGCAGCATTCCGGCACGAAGCTCGAGTGGATCGATCCGGACGGGAACCGCTACACGCCGCACGTGGTCGAGCCGGCCGTCAGCATCGAGCGGATCTTCGTCGCGCTCCTCTGCGACGCCTACGACGAGGAAGTCGTCGGCGACCGCGAGCGCGTCGTCCTCCGCCTCCACCCGCGCGTCGCGCCCGTCAAGGCGGCGATCCTTCCGCTCGTGCCGCGCGACGAGGGGATGGCGAGCCGGGCCCGCACGCTCTACGAGGAGCTGCGCCGCCACCACGTCGTCGAGCACGACGACAGCGGCCAGATCGGAAGGCGTTACCGCCGCCAGGACGAAATAGGAACACCGTGGGCCTTCACCGTCGACGAACAGACGCTCGAGGACGAGACCGTGACGGTGCGGGACCGGGACTCGCTCGCGCAGGAGCGGCTTCCGATCTCCGGCGTACGCGCTTGGCTGGACGACGCGCTCGAGCGGGACTGACGCTCGCCGCAGTCGCCCTGACCGCTGCCGGCTGCGGTCTCGGCGGCGGCACGAAGACCGTGACGGTGACACGGACGCACACCGTCACGACGACGCTCACCGTGACAACCGGCGGAGGCTCTACCACGACGGCGCCCGCGTGCACCGCCGGCGACATGTCCGGCTCCTTCGACCTCGTCCAGGGCA
>DATIZN010000022.1:0-96071 GCA_035517075.1 Gaiellaceae bacterium | reverse complement strand
GACCCCCTGGATGGCGGGAGCGACGAGCGACGACCCGGCGCCGTTCAGCGTGCCGCCGTGGCGTGCCTTGTGAGACTTGTGCGCGGCCGTCGCGCTGCCGGCCACGAGAGCGCCCACGAGCGCCGCAGCGCCGAAGGCAAGGGTGATGCGAACGAGCTTGCCGTTTCTCGGCATGTTGTTGTTCCTCCTCCTCACGGGGTTCGGGGGCACCGTAGGCAGCCCCGTGGGGCGGGTGGGAAACGCGACCGTTGCGGGCTGGAGACGAAGTGGTGACACGGCCTTGCCCGTCCCGCGGCGGTACCTTGTAGCCTGCGAGCCATGGCGATCGACACTGCACTGGCGCAGATCGAGGCGCAGCTCCAGGAGATGGGGCAGCGGGTGCTGAGCGCCGTGCGCGGCGCGATCAGAGCGATCGAGGAGCGCGACGGAGAGCTCGCCTCCGAGGTGATCGCCTTCGACGACGAGATCGACAACCACTTCCTCGCCATCGAGCACGAGATCCAGGCGCTCCTCGCGCTGCAGACGCCCGTCGCCCGCGATCTGCGCCTGCTGCTCGCGATCCTCCACATCAATCTCCTGCTCGAGCGGAGCGGCGACGGCTGCGTGACGATCGCGAAGCTCTCGCAGCTCGTCGCCGACGTCGACCCCGACCCGGCGCTCGTCGTGATCCTGACCGAGATGGGCGAGCGGGCGGAGGAGATGCTCCGCGTCGCGCTCGACTCGTTCAGCCGCCGCGACCTGTCGGGAGCGGAGAGCCTCGTCGACCTCGACGAGCTGATCGATCGCGCGAACCGCCGTTTCGTCGAGCGGCTCGTCGACGTCATGGCCGACGAGGACATGCGCGAGTGGGGGCTGCGCATGGTGGTCGTCGCGCGGACGATCGAGCGGATCGGCGACCGCGCCGTCGACATCGGCGAGCAGACGGCCTACCTGCTCACGGCCGAGTTCCGCGAGTTCACCGACGCTTCGCACCCGGTCTAGCGGCCGGACCTGCTACACACCTCGCGATGCGAAGCGGAACGCTTCTTACCGTCGCGGCGGTCGTGCTCGGAATCGCCCTGATCGCGGTCGCCGCGGTCTACTGGGCCGAGCCGGCCGGCTCGCTCCCATCCTTCTTCCCCGGCCACGCGGCCGGCTCGACGCACCACCACGCGAAGCACGGCATCGCCGCGTTCCTCGTCGGCCTCGCCTGCCTCGCCTTCGCCTGGTTCAACACGGGGCCGAAGAAGAAGGGCGCCGCGGGCGCCGCCTGAGCCGAGCGCGTGGCCCCGATCAGCTACTTCCAGGGAGCGATGCTCGGGCTGCTCCAGGGCGTGTCCGAGCTCTTTCCCATCTCGAGCCTCGGGCACAGCGTGATCCTCCCGCGCCTCGTCGGCTGGGACATCCACCAGAACGACCCGTACTTCCTCACCTTCCTCGTCGCGACGCACATCGCGACCGCGCTCGTGCTGCTCTGGTTCTTCCGCTCCGACTGGTGGCGGATCCTGAAGGGGCTCGGCCGCTCGCTTCGCGACCGCGAGATCACGGACGTCGACGCGAAGCTCGGCTGGCTGCTCGTCGTCGGGACGATCCCCGCCGGGATCCTCGGCCTGACGCTCCAGGACTACCTCCGAAAGCTCTTCGCATCGGCCGAGTACGCGGCGGTCTTCCTCGCGCTGAACGGCCTGCTCCTCTACGGCGCGGAGCTCCTGCGGCGGCGCGCCCGCCTGGTCGAGGCGGACGACGACGCGCGGATCGCCCGCACCGTGACGTGGCGGCAGGCGGCCGTGATCGGCGCGGCGCAGGCGCTCGCGCTCGTGCCGGGCTTCTCGCGCTCGGGCGCCTCGATGGGCGGCGGCCTGCTCGTCGGCCTCTCGCATCGCGACGCGGCCCGCTTCGCCTTCCTGCTCGCGACGCCGATCATCCTCGCCGCGGGCGTGCTCAAGCTGCCCGAGCTTGCCGGCGCAGAGGGGAACGGCGTCCGCGGGCCGGCCCTCGTGGGCGCCCTCTGCGCCGCCGCCACCGCCTACCTCGCCGTTCGCTTCCTGATGCGGTACTTCGAGACTCGAACCTTGACGCCGTTCGCGGCCTACTGCGCGTGCGCGGGAACGGCGACGGCGCTCTACTTCGGCGTCTCCTAGCAGCTCGGACCGTTCGACGGATCCGTGAGGGGCAGGCAACCGGCCCGGCGGTGGATCCTCTCGCCTCAGGGCCTCCTACGCACGGCCGTTCGCCGCGGCCAGCTCGCGCAGGCGCGTGGCAAGCGCCGGCGTGAGCTGGCCCGGAGTGAGGCGCCAGCCCCAGTTGCCGTACGTCTGGCCGGGCCGGTTCATGCGGGCCTCGCTGCCGAGGCCGAGCACGTCCTGCGCCGGCGCGATCGCGAGCTCGGCGGGCGACGAGTAGGCGAGCTCGATCAGACCCCAGTGCGGGGAGGCCGGGTCGAGCCCCGTCGCCTTGCGCCTCGCCAGAGGCAGCGCGCGGTACCAGCCGACGGTGGTGTCGGTGTCGTGCGTGCTCGTGTAGACGACCTGCCGCTCGCGGTGGTTCTCGAGCCGGTGCGGATTGCGGGCGGAGCCGCCGAAGGCCCAGTGGAGGACGACCATCCCGGGCAGGCGGAGCTCGTCGCGCAGCCGCCAGACGGGGGGGGTGATCATGCCGAGGTCCTCCGCGATCACCGGCAGCTCGCCGAGGTCGCGCTCGACCGCACGGAACAGCTCGGCGCCCGGCCCGCGCCGCCAGTGCCCGTTGCGCGCCGTCTTGTGACGCGCCGGGATCGCCCAGTAGGAGACGAAGCCGCGAAAGTGGTCGACGCGGGAGACGTCGACGAGCTCGAAGGTCCGACGGAAGCGCTCCCTCCACCAGCGGTAGCCCGTCTCGCGGTGCGCCGGCCAGTGGTAGAGGGGATTCCCCCAGAGCTGTCCGTTCGCGCTGAGCGCGTCGGGCGGCGCTCCCCCCACCTCGCCGCCCACGAAGAGCTCCGGCCAGCCGGCGACGTCGGCGCCCTCGTCCGAGACGTAGATCGGCACGTCGCCGATCAGCCGGACGCCGCGCGCACGCGCGTAGTCGCGCAGCGCGCCCCACTCGCGCTCGAAGCGAACCTGATCGGCGATCGCGCCGTCCCCCGCGAAGGCGGCCCAGCTGCCGGCCCAGTAGGGATGCCGCGCGACGAACTCCTCGACCTCGCCGACCGTTACCCGCGCCTCCGCCTTCTCCACGAGCCGAGGCGACGCGGCGAACGCCGAGGGCGAGCGGTACGGCGAGCCGAACTCGTCGGGCGGCCCGAGCGGCAGCGTCTGCCACCACGACTGCCCCGCGGCGGCGAGCCAGTCGACGAAGCGGTACGCGTCGCGGCCCAGCCTCCCCGACGGGAGCGAGGTCGGGTGGAGCAGGATTCCGCTGGAGCGCCCGAGCTTCACGCTTCGATCCTCCCTCATCGGTGAGACTTGCGACGTGCCTCTGCCGAAGACGCGCCCCCCACGTATCCAGATCCTGGAGGTCGCGCCTCAGGTCGACTGCGGCCGCTATCCGGTGAAGCGGACCGTCGGCGACCGCGTCGAGGTGACGGCCCGCATCTTCCGCGACGGCCACGAGACGCTCGGCGCCGCGGTCCGGCACCGCACCCCGGGCGCGACCCGCTGGCTCGAAGCCCCGCTCGAGCCCCGTGGGAACGACGTCTGGGCCGGCTCGTTCGAAGCCGACCGGCCGGGCATCTGGAGCTTCCGGATCGAGGCGTGGGTCGACCGGGTCGCGTCGCTCCAGGACGAGCTCCGCCGCAAGGTCGGCGCCGGCCAGCAGGATCTCGCCGGCGAGCTGTCCGAGGGCGCCGCTCTGCTCGGGCGCGACGAGCTCGACGTGGAGGAGGCGCTCGCCGCGACGGCCGGCGACCGCTCGGAGAAGACGTGGTCGCAGACGTACGAGGTGGACGTCGACCGGCCGCTCGCCAGGTTCGGCTCCTGGTACGAGCTCTTCCCACGCTCCTGGGGCGGCTTCGAGGGCGTGCGGAAGCAGCTGCCGCGACTCGCCGAGCTCGGCTTCGACGTCCTCTACCTGCCGCCGATCCACCCCGTCGGCCGCACGAACCGCAAGGGCCGGAACAACGCCGAGACAGCCGGGCCGGACGACGTCGGCAGCCCGTGGGCGATCGGCAACGAGCTCGGCGGCCACGACGCCATCGAGCCGTCGCTCGGCAGCGAGGCGGAGTTCCGGCGCCTCGTCGCGGAGGCGAAGGAGCACGGGATCGAGATCGCGCTCGACTTCGCGATCCAGATGTCGCCCGACCATCCCTGGCTGAAGGAGCACCCGGAGTGGTTCCACCGCCGCCCGGACGGGACGCTGAAGTATGCGGAGAACCCGCCCAAGCGCTACCAGGACATCTACAACCTCAACTTCGACTGCGAGGACTGGCAAGAGCTCTGGCAGGCGCTCCTCGGGGTCGTCCTCCACTGGGTCGGGCTCGGCGTCACGGTCTTCCGCGTCGACAACCCGCACACGAAGCCGGTCGCGTTCTGGCACTGGCTGATCCGCGAGGTGCGGACGGAGCACCCGGAGACGATGTTCCTCGCCGAGGCGTTCACGCGGCCGACGCCGATGACGAGCCTCGCGAAGGCGGGCTTCGCGCAGAGCTACACCTACTTCACGTGGAAGAACACGCGCTGGGAGCTGCTCGAGTTCCTCGGCCAGCTGCTCGACTGGCGCGACTTCTACCGGCCGAACTGCTTCACGAACACGCCGGACATCCTCCACGAGTACCTCCAGCGCGGCGGCCGGCCCGCGTTCGAGGCGCGGCTCGTGCTCGCCGCGACGCTCTCGCCCGCGTACGGCATCTACTCCGGCTTCGAGAGCTGCGAGAACGTGCCGGTGCGTCCCGGCTCGGAGGAGTACCTGAACTCGGAGAAGTACGAGCTGCGCGAGCGGGCGCTCGACGGGCCGCTGCTGCCGCTCGCCGCCAGGCTCAACGCGGCGCGGCGCGAGAACCCCGCGCTGCAGCACCTCGACCCGATCACGATTCTCGACACCGAGAACGAGCAGCTGTTCGCGTTCCTCAAGCGGCGCGGCGACAACACCGTCGTCACGATCGTCAACCTCGCCCCGCGAGCCGAGCAGGAGGGCGTCTGCATCCTTCCCGCGTCGTCGGGGCTGCCCCCCGCCTACCCGGTGCGCGACCTGCTGGGCGACGACGCGTTCACGTGGCACATCGGCCGCAACTACGTCAGGCTCGGTCCCGGCAAGAGTCACGTGCTTAGGATCGGCGGCTGATGTCCGAGCAATGGTTCGAGAGAGACCCGCACTGGTTCAAGCGGGCCGTCTTCTACGAGATCCACATCCGCGGCTTCTTCGACGGGAACGACGACGGCTCGGGCGACTTCCGCGGCCTGATCGAGAAGCTCGACTATCTCGAGTGGCTCGGCGTCGACTGCATCTGGCTCCTGCCGATGTACGAATCGCCGCTGCGCGACGGCGGCTACGACATCTCGAACTTCTTCGCCCTCCATCCCGACTACGGCTCGGTCGAGGACTTCCGGGAGTTCGTCGAGGCGGCGCACCAGCGCGGCATCCGCGTCATCGCCGACCTCGTCATCAACCACACGTCGTCGGACCATCCCTGGTTCCAGGAGTCGCGGGCGGACCCGGCCGGCCCGCGCGGCGACTGGTACGTCTGGGCGGACAACGACGAGGGCTACCAGGACGTACGCGTCATCTTCATCGACAGCGAGCCGTCGAACTGGACGCTCGACCCGGTGCGCGGCCAGTACTACTGGCACCGCTTCTTCCACCACCAGCCCGACCTCAACTTCGACAACCCCGAGGTGCAGGAGGCGATGCTCGAGGTGCTGCGCTTCTGGCTCGACCTCGGGATCGACGGGTTCCGGCTCGACGCGGTCCCGTACCTGTTCGAGCGCGAGGGAACGAGCGGCGAGAACCTCCCCGAGACGCACGCCTACCTCAGGCGGATCCGCGCCGAGGTGGACGCGCGCTATCCCGACCGGCTCCTGCTCGCTGAGGCGAACCAGTGGCCGGAGGACGTCGTCGAGTACTTCGGCGACGGCGACGAGTGCCACATGGCCTTCCACTTCCCGGTCATGCCCCGGATGTTCATGGCGCTGCGCCGCGAGGACGCGACGCCGGTCTACGAGATCCTCGACCGCACGCCCCAGATTCCGGACAACTGCCAGTGGGGCCTCTTCCTCCGCAACCACGACGAGCTGACGCTCGAGATGGTCACGGACGAGGAGCGGGACTACATGTACGAGGAGTACGCGAAGGACCCGCGGATGAAGCTCAACCTCGGGATCCGGCGCCGCCTCGCGCCGCTCCTCGACGCCGGACTGGACGAGATGCAGCTGCTGCACGCGATTCTCTTCTCGCTGCCGGGTTCGCCCGTCCTCTATTACGGGGACGAGATCGGCATGGGCGACAACGTCTACCTCGGCGACCGCGACGGCGTCCGCACGCCGATGCACTGGTCGGGAGACCGGAACGCGGGCTTCTCGCGCGCCGACTGGGCGCAGCTCTACCTCCAGCCGCTGATGGACCCGGTCTACGGGTTCCAGGCGGTCAACGTCGAGGCGCAGCTGCGCACGCCGACGTCCCTCCTGCGCTGGCTGCAGCGGTTCATCGCGCTGCGCAAGGAGCACCCCGTCTTCGGGCTCGGCACGTACACGCCGCTCCCCGCCGAGAACACGCGGATCTTCGCCCACATCCGCTCGTGGGAGGAGGACACCGTGCTGTGCGTGCACAACCTCGCCCGCTCGGCGCAGGCGGTGCAGCTCGACCTCGGCGCGTACGCGGGTATGGTGCCGGTGGAGATGCTGGGCCAGACGGCCTTCCCGCCGATCGGGGAGCTGCCGTACCTCCTGACGCTCGCGCCTCGCGGGTTCTTCTGGTTCCAGCTGAGGCAGGCCACATGAGCACGCTCGACGAGAACGCCCTCATCGACTACGTCACCCGGCAGCGCTGGTACGGGGCGAAGTCCCGCACCGTCTCGCGCACGGAGCTCATCGACGCGATCGACGTGCGGACGACTGAGCCGACGCTCGCCATCGCGCTCGTCGAGCTCCGCTACGAGACGGGCGCCCACGACATCTACCAGCTGTTCGCCTCCGGCCGCGGCCGCGGGATCCAGTTCGACGGTCTCGCCGACGACGCCGGCCTGGCGCGCGAGATCGTGAGCGCGATGCGCACCGGGCTGACGCTCCAGGGCTCGCAGGGCGTCGTCGAGTTCAGCGCCGCGGAGGACTTCGCCGCGCTCTCGCGCGAGCTCGGCACGGCACGCCTGATCGGCAGCGAGCAGTCGAACACCTCCGTCGTGTTCGAGGACTCGCTCATCCTCAAGCTCTTCCGCCGCCTGGAGCCCGGGATCAACCCGGAGCTCGAGCTGCTCTGCTTCCTCGGCGACCACGGCTTCCGCAACATTCCGGCGCTCGGCGGCTGGTACTCGTACTCGGGCGGCCCGTTGACCGCGACGCTCGGGCTGCTCCAGGAGTACGTGGCCGGCGGCGTCGACGGGTGGGTGCTCACGCTCGCGGAGATCGCCGACGCGCCCGAGCGCTCGCTCGACCGCCTCGGGCGGCTCGGCGAGGTGACTGGGCAGATGCACACGGTGCTCGGCTCCGACACGGCCAATCCCGCGTTCGCCCCCGAGGATCCGAGCGTCGAGTCGCTCGGGCTGCTCACGGCGACGGTCGACGAGGCGATCGCGCGCGTCTTCCTCTCGCTGCCCGAGGAGGACGAGCGGATCGGCCCGATCCTGGGGCGGGGCGAGGAGGTGCGCGAGCAGCTGCGCCTGCTCACCCACGCCGGCTCGGGAGGCCGCGTGATCCGGACGCACGGCGACTACCACCTCGGCCAGACGCTCTACAGCGGCACCGACTGGGTCGTGCTCGACTTCGAGGGAGAGCCGGCGCGCACGCTCGTCGAGCGCCGCCGCAAGCGCTCGCCGCTGCGCGACGTGGCCGGGATGCTCCGCTCGTTCGCCTACGCGGCGACCGCGGCAGAGCTCGAGCGCGACGCCGAAGGCGTCGAGGACTGGGAGCACCGGGCGCGCGAACGCTTCCTCGAGGGGTATCTCGACACGGTGGATCCGACCCTTCTGCCGAGCGGCGAGGCGGGAATCGAGCGCATGCTCACGGTGTTCGAGCTCGAGAAGGCGGTCTACGAGCTCCGCTACGAGCTCGACAACCGCCCGGATTGGGTTCGCATCCCGGTCGCCGGCATCGAGCGGCTCATGCGCCAGGCCGCGGAAGCTACGTGACCGACCTGCTCGGAGCCGATCCGCACAGCATCCTCGGCGCGCACGAGGAGGACGGCGGCGTCGTCGTCCGCGCGTGGCGGCCGGAGGCGAAGGGCGTGCGCGTCCAGCCGGCGGGTGTCGAGGCCGAGCTGAAGGATCCGGCCGGGCTCTGGGAGGCCCTGCTGCCGAAGGCGCGGCTGCCGCTCGAGTACGAGCTCGAGATCGAGTATCCCGACGGCAACACGTTCACCTTGCGCGACCCGTACTCGTTCCTGCCGACGCTCGGCGAGCTCGACCTCCACCTCGCGATGGAGGGTCGCCACGAGCATCTCTACGAGCGGCTCGGCGCGCACGTGCGCGAGGTCGACGGCGTCGTCGGCACGGCCTTCGCGGTCTGGGCCCCGAACGCCCGCTCCGTCTCGGTCGTCGGCGACTTCAACTCGTGGGACGGGCGGCTGCATCCGATGCGCTCCCTCGGCTCGTCCGGGATCTGGGAGCTGTTCGTCCCCGGCGTGGACGAGGGGACGAAATACAAGTTCGAGCTCCGCACCCGCGAAGGGCGGCTGCGGTTGAAGAGCGATCCCATCGCGTTCCACACCGAGGTGCCGCCGGCGAACGCCTCCGTGGTCTGGGAGGCGAAGCATGCGTGGCGCGACGACGAGTGGCTCGAGCGACGGCGGGCGTCGGACCCCATCCGCGAGCCAATGTCGATCTACGAGGTCCACCTCGGCTCGTGGCGGCGGAACCCGCTCCAGGACAACCGGCCGCTCTCCTACCGCGAGCTGGCCGACGAGCTCGGCGACTACGTCTCCGACCTCGGCTTCACCCACGTCGAGCTGCTCCCCGTGATGGAGCATCCGTTCGCCGGCTCGTGGGGTTACCAGGTCACCGGCTACTACGCGCCCACGTCGCGCTTCGGGACGCCCGACGACTTCCGCTGGCTCGTCGACACGCTGCACCGGCGGGGCATCGGCGTGATCCTCGACTGGGTGCCGGCCCACTTCCCCCGCGACGACTGGGCGCTCGCCACCTTCGACGGCACGCACCTGTACGAGCACGCCGACCCGCGTCGGGGCGCGCACCCGGATTGGGGGACGCTCGTCTTCAACCTCGGCCGCACCGAGGTGCGGAACTTCCTGCTCGCGAACGCGCTCTACTGGCTGCACGAGCACCATGCCGACGGGATCCGGGTCGACGCGGTCGCCTCGATGCTCTACCTCGACTACTCCCGCAAGGCGGGCGACTGGGTGCCGAACATGTTCGGCGGCAACGAGGATCTCGAGGCGGTCTCGTTCCTCAAGGAGCTGAACGAGACGCTGTACGGCCGCGAGCCGGGAATCGTGTCGGCGGCGGAGGAGTCGACTGCCTGGCCGGGCGTCTCGCGGCCGACGTACCTCGGGGGGCTCGGCTTCGGCTTCAAGTGGAACATGGGTTGGATGCACGACACGCTCGTCTACTTCCAGAAGGACCCGGTCTACCGGCGCTTCCACCACCACACGCTCACGTTCTCGTTCATGTACGCGTTCAGCGAGAACTTCGTGCTGCCGCTCTCGCACGACGAGGTCGTCCACGGGAAGCGGTCGCTGCTCGACAAGATGCCCGGCGACCGGTGGCAGAAGTTCGCGAACCTGCGGGCGCTCTACGCGTACATGTGGGCGCACCCCGGCAAGAAGCTCCTCTTCATGGGCGGCGAGCTCGGCGAGTGGGACGAGTGGAACTACGACGGCTCGCTGCACTGGAACCTGCTCGAGTATGCCGAGCACGAGGGCGTCCAGTCGCTCGTCCGCGATCTCAACCGCACGTATCGCGCGACGCCGGCGCTCTGGCAGCTCGACTTCGACCCGGCCGGCTTCCGCTGGCTCGAGGCGAACGACGCCTCGGACAACGTCGTCGCCTTCGCCCGGCTCGGCGAGGGCGACGCGCCGCCGCTCGTCTGCGTCCTCAACCTCTCGCCGGTGCCGCGGGAGGGCTACCGCGTCGGGATGCCGCTCTGCTGCCGGTGGCGCGAGGCACTCAACACCGACGCGGCGGACTACGGCGGCAGCGGCGTCGGCAACCTCGGCGCGGTGGAGGCCGAGGCGATCCCATGGCGCGACCAGCCCTTCTCTGCGACGGTCACCCTTCCCCCGCTCGGCGCCCTCTGGCTCGTGCCGGACTGACGGAGGTGCGTCGCTAGTGGAGGTCTGGCCGGGGCGGCCGTTCCCGCTCGGCGCGACGTGGGACGGCGAGGGCACGAACTTCGCGCTCTTCTCCGAGAACGCGGAGCGCGTCGAGCTCTGCCTCTTCGACGAGTCCGACCACGAGACGCGGGTCGAGCTCCGCGACGTGACGGCGCACCACTGGCACTGCTACATGCCGGGCGTCGGGCCGGGCCAGCGCTACGGCTACCGCGTCCACGGGCCGTACGAGCCGGCGGCAGGTCACCGCTTCAACCCGCACAAGCTCCTCATCGATCCGTACGCGAAGGCCGTCGAGGGCCCGGTGCGCTGGGAGCTCGGCAACACCCTCCCGTACGTCCCGAGCCTCGCGGAGGACGCAGACCTCGAGCCCGACGACGAGGACGACGCCGAGGCGATCCCGAAGTGCGTCGTCGTCGACCCGTCGTTCGACTGGGACGACGACGCGCCTCCGGACATCGACTGGAACGACACCGTCATCTACGAGGTGCACGTCAAGGGCTTCACGCGGCTCCACCCCGAGGTGCGCGACGACCTGCGCGGGACGTACGCCGGCCTCGCCTCCGAGCCGGCGCTCGCCTATCTGAAGGAGCTCGGCGCAACCGCGGTCGAGTTGCTGCCGGTCCACCACATCGCCGACGAGGGCGTCCTCCACGACCGCGGGCTGAGGAACTACTGGGGCTACTCGTCGATCGGGTATCTCGCGCCGCATGCGCTCTACGCCGCGACCGGCACGCGCGGCGAGCAGGTCCGCGAGTTCAAGGGCATGGTGAAGGCGCTGCACCGCGCGGGCATCGAGGTGATCCTCGACGTCGTCTACAACCACACCGCCGAGGGGAACCACCTCGGCCCGATGCTCGCGTTCCGCGGGGTCGACAACCGCAGCTACTACCGGCTGATGCCCGACAACCTCCGCTTCTACATGGACTTCACGGGGACGGGCAACTCGCTCAACCCGGTACAGCCGTGGGTGCTGCGGCTGATCATGGACTCGCTCCGCTACTTCGTCCTCGAGTGCCACGTCGACGGCTTCCGCTTCGACCTCGCGTCGGCCCTGGCGCGCGAGTTCTACGACGTCGACCGGCTCTCGGCCTTCTTCGACACGATCCACCAGGATCCCGTGCTCTCGCAGGTGAAGCTGATCGCGGAGCCGTGGGACGTCGGCCCGGGCGGCTACCAGGTCGGGAACTTCCCGGTGCTGTGGGCGGAGTGGAACGGCAAGTACCGCGACGCCGTGCGCGACTTCTGGCGCGCGCAAGGCAGCGTCGGCGAGTTCGCCCAGCGGTTCACGGGCTCGGCCGACCTGTACCAGTCGAACGGCCGCGACCCCTTCGCTTCGATCAACTTCGTCACCGCGCACGACGGCTTCACCCTCCGCGACCTCGTCTCGTACAACGGGAAGCACAACGAGGCGAACGGGGAGGGCAACCGGGACGGCTCGGACGACAACCGCTCGTGGAACCACGGCGTCGAGGGCGAGACGGACGACGCGGCCGTGCTCGCCGTGCGGGCGCGACAGCAACGGAATTTCCTCGTGACGCTGCTCCTCTCCCAGGGCGTGCCGATGCTCCTCGGCGGCGACGAGATAGGACGCACGCAGAACGGGAACAACAACGCCTGGTGCCAGGACAACGAGCTGTCCTGGTTCGACTGGACGTCGGCCGACGGCGAGCTCCTCGAGTTCGCGCGGCGCGCGATCGCGCTCCGTCGCGAGCATCCCGTCTTCCGGCGCGCGTCGTTCCTGACCGGCTCGTCCTCGCGAGGCTCGGGGCTGCCCGACGTCTGGTGGTTCCGCACCGACGGGCGCCGGATGACGCAGCGCGAGTGGAACGACCCGGGGACGCGCACGCTCGGCGTCTTCCTCAACGGCGAGGAGATCCGCTCGCGGACGGCGCACGGAGAGCCGATCGTCGACGATTCGTTCCTGCTCCTGTTCAGCGCCGCGCTCGAGCCGGTCGTCTTCTCGCTGCCCACGCGTCGCTTCGGCGCGCACTGGGCGGTCGAGCTGGCGACGGGGGACGACGCACCCGGAGAGCCGGTCGGCGCGCGCGCGCTCGTCGCGGTGCAGGAACAGTCGTTGACGCTCCTGCGACGCGTCTGAGACACATACGTCGCCCCAGCAGCCCGGCGTCTTCACCGCAGGGGATCCGGGAAGACGCCGGACCGGGCTGACCGCGGCTCGCTCTCGCGAGCCGAGCCGGGGAGGGGTTCGATGCGAGGGTTATCGAACCACCCCCGCATGAAACGAGCCTAAGAAGACGCTAAGGAGCTGTTAGGCCGGGCAGCGCCGTCGAGCGAGAAGCGGAGCAGCGCGCCGCCGCCGGGCGCGTTCTCGGCCGCGACTGTCCCGCCGTGCGCCTCGGCCACGTCACGCACGATCGCGAGCCCGAGCCCCGAGCCGGGCATCGCTCGCGCGGCGGCGGAGCGGTAGAAGCGATCGAAGACGTGCGGCCGGTCCTCGTCCGCGAAGCCGGGCCCGTGGTCCCGGACGCGGAGCTCGCCGTCCGTGAGGGACACCTCGACACCGCCGCCGTCTCCGGTCCACTTGCCGGCGTTCTCGAGCAGGTTCCAGACCGCGCTCTCCATCCTCTCGCGGTAGCCGTCCACGACGGTCGGCTCGATTCGGTACGCCTGCCACGAGACGGCGGGGAAGCGCGCCTGGGCGCGCTCGAGCGCATCCTCGACGAGCTCGTCGAGCTGGAACGGCTGCTTCTCGGGTTGGGCGGCCCCGCCGCGGGCGAGCTCGAGCAGGTCGGCGATCAGGGTGCGCATCTCCTGCGACTCGCGATGGAGGTCGTCGAGCAGGCTGCGCCGCTGGTCGGGCGCGAGCTCGACGTCGCCGCGCAGGACGTCGATGTTGGTCTGCAGGCTCGTCAGCGGCGTACGCAGCTCGTGGGACGCGTCGGCGACGAAACGCCGCTGCGTGTCGAGCGACTCCTCGAGCGACGCGAGCATCGTGTTGAAGGAGGAGCCGAGGCGGGCGATCTCGTCGCCTCCGCCTTCCGGCACGCGCTCGCTCGGCTCGCCCGTCTCGGCGATCCGCTCGGCGGCCTCGCTCAAGCGCCGCACGGGTGCGAGAGTGGTGCGAGAGACGAGAGCGCCCGCCGCCGCGGCCACCGCGATCGCGCCGAGCGAGACGAGGGCGAGGATCAACCGCAGCCGGTCGAGCGCGCGGCTCATCTCTCCGAGGTTCCGAACGACGAGGACGGCGCCGAGCCCGGCCGGCAACGGCGCGACAAGCTCACGCATCCGGTAGACGACCCCGGCGCTCTGGACCGTCAGCTCGATGTCGCGGTAAAAGCCGCGCGGGTGGCTTCCGTCGGCCACGGCGAGCACGGACGTATCCACGGCCAGATGCAGCCCTGTCGAGCCGTTGACGAAGTTGCCGCCGCTGTCGATCACGTTCACGAGGTTGCCGCCGAAGTCCTCACCAGGGCGCAGACTGCTCCCCGGGTTGTCTTGGATGACCTTGGCCTCGCTCTTCAGCGAGCTGTCGATCTGCGACTGCAGCTCGTGCCGCATCACGAAGTACGTGGTCATCGAGGCGAGCACGACCACGACGGCGACGACTCCCGCCGCGACGAGCGTCAGACGCGCGCGGAGGCTCACGGCTCGCGCAGCACGTAGCCGGTGCCGCGGACGGTGTGGATGAGCCGTGTCTCCTCGCCCGCCTCGGTCTTCCGCCGCAGGTAGCCGACATACACGTCGAGCGCGTTCGAGGAGTGGCTGAAGTCGTAGCCCCAGACGCGCTCGTAGATGAGCGAGCGCGGCAGCACCTGGCGCGGGTTGCGCATGAACAGCTCGAGCAGGTGCGCCTCGGTCGTGGTCAGCTCGAAGCGGCGGCCGCCGCGGCGCGCGTCCATCGAGCCGAGGTCGAGCGTCAGGTCGGCGAAGCGGAGCACCTCCCCCGGCGCCTCCGGCATCGACCGTCGCAGCAGCGCGCGCAGGCGCGCGAGCAGCTCGTCGAGGTCGTACGGCTTCGGCAGGTAGTCGTCCGCGCCCGCGTCGAGCCCTTCGACCCGGTCGCCGACGGCGTCGCGCGCCGTGAGCAGGAGGATCGGCACGCGATTCCCCTCGCGGCGCAACCGCCGCGTCACGTCCAGCCCGTCGAGGCCCGGCATCATCACGTCGAGCACGAGCGCGTCGGGAGTGCGCGCCACGACGGCCGAGAGCGCGCTGTCGCCGTCCGAGGCGAGCGCGACTTCGTAGCCGTGCAGCTGCAGCGCACGCTCGAGCGCCTCGCGCACGGCGCGGTCGTCGTCGACTACGAGTACGAGCATTTCGCTGCTAAGTGTGCCGCCCGACGTGAGACATGGCTAAGTCCGGCTCGTCTACGCCGCCTGGGCCGCCGGCAGCTCGACGACGAACGTCGCGCCTTCGCCGAGCGTCGACCGGACCGAGAGGCTGCCGCCCATGCGCTCGACGAGCTCGCGCGAGATGTAGAGGCCGAGGCCGCTCCCGCCGACTCCGCGCGTGAGCGCGGGATCGAGGCGGTAGAACTTCTCGAAGACGCGCTCCTGCTCCGGGGGCGGGATGCCGAGACCGCGGTCGCGCACCTCGACGCGGACGCACCCGCCGTCCGAGGCGAGCTCGACCGTCACCTCGCCCCCGTCGGGCGAGTACTTGATCGCGTTGTCGACGAGATTGAGGAGCACCTGGCGGAGCTTGTCCTCGTCGGCGAGCGCCAGCGCCGGCGGACCGCCGTTTCCCTCCAGGCGGAGCGCGATCCGCTCCGGCGCCCGCAGGCGCATCGTGTCGAGGACGCTGCTCACGGCCGAGCGGACGTCCATGACCGCAGGAGCCACGTCGACGCGGCCCTCCTCGAGCTGGCCCGCGAGCAGGATCTGCGACACGATCGCGGTCAGCCGGTCCGTCTCGCTCTCGATGATCTCGAGGAAGCGGTCGCGCTGCGTCGCCGCCAGCTCGATATCCGCGCGCCTCAGCGTCCGCGCGGCGCCGTAGACCGCCGCCAGCGGCGTTCGCAGCTCGTGCGAGGCGGTTGCGACGAAATCGCTCCGGGCCCGTTCGAGCGCCCGCTCGTCGGTGACGTCGCGGAGCGCGTAGACGACGCCTTCCGGGAACGAGACGCCGGCGACAGCCACCCAGCGATCGCCGCGCGGAGTCTCGAGCGGGACCGTGACCGGGCGGGCGGTCTCGGGCGCCTCTGCGTCCGCGAGCCCGGCGAGCTTCGTCAGCTCGTCCCAGGCCGGCACGACCTCCAGCACCCGATGACCGGCCGCCTCGCGCTCGGAGACGCCGGTGATCGCCGCCGCCGCAGCGTTCCAGTAGCGGACGCGACCCTCGCCGTCGAGCAGGATCACCCCGTCCCCGACGTACTCGAGCGCGAGAGCCGCGTCTGCCCGTCGCTCGGCCTCGCGGTAGAGCCGCGCGTTCTCGAGCGCGATCGCGGCGCGCGCGCTCAGCTGCTGCGCGAGCTCGAAGTCCGCGTCCTCGAAGATCCGCTCCTCCGCGACGAGGGTGAGCGCGCCGAGGGTCCGCTCTCCCGCCTGGAGCGGAAGGGTGATCGCGCTGCGGATCGAGATGTGCTTCAGCGCATCGGCCGCATTGGGGTCGCGCCGGGCCGCCTGCTCGAGCAGCTCCTGCGGCACTTCGCGCAGGAACTCCGGCTCGCCCGTGCGGATCACGCGCGCCGTCAGGTCGAACTCGTCGTCGATCGACACCCGCTGCGAGCGCGTGCGCAGCTCCTCGGCCCATTGCTTCCGCTCCGGATCCTGATGCGCGACGACGAGCTGCTCGATCTCGCCCGTCTCCTCGACGAGAACGGTGATCGCGCACCAGTCGGCGAGCAGCGGCACGGCGAGGGAGGCGAGCCGCCCGAGCGTTTCCTCGAGATCGAGCGAGGACGTGAGAAGCGCGGTCGCCTCGTCGAGGAAGGTGAGCCGCTCGCGCAGCTCCCGTTCGGCCGCCGACAGGCGCGCCCGCTCGAGCGCGAGCGCGGCCTGACGGCCGAGCGCGAACTTGAGCGCGCGCCGGTCCGGCGGGAACTCCTGGTCGCTCGGGAAGGAGAAGACGAGGCCGCCGATCGTGCCGCGCTCTCCGACGAGGGGCACGCAGACGAGGGCATGCCCCGGCTGCGAGCGCCCGGCCAGCTCGGGATAGCGCGCGTCGCGCTCGGCCTCGGAATGGAGATAGACGCCCTCGCCGGTGCGCACCGCCTCCGAGAGCGGATAGTTCCCGCTGACCGGGAAGCGCGCGAACGGATCAATGTAACGCCTCTCGTAGCCGCGGGCGGCGATCACCTCGAGCCACTCGCCGTCGTCGCTCAGGGTCGCGATCAGCCCCGCGCGCGCCTCGGCGGCCCGGACGCCCTCGGTGAGCACCGCGTCGAGGACCTCCTGCGGCGTCCGCGCGGCTGCGAGCGCGTCCGCGACCACCTGCAGGCGGCGGGACGCCTCGAGCGCCTCCTCTGCCCGCTCGCGTTCGACCCGCTCCCGTCGCAGCACCTCGCTCCCGAACACGGCGGCGAGGACGAAGACGGCGAGCGCGGTCGCACCTTCTGCGTTGGCGCTGCCGCGGTCGTAGCGGGAGGCGAAGAAGTGGAAGAAGGGATATGCCGACGCCGCAACCGCTGCGAGCCCGCCGACCCTGCCCCCGACGGACGTGGCGAGGATGATCGCGACGATGTAGAGGAGACCCGGGACGACCGCCCTCAGGCTCGTGAACGCGAGCAGCGTGACGAGCCCCGGCGCGCCGAGCGCGACGGCCGCCGCGAGGGGCAGCCTGCGGGCGGCGCTCGCGGTCAATCCCGCTCCGAGAGGTCACGGTTGAGCTGTTCCCGCTCGCCGCGGCCGATGCGTTCGAGGATCCCGCGGATCGTCGCGGCGAGGTCGAGCGGGTCGAACGGCTTTACGACGTAGCCGACGGCGCCGAGCTTCTGTGCGCGCAACCGGTCCTCCGGCGCGGCGCGCGCGGAGAGGAAGACGACCGGGATGTCCTTCGTCTCGGGGTCGGCGAGCAGCGTCTCTGCGGCCGTCCAGCCGTCGACGTCGGGCATCATCACGTCGAGGAGGACGAGCGAAGGGCTCTCGGCCCGCACGAGCTCGAGCGCCTGCGCCCCGTCCGCCGCCTCGACAACCTCCATCCCGTCGCTCTCGAGGTTGACTCGGCAGATGGTGCGGATCGCCTGCTCGTCGTCGACGAGTAGCACGCGGGTCGCCTGCTCGACGCGCCGACCTCCGCCGGGGCCGCCGCCCGGCTCGGGCCGGAAACGCACCCGGCTGTGCCGCCATGTTCCACGCGAGAGCGACGGCGAGCGACGCGCGCCCGCCTGGATGCCCGGCGCCGCCGCCCTGCTCGACCTGCTCCGCTCGACCGTCGTCACGCGTTCCCCCCGAAGCCGCTGCCGAGCAGTGTGCCGGAAGGAACGGCGCTGCGCTACCCGTGATCCCGGTTCCAGTCCTCGGCGAGCTCGCGCAGGCCCGGGCCGGTGACCGCGAGCGAGTTCCGTGCGTGCAGCCGCATCCGCGCCGCGAAGTCGCGGTCGCGCGCGCGCAGCGCGCCGCGCAGGGCGTACTGCGCCCCGGTCGCGAGCGCCGCGGCGCGCGCTCCGGCGGGCGAGTGGTGCTTGCGCCAGTAGCGGTGGCGTCCGCGCCACATCTCGTTGATCCGCCGCTCGGGTATCCCCGCGCTGAATTGCGACTCGTGGTGGACGACCGTGACCGACGGGAAGTACTGCGTCCGCCACGCCGCCTCGCGCAGCCGCAGGCAGAGGTCGGTCTCCTCCGAGTAGATGAAGAACTCCTCGTCGAAGAGCCCCACCTCGTCGAGCGCCTCGCGCCGGAGGACGAGCGCGGCGGCCATCGCCCAGTCGACGTCCCGCGTCTCGCGCCCGCCCGACTGGACGATGCCGGCGCGCGAGAGCGTGAGCAGCCCCAGCGCGGCAACGGCCGGCGAGGGAAAGCGCCAGGCGGAGTCCTGCAACCGGCCGTCCGGATACTCGAGCCGTGGCGCGAGCGCGGCGATGCGCGGGTTCGCGTCGAGGTGGGCGACCATCCGTTCCAGGCCCCAGTCGTCGCTCGTCGTGTCCTCGTTCAGGACGTAGACGTAGTGCCCGCTCGTCGCCCGAATCACGGTGTTGTGGTTCGCCCCGAAGCCGGCGCGCTGCCGCTGCTCGATCAGGCGTACCTCGGGAAACCGCTCGCGGACGGCGGCGGCGGAGCCGTCCTCCGAGGCGTTGTCCAGGACGACGATCTCGGCCTCGGCTCCCTGCAGCGACTCGAGGCAGTCGAGCAATAGCCCGCGCGAGTTCGTGTTGACGAGCGAGATGGAGACGTCGGGCACTACACGGTCTGCGTGAGGCCCGCCGCCCACGACGGAGGCAGGTTTCGCAGCACTTCGACGCTCTCGAAGCGGACGGGCTCGCGGACGCCGGTCTCGAGCGCCCACTCGGCCATCCGCTGCAGGCCGTCCTCGAGCGGCACGGTCTGCTCCTGCCCGAAGACGCTGTGCAGCTTCGCAGCGTCCGAGAAGGCGTGGACGACTTCCTTCCGCGCGGGAAGGAACTCGATGTCGGGCTCGGCGACGCCGAGTGCGCGTGCAACCGTATGCGCGAGGTCGAGGACGGTGTACGGCGTCTCGGCACCGACGTTGAAGACCTCGTTTGCAGCTTCGGGGACGTCGATCGAGCGCGCGATCACGGGGGCGACGTCGTCGATGTGCGTGAACGCCCTGGTCTGGAGACCGTCGCCGAAGATCGTCATCGGCCGCCCGCTCATGACCTGGTTCATGAAGATCCCGATCACGTTCCGGTAGGGATCGGCGAGGTTTTGCAGCTCGCCGTAGACGTTGTGCGGACGGAAGACCGTGTAATCGAGACCGAACATGCGGTGCGCGGCGCGCAGGTCGAGCTCGACTGCGTACTTCGCGATCCCGTACGGGTCCTCCGGCTCCGGGACGACGTCCTCCGACATCGGGGTCTGGGCCGCCCCGTAGACGGCGATCGAGCTCGCGAAGACGAAGCGCTCGACCGTCTCGGCGCGGATGGCGGCGTTGAGGACGTTGATCGAGCCGAGGACGTTGTTCGTGTAGTTGAAGCGACGGATGAAGTGGGAGAGACCCTCGGCCGCGTAGGCGGCGAGGTGGAACACGTGGGAGAACTCGTGCATGCGGAACAGGTCGTCGACGAGCTCCGGATCGGCGACCGAACCCGCGACGAAGGTCGCTCCGGCCGGCACGTTCGCCTCGTAGCCGCCGCTCAGATCGTCGAGGACGACGACGTCGTGGCGCCCGTCGAGCAGGCGACGGGCGACGTGCGAGCCGATGAAGCCGGCGCCGCCGGTGACGAGCATCCTCATCGCCGGCTGAGGCTACCGGACGCCTGACTAGGCTTGCTCCCATGCGGCGCCGCCGCCGGCTCGTCCTGCGCAGCCTGCTCGCGGCGGGGCTCGTCGCCGCGGCCTACGCGTGGGCGGTGCCGCAGGTCGCGAGCTACGGGAGCGTCGGCGACACGCTCGCCACCGTCTCGGCGGGCTGGGCGGCGGCGCTGGCCGCAGCGGCCGTGCTCGACGTGCTGACCTCGTCGCTGCCGTGGCGCGTGCTGCTGCCCCAGCTCTCCTGGCTCGACACGATCGGCTTCACGCAGGCGTCGACGTCGCTGCAGACGTTCGTCCCGGGCGGCGCGCCGGTCGGGATGGCGATCTCGTTCGGCCTTCTGCGCCGGTTGCGAGTCGGCGCGGGCGCGGCCGGATTCGCGATCGCGCTCGTCGGCATCTGGGGCCAGGTGACGATCCTGCTCTATCCGGTCGCCGGGCTCCTGCTCGTGCTCGCGACCGGCAGGCTGACGGGCACGGTCGTCGCGATCGCCGGCGCGAGCGGCGGAGCTGCGCTCGTCGCCGGACTCGTCGCCGCCGCCGCGCTGCGGAGCCGCCGCATCGCCGCGCGCCTGGCGGAGCGGGCCCACCGGGCGGCTGAGGCGCTCGCACGGCTCACGCGCCGCGACCGGCCGGCCTGGGACGCGAAGGCGCTCCTGCGGCTCCGCGACGAGCGGCTCGGGCTCCTGCGCCGGCGCTGGCCGGCGCTGACCGCCATGACGCTCGCCAACCAGCTCGCGGCGTACCTCGTACTCGAGCTCTCGCTTCGGGCCGTCGGCATCCCTGTCCGCCAGCTGCCGCCGGCGGAGACCTTCCTCGCGTGGGCGATCGGCCGCGTACTCGCCTCGCTGCCTTTGACGCCGGGCGGAATCGGCATCGTCGAGCTCGGCCTGATCGGCACGCTCGTCGGGTTCGGAGGCGGCCACGCGCGCGTCGTGTCCGCCGTCCTCCTCTACCGCGCGCTGATCGTCCTGCCGACGCTCCTCGCCGGCGGACTCGCCTTCCTCGGCTGGCGCCTCGCCGGCCCGCGAGCCGCGGCACCCTAGTAGGACGCCTCGGCGATCTCCTCGCGCGGCTCGTCGAAGCGGAGCCGCTCGCGGACGGCGGTGACGATCCACTCGAGCCGCCGGTAGACGAGCGAGTCGCGGCGATCGTGCTCGAGCCGCCGGCGCGTGCGGATGAAGCGACGGTCGATGTACTGGACGGGCGCGACCGGCGCATCGGGGTAGAGCCGGCGCAGCGCCGACTCGAGGGGATGGTGGTCGAGCACCGCCTCGTCGTAGTCCACGGTCTCGCCCGGAAGCGCATCGAGCACGGCCTCGGCGCGGACGAGGCCCTCGACGAGCGACCACGGACGCGTGTCGTACACGCTCGCGGCGCGGGACGGGTACCACCACTGCCGCTTGAGCATCGTGTAGGCGACCTCGGCGATGTCGCGCCGAATCTTCAGCACCTTGAACTCCCCCAGGCCCTCCCAGCCGCCCACGACGAACGGCTGGACGACGTCCTTGTACGCGAACCCCTGCCGCAACGCGCTCCGGTCGAGGTAGCGCGTCATGCTCTGGAAGGTGTCGGGCGCCGAGCCGAGCAGCGTGAAGCGCTCGTCGGCGGGCGCCAGCTCGTGCAGCCGCCTCGGGACGCGCTGGCGGTTGAGGATCTCGCCGTCGGTCGTCCAGCCCGGCTGCGCGAGGCCGAGGGACACAACGGCCGCCTCGTAGAGGAGGCTCGACAGCGAGCGCGGCAGCGAAACGATGAAGAGTGAGCGCAGGTCCACAGTGTTCTCTTCCGCGAGTATGCGGCGGCGGCGCAGGAATCCCTTCACGGCGGGAGCGTACGGGGAATTCTCAAGAGCCGGATGTGAATCGGGCTATCGCGTCAGCGTGACCTTGCGCAGCCCGGCCGGGCTGTCGAGGTCGAGGCCCCGAAGCTGGGTCAGCCGAAGCGCGGTCACCTGCCCCGGCACGACGGCCGAGAGCGGGCTCAGCCACTCAGGCACGTCCTTCACGAGCGGCAGCGGCGTCCGGGCGCGGCGCAGCACCGCATGGACGTCGGAGATCGCGATCAGGCGCGCGTCGCGGCTCCGCAGCGGCGGCACGATCTCCTCGACGCTCGGCCGCGCCGGCCCGCTCGGCGCGACGAGGACGACCGGCCAGCCGGGCTGAATCGCGGCGATCGGCCCGTGCATCAGGTCGGCCGGCGAGTACGCCTCGGTGACGAGGCCGGTCAGCTCGCGGATCTTGAGCGCGACCTCGAACGCCGTCCCGTAGTTCACGCCGCGACCGACGACGGTGAGGCCCACGGCGTCGGAGTACTCGTCGAGCGGCGGCCCGTCGCCGAGCGTGAGCTCGATCTGCGCCGCGAGCAGCTCGGGCATGCGGGCGAGCTCCTCGCGCGCGACCGCATCGTCGCCGATCTCCGCGAACAGGAGCGCGATTGCGCCGAGCGAGTTGAGATACGTCTTCGTCGCCGCCACGGCGTGCTCCTCGCCGGCCTCGAGCGGCACCACTGCCTCGGCCGCGTGCGCGAGCGGCGAGGCGACGTCGTTCGTGAGCGCGATCGTCGGCCGCCCCTGCTCCCGCGCCTCCGCGAGCACCGAGACGACGTCCGGCGACGCGCCCGACTGCGAGATGCCGACGACGAGCCCGCCGTCGAGCCGCGGCGGCTGACCGTAGATCGTGTAGAGCGACGGGGTCGCGAACATGACGGGGACGCGGTGCGCGCGGCCGAGGAGGTACTGCGCATAGCGCGCGACGTTCCCCGAGCTGCCGCGGGAGGCGATCAGGACGTAGCGGATCTCCGGCCGGTGGAACAGGCCCGCCGCGGCGCGAGCCGCCGCCGTCTGCCGTTCGAGCAGACGCGTCAGCGCCTCGGGCTGCTCCCGGACCTCAGCCTCGAGCCACGACATCGTCCACACCCGCGCAGAGCACGGCTTCGATCTCGAGACGGTCGTCGAGCACCACCACGTCGGCCGCCCCTCCCGGCTCGAGCACGCCGACGTCGTCGCGGCCGAGGAAGCGCGCGGGCACCTCGGTCGCGGCGCCGACCGCCTGCTCGAACGGAACGCCGAGCGAGTGGAGATTGCGCACCGCGTCGATCATGGTCAGGACGGTACCGGCGAGCGTTCCGTCCTCGCGCTTCGGCGCCGCGCCCTCGCCGACCTCGACCTCGACGTCGCCGAGACGGAACGTTCCGCCGCCCGCCCCGGCGCCGGCCATCGCGTCGGTGATGAGCGCGAGACGCCCGGCGGCGCAGGCCCAGACGAGCCGCACCGTCTCGTCGGCGAGGTGGTAGCCGTCGACGATCATCTTCACGACGACGTCCGGGCGGGTCAGCGCGGCGCCGGCGACGCCGGGATCGCGCGACCGGAAGGGGCGCATCGCGTTGAAGACGTGCGTCAGGCCCGTGATGCCGAGATCGAAGCCGCGATGAGCCTCGGCGGCTGTCGCGTTCGTGTGTCCCGCGGAGACCGTGACGCCACGCTCGCGCAGCCGCACGACGAGGGCGTCGGCTCCCGGCAGCTCGGGCGCGAGCGTCATCTCGGTCACGGGGCCGGCGTCGAGCAGGCGGTCGAGGAGGGCGACGTCGGGCGGCCGCAGGTGCTCGAGCGGATGCGTGCCCGGCCGGTCGGGCGAGAGGAACGGCCCCTCGAGGTGCGCGCCGAGCACTCGCGGAGCCCGGCCGTCGGCGGGCAGCGCGCGCAGGGCCTCGACGATCGCCGCCTCGGCGGAGGTGATGAACGTCGGCTGGTACGCCGTCACGCCCGCCAGCAGAAGCGCCTCGCCCGCGCACCGGTAGTCAGCCGTGGAGGCGGCGAGGAAGTCGACGCCGCCGTAGCCGTTGACCTGGATGTCGACGAAGCCCGGAACGGCGACGCGGCCGCGCATGCCGCGCGAGAGGCCGACCGCGACGACCCGTCCGTCCTCGACCTCGACGTCGCCGGGGACGAGCTCGCCCTGGACCAGCGCCGCTTCGACGCCCAGCCTCATCGCCCCGCCGCCTCGCGCACGGAGCCGCCCGCCGCGGCCAGGCGCTCGCGCGCCGTCGCCGCGTCGATGCCGGCGAGCAGCGAGACGAGCGCGACGCGCGCGTCTCCGCCGGCCTCGGCCAGGGCCTCGTCCACGCGCTCGTCCGCTGCGCCGCTCGCAAGGGCCACGTTGCGCCGCGCCCGTTCGCGCAGCTTCTCGTTGCCGGGCAGGACGCCGACCATCAGGCCGGCGTACGTGCGCCCGAGCCGGATCATCGTCACCGTCGAGATCGTGTTGAGGAGGAGCTTCTGCGCCGTTCCCGCCTTCAGCCGCGTCGAGCCGGCGAGCACCTCCGGCCCGACGACCGCCGCCACCTCGTGCTCGGCGAGCGCCGCCGCCTCGCTCCCCGCGACGGAGGTGACCGCCACGCCGAGCGCGCCCGCGGCTCGAGCGGCCTCGAGCGCGCCGAGCGCGAACGGCGTGGCGCCACTCGCGCTGACGGCGACGACGCAATCCTCGGCCCGGAGGGAGAGCCCGAGCAGCGCGTTCGTCGCCGCCGCGCGATCGTCCTCGCCGGTGTCGTCCTCGGCGACGACTGCGACGACCTCGCCCGGAGGCGAGGCGAAGGTGGGGCCGCACTCGGCGGCGTCGAGGGCGGCGAGCGCGCCCGAAGTGCCCGCGCCCGCGTACACGAGCCGGCCGCCTCGCCGCAGGCGCTCGACGATCGCGTCGATCGCCGCCGCGAGCGCGTCGCCGGCGCCGGCGACCGCCGCGGGCACCGTCGCGTCCTCCTCGTTGAGCACCCGGACGAGCTCGCGCGTCGAGCGCAGGTCGAGGTCGTCGCGCCCGGGCCGCGCAGCCTCGGTCGGCCGCTGCGTCCGGAGCGTGAGGGCGGCGCTCACGGCCTCCCAGACGAACGGAGCGTCGGGGGTCGCGAGCGACGTCATGTGCCCGCACGCCTCGTAGCCCCAGGTCCAGAGGTCGTCGACGCCCTCTTCGCGCGCGGCATCGACCGCGGCCTCGAGATCGGAAACGTCGCCACGGTCGAGCCCGAAGCTCGGCACCCACAGCTGGGCGCCGACACCGTGCCGGTCGGCCGTCTCGCGCAGCAGCCGTGCGAAGCGGCGCACGAAGGAGCCGGCCGGCTCGTCCCAGTGCTTCCAGTACGGATCGGTGACGAGCGTGGCCAGGCCGGGAAGCGAGGCGACCACGTCCCAGTCGGCGAGCCCCTGCGTCCCCTCGGTGGCCGGCAGGAGGCAGATCGCGCTCGCGCCGCCGCGCGCGGCGACGTGCGCGAGCATCTCGCGGAGGAAGTCCACGACCGATGCCTCGCGGAACGCCTGTACCTCGGGCGTCCGCTCCGCCGGGATCGGACCGCCGAACCGATCCTCGCAGTTGCGGCAGCGGCAGGTCCACCGCGCGGGGTCGTCGATGCCGACGTGCACCGGCACGACCCACGCGGGCTCATCCCAGAAAACCGAGTCGACGCCGCACTCGAGCACCCAGTCGACCCAGTCCTTGCAGAAGTCGCGATACGCCTGGCTGTTGAGGCAGGCGGCGGCGACGCGGCGCCCGTCGTCGAGCACCTGGCACTCGTCCGGGTGGAACGCGACCCAGCGGCTCTCCGCCTCGCCGCCGAACGTCCGCCCGAGCCCCCACGGGCTCGCCTGGACGTGGAGGCCCTCCGCATGCGACGCCTCGACGAGCTCGGCCATCGTCCCGCGGTAGTAGGCGAGGTCGTTCTCCGAGAACGTGTGCAGGACGCCCGAGTAGCCGCGCGCCGCGAGGTCGGCCATGTCGCGTCTCGCGTGGCGCGCGATCCGCACCCCGAAGTACGAGCAGCCGGATCTGGTGGTCTTTACCACCTCAGCCTCTTACCGCGCCCGCAGTCAGTCCGAACGCGATCCGGCGCTGGACGAGGAGGAAGAAGATCACGACGGGAATCGAGATCAAGGTCGAGCCTGCCATCACCGCGCCCCAGTCGACGGAGCGGGCGCCGCCGTAGAAGTACGACAGCCAGACGGTGATCGTCTGCGTCGAGCCGCTGCTGAGCAAGGTGCGCGCGAAGATGTACTCGTTCCAGCTCGTGATGAACGCGAAGACCGAGGTCGCGACGAGGCCCGGCGCGACAAGCGGCAGGAGGATCCGGACGAACGCGCCCAGGCGCGTCGACCCGTCCACCATCGCCGCCTCCTCCAGCTCCTTGGGGATGCCGATGAGGAAGCCGCGCAGCGTCCAGACGCAGAACGGGAGCGCGAACGTCAGGTAGACGAGGATCACGCCGCTCAGCTTGTTCACCTCCTGGTACCGCGCGAGGACGACGTACAGCGGGATGACCAGCCCCGTCGGCGGCAGCATCTGGATCCCGATCACGAGCACGATGAACAGCTTGCGGCCGGTGAAGCGGTACTTCGCGAGCGCGAGCGCGGCGAAGAACGACAGGACGAGAGCGATGGCGACCGTGATGAGCACGACGATGACGGTGTTCTTCACGTCCGTCCAGAAATACGGGCGATCGATCGCGGTGCGGAAGTGGTGCAACGTCGGATGACCCGGAAACCAGGTCGGCGTGAAGCTGTAGATCTCGTCGTCGCTCTTGAACGCCGTCGAGACCATCCAGAAGACGGGGAAGACCATCACCGCGAAGAGAACGATCCCGACGAGGTTCCAGCCCAAGACGGGGGTCCGGCGGCGGCTCACTGCTCCTCGCCCACTCGCAGCATCCGTCGCACGTAGACAACGCTCATCGCCGCGACGATCGCGAGCATGAGGATCGAGATCGCGGCGCCGCGCCCGAAGTTCGTCTGGCCGTAGCCCTCGACGTAGAGGTACACGCTCATCAGGTAGTTGGACGTCGTCTGCTGGCCGGGGCCGATCAGGAGGTACGGCTGGGTGAAGACACCGAAGTCCCAGATGATCGAGAGGCTCGTCAGGATCAGCAGGACGGGCGTGAGCACCGGCAAGGTGACGTCCTTGAGCACCCGCCACGCTCTCGCGCCGTCGATCTGCGCCGCCTCGACGAGCTCGTGCGGCACCTGCGAGAGCGCGGCGTACACGGTGATCGCGACGAAGGGCAGCGCTCCCCAGACGATGAGCGTGGTCACCATCGAGTACTGCGAGAACGTCGTCAGGTACCAGTTGTGCTGGAAGAAGTTGCCGACGTGGAGCTCCGTCAGCAGGTAGTTGAGGATGCCGTTCTGGACGTTCGTCATCCAGCTCCAGACCTGGACCGCGACCACCGGCGGCATCGACCAGACGAGGACGAGGCCCGCCGTGACGAGGAGCCGCACCCAGGTCGAGACGCGCACGAGCAGGAGCGCGATCAGCACCCCGAGCACCATCGTCAGCGTGACGTTCGCGACAGTGAAGACGACCGTCCGCAGCAGCGTGTGCCAGAAGACCGAGTCGTGGAGGACGCTGCCGAAGTTGTGCAGGCCGATGTACGTGCCGTGGTGCTGGATCAGCTCGAACAGCCCGTACTTCTCGAGCGAGAGCCGGACGAGGTAGTAGACCGGATAGCCGAGGATCGCGCCGAGCACGACGACGATGGGCGCAACGAGGGCGTACGGCACGGCGCCGCCGGCGAGCCGGCGGCGCGTGATCCGCCGCCGCGACCCCGAGGTCGCGGCGGCGGTCGAGAGCGCGGTGGGCTCGCTCCCGTTCAGGAGGGCCCTACGACTGGTTGAGGGTTTGCGCGATGTTCTGACTCGCGACCTCAGCTGCCTTCGTGACCGAGAGCTGTCCGCTGAGGAGCTGGGCGAGCATCGTCTTCAGGATGTTGCCGTTCTCGACGTTGACCCAGTTGGTCGCCTGGGGCACGAACCAGCTCTTGGCGGCCGCCCGGTCGTTGACGGCATTCGTGAGCAGGTTCGTCGCGTTCGGGATGTTCCCCTTCGCCTGCAGCGCCTTCTCACTCGTCGTGCTCGTGAAGTCGGCGATCCAGGCAAGGGCCTCCGCCTTGTTGCTGCTCTGCGCCGGAACCGAGAGGTCGGAGCCGCCGAGGAAGCCCGGCATCGGCTGGCCGGCGACGTGACTCGGCATCACGAACTGCTTCGTGACCTTTGCGTACTTCTTTCCGGTGCAGCACGTGTACCAGGCCGGTCCGTAGTTCGCGGCCGTCTTGCCCTGCGAGAAGACGGTGTACGGATACGGGTTGCTGCCGTCGAGGTTCGCCGTCGACTTCGGCTGCGTCGCGTCGAAGAACTGCTTGAACCTGGTCAGGCCCTTGATCGAGTTCTTCGAGTCGAGTGTCCCGATCCACTTGCCGTGCTTGTACGTCGCGATCGACCCGTTGTAGTCGAAGACGAAGCCGAGGGCGGTGTACCAGTCCTCGCCGCCGACGTACAGCGGCGCGAACCCCTTGACGTGCTTCTCCATCTTCCCGACCTTGACCAGGTCGGCCTGGAACTGCGAGAGGCTCTTCGGCACCTTCTTGATCCCCGCCTTCGCGAACAGGTCGCTCCGGTACGTGATCACGCGCGAGCCGGCGTAGTACGGGACGCCGTAGAGCTTGTTGTGATACGTCGAAGACGCAGTCAGGCCCTCGAGCCACTTGCTCGAGTTGGCGAACTGCGACTTGTCGGCGGTGATGTTCGCGAACGCGCCGGAGGCCATGTACTTCGTCATCTCGGTGTTGCCCATCTCGATGACGTCGGGCGTGTCGTTGCCGGCGATCGTCGCATCGAACTTCTGCAGGTGGTCGGTCCACTGCTGGTACTCCACGTTGACCGTCCACCCGGGATGGCTCGCTTCGAACGCGCTGTTCGCAGCGGCCACGACGTTCGGCCAGCCGTTCTGCGCGTCGACCTGGAGCCAGACCGTGAGTGTGTTCGCCTGCGCCCGCTGCCCGCTCGCGCCGGCCGTCGCGGCGACGACCCCGAGCGCGAGTGCGGCGGCCAGCACCGCGAGAATCCGGTATCTCATACGAAAACTCCCTCGTGCCGTCGACGCGCGAGCGGGCCGCATGTCCGCGTGGCCGATGGACGTAAGACGCCCGTCTCTGCGCCGAATGGTCTATACCAGTTGGCCACGCGCTGAATGTCCCACACCTGACCACTCGTGTCAAGCGTTGGATGCCGCAGAGTTACGAGGAGGTGAGCTCGGAGACGATCCGGTAGCGGTCGCCGCGGTAGATCGAATGGACGAACTCGAGCGTCCGGCCGTCGCCGTCGCGGCTCGTACGCTCGAAGAGGAATGCGGGCGAGTGGAGGGGCACGCCGAGCGCCGCCGACTCCTCCTCGTTGGTCACGGTCGGCTCGATCGTCTGGGAGGCGCTCGCGATCTCGATCCCGTAGCGCGAGCGCAGCAGCTCGTAGAAGGATCCCTCGAGGTCTCCGGGACGGACGCGCGGGACGATGTCCGCGGGGATGTGGAGCGTCTCGATCGCCATGGAGACGCCGTCGGCGAGCCGGAGTCGCTTCACGACGACGATCTCGTCTCCAGGCGAGACGTTGAGGAAGCGTCCGAGGCGCGCGCCCGCATGCTCTCTCGTGAGCGAGAGCGTGCGGCTGCCGGGAAGCATGCCGCGGCGGCGCATGTCCTCGCTGAACGACGTCATCGTCAGCTGCTGCGAGATCTTCGGCTGCTGGACGTAGGTGCCGCTGCCGCGACGGCGCACGAGGTAGCCCTCGCGGGCGAGCTCGTCGAGCGCGGCGCGCAGGGTGAGACGCGAGACGCCGAGATCGGCGCTGAGCTGCCGCTCGGAGGGGATCGCAGTGCCCACGCCGAGCTGCCGGATCAGCTCCAGCACCTGCTGACGCGTCGCGCTCTGCTTCGTCACCTTCGCCGGCACGCTCGTGGTCTCCATCTGCGCTCGACTATAGAGCTAGTGCGATAAGTGGTCAATGCCATTGCGCTCAGTGAGGAAGTGCGGTATAGACTCCGTGAGGGCTCCAGTTGGCCGACATCCTCCTCGACAACGTCACGAAGGTGTTCGCCGGAGGCGTCGTGGCCGTGGACGACGTCTCGCTGGCGATCGCGGGCGGAGAGTTTCTCGTCCTCGTCGGCCCTTCGGGCTGCGGCAAGTCGACGCTCCTGCGGATGATCGCCGGTCTCGAAGAGGTGACCGAAGGCGCGATCTCGATCGACGGACGCGACGTGACCTCCCTCGCGCCGCGCGAGCACGACGTCGCGATGGTCTTTCAGAGCTATGCGCTCTACCCGCACATGACCGTCCGCGAGAACCTCGGCTACGGCCTCAAGGTGCGGAAGACGCCGAAGCGCGAGATCGCCGAGCGCGTGGAGCGTGTCGCCAAGCTGCTCGGCCTCGAGCGGCTGCTCGATCGCCGGCCGGCGGCTCTCTCGGGCGGGCAGCGGCAGCGGGTCGCGATGGGCCGCGCCATCGTGCGCGAGCCGAAGGCGTTCCTGATGGACGAGCCGCTCTCGAACCTCGACGCGAAGCTTCGCGTGAGCATGCGTGCGCAGCTCGCGGCCCTCCATGCGCGGCTCGAGACGACCACGATCTACGTCACGCACGACCAGATCGAGGCGATGACGCTCGGACGGCGCGTGGCGGTCATGCGCGATGGCCGGATCCAGCAGGTCGACACTCCGCAGGCGCTGTACGCCCGGCCGGTCAATCTCTTCGTCGCCGCGTTCATCGGCTCGCCGGCCATGAACCTCGTCGAGGCGGACATCGCCCAGGGGACGCTCTCCTTCGGCGGCTTCCGGATCCCCCTGCCGCCGCAGCTCACGCCGCCCGCGGGCCGCGTCATCGCGGGGCTGCGCCCGGAGGCATTCGAGGACGGCGCGTTCGCCGACGAGGCGCTCCCGCGCGTCGACGTCGGCGTCGAGGTCGTCGAGGAGCTCGGCGCCGACACGCACGTGATCTTCGCGGTCGACGCGCCTCGGGTCGACGTGAGCGACGTGCGCGAGGCGGCAGGCGACGAGGACGCGCTCGTCGCCGTCGAGGGCGCGCTCTTCACCGCGCGGGTCGATCCGGGCACCGCCGCCCGTCCGGGCACGCGGGTCAGGCTCGCGGTCGATCCCGCGCGCTTCCACTACTTCGACCCCGGTACCGGACTGCGTCTCGAACCGGGCCGCGTGCCCGAGCCGGCCGCGACGTAGGCACGGCGCGGGCCCGTCCCCGTCTCGATTACGCTCGCGGCGCGGCCGTCCATGCACCACGTCCTGATGCATCATCACCACCTTCTCGCCGCCGCCGCGGGCGCCGGCCACACCCACGCGCCGCCGATCAGCTACTTCCAGGGAGTCGTGCTCGGCCTGCTCCAGGGAGTGACGGAGCTCTTCCCGATCTCGAGCCTCGGCCACACCGTCCTCTTCCCGACCTTGTTCGGCTGGACGAGGCTCGTGAAGGCGCAGTCCAACCCGGAGTCGTTCTGGCTCGCCTTCGTCGTCATGCTCCACGTCGGCAGCGCGCTCGGGCTGCTCGCGTACTACTGGCGCGACTGGATCAAGATCATCCGCGCCTGGATCGCGACCCTACGGACGCGCCGGGTCGAGACGACCGACCAGAGGCTCGCCTGGCTGATCATCGTCGCGAGCATCCCGACCGGCATCATCGGCCTGCTCGCCGAGCACCCGGTCCGCGTCGCGCTCGCGAGGCCGCTGGCGGCGGCGAGCTTCCTGCTCGTCAACGGCCTGATGCTGCTCGGCGCGGAGATCCTCCGCCGCCGCTCGGACCGGCGCGTCGCGAGCGTCGGCGCGAGCGCCGAGCTGGCGGGAGCCCGCCCGATCGAAGCCGTGTCGTACCGGGAGGCGGCCACGGTCGGCGTGGCGCAGTCGGTGGGACTGATCGCCGGGATGAGCCGCGACGGCTCGGTGATGAGCTACGGGCTCGTGCGCGGCCTCAACCACGAGGCGGCCGCCCGGTTCTCCTTCCTGCTCGCGACGCCGATCATCCTCGCCGCCGGAGTGTTCAAGCTGCCGGACCTGCTCGGGCCGCTCGGGGACGGCATCCGCGGCCAGTCGCTCGTCGCCGCCGCGGCAGCCGCCGTCGCGGCCGTGGTCTCGGTCGCCTTCCTCGTCCGCTGGTTCCGCACGCGCACGCTCTGGCCGTTCGGGACGTACTGCATCCTCTTCGGCGCGGCGATGGTCGTCTACCTCACGGTCGGTTGAGGGTTTTGCAGCGACCGGGCAAGACGTTGCATACTCGTTTGCACGTTGGAACGAGAATGAGATGGACATGCGCCGACTAACGCTGATCGGAGCCGTCGTGACGACGGTGAGCGTGGGCTGGTTCGTCCAGCCGGCGGCAGCCGCCTCGCCGATGCGGGAGGCGATGCTGCCGGCGCTGATCCAGCCTCCCGCCCAGCGACGCCCGCACTTCGCGGTCGTCGTCGTCGAGAACTTCACGGTCGCGGACCTGCGAGGCCTCTCGAAGATCGGAGCGGTCGGGCTGCTCGTTCCCGGCGTCGGCGCCCTCACCGACCGGCACGTCGCCCTCGAGTCCCTGGTGCGCGGGCTGGACGTCAACCCGTACCTCCGGCGCAAACCGGGGCAGGCGCCGCTGCTCCGGATCAAGTACCGCGAGCTGCTCCCGTTGCACCCGTCCGGTAACTCGATCTACGTCGGGCTTCCGCCCGGCGGGCCGCTGCGATCGAACGAGACGCGCTACCCGATCGCCGTCGTCGGCGCCGGCTATCGGGGCCTCCTGACCTCGCCCACGACGCGCATCACGGGCCTCGTCTCGATCGTCGACATCGCCCCGACCGCGCTCGGCCACCCCCACGGGCCGCTCGGCTTCGCGAAGAGCGCCGACCCCGTGCCGCGGCTGCGCCTCCTCGACGGTCAGATCTCCGCCAACGACCGGCTGAAGCTCGCGACGCTGATCATCCTCGCCTGCACGCTCGTCGTCCTCGCACTCGTATGGCCGAGGGCGGCGCTGCCGGGTGTGCTCGCGGCGCTCACCGTGAATCTCGTCACGGGCGCGTTCCACATCGCGAACGAGCCGCTCCTCGTCGCGATGATGTTCGGCGGGACGGTGATCGGCGGCCTTGCGATCGCCGGCGTCTGTACCGGAGACAGGAGGTTGCTCGCCGCGATCCTCGCGGTGCTCGCCGTGTACACCGTCCTGCTGGCGCTGCACCCGGACTGGGTCGCGATCACGCCGCTCGGGCCGACGCAGAATGCGCGCTTCTGGGGCATCGGCAACCAGCTCGAGACCATCCTCGTCGCGCCGGTCGTCGCCGGCGCCGCCATCGCCGGCCGCCGCTACGGCCTCGCCGGGTTCGGCGCGTTCGCCCTGCTCGCGCTGTTCCTCGTCACCGACAACCGGCTCGGCTCGGACGGCGGAGGCGCGGTCGTCTTCGGGGTCGCGCTGGCATTTGTGGGCGCGCGCGTGCTGAAGCTCGGCTGGCGCGGCTTCCTGACGCTCCTCTTCCTCGACGGAGCGTTCGTCACCGCGATCATCGAGCTCAACCTGCGGCTGCCCGGGCCCGACCACCTCCGCAGCGCATTCTCGGACGGGCTCCCCGGCCTCGGCAAGGTGGTCTCGAACCGCGTTCCGCTCGCCTACGTGCCGGCGGTGCGCCAGTGGCCGATCGTCGTGCCGCTCGCGCTCTTCCTCGGCACGGTCTTCACCGCGGTCGTGCGGGCGACGGAGAAGCGGTCGCGGGATCTCGTCCTCGCGGCGAGCCTCGCGCTCGCGGTTTCGCTGCTCGTGAACGACTCCGGGACGTACGAGCTCGCCGGCGGCGTCGCCGTCCTCGCCGCGCTCGCACGCGCGAGCGCGACCTTCGCCACGGCGGACGGCGCCGCGGTGGGCGACCTCGCGCAGCAGTCCTAGCAACTAGACTCGCGGACGATGTACTTCTTGCTGCGTCGCGCCATCCGGCTCGCCATGCGCTGGTGGACGATGCGCAAGCGCGCCCGACCGTGATCCGGCGGTCGGACCGTATACCCACAGCAGCCCCTACACGGTCAACGTCAGCGCCGAGGATGCGGCCGGGAACGTGGTGACGTCCTATTCCGGCTCGGCCGACGTGGGCGACCTGGCCGGCGGAAGCGCGACCGGCACGTTCTCGGCCGGCAAGCTGACCGTCCACCTGACGCCGACCACGGCCCGGACGGGCGACCAGGTCACGGTCACGACCGGAGGCGTCACGGGCACGAGCGGCACATTCCGGGTGAAGTAAGGGACCACGCTCAAGCGAGAGCCGCCGTGCTGCCGATATGAGGCAGCGTGCGGCGCCTCTCGCCATTGCTGTTGTGCCCTCTTCTCGCCTGCGCTGCCCTCGCCGGCAACGCGAGCGTCGCACGCGCGAGCGGCTCGCTCCGCGACGCGGTGCAGGCAAGGCTCGGTCAGGAGCGACAGGCGCTCGCCTCGCTGCTCGACGACCGCTCCCGTGCGGAACGGCACCTGCAGCACGCCGAGTCGGCGCTGAACCGGGCGGCCGACCCGTTCCCGCTCGAGGACAAGGCCGACGGCCTGCGTCACGCGATCGAGCACGAGAGCGGCGCGATCGCGCGCGTGCGACGCCGGATCCGCGGCCTGCAGGACGCGCTGCGACCGCCGTCCGCGGCAACCGAGTTCTTCACCCAGCAGACGTCGACGCTCGGCGCCGACGCCGTCCTGATCGCCGAGCGGTACCTCGGCGTGCGCTACACGTGGGGCGGAGACACGCCGGGCGACGGATTCGACTGCTCGGGCTTCGTGCGGTTCGTCTACGCGCAGCTGGGGATCGACCTTCCGCACTACGCAGCCTCGCAGTACGACGTCACGCGGCATGTCGGCACCGCCGACCTCGAGCCCGGCGATCTCGTCTTCTTCGAGCCGCACTCCGACGGGCCGGGACATGTCGGGATCTACACGGGCGACGGCTACTTCGTCGACGCGCCCTACACGGGAGCGGTCGTCCGGTTCGACAAGGTGGCGGCCGTCGCGAAGCTCGTCGGCTTCGTCGGCGCGAGCCGGCCGGCCGTCTCGTAAGCACGCGGGGCATTGCGGGTATCGTCGCCTCGTGGTCGAGCGCCGATTGCTCTGCTTCGTCTGCCTCCTGGCCGCGACAGGGGTCGTCAGCACGGCGGCGCGGGCGAGCGCGCGGGACGGCTGTCCCGCCGTGCCCGCGAACGCGCTGGCCGGCGTGACCGTCGGCTACGCAGCGGCGCCGGTCCTCGCGGGCTCGACCGCGGCGCGGCTGCAGGGTGTCCTCGACCCGGGCGGACAGCAGCTCGAGTGGTTCTTCGAGTACGGGTCGACCGACGCCTACGGCGCCTGCACCGCCCCGGTCGCGCTGGCGGCCGGAGCGACCACCGAGCCGGTCACGGCGAGCCTGACCGGACTGGCCGCGACGACGACGTACCACGTCCGGCTCGTCGCGCTGAGCACGGACGGGACGTCGGGCGTCGCGGGCGCCGACACGACCTTCACGACGCTGCCGGCGGGGGAGATCGCGCAGGGGACGACCGTGGACGGCGTCGCCGTCGGCGGGCTCGACCAGGCTTCGGCCACGCAGGCGCTGCAACGGCTGCTCGCGAGGCCGGCCCGCCTCCAGCTCGGACGGCGGCGCTGGTCGGTGGCCCGCTCGGCGCTCGGCGCGCAACTCGACCTCACCGGCGCCGTCACGGCCGCGCTCCAGTCTGCGCCCGGGCAGGCGCTGGGCGCTCCGATCAGCGTCGACCGTGCGCGCCTCGTCCGCTACCTCGGCAGCGCCGGCCGCCGCTACGGGCTTCGGGCGCGCCCGGCAGTCGTCCGGCTCGCCGCCGGCCGTGCCGTCGTCCAGCGGGGGCGTTCCGGGGTCGCCGTCGACGTGCGGCGCGCCGCGTCCCGCGCCGTGCACTACCTCGAGGCGAACCGCTCCCCGCGGCTCCGCCTGCCCGCGCGGAAGACGGCGCCGCCGAAGGGCGACGGCCCGAACGCGAAGGCCGTCGTCGTGCGCCTCGGGGCCCAGACGCTCACGGCGTACCTGAACGGAAAGCCCGTCCTGCGCACGCCCGTGACGACCGGCCGGCCCGCGCTCCCCACCCCGGTGGGCAGCTATCGCATCGAGGCCGCGTACAGCCCGTACACGTTCATCTCGCCGTGGCCGCAGGGGAGCCCGTACTGGTACCCGCCGGCGCCGGTCACCTGGGCGATGCCCTTCTACGACGGCGACTTCATCCACGACGACCCCGCCGAGCCCGCCGACGCTTTCGGAGCAGGCTCCGACAACGGGCCGTACGCGAGCCACGGCTGCGTGCACGTCCCCCACGCGGCCATGGCCTTCCTCTTCCACTGGCTCCCGATCGGCGCCAGAGTGATCGTCGCCCGCTCCTAGGGTCAGGGCTCTGCTCGAGAACCAGATGCAGACGTTGCGGACTGCTGTCGGAGTCGCCTGGATCCTCTTCTGGATCTACCGGATCGTCGCGGCCATGAACGCGAAGGCGAGCGTTCGGACTCGTCGAGGTCTTCCGCTCGGGGGCGTGTCGGTGATCTCGGTCATCCTTCTCGTTCGGGTCGTCCGCCCGAGCAGCTTCGCCGTCACGAGTGCGCTTCTGGCCGCGATCGGGACGGCCGTGTTCGTCTCCGGCATTGCCGCGGCGATCTGGGCCCGGATCGAGCTGGGCCGGAATTGGGGAGTGCCGATGACCGAGAGAGCGGAGCCCGAGCTCGTCACTGCCGGGCCGTACCGCTTCGTACGGCACCCGATCTACTCCGGTCTCCTGCTCGCACTCGTCGGAACCGCGCTCGTGAACAACCTGCTCGGCCTGATCGTCGTCGCCGTTCTCGGCGCCTACTTCTACTACGCGGCATCGGTCGAGGAGAAGAACCTGATCCTCGCCTTCCCGACCGCCTACCCCGCGTACCGAGCGACGACGAAGATGCTGCTCCCGTTCGTCCTCTAGGCGGACCGAGCCTAAGGGTGAGTGCCCCCGGCATGAATCGAACATGCGCACGCGGTTTAGGAAACCGCTGCTCTATCCACTGAGCTACGGGGGCTCGAGCGCATTGTGCCCGTCGCCTCGCGACGGAGCGACTTGCGCGCAGCCCTCGTATTCACCAAGATATCCTTGTGCGTCGGCTCCCCATCGCCTGCAGGACGCCGCTCGCCGGCTCGTCCCTGTCGGCCCGCGACGCGATCGAGCTCGAGCAGCTCCTCCGTTCGATCGCCGACCGGAACCGGCTCACGATCCTCAACATGCTCGTCCACGCTCGCGGCGCCGCGATCTGCGTCTGCGAGCTCACCGCGGCGCTCGACGCCCCGCAGCAGAACGTCAGCTACCACCTGAAGCAGCTCCTCGACGCCGGTGTCATCACGCGCGAGCGGCGCGGGCGCTACTCGTACTACCGGCTCGCCGACGGCGCGCTCGACCGCATCGCCGCGCTCGTCGCGGGCCCGAGCGAAGAGGCGGCGGCGTGAGCCAGAGCCTCCTCCGCGCCCTCGTCGCCGAGGCGATCGGGACGTTCGCCCTCGTCTTCGCCGGCTGCGGCGCGGTCATGGTGGATGCGAAGACCCACGAGCTCGGCCACGTCGGCGTCGCGCTCACCTTCGGCCTCGTGATCATGTTCGGGATCTACGCCGTGGGCCACGTGAGCGGCGCGCACTTCAACGCAGCCGTCACGTTCGCGTTCGCGCTCACGCGGCACTTCCCGTGGCCGCGCGTCGTCTCCTACTGGGCCGCGCAGCTCGCCGGCGCGCTCACGGCGGCGGCGCTCCTCCGCGCCTCGCTCGGCGACGTGGCCCACGTCGGCGCGACGCTTCCGTCGGGATCGCAGGGACAGTCGTTCCTCTGGGAGCTCGTGATGAGCGCCTTCCTCATGTTCGTGATCCTCGCCGTCGCGACCGACACGCGCGCGGTCGGGGAGGCGGCGGCGATCGCAATCGGCGGGACGATCGGGCTCGACGCGATGTTCGGCGGCCCGATCTCGGGCGCGTCGATGAACCCGATGCGCTCGCTCGGCCCCGCGCTCGTCTCCGGCGACCTGCACGCGCTCTGGCTCTACGTGCTCGCGCCGCTCGCCGGGACGTCCCTCGGCGGGCTCGCCTACCAGTTCGTCCGCGGCGAGCAGCCGCGACCCGCCGAGCCGCAGGAGCCGGCCGGAGAGGGAAGGCCCGCATGACTCGGGTGCTGTTCGTCTGCGTCGGCAACGGCGGCCGCTCCGTGATGGCGGAGTACCTGTTCCGCCGGCTCGTGGACGAGCGGCACGAGTCGCGCAGCGCCGGCAGCAACCCCGGCGCGACCGCCCATCCGCAGGTTCTCGAAGCGCTGCGCGAGATCGGCATCGACGCGAGCGGGCACGTACCGCACGAGCTCGACGGCGAAGACCTCGACTGGGCCGACGTCGCGGTCTCCACCTGCAGCGAGGAGGTCTGCCCGGTCACGCCCGGCGTACGCCGGATCAGCTGGGAGTTCCCCGATCCCAAGACGTTGCCGCTCGAGGAGGTGCGTCCGATCCGCGACGAGATCGAGCGCCGCGTCGAGCAGCTCGTCCGCGACCTCGACGAGGAAGCAACCGCCGCCTGAGGAGGCGCCATGCGCTACGTCCTGTTCGTCTGCACCCACAACGCCGGCCGCTCCCAGATTGCCCAGGCGTTCTTCGAACGCCACGCGCCGGAGGATCTCCGCGCCGAATCGGCCGGCCAGGAGCCTGCAGAGGCGATCTGGCCGAACGTCGTCGAGGCGATGCGCGAAGTCGGCCTGGACATCTCGGCCCGTAAGCCGAAGCGGATCGACCTCGAGATGCAGCTGCACGCCGACAAGGCGATCACCCTCAACTGCCAGGGCAGCTGCCCCTACGTCATCGGGGGCGTCGAGGACTGGAAGGTCGAGGATCCCGCGGGCCGGACCCTCGAGGAGGTTCGCGAGATCCGAGACGACATCGAGCGGCGCGTCCGCGACCTGATCGAGAACCGCGCCGACGAGATCCGCGCGGATCGCAGCGGCCACGACCGGCGGCTCGCCCAGCTCCTCCCGTCACTCGTGACCGAGTTCGGCAATGCCAGGAGCGGGGACGAGATCCGCGCCTGCGCCGACAAGATCCTCGACGACTACGACGACGCGCCCGTCCGCTCGTTCGCGCTCACCCTGGCCGAGCGCCGCATCCGCGACTGCCTCGGCGAGGAGACGTGCGCCGTGCTCACTGCCACGACGTAGCCCGCTCCACTCGAAGGAAAACGCGCGAGCTAGAGTCAGCCCGGATGGGCGATTTCAGCCTGACGGGGCTGCTCGACTCGCGGCGAGGCGAGGATCTCGACCTCTGGGCGCGGACGATCAATCCGCAGTTCGTGCGCGTGCTGCGGACGATCGGCTTCGACCGCACCTGGGCCCGCGCCGAGGGCGCCTATCTCTACGACGAGAGCGGCGACCGCTACCTCGACCTGCTCGGCGGCTTCGGGATGTACGCCGTCGGGCGGAACAACCCGCGCATCCGGGCGGCGCTCGTCGAGGCGCTCGACCTCGAGACGCCGGGCATGCTCGCGATGGGGACGACGCTGCTCCCCGGCCTGCTCGCCGAGGAGCTGATCGAGCTCGCCGGCGGCCGGATCGGACGCTGTCTCTTCACGAGCTCGGGCACCGAGTCGGTCGAGGCGGCGCTCAAGCTCGGCCGCGCGGCGACGAAGCGAAGCCGCGTCCTCTCCGCCGATCACGGCTTCCACGGGCTCACGCTCGGCTCGCTCTCCGCGAACGGCAACGCCGAGTTCACCGCGCGCTTCCAGCCGCTCCTGCCGGACTTCGAGCGCGTCCCGTTCGGCGACCTCGACGCGCTCGAGACCGAGCTCCGCAGCGAGGACGTCGCCGTCTTCATCGTCGAGCCGGTCCAGGGCAAGGGGATCAACCTGCCGCCCGACCGCTACCTCGAGGGAGCGCAGGAGCTGTGCCGCCGCTACGGGACGCTCTTCTGCGTCGACGAGGTGCTCGCCGGCTTCGGGCGGACGGGCCGGATGTTCGGCTTCCAGCACTGGGGGCTCGAGCCGGACCTGATCACGGTCGCGAAGTCCCTCTCCGGCGGCTACGTGCCCGTCGGCGCGCTGCTCATGTCGACCGCGGTGCACGAGGCCGTGTTCGACTCGATGCCGCACGCGCTGTCGCACGGCTCGACCTTCGCGCCGAACGAGCTCGCGATGGCCGCCGGGCTGGCGACGCTCCACGAGCTGCGCGAGCAGCGGCTCGTCGAGCGGTCGGCGGTTCTCGGCGAGCGGCTGCTCGAGCTGACGCGGCCGCTCGTGGACGAGTTCGAGGTCGTGCGCGAGGTGCGCGGGCTCGGGCTCGCCTGGGCGATCGAGTTCGGCGAGCCGAGCGGCGGCGCGAAGCTCACGTACCGGATGATCGAGCGCGCGCAGCGGGGCCTCTTCGCCCAGCTCGTCGTCGTCCCGCTCTTCACCGAGCGCCGGATCCTCAGCCAGGTGGCCGGCCACGACATGGCGGTCGTCCGGATCCTGCCGCCGCTCATGCTCGCCGACGAGGACGTCGAGGAGTTCGCCGACGCGCTGCGGGCGACGATCCGCGCCGCGCAGCGGATGCCGAAGTCGCTGACGAAGTTCGCGCTCTCGGCCGCGAGCGCCGGGATCCGGCGCTAGCCGCGCTCGACCGGCAGGCCGCGCTTCGACCACTCGCTCCAGGAGCCCGGATACAGGCGGCCGTCGCGGCCCGAGAGCCACGCACGGTGGAGCGTCACACAGGCCGTCACGCCCGAGCCGCAATAGGCGACGAGCTCGCCGGGCGGCAGCTCGGGCAGCGCCTCGTTCCACGGCGCATTGGCCGCGCCGGGAATCCGGCCGGATGGATCGTCGAGCTCGTTCGGCTCGCCGCGCCAGCGGCTGGCCGTCCGCGAGTCGACGAGCGCGAGCGACGGATCGGCAAGCCGGCGGGCGATCTCCTGGGCGCCGATCGTGTCGTCGTCCCGCTCCCGAGGCACGAACTCGGCCGGCTCGATCTCCTCCTCGCCCGCGCGCAGCTCCCCGCCCCAGGCGTCGAGCCCGCCCTCGAGCACGGCGCAGTCGCCGTGGCCGAAGTGGCGGAGCAGCCACCACAGCCGCTCGGCGCCGGCGAGCGAGCCGTAGGCGACGACGAAGACGCCCGTCCCGATGCCGGCACGGCCCGCGGCCGCGGCGAACCTCTCGGCGGAGGGCAGCGGATGGCGTCCGGCATCGGGCACGGACAGATCCGAGAGGTCGGCGTCGAGGTCGAGGAACGACGCCCCGGGAACGTGTCCGGCGAGGTAGAGCTCGCGGCCGCGCGCAGGGTCGGCGAGGTCCCACCGGCAGTCGACGAACCGATACCTCATCCCACGACCTCCGACCGGCGCTCGAGCAGGACGATGTCGCGCCAGACGCCGCCGGACTCGCCGTGCCGCTCGCGCACGCCGACGTCCCGGAAGCCGCACGCACGGTGCAGCGCGAGCGACGCCTCGTTCTCCGGGAAGACGCCCGCCGTGAGCGTCCAGTAGCCGGCGGCCTCCGAGCGCGCGACCAGCCGGCCGAGCAGGGCGCGGCCGATCCCGGAGCCGCGCGCAGCCTCCGCGACGTAGACGCTGACCTCGCCGACGCCCCGGTAGCACCGCCGCGGCGACGCAGGCGAGACCGCAGCCCAGCCGACGACCCGGCCGTCCCGCTCGGCGACGAGCCGGAGGTCGGGATGGGCGGCATCCCACGACTGCCATTCCGGCGGCGCGGTCTCGAACGTCGCCTGGCCGCTGCGGATGCCTTCCTCGTAGATCCCGCGCACGCGCGGCCAGTCGTCGGCGCGCAGGTCGCGAACCTCGACGGCAGCGATCACCTCGCCCTCCCGGGGCTCCAGGCCGCAGCGAGCACGCCGAGCCCGACGAGCACGCCGCCGCCGAACCAGCGCTGCACGCGCGCAATCCCGGCCGTTCCACGCAGCCGGTCGGCGACCGTTCCCGCCGCGAGCGCCCAGACGCTGTCGCTGAGGCAGCCGAGCAGCGCGAAGCTGAGCCCGAGGACGAGCACCTGGAGCCAGACGTGCCGTGCGTGCGGATCGACGAACTGCGGCAGGAACGCGAAGACGAAGACGATCGTCTTCGGGTTCGTGAGGTTGACGACGACGCCCTGCGCGTACGCGCGGCGGCGCGTCCGGGGCACGGCCTCCGCCTCCGGCTGCTCGAGCCCTCGGCCGAGCAGGCGCCGCAGCCCGAGAAAGAGCAGGTATGCCGCGCCGACGTAGCGAACGGCGTCGAACGCGACCGTCGAGGCGAGAACGAGCGAGGAGAGACCGGCGGTCGCGAGCATCACGTGGGTCACCGTCGCGGTCGTGATGCCGGCGACCGATGCGAGCCCGCCCCGGCGGCCCATCTCGATCGACCGCGTGACGACGTAGAGGACGGCCGGCCCGGGCACGAGCAGGAGCGCCATCCCGGTCGCGAGGAAGAGCGCGTACGTCGAGAGCGACGGCACCCGGCCGAGGTTAGCCTGCGGGGCCGAGGGCCGGCGCTGGCCGCGGCTCGAGAGCCGGGGCTGCGGACGCTGACCTCTACTACGCCGGGCCGTACATGGCGGCGAGCTCCAAGACGGTTGCGGCGATCCGCTCGCGGAGCTCGAGCGGACGGATCACCTCGAGCTCGCTGCCGCGCCGCAGGAGGTCGCGGTAGGCAGCGCCGAGATCCTCGTAGACGAGGACGGCGTCGCCGCCTCGCCGATCGCGTACGTCCACCTCGACCCGCGGCCGGCTCCCCTCGAACTCGCGCGACCATTGCTCCCAGTACGCCGCGAGGTCGAAGCCGCGCGGGCGGCGAAGATCCTCGCCGAGCCGGCGCACCGAGGCGACCCGCGAGACGCGGTAGACGCGGAGGCCGGCCGAGCGGTGGGCGACGAGATACCACGCCCCGCCCTTGAGAACGAGCCCGAGCGGGTCGACTGTCCGCTGGACGACGCGCCGCCCTTCGCGATAGCGAATCCGGACGCGACAGCCGCGCCAGAGGGCGGCGGCGAGCGCGGGCAGGTGGGGCACCCGGTCCTCGCCCCGAAACCAGCCGCGGGTGTCGAGATGGAAGAGCCGTTGCGCCCGCGTCGCCCGCTCCTGCAGCTCCTGCGGCAGCGCCGCGAGCACCTTCAGCCGCGCCGCGGCGAGCTCGCCGCCGAGCCCGAGCTCGGCTGCCGGGCCGGGCATCCCTGCGGCGAACAGGGCCTCGGCCTCGTCTGCGGTCAGACCGGTCAGTCGCGTCCGGTAGCCGCCAGGCAGCCGGTATCCGCCGGCGGGACCGCGCACCGCCTCGACCGGCACGCCGGCCGCCGCGAGCGCCTCGATGTCGCGGTGGACCGTCCGCGCGGAGACCTCGAGCAGCCCGGCGAGATCCGCCGCGGTGAGCAGGCCGCGCGTCTGGAGCAGGAGGAGCAGGGAGACGAGTCGAGTCGCACGCATGTCGGTTCGGAGACTCGCACGGAAACATGACAGAACATGGCCTCTTTGTGTGGTTGGCTACATCGCACACGCCGAGGAGGAACGATGACCGACATCGATGACACGCCGACCGGGCTGGAGGTGCTCCTCGCGGAGCCGGAGATCGTCGCCTGGCTCGGCGAGCGCCGCCGCCCCGACCCGGACGAAGCCGAAGACGGGGACGAGCCACCGCGGGCAGCCTGAGCGCCGAGGCGGGCGAGATCGCGCGAAAAGCGCCTGTACAGGCCGGGAATTTGACGCGGGCCGCCGCTGCGCCTACCCTGCGGGAGCGATGTTGCTCCAGAACGAGAACAGCTGGACGGCGGCCGGCGGTAGCGCCCGGCCGTTCGGCCCGCGCGCCGGACTCTAGGTCCGCGCCCCGCCGCGCTCGGCGGTCTCCCGTTTCTCGTTCACCTGACGTTTCGAAGGAGCAGCATGTCCACCTACGCATCACCCGAATCGATCTCTACCACCGAGCGCGTGCGTCCCGGCGTCCCCGCGGTCGAGGTTCGCGACCTGCGCAAGACGTTCCGACGGCGCGACCGCAAGGCCGGCCGCTTCTCCCGCAAGCAGCCGTGGCCCGCGCTCCAGGACGTCACGTTCACGATCGCCCGCGGCGAGTGCGTCGCGATCCTCGGCCAGAACGGCTCGGGGAAGTCGACGCTCGTCCGGCTGCTCTCGACGCTGCTGATCAACGACGGCGGCGAGGCGAGGATCTTCGGCCACGACGCGTTCAAAGAGGCGAGGACGATTCGCCGGCTCGTGAACCGCGTCTCGGTCGAGGCGAGCTTCTTCAAGAAGATGTCGGCCGCCGAGAACCTCTCGTACGCGGCCCGCTTCTACGGGATGACGCCGCGGCAGACGCGGACGGCGATCCCGGAGATCCTCGGCAAGGTCGGCTTCCCGCCGGAACGGCGCAACGAGTCGATGGAGAACCTCTCGCGCGGGATGCAGCAGAAGGTCGCGCTCGCGCGTGCCCTCCTCACTTCGCCGGTGCTGCTCCTGCTCGACGAGCCGACAACGGGTCTCGACCCGCGCTCGAAACTCGAGGTGCAGGACTTCATCCGCCAGGTGCGGGCGGAGCACGACGCGACGATCCTGCTCTGCACGCACGACATGAACGAGGCCGAGGCGCTCGCCGACCGGGTCGGGCTGCTCGACCGCGGCCGCCTGCTCTTCCTCGAGCCGGTCGAGGACGTGAAGCGGCGCTTCGGCGTCGAGACGCTCGAGGAGGCGTTCTTCGCCGCCACCGGGCGCGAGTTCGAGAACGAGGAGAGCGAGGACGACGACGAGTACCGGGAGGTGTTCGCATGAGCGAGTTCGCTCTGGAGATGCGCAATCAGCTCGTCGGCCTGGCCGGGATCGTCGAGCGCAACGTCTACCTGACCAAGCGGTACATCCTCTGGGACGGCGCGTTCATGATCTGGACGATCGCGAACACGCTCACGATCGTGTTCATCGCGCGGGTCGAGCACCTCTCGCCGGTGCGCGAGAACCGGCTGGCGATGCTGCTGCTCGTCGGCGCGACGATCTGGGCGTTCCTCGGGATCATCTTCGAGTTCATGACCGAGGTCGTCGCCTGGGAGCGCTGGGAGGGGACGATCGAGTACACGTTCATGGCTCCGATCTCGCGGCTCGTCCACCTGTTCGGCCAGGGCGCGTTCGCGGTGCTCTACGGGCTGATTCGGGCGACGATCCTGTTCTTCGCCGTCGCCGCCTTCGTCGGCCTGCACGCGCCGCACGCCAACTACGGCGCGGCGTTCGCGCTACTCGCGCTCGCGTCGCTGTCGTTCATCGGCGTGGGGATCATGACGTCGGTGCTGCCGCTCGTCTCTCCGGAGAAGGGCGCGCAGCTCGGCTTCGTCGCGCAGGGGCTGATGCTCGTCGTCTCCGGCATCTACTACCCGGTGAGCGTGATGCCGGAGTGGATGCAGTGGATCTCGAAGGTCTCGCCGGCGACGTACGCGATCCGCGGCGACCGCGCGTCGATCATCTACGGGACCGGGCTCGCCTGGGCGAACGTCTGGCCGCTGCTGATCATCGCGGTGCTCGCCACGCCGATCGGGCTCGTGATCTTCCGGATCGGCGAGCGGTACGCGAAGCAGCACGGGAAGCTGAAGCGGGCCGGCTGATGGGCTGGTTCGACGAGGCGGCGGGCGTCCGCTACGACGAGTCGACCGGGTCGTACTTCGAGCCGGAGACGATCGAGGCGACCGTCCGCTTCCTCGAGCCGCTGGCCGCAGGCGGGGCGCTCGAGCTGGCGATCGGCACCGGCAGGATCGCGGTGCCGCTCGCCGCTCGCGGCGTGCGGGTCGCCGGCATCGACTACTCGCCGCCGATGGTCGAGCAGCTCCGCCGGAAGTCCGCCGACATCGCGGTCGAGATCGGCGACTACTCGACGACACGCGTCGAGGGGACGTTCTCGCTCGTCTACCTCGTCTTCAACTCCATCAACAACCTGACGACACAGGACGCACAGGTGGCGGCGTTCGAGAACGCCGCGGCGCACCTCGAGCCGGGCGGCTCCTTCGTCGTCGAGGTCGGCGTGCCGAACAAGCAGCCGCTCGAGGTGTTCGACCTCGGCGACACGCACGTCGGCGTCGACGAGCTCGACTTCGCGACACAGCGGCTCGTCTCGCACCACTTCAACCTGCGCGACGGCGTCTGGACGCTGGGCTCCGGCGAGTTCCGCTCCGTCTCTCCGGCCGAGCTCGACCTGATGGCGCGGATCGCGGGGATGACCTTGCGCGAGCGCTGGGCCGACTGGGACCGGAGCCCGTTCACCGCCGCGAGCACGAAGCACGTCTCGGTCTGGGAGAGACCGCGTCGCTGACCTGTCCCGGAGGGACACGTCCGGTAGCTGCTACCCGACATGTCTCTTCCCGACACGGCCCAGAGCACGAAGCACGTCTCGGTGCGGGAGAGACCACGTCGCTGACCTGTCCCGGAGGGACACGTCCGGTAGCTGCTACCCGACATGACTCTTCCTGACAGGTGGCGATAGCGTTACCCCGTGGCAGCGCGCGCCCGCCGCACGAGCCTCGTCGTGCCCGGCTCGAACGAGCGGATGCTCGCGAAGGCGAGGACGCTCGACGCGGACGAGGTCGTCGTCGACCTCGAGGACGCGGTCGCCGTCGCGGACAAGGAGGCGGCGCGGGCGCTCGCCGTCGAGGCGCTCGACGCGGGAGGGTTCGCGGCAACGACCGCGCTCCGCGTCAACGCGCGCGCGACGCCGTGGTACGAGGACGACCTCCGCGCCGCCGCCGAGGCGCGTCCCGACGTCGTCGTGCTCCCGAAGGTCGAATCGGCCGGCGACGTCGCCGCGGCACGCGACCTCCTGCCGGAGGGCATCGGCCTGGAGGCGCAGATCGAGACCGCGCGCGGGCTCGTCGAGGCGGAGCGGATCGCCGCCGCCGGCCACGGCCTCGAGGCGCTCGTGCTCGGCCCGGCCGACCTCGCCGCCTCGCTCGGCATCCCCGTCCTCTCGATCGGCGAGGGCACCTCCGACTACGTGCTCGCTCGCATCGCCGCAGCCGCCCGCGCCTTCGGCCTGCAGCCGATTGACGGCCCGCACGCGCGCCTCGACGACCGGCAGGGGCTCGTCGCGTCCGCCGAGCGCGCGCTGGCGCACGGCTACGACGGCAAATGGGTGATCCATCCGTCGCAGATCGAGCCGATCAACCGCGCCTTCACGCCATCGGCGAAGGAGATCGAACGTGCGGAGCGGATCCTCGCCGCCGCCCACGGCGCCGCCCGCTTCGAGGGCGAGCTCGTCGACGCGGTCTCCCAGCGGCTCGCCGAAGCGCTGCTCAGTCGAGCCGCCCGGCTCTCCTAGCCGCCTTTCGCCGCTTCACCTCCGGCGCCGCGAGCACGGCGCGATACCAGACGTGGAGCAGCGCGAGGAGCGCGCTTCCGGCGAGCCGGAGGATCCTGCGGATGCCTGCCACCTCGCGCCACAGGCTACGCGGCCCGACACGGTCGCGCGCGGACGCCGGACGCGCGACAATACTCTTGCGAGTGTCGTTCCCATCCACCGGCCCGGGGCACCGGTCCCGGAGCCTCGACGAAAGGACCCGCTGGAGATGACGAACGCGAAGGACAAGATGGCCGGGAAGGCCGAGAACGTGAGACCGTACGTCGAGCGCGCGCTCCGCGACGACGAGCTGCGCGAGAACGTCCGCAACGCGTACGCCTCCGGGCGTGCGATCTACGAGCAGCTCGCCAAGCGGCGCAGCGTGACGGGCGCAGCCTCGCGGCTCGCGACCGACCAGAAGATCCAGACCGAGCTGCGGAAGGCGGTCGAGGAGCTGCGCGAGGCGGCGGACCGCGTGCAGAACGTGAAGCGCCGCGAGGCCGAGAGCCACGGCGGACGGAACTTCTTCTTCCTCGTGACCGGCATCGCGCTCGGCGCGCTGTTCAATCCCGTGACGGGACCGGCGTTGCGCCGGCTGCTCGGCGACAAGCTGTTCGGCCACAGCGGCGACGCCTTCACGTACCAGGACTCGAACGGCAAGGCCGGAAGCTAGGAGGCCGCGTCAGGCGCTGCCGAGGTGGTCCCGCGCGAAGGCGCGGAACCGGCTTCGCGCGTCGTCGTCCGGCGCCAGCGGCTCATCGTCGGCGTACTGCGGATCGGAGGCGATCTCCTCGGCGATCGCCCGCACCTCCCGCTCGATCGCCGCACGGTGGCGCGGCTCGCGAAGCAACGCCTCGACCCAGTTCTCGGAGCCGTCCCAGTCCGGAATGTCGTGGTCGAAGAGCAGCCGGCCGAGCAGGATCCCTGTGCGGATGTAGGCGAACGTCCGGAACGCGAGGATGCGGTGCGGCGTCTCGACGCGCGCCGCGAGCGCAGGGTCCTCGTGCAGGACGCGGTCGACGATCGAGCCGATCGGCTCGTCGACCAGCGGGATCCACAGCTCGTCGAGGTCCGGCACGTTCGGATTATGGCGCGTCCCCGCCGCTCCTATGCTTCGCGCGTGGCCGCGACCGCCGATGAGCTGCTGGAGCGGCTCGCCGCCGAGCCCGGTCGCGCGGGCCTGTTCCTCGACTTCGACGGCGTCCTCGCGCCGATCGTCGAGCGACGGGAGGATGCGGCACCGCCGCCCGCGACGCGCACGGAGCTCGAGCGGCTCGTCACGCGGTACGCGCTCGTCGCAGTCGTCAGCGGGCGCGCCGGCGAGGACGTCGCCGCGCGCGTCGGCGTCGAGGGGATCGCATACGTCGGCTCGCACGGGCTCGAGCTCGAGCCGCAGGCCGACCGGTGGCGCCGCCGGCTCGCCGCGTTCGCCGCAGACGCTCCGTGGCCGGCTCGCGACGTCGACGTGAAGGGCCTCGCCGTCGCCTTCCACTTCCGCGACCGGCCCGACGAGCGCGAGGCGATGCGGGAGCTCGACGCGGTGGCGGAGGCCGCCCGCGACGAAGGGCTCGTCGCGCGGTACGGCCGGAAGCTCCTCGAGGTGCTGCCGCCGCTCGACTCGAACAAGGGAACGGCCGTGCGCCGGCTGCTCGAGGAGCGCGGCCTGCGGCGCGCGCTCGCCGCGGGCGACGACACGACCGATCTCGACTCGTTCGCAGCCCTCGAGGGGCTGGAGCTCGCGGTACGGGTCGCGGTCGCCTCGGAGGAGGCGCCGCCGGGGCTCGTCGACGCCGCCGACCTCGTCGTCGGGTCGACCGGCGAGTTCCTCGCGCTGCTGCGGAGGCTCTAGAGAAGCTGCAGCACGTCCGGTATCGCAGTGATTCTCGGCCCGGCCCATTCGCGCGCTTCGGGCGAGGCAGGTTCCTCGCCGGGACGATGGATGAGCACCGCGCGCATGCCGACACGCTCGGCGCCGGCGAGCTCGTCGTTCGCACCGTCGCCGACGAAGACGGCGTTGCCCGGCTCGACTCCGAGCCGATCGAGCGCGAGCTCGTAGATCTTCGGGTCGGGCTTCCGCATCCCGCACGAGCAGGAGAAGATCTCGGCGTCGAACAGCCCGGCGAACGGCGTCTCCGACCACACGTCGACGGTGTCTTCGCTGCAGACGGTGATGAGCCCCGTCCGGAGGCCGCACGAGCGCAGCTCGCGGAGCGTCTCGAGCGCGCCGCTTCTCGGACGGCTGAGGACGTCCCGCGTGAAGGAACGGCGCAGCTCGAGGAAGTCGCGCATGTTCTCCTCCTCGATCCCGAGCGAGGCGAGGTACGGCGCCATCGGTCCCGTCTCGCGGCGCGGACGGCCCGCCCGCCAGACCTCGTGGAACTCGTCCGGTTCGCGTCCGCACAGCTGCGCGACCTGCGAGCCGAACTCGCGCGACCGCGCGTCGTCGTAGTCGACGAGGGTCTCGAACAGGTCGAAGACGACCGCCCGCGTCACGCCTTGTGCGCGCGCACCGCCGTCCCGTAGGCGCAGATCTCGGTCCAGTTCGGCCCCATCTCGGAGGTGTCGAAGCGCATGGCGATGATCGCGTTCGCGCCCTTCGCCTCGGCCTCCTCGACCATCCGCTGCATCACATCCTCGCGGCTGGTCACGAGCGCCTTCGTCATCCCCTTCAGCTCGCCGCCGAGGATCGACTTCAGGCTCGCCCCGAGCTGGGAGCCGATGTTCCGCGAGCGGACGGTCAGCCCGAACACCTCACCGAACACCTCGTCCACCTCGTAGCCGGGAATGTCGTTCATCGTCGTGACGATCATCGGTTCAGCACCTCCCATGCCCTGCGCACGTCCGCCTCGCTCGTGCGCGCGTTGCCGATCGCGAGCCGCAGGACGTAGCGGCCGCCGAGTCGCGTGTGCGAGAGGAAGATCTCACCTGACGCGTTCGCGCGCGACAGTAGTTCCTCGTTGTCCTCGTCCGATCCGCGACGGCGGAAGACGACGAGCGAGAAGCGGACCGGCGCGCAAAGCTCCCAGTCCGGGCTCTCCTCGACCCACGACGCGAACAGCCGCGCGAGCCGCATGTGCTCGCGGAGGATCGCCCGCAGCCCCTCGGCGCCGTAGCAGCGGAGCACCGCCCAGAGCTTGAGCGAGCGGAAGCGGCGGCCGAGCGCCGGCCCGTAGTCGGCGAGCGCGTACGCGTCGTCGGCCGTGCGCAGGTACTCCGGCGTGAGCGAGAACGCCTCGCGGAACTCCTCCGGCCGCGACGTCCAGAGCAGCGAGCAGTCCATCGGCACGAGCAGCCACTTGTGCGGATTGATCACGAGGCTGTCGGCGAGCTCGACGCCGTCCTGCGACCACCGCTCCTTCTCGCAGATCCACGACGGCCCCGCGTACGCCGCGTCGACGTGGAGCCACGCGCCCGCGGCGTGCGCGCGCTCGGCGAGCTCGCGCACGGGGTCGACGGAGGCGAAGGAGGTCGTGCCGACGGTCGCGACGACGGCGGCCACCTCGGAGAGGTCGTCGGGAACGCGCATTGCGAGCGACTCGTCCGCAGGCGCCTTCCGGAGCTCCATCCCGAGCATACGCGCGTCCTTCTCCACGGAGGAGTGCGCGTGCTCGGAGCAGACGACGACGTTGCGCCCGGTCACGTGCCTCGCGGCGATCAGCGCGGCGAGCGTGGAGGTCGAGGCGGTGTCCTCGATGTGCCCGTGCCACCCGTTGGGCAGGCCGAGCAGCTGCCGCACCCAGTCGACGACCCGCAGCTCGAGCTCGGTCGAGGCGGGCGACGCGCGCCAGAGGATCGCGACCTGGTTGAGCGTCGCTGCGAGGAGCTCGGCGAGGATCCCCGGCTCCGACGCCGTCACCGCGAAGTACGCGAAGAAGCGCGGATGCTGCCAGTTCGTGAGCGCGGGGACGATCAGCTCATCGAGGTCGGACAGGACGCTCGAGAACGGCTCGGCCTGCTCCGGCGCCGACTCGGGCAGCTTCGCCGTGAGCTCGCCCGGCCGCACCTGCGCGAGCACGGGCAGCTCGTCCACCCGCTCGAGATAGCGCGCGGCCCAGTCGAGCGCGGCGGCGCCGTCCTCGCGAAAGTCCATCAGGGGCGCCGCTTCCTGAGCTTGTCGACCTGTGCCCACGTGCGCGTGTTGACGACGTCGCCCTTCGTCAGCCAACCGCGCCGCGCCTGGGCGACCGCGAGCTCGACGTACGACTGCGCGCGGATCTGGTGCGCGTCGGAGGAGACGACGAGCCGGAGCCCGGCCTCCTTGGCCGCGCGCGCGTGCACGTCGCGCAGGTCGAGCCGGTCGGGCTGGCCGTTGATCTCGAGGAGCGTGCCGGTCTCGAGCGCACCCGCGATCACCCGCTCGACATCGACGTCCCGCGGCGGCCGCGTCCCGATCCGGCGGCCGGTGAGGTGCCCGATGCAGTCGACGTAGGGGTTCTGCATCGCCTCGAGCACGCGCTCGGTCGGCCGGTTGTCGGGAGCGTTGTGAACCGACGCGACCACCCAGTCGAGCAGCGCGAGATCCTCCTCCGCCATGTCGACCTCGCCGCTCGAGCGGATGTTCGCCTCGACGCCGGCGAGGATCCGCAGCTTCGGGAACCGCTCGCGCAGCCGCTCGATCTCCTCCAGCTGCGCGTGCAGCCGGCCCTCTCGCAGATAGTGCGAGTGGTCGGTGACGGCGTAGTACGCGTAGCCGCGCGCGACCGCGCCGGCGAGCATCTCCTCGAGCGTGTTCTTCCCGTCCGCCGACCAGTGCGAGTGCGTGTGGAGGTCGCCGCGGACGTCGCCGAGCTCGACGAGCGCGGGCAGGTCGCCGCGGCGCGCCGCCTCGAGCTCGCCCCCGTTCTCGCGCAGCTCGGGCGGGATCGGCTGGTAGCCGAGGAACTCGTACACGGCGTTCTCGTCGCCGCTGCGGAAGACCTCGCCCGTCTCGACCGTGGTGATCCCGTACTCGGAGATCGAGAAGCCGCGCCGCACCGCCTCCTCCCGCATCGCGACGTTGTGGTCCTTCGAGCCCGTGAAGTGCTGGAGGAGGTTGCCGTACGACTCGGGCGGGACGACCCGAAGGTCGAAGCGGAGCCCGTCGCGGGAGAGGACGGTCGCCTTCGTGTCGCCGTGCGCGATCACCTCGACCACCCATTTCAGCTTCGTGAAGTGCCCGGTCAGCTCGGCCGGCTGCGTCGCGGTCGCGATGATGTCGAGGTCGCGGAAGGTCTCCTTCCGGCGCCGCACCGAGCCGGCCTCCGAGACGGCGACCGCCGCCGGCAGCTCCCGCAGCGTCTCGACCACGGCGAGCACTGCGGGCAGCCCCTCGCCGAGCAGGCGCCGGCCCGGCTCCGGGCTCTCGGCCTGGTAGGCGAGGGCGGCGAGGATCTTCTCCTCGCTCTTCGCGCCGAGGCCGGTCAGCGTCCTGAGACGCTCGGCCTCAGCCGCGGCCTTGAGCTCGTCGAGCGTCTCGACGCCGAGCTCGCGCCAGATCCGCGCCGCCGTCTTCGGCCCGAGGCCAGGGAGCCGCATGAACAGGACGACCTCGGGCGGCACGCCGGCCTTCTTCTTCGTCAGCGCCTCGATCTCGCCGTGCTCGACGATCTGGACGATCTTCTCCTCGATCGTCTTGCCGATTCCCTGCAGCTCCTTCGCCCGGCCGTCGAGCGCGAGCTGCGCGACCGAGCCCGACGTCTCGCGCATCCGCGTCGCGGCGCGGCGGTAGGCGATGACGCGGAAGGAGTCCGCGCCGTCGAGCTCCATCAGGTCGGCGAGCAGGTCGAACTGGTCCGCGACGTCGGTATTCCGCGGCAGCTCGCTCACTCGGCGATCATAGGCAGCCGCATGCCCGATGCCGTGATCTGCCTGCCGACGTACAACGAGCGCGAGAACCTCGAGCCGATGCTCGACGCGCTCGGGCTGCTCGGCGTGCGCGTGCTCGTGATCGACGACAGCTCGCCCGACGGCACGGGCGACCTCGCGGACCGGCTCGCGGCCGAGCGCGACTGGGTCTCCGTCCTCCATCGCGAGCGGAAGGAGGGCCTCGGCCCGGCGTACATCGCCGGCTTCCGGGAGGTGCTGCGCGACGGCCCCGCGTACGTGCTCGAGCTCGACTGTGACTTCTCCCACGACCCGGCAGACGTGCCGCGGCTGCTCGAGGCGTGCGCCGGCGGCGCCGACCTCGCGCTCGGCTCGCGCTACGTCCCGGGCGGCGGCACCGCGAACTGGAGCCTCGCCCGGCGCATCGTCTCGGCCGGAGGCTCGCTCTACGCGCGCACGATCCTCGGCGTGCCGATCCGCGACCTGACCGGCGGCTTCAAGTGCTTCCGGCGGGAGGTCCTGGAGGCGATCGACCTCGAGGCGGTGCGGTCGAAGGGCTACGCGTTCCAGATCGAGCTCACGTACCGCGCGCTGCGCGCCGGCTTCCGGGTCGTCGAGGTGCCGATCCTCTTCAGCGACCGGACCCAGGGCGCGTCGAAGATGAGCCGCTCGATCTTCCTCGAGGCCGTGACCCGCGTGCCGGCGCTACGGTTGGCCGCGTGGACGGGACGGCTATGACGGAGCTCGACGAGGCGACCTTCGACGAGGCGATCGCCCGCGGGCCGCTCCTCGTGGACTTCTGGGCTCCGTGGTGCCGGCCGTGCGAGGCGGTGGAGCCGATCCTCGCCGAGCTGCCGATCGAGGTCGCGCGCGTGAACGTGGACGAAGAGCCCGGGATCGCGTCCCGCTACGACGTCTTGTCGCTCCCGACCGTGATCCTGTTCGACGGCGGGGAGCCGCAGACGAGGATCATCGGGGCACGGCCGCGCGACCACTTCGAGCGCGAGCTCGCGGCCTGGCTCAGCTGAAGGCGTCCCAGCCCGACAGCGAGTGGAGCTTGCCGTCGAGCGTCACCATGACCCCTTCGCCTCTCTCGACCCGGCCGATCACGGCGAAGTCGAGCGGATCCGCCGTCGTCGCGAGCAGTTCGTAGTCCTCGCCGAACCCGAGATCGTCGAGCTCGGCGCCGGGAGCGAGCGGAACGCGCTCGAGCTCGATCGCGAGGCGGACGCCCGAGCGGGAGGCGATGTGTCCCGCGTCGCGCGCGAGCCCGTCCGAGATGTCCAGCATCGCTGTCGCGACGCGGGCGAGCAGCTTTCCCTCCTCGACGCGGTCGGGCACAGGCGGCAGCCGGCCCGCGCGAAAGGCCACGCCGGCTGCTCCGAGCGCGCCGGTCACGACGAGGGCGTCGCCCGCCTGCGCGCCGGCCCGGCCCGGCACTCGCTCGGCCCTCCCCAGCGCGGTGATCGAGAGGACGACGACAGCCGCCCGCGTCAGGTCGCCGCCCCGGATCGGCACGCCGCGCTCGTTGAGTCCCTCGTAGAGAGCGAGCACATCCTCGAGCTGCGTCTCCGCGGGCACGCCGAGCGCGACGAGGAGCGCGAGCGGGTCTGCGCCCGACGCCGCGAGGTCGCTGATGTTGACGGCGGCCGCCCGCGCTCCGAGCTCGTGCCAGTCCAGGAGGTCGAAGCGGAAGTGCACGCCCTCGACGAGCGCATCCTGCGTCGCGACGAGCCCGTCGACGACGGCCGCGTCGTGCTCGATCCCCTGCGCCAGGCCGCGGCTCTCGAGCTCGGCGAGGACGGCGAGCTCGCCGACGTCGACGAGACGCGTCACAGCTCCTCGATCCGCGCGCGCCCGTCGAGCGTGTCCGGATCGAGCGCGTAGAGCGCGTCGTAGAGCGAGGCGTGGAAGGTGCCCGGGCCGCTCGCGACGGACGCGGCGTTCTCGGCCGCGACGCCGAGCGCCGCAAGGGCTTCGGCCGCCGCCTCGAGCGGCGCGCCGGGCTTCGCCGCGAGGAAGCAGCCCGTGAGCGCCGACGAGATGCAGCCGGTCCCGGTGACCGCGGCGAGGAGCGGGTCGCCGTTCGCGACCGCGAGCACGCGCTCGCCGTCCGAGACGTGGTCGACGGCGCCGGTGACCGACGCAACGACTCCGAGCCGCCGTGCCGCCTCGCGCGCGAGCTCTTCCGGCTCGATCCCCGCTGCGATCGACTCGACGCCGCGCACCTCCGCCTCGGCGCCGACGAGCGTGGCCACCTCGCCGGCGTTCCCGCGCAGGACGGTCACCTCGACCACGTCGAGGATCCGCTGAGCGGTCGCCGTCCGGTATGCCGTCGCGCCGGCGCCCACGGGGTCGAGCACGATCGGAATCTCGCGGGCGGTCGCCGCGCCGCCGGCGAGCAGCATCGCCTCGACCCAGTGCTCCGAGAGCGTGCCGATGTTCAGCACGAGAGCGGAGGCGAGCCGGACCATCTCCTCGACCTCCTCTGCTGCATGTGCCATCACCGGCAGAGCGCCGAGCGCGAGCGTCGCGTTCGCGGTCTCGTTCATCACGACGTAGTTCGTGATCTGGTGGACGAGCGGCTTCCGCTCCCGCACCGTCCGCAGCGTGCCGCCGGGGGAGATCGTCATCGCGTCCCGATCCCCAGGACGTCGACGGGCCCGTCGCCCGCGCCGAGCTCGGCGAGCCCCTGGCGGACGGCGCGCGAGGCCGCCTCCGCCGCGCCGCGTGCGGCGTCGAGCAGCGCCAGCCCTCGTGCGAGGAGCGCGGCGAGCGTCGCGGAGTGCGTGCAGCCTGCGCCGTGCGTCGCGGCCACGTTCGAGCGCTCGACCGGGATCTCGTGGTGCTCGCTGCCGTCGAAGAGGTGGTCGGTCGCCTCCTCGCCGTGGCCGCCGGTCACGAGCGCGGCCGGCGCGCCGAGCGCGACGAGCGCCTCGGCAAGTTGCAATTTGCAACTTGCGTCGTCGAGGCCGGTCAGGGCACGGGCCTCGATCAGGTTCGGGGTCACGACGGTCGCGAGTGGGAAGAGCCGCGCGACGAGCGCCTCGGCCGCGTCCTCCTCCAGCAGCCGCGCGCCGGAGCTCGCCACGAGCACCGGGTCGACGACGAGCGGCAGCGGGTGCGCCTCGAACCAGCCGGCGACCGCGTCGACGATCGCGCGCGAGACGAGCATCCCGGTCTTGGCCGCGTCCAGCTCGAAGTCGGCGGCGACCGCATCGAGCTGCGCTCTGACGAAGTCGGGAGGGACCTCGTGGACCGCGGTCACGCCCGTCGTGTTCTGCGCGGTGAGCGCCACGATCGCCGACGTGCCGTGGACGCCCGCCGCCGCGAACGCCTTCAGGTCGGCCTGGATCCCGGCGCCGCCGCCCGAGTCGGAGCCTGCAACCGTCAACGCTGTATGGATCAATCTCCTCCCTTCGCCGGCATGACCCGGATCAGGTTCGACGGGTGTGATCTCAGCCGCACGTGCGGCACCCCGGTGGCGCGAAGCCTAGTTCTTGACTCCCAGGCGGCGCAGAACCTCGCGGACGTTCACGTCGTAGCCCCAGCCGTACGTCTTCGGCGTGAAGATCCGCCGGTCGTCGCCGTTCCACCAGCGAGACTTCGCCCGCGCGAGCGTCGGCCGGCGCCAGTCGTACGGGACGCCGAGGAACTTGCCTGTGCCCTTCTCGCTCACGGAACGAGCGTACATCGTGGCGCGCGTGCCGCCGGCCGAGACAGCGCGGCCCGCGCTTCAATAGAGAGGTGACGGGCGCGCGCTACGACGGAATCGCCGACTGGTACGACACCGAGTTCCAGCCGGAGCCCCTCGAGAGCGAGACCTGGCACACGCTCGTCGATCTCCTCGGCGACGGCCGCGGTGCGCTGCTCGACGTCGGCTGCGGAACGGGCGCGTACGCGGTCGGCCTCGCGGAGCGAGGCTGGGATGTGACCGGCGTCGACCTGTCCGAAGACATGCTCCGCCGCGCGCGCGACAAGGGCATCCACACCGTCCGCGCGGACGCGACGTCGCTTCCCTTTCCCGATGCGTCGTTCGACGCAGCGATCTCCGTCTTCACGCATACCGACGTCGACGACTTCGCACGCGTCGTACGGGAGGTCGTGCGAGTGCTTCGGCCCGGCGCACCGTTCGTCTACGTCGGCGTCCATCCATGCTTCGTCGGCCCGCACTCGGTGTTCGATCCCGAGCGAAGCGCTCCCGAGCTCCACCCGGGCTGGTACCGCCTGACGGGGCGCTACGCGGAGGCTCCCGGGATCTGGCGCGGGGCGGGCGTGCGCATCAGGGTCGGGGCGAGCCATCTGCCGCTCGGGCTCTTCCTCCAGGTCTTCCTCGACGCAGGCCTTCGGCTCGAACGCGTCGAGGAGCCGGCAGAACGGGAGTATCCGTTCGGGCTCGGCTTCCGCTGGCGCCGGTGAGCGCGACCGCCGCGCTGCGGGACGACATTCTCGTCGGCGAGGAGCTCGCGCATCTCGCAGTCGAGCCGGCGCGCGAAGCGCGGACGGCGCCGATCCCGGCCGATCTCCACCCGGCCGTCGCCGACGCGCTCGCCGCCCGCGGCATCGCCGAGCTCTACGCCCATCAGGCCGAGGCGTACACGGCGGCGCGCGGCGGCGAGAACGTGATCGTCACGACGGGCACCGCCTCGGGGAAGACCCTCGCGTTCAACCTCCCCGTGCTCGACGCCCTCGCCGCCCACCGGCACGCCCGCGCGCTCTACCTCTACCCGACGAAGGCCCTCGCGCAGGATCAGGCCCGCTCGCTCGCCGAGCTCGGCGTCGCAGGCGTCCGCGCCGCGATCTACGACGGCGACACGCCGACCGAGCAGCGCCGCCACATCCGCGGCTGGGCCAGCCTCGTGCTCACGAACCCCGACATGCTCCACATCGGGATCCTCCCGAGACACGACCTCTGGGGCGACGTGCTCCACAACCTCCGCTTCGTCGTCGTCGACGAGGCGCACGTCTACCGCGGGGTCTTCGGCTCGCACGTCGCGAACGTCCTGCGGCGGCTGCGCCGGCTGGCCCGGATCTACGGCGCCGAGCCGCAGCTCCTGCTCGCCTCGGCGACGATCGCGAACCCGGGCGAGCTCGCGCGAGCGTTGACGGGCGAGGATGCAACCGTCGTGGAGGACGACGCGGCGCCGCGGCCGGAGCGGACGGTCGCGCTCTGGAACCCGCCGCTGCTCGACCCCGACCTCGGCCTGCGCGCGAGCGCGCTCGGCGAGGCATCGCGCCTGCTCTCCGGCCTCGCCGGGCACGGCCTGCGGACGATCTGCTTCGCGAAGAGCCGGCGCGCCGCGGAGCTGATCCACCGTTTCGCCTGCGACCGCCTCGACGCCTCGACCGCCGCGCGGCTCGCGCCCTACCGCGCCGGCTACACGCCGCAGCAGCGGCGCGAGATCGAGCGGCGCCTCGTCGCCGGCGAGCTCCTCGGCGTCACGTCGACGGACGCGCTCGAGCTCGGGATCGACATCGGCGACCTCGACTGCGCGATCTCGGTCGGCTTCCCGGGAACCGTCGCGAGCCTGCGCCAGCAGTGGGGGCGCGCCGGCCGCCGCGACCACGGCCTCGCGATCCTCGTCGCGTCCGAGGACGCGCTCGACCAGTACTTCATGCGCGACCCGGAAGCACTCCTCGCCCGCAACGTCGAGGCCGCGATCCTCGACCACGCGAACCCGCGCGTCCTCGACGGCCACGTCGCGGCGGCGGCGTTCGAGGCGCCGGTGGACGACGGCGACGCGGCGACGCTCGGCGAGGAGGCGCTCATGCGCGCGCCGCACGTCGCCGAGCTGCGGCAGACGCCGCGCGGCTGGGTCTGGGCGGGGAAGGACGCGCCGGCGGCCCGCGTCCCGCTGCGCTCGACCTCGGCGGACGCGTTCCTCGTCGTCGACGCCTCGACCGGCGAGACGCTCGGCCTCGCCGAGCTGGAGCGCGCGTACTCGACGGTCCACGAGGGCGCGGTCTATCTCCACCTCGGCCGCCAGTACCTCGTGCGCGAGCTCGACCTGCACGCGCGGCGGGCGCTAGTCGAGCCCTTCGACGCCGACTGGTACACGCAGGCGAAGAAGGAGACCGAGACGGCGATCGAGGAGCCGCTGCGCGTCGAGCGGCGGCTCGGGCTCGAGCTCTCCTTCGGCCGCGTCTCGGTGACCGAGCGCGTCGTCGGCTACCAGAAGAAGGCGGTCGCGGACGGCGCGACGATCGGCACGTTCCCGCTCGAGCTGCCGCCGACGACGTTCGACACCGAGGCGGTCTGGTTCGTGCCGCGGCCGCACCAGCTCGAGGGGCTCGAGGCGATGCCGCTCCTGCTCTCGTCGCTCCACGCGGCCGAGCACTCGCTGATCGCGCTCCTGCCGCTGTGGGCGATGTGCGACCGCTGGGACATCGGCGGCCTCTCGACGAACCTCCACCTCGACACGGGCGCGCCGACCGTCTTCGTCTACGACGGCCACGCCGGCGGCGTCGGGATCGCCGAGCGCGGCTTCGAGCAGTTCGAGGGCTGGGTCGCCGACACGGCTCGCCTCCTCGCCGGGTGCCCCTGCGAGCGCGGCTGCCCGTCGTGCGTGCAGAGCCCGAAGTGCGGCAACCTCAACGAGTTGCTCGACAAGGGCGGCGCGCTGACCTTGCTCCGCCGGATGGTCGACTGCGGCTAGGCGAGGCTACGACGCGTCGAGCGCCGCGCGGACGAGCTCGAGGTTGTCGCGCCAGACGTCCTCGGGCGTCGGCGCCAGGACATCGTCCCAGATCGCCGCGAACGAGCTCCTGAACTGGGTCATGCGGGCGGGCCGCGCCATGAACCAGATGTGGCAGTGCTCGCTGCCCTCGCCCCAGCGGCCGACGTGGACGTTGCCGACGCCCGGCACCCCGGCGACCGCGCGATAGATCCGCAGGAGCAGGGGGCCGAGCTCCGCGGCGAGCTCGTCGTCGAGGTCGGGGAAGTCGACGTGCCGTCTCGTCTCCAGCAGCACGACCACGGGCAGTCCCGACGGCTTGTCGAACGAGCGCACGACCCAGTGCTCGTCGGACCAGAGGACGTTCGTCGGCTCGCACTCGGAGCAGTCGACGCCGCCGACGCCGTGGCGCGGAGGCTCGACGTCCACCGGCGGTGCGAGCGCGCGCGGCCTGATCTCCCCGTCGAACGGCCACGACTCCCACTCCTCGACCGGCGGCGTCTGCAGCCCGCCGCGCGCCCGTTCCCAGAACTGCTCCGGCGTCTCCGGCACGGTGCGATTCTATCGGCGTGCAGTGGCCGCAGCGGTTCTACGACCTGAGGCGAGGCATCGGCTGCCCGCTCTGCGCCGAGGGGCGGCCCGACGAGACACCGCACGGCATTCGCTTCTTCGCCGGCGAGCTCGCGGACGCGTATCTGCACCGCGGCGGCGTCCAGCGCGGCCTGTCGCACGTCTACTTCCGCGGCCGCCACGTCGTCGAGCCGACCGAGCTGAGCGCCGAGGAGGCGACGCGATTCTTCGCCGAGCTCCTCGGCGTCGGCCGGGCGATCGAGCGCGTGTTCGAGCCCGTGAAGGTGAACTACGACATCCTCGGCAATTCCGTGCCGCACCTGCACGTGCACGTGATCCCGCGCTACGCCGACGACCCGCGGCCAGAGTGGCCGTTTCCGTTCCCGGCCGAGGATCCGGTTCCGTTCCCCGACGCAGAGGTGCGCGCCGACGCGGAGCGGCTGCGCGCGGCGATCGGCTAGGCCGAGCGGGCGAGGTCGTCCGGGCCGGCTGTCGGCGCCGGCATCTTCGTCCCGCCGCCGGGTGCGGGCGGAGCCGGCTCGTCGCCGCCGCGGAGGAAGCGGTAGACGAAGAAGGCGAACGCGCTCGCGCCGCACGTCGGGACGATGAAGAAGATGGCGTTGAGGAGCACGAGGTGCGTCATGTGCCGAGTGTGACAGGTGTATCCGCGCGCGCAAAGCGTAAGCTCGCCGCGTGCGAATACTGGTCAGGCCGCCCTCGCCGCAGGACGTCGACTCGTGGGAGCCGCTGGGCTGGCGCGAAGCCCCCGATTTCGCGTGGCTCGCGCGCGAGCACGAGGCGTTCCGGACGCTCCTCGGCGAGGCCGGCGCCGAGGTGATCGAGGCGCGCGGCGAGCCCGGAAACCTCGACTCGCTCTACGTCTACGACCCGTCGCTCGTGACGCCGGACGGCGGCGCGATCCTCCTCCGCCCGGGCAAGGACGGCCGGCTCGGCGAGCCGGAGGCGCTGCGTCCGGACCTCGAGGCTGCAGGCCTGCGCATCCTCGGCCGGCTCGAGCCGCCGGCGACCGCGGACGGCGGCGACACCGTCTGGCTCGACGAGACCACGCTTCTCGTCGGACGCTCGTACCGGACGAACGACCCCGGCATCGACACGCTGCGACGCCTGCTCCCGGACGTCGCCGTGCTCGCGTTCGACCTCCCGCACATGGCCGGCCGCGGCGAGGTCCTCCACCTCCGCTCGCTCCTCAGCCCGCTCGGCGACAACGCGTTCGTCGCACACCGGCCGCTCCTACCGGCGCGCCTCGTCGAGCTGCTCGAGCGGCGCGATGCGGAGATCGTCGGCGTGCCGGCGGACGAGGTCGAGACGATGGGGCCGAACGTCCTCGCCATCGCGCCGCGCGTCATCGTCGCACTCGCCGGCAACGACCGGACGCGCGGCCGGCTCGAGCGCGCGGGCTTCGAGGTGCGCGTCTACGAGGGCGACGAGATCTCGCGCAAGGGCGACGGCGGCCCGACCTGCCTCACCCTGCCGCTTCCAGCGCCAGCCTGACGGCCTCCTCCGGCGTCGCGGCGCGCAGCGTCCCAGCCACCTGCCAGCCCGGCTCGAGAACGACGACGGAGCGGCCGAGCGTGAGCGCGAAGCCGATCTCCGCGAGCGTCCCGTAGCGGCCGCCGACCGCGATCACCGCGTCGCCCGAGGCGACGACGGCAAGGTTGCGCGCATGGCCGATGCCCGTGACGACAGCATGGTCGACCCACTCGTTGACGCCCTCGCGCGTCTCGGACGGGAGGATGCCGATCGTCGTGCCGCCGGCGCTCTTCGCACCCCGGCAGGCGGCAGCCATCACCTCGCCGCGTCCTCCCGTGACGACCGTCGCGCCGCGCTCGGCGAGCAGGCGCCCGACCTCCTCGGCGCGCGCGTCGTTCTCTGCGCCGCTGCCGATGACCGAGACCTGGAGCATCCGCCGATGCTAAGACACAGCATGGCGACGCGGGAAGCGCGAGGCGGCGTCCTCGTCCTCGGCGGCGGCTTCGCCGGCGCGTACGTCGCGCGCGAGCTCGGCGCGCGCGGGGCGACGGTCGTGAGCGCCGAGAACTTCATGCTCTACACGCCGCTCCTGCCGGAGGCGGCGTCCGGGACGCTCGAACCGCGCCACTGTGTCGTCCCGCTGCGCGTGATGTGCCCGCAGGCGGAGTTGATTCTCGGACGCGCGCACACGGTCGACCTCGAGGCGAGGACGGCGCAGGTCGAGACGGACGACGGCCCGCAGACGGTCGCCTGGCGGGAGCTCGTGCTCGCCCTCGGCGCCGTACCGCGGACGCTGCCGGTGCCCGGCCTCTCGGAGCACGCGCTGTCGTTCAAGACGCTCGCCGACGCGATCTACCTCCGCAACCACGTCCTCCACCAGCTCGAGGCGGCCGATGCCGCGCTCGACGAGACGGAGCGGCGCCGGCGGCTGACGTTCGTCTTCGTCGGAGCCGGCTACGCAGGCGTCGAGGCGCTCGCCGAGCTCTCGGATCTCGCCGAGGACGCGCTCCGCTACTACCCGCGGCTGCGCTCGACGCCGCGCCGGTGGGCGCTCGTCGACGCGGCGCCGCGGATCCTTCCCGAGATTCCGCACCGGCTCGGCGATTACGCGGCCGAAGAGCTGCGCTCCCGCGGCGTCGAGATCCACGTCGACACGACGCTCGAGTCGGTCTCGGCGAAGGAGGCCGCGCTCGGCAACGGGACGCGGATCCCGACGAGCACGCTCGTCTGGACGGCCGGCGTCACGGCGAACCCGCTCCTGCGCGACTGGGCGCTGCCGCTCGACGAGAAGGGCCGCGTCGAGGTGGACGGGCTGCTGCGCGTGCAGGGCCACGAGCACGTCTGGGCGCTCGGCGACTGCGCGCGGGTGCCGAACACGCGGAGCGACCGCCCCGATCCGCCGACCTGCCAGCACGCGCTCCGCCAGGCGCGGCGACTCGCGAAGAACCTCCAGGGCCCGCCCGAGCCGTACGGGTACCGGATGCTCGGCCAGGTGGCCACGCTCGGCCGGCACAAGGGGATCGCCGAGGTGCTCGGCCTCAAGCTCCGCGGCTTCGCCGGCTGGTGGGTGACGCGGACGTACCACCTGTACCAGCTCCCGCTCGCGCAGCGGAAGCTCCGCGTCGTCGTCGACTGGACGGTGAGCCTCTTCTTCCGGCGCGACATCGCCGAGCTCGGCCAGCTCGGTCATCCGGAGAAGCTCTGAGCGGAAAGGCACGTCTGTCCCCTGGGCGGCTCACGCCGCCGGCGGCGGCTGCAGCCACGGCCAGGCGGCGGGTTCGGCGAGCTGCTTCACGTAGTCCTCGACTCCGGCCGGAGTGCCGCGGACCAGCGGGGCGAGGGTGCCGAGCCGATCCCGATCCAGGTCAGGCCGTCGTCGCCGGCGGCCGACTCGAGCCGATTGATTCGAAAACCTCGACCCCCGAGCGGATCGGACAACGCAGGAGAGACACCTGGCGCGCTTCCACGTCATCCGCATGAACCACCTGGCGCGAACCCACTGCCCCTCCCCGCTCGTGCCGATGACTCGCGCATGGCCCGGAACGTCGTTCGCGCCGCCTACGTCTTCGCCGCGGTGGTCGTCTGTCCGCTCGCCGCCTGGAACCTCGCGGTCGGTTCGGCGAACCACGGCTTCGGCTGGCGCGGCTTCCTCGTCGTGCTGTTCGGACTGCCGATCGTCGGAGCGCTGCTCGCCGCCGCCCTCCTCCGGAGACGGCGCAGCGAGGCGGCGCTCGCCGCGGTCGGGGCTGTCGTGGCGACGTTCGTCCTCCTCGTCGCGCTCGCCCTCGTGACACTCTCGTCACGGTAGCTGCTACCCGCCTGCTCAGACGGCGTTCAGCGCCGCGCGAAAGGCGCGGTAGAGGTTGCTCGCGACGTTGTGGAGCAGGAACGTCCGCTGCCGCGCGGTGAGCCCGCCTTCCATCGCCGCACCGAGCTCCTTGCTCGTGCACGCGTCGGCCTGCAGGTGCGCGTAGGCGAACCGCAGGTCGTAGTAGTAGAGGTCGGCCGGCCCCGGCGCTCCGGTGCTGTGCGCGTAGTAGAGACGCGCCTCGCGGACGAGCGTGGCAGCGTCCGCCGCGCAGGCCCGCACGCTGTAGGAACCGACGATCGTCGCCGTCGGGAAAACGCCGGAGGTGTCGAAGGTGACCGTGCGGCCGGTGCGCGACGCCCCGCCGCCGCACCCCGCGGCCGCGCACACGACGGCCGGGGCCAGCGCCAGCGCTCGACGGCCGTGACTTCCCATCCGCATAGTTGTAGACGCAGCGGTAGGCTGGCCGCCGGTGGCGGAGCGAATCGTCCTTGCCGTAGACGTCGGCGGCTCGCACGTGAAGGCGCTCACGTCGAACGAGAGCGAGCGTCGGAGGTTCGCCTCGGGCCCGAAGCTCACCGCCGAGCAGATGGTCGCCGGAACGCTCGAAGCGGTGCAGGGCTGGTCGTGGGACGTCGTCAGCGTCGGGATCCCGTCGCCGGTGCGCGGGGACAAGCCGGTCGCCGATCCGGTCAACCTCGGTGACGGTTGGGTCGGATTCGACTTCGAGGCGGCCTTCGGCAAGCCGACGAAGGTCGTGAACGACGCGGTCATGCAGGCCGTCGGCAGCTACGAGGGAGGCCGCATGCTCTTCCTCGGCCTCGGCACGGGCCTCGGCTCGGCATTCATCGTCGACGGGACGATCGAGCCGCTCGAGCTCGGCCACCTCCCGTTCCGGAAGAGGACGTTCGAGGACTACGTCGGCGAGCGGGCGCTCGAGAAGCGGGGCAGAAAGAAGTGGCAAGAGGCAGTTTTCGCCACGGTCGAGCAGCTCACCGCCGCCATGGAGCCGGACGAGGTCGTCCTCGGCGGCGGCGGCGTCGACGAGCTCGACGAGCTGCCGCCGCTCTGCCGGCGCGGCGCGAACGAGAACGCCTTCCTCGGCGGATTCCGGCTCTGGGATCCCGCTTGGGCCGCGCACGCCGGTTAGCAAACCGGCCGGGCTTTACCCGCTCCTGACATCGGATCCGCTACGACTGGGCACGACCCAGTTACATCGTAATACGAAGGGGGTTACTCGAATGAGATGGAAGAACCTCGCGACCGCCGTCGCGCTGGCTGTCGGTGCGCTCGTTCTCGGTGCGGTCTTCGGTCGCCCAGGAAGCGGCCAGGCCGCCGGCACGAGTACGGCGCCCGGGAACACGAGCACGCCTACGATCAGCGGCACGCCGCAGGAGAACGAGACGCTGACGGCGAGCGACGGCACATGGAGCGGCAGCCCGACGTCCTACACGTACGCATGGAGCCGTTGCGACGCGAACGGCGACAGCTGCGCGGCGATCAGCGGCGCGACAGCGAAGACGTACACGGCGACGTCGGACGACATCGGCCACACGCTGCGCGTGACGGTCACCGCGACGAACGCCGACGGCTCGACGAGTGCGACCTCCGCGCCGACGGCGGTCGTCTCGAGCGCGGCGGCGCCGAAGAGCACCGCCCTGCCCGCGATCACCGGAACAGCGCAGGTCGGGTCGACGCTGACCGCCGGCAAGGGGACCTGGAGCGGCACCGTTACCGGGTACACGTACGCGTGGAAGCGCTGTGACTCGCAGGGCAACAGCTGCTCGACGATCGACGGCGCGACGAGCGCGACGTACAAGCTGACGCAGGCCGATGCCGGAACGACGATCCGCACCGCCGTCACGGCGACCAACAGCGCGGGCTCGACGACGGCGACCTCGGCCCAGACCGCAATGGTCCCGACACCTGTCACGACCGGCTGCCCGAGCGGCACCGGCGCGATCCCGATCGCAGACGTGGCGCAGCCCGCGCGGCTCGCGATCGACCAGCAGTCGATCACCCCGGCCCGGCTCACGCGCTCGACGCACACGATCCAGCTGCACTTCCGCGTCACCGCATGCAATCGCCCCGTCCAGGGCGCCAGCGTCTTCGCGGCGTCGATCCCCTACAACCAGTTCGAGGGGACCTCGGGAACCACGAGCAGCAACGGCACGGTCACGCTCACGGAGCGGCGCGAGGCCGGCTTCCCGGCCGACCGCCATCAGGAGCTGCTCGCAGTGCTCGTGAGGGCATCCAAGCCGGGTCAGCCGATCCTCGGCGGGATCTCGACCCGCCGGACGGTCAGCTTCCCGGTAACCAGGTAGCGAACGAGGCGAGAGGCCGCGCCAGCCGCCGCAGGCGGTGCGGCCTCCCGCCCACCGCGCCGGGCCCGCCCCGGACGTCCTCGGACTCGCGCAGCCGCCTGCGCAGCTCCTGCGCCTTCAGCGCCGCCGAGACACGCTCGACGTGATCGAGCGATCAGGTGTCCGAGGTGACGAAGTTCGGAAGAACCATCCGTCACAAGCGTAGTCGCGGCGGGCGATCTCGCGCCGTCAGCGCTCGAGTCGCATGACCACGCGCTTGCCCGCCTCGCGCACCGCGACGAAACCGGCGCGCTCGAAGAGTCCCACGTGGCCCATGTAGTTCACGCGCTCGGTCTTGTGCGGGTACGCCTCGACCGAGCTTGCGCCGTGCGCGAACGCGTGCGCGACGGCTGCGTCGAGAAGGGTCGGCGCGAGGCCCTTGCGCCGCAGCGGCTTGTCGACGACGAAGCAGACGAGCGACCAGACGTCGTCGCCCCCTCCCGTCTCGCGAGGCCTGTACTGCGGCGAGCGCAGAAGCGCCGGGAAGTCCTCGCGGGACCCGACCGAGACCCAGCCGGCGACGGCGCCGGACTCGTCGTAGGCGAGCAGACCGGGCTCGCCGCCGGCGCACACGAGCTCGTGCATGGCGCGCCGCTTCGGCTCGCCGTGCTCGAGCGAACGGTCGCGCCAGTACATGCACCAGCAGCCGTAACCGGGCGCGTTCCGCATCCCGCCGCGCGGCCCTCGCCGCGAGAAGAGTTCGACGAAGTCGTCCCACCGCTCGGCCGTGAGCGGCTCGACGCTCACATGACTCGTTCCAGCCGTGGGTTGTCGCGCAGCCGCCGCCCGAACTTCCCGGACGGCTCGCCGTCGGTCATCACGACGTCGGCGGTGAAGTCGTTCGAGCCGCGGATCAGGGAGGAGCCGATCCCGTAGGCGTCGACCGGCACGCCGCGCTCCTCGAAGTCCTGGATCTTCGCCACCGTGAAGCCGCCGGAGACGACGACCCGGACGCCCTCGAAGCCTGCGGAGTCGAGAGCGTCGCGAACCTTGTGGACGAGCCGCTCGTTCACGCCGGTCGGCTTGAAATCGCCCATCTCCTCCCACAGCGCCCGATCGACGAGCGCCTCCGAGGTGTCGAGCCGGACGCCCCAGAGCCGGTCGCCGAGCGCCTCCGCGACGTCGAGCGCCGTCCGCACGGAGTCGTTCTCGAAGTCGACGATTACGGTCACCGCCATGTCCGGCGGAGCCCAGGCCGCGAACTTCTGCGCCGCGAGGACGGTGTCGCCGCCGTACGAGGCGATGAGCGAGTGCGGCACGGTCCCGATCGCGCGACCGCCCCACCACGACGCCTGCTCGTCGCTCGTCACGCCGATCTCGGCGCCGACGACCTGCCCCGCGACGAAGGCGGCGTAGCCGTCACCGGCCTGCACACGGTGATGGTCGTACCGCGCCGGCATGAAGATGAGCGGCTTTCCGTTCGTCGCCTCGAGCACGCGCACGACGTTCGTCGTGATCAGCGTCCGGCGCGCCAGCGTCCCGAGGTACACGGTCTCGAGGTGCGCGAAGGACGTGTAGTCGCCCTCGATCGTGAGGACCGTCTCCCACGGCTCGACCCGGTCGCCGTCGTGGAGAGCGTTGATCTCGAGCCCGTTGCGCTCGCGGGAGCAGAGCTCGAGGATCGCGATCGCTTCGTCCATGCCGCCGAGCCAGGCGTGGTTCTTCTGGAAGACCTGGACGACGACGTGCGGATGGCGGCCGTCCTCGAGCAGCAGCGCCCGCGTGTGGTTGAAGTACGCGTCGGTGTACCAGCCGGCGCGCATCTTCTCGACCGGCAGGTCGAAGACCTCCGGCGCGAGACGCTGCCTACGCTGTGAGAGCGTCATGTTCGAGCGCGAGACAGGCCGCGAGCGCTGTCTCGGCGACCTCGAGCTGCTCCGGCGTCGGCTCGGCTGTCGAGAGCCGGTGCTGGAGCTCGTGTCCCGGCTTCGCGAGCGCCTGCGCGAGCGGATGCGACGGATTTCGCGTCATCCAGCCGAACAGCTCGGTCGCCGCAGCGACGGCCCCGAGCTGAGCGGCCGCGCGCGCCTGCCGCCGCAGCGGCTCGGGTGCGAGCGCGGCGAGCGCGTTCCCCATCGCCGAGGTGGCGATGAGCGGCCCGACGAGGTGGCCGCCGCAACGCTCGTGCTCGCGCATCCGCCGCTCGCCGTGCTCGTAGCTGCCGATCGAGATGTGCTCGGCCCCGTGGTACGCCGCGAGCTCGCCGGAGCGGAGCGCGAGCAGCGCGGGCGCCACCGAGGCGAATCCGGCGAGGAGCTCCTGCGCGAGCGGGCGCAGGCGCGACTCGCGCACGCCCCTGACGAACACGGCGGCGCCGAGCATCGACGCAAGCACGGACGGGCTCTCCATCGGCAGCCGCGCCGCCGGGAGCTTCCGCTTCACCTGCGGCAGCAGCGCGAGAGCCTCGGCAAGCCGCGCCGGGCCGCGCAGCAGTGGGTTCTTCACGCGCGCCGCCTGCAGCCGCTTGCGCGCCGACGCGACCTCGATCCGGCCGTCGTCGTGCCGGATCGCGCACGCCCACGCGTGCGGTCCGTGCACGAGCACGCCATTCGGGAGCGCCATCCCGCCGAGCCGGATCTTCTCCTCGGCCACGGCGAACAGGGTACTCAGGCGAGCAGGGCCGTGGCTGCGTGACGGAGCCAGCGGACGCCGAGATCGAGGTCGGCGACGGGGATCCGCTCGTCGGCGGAATGGACGAGCGAGGCGGCGACCTCCGGCGGCATCTCGCCGCTCGCCGGGAAGAAGCCGTACGCGACCGTGTCGAACGCCTCGCGCAGCCAGTGGCTGTCGGTGAAGCCCGGGCAGGTGAGGGGGGCAGCGCGAGCACCGGGCTCCACCCCGGCTACGAACTCGCCGAGCGCGCGCCAGAGCGGTGTGTCGAGCGCCGAGCGGGTGCCGCCACGCGCCTCGATCCATTCGAGCTCGTACTCGACGTCGCCTCCGAGGACCGCGCGGATCAGCGGCTCGACGTGCTCGGGATGCTGGCCGGGCAGAAGCCGGCAGTCGACCTCGATCTCGCAGAGCGCCGGAATGACGTTCCGCTTCTGGGACGCGGAGATGACCGTCGGCGCGAAGGTCGGCGCGAGCAGCGCCTCGACGAGCGCCGCCGCGGCCGGCGAGACCTCGGCCACGCGCTCGACCGCGTCGCTCGCGAGCGGGACGTCGCCGAGGATCGCGCGCAGGAATCCCTCGACCTCCGGCCCGAGCTGCGGCTCCGGCCGGTACGCCGCGATCCGCTCGATCAGCTGGGTCGCGCTGACGAGCGCGTTGTCGGCGATCCGCGGCATCGACGCGTGCCCCGAGCGGCCGTGCACGCGCAGCCGGAACGGCGCCGTCATCTTCTCGGCGACGGTCGCCTGGTATACGCGCGTCCCGTCCGCCAGCTCGAGCCGTTCGCCGCCGCCCTCGTTGACGGCGAAGGAGGCGCGGACGGCCTCGGGATGTGCCTCGCAGAGCCATTCGAGACCGAGCCCGTCGCCTACCTCCTCGTCGGCGCAGGCGGCGAAGATCAGGTCGCCGCTCGGCCTGAAGCCCTCGCGTGCGAGTGACGCCACCGCGACGGCGCTCGCCGCCACCTGGCTCTTCATGTCGAGCGCGCCGCGGCCCCACACCTCGCCGTCTCGCACCTCGCCGGAGAACGGCGGCACCGACCACTCGGCGGGATCGGCGAGGACGACGTCGGTGTGCGAGAGGAGGAGAAGCGACGGCCCGCTGCCGCCGGGAATCCGCGCGACGAGGTTCGCGCGCTCGGGCGCCTTCGCGTAGAGCTCGCACGCGACGCCGCTCGCCTCGAGGTACTCGCGCAGCAGCTCGGCCGCGGCAGTCTCGTTGCCGGGCGGGTTCGTCGTGTCGACCCGGATCAGGCGGGAGAGCAGGTCGACCGTCTCGTCGCGGAGCTCGGATCCGGTCACGAGGCGAGCATACTGCGCCAATGAGCGTAGGCTCGACCGAGCTCATCCAGGAGCGGAGACGGCGGCTGGGCCGCCGTCGGAGCGGGTAGATGGGCGATCTCTTCTCCGACGCGGCGGACCGGCGGGCGGGCGAGGTGGCGCCCCTCGCGCAGCGGCTGCGGCCGCGGACGCTCGAGGAGTTCGTCGGCCAGCGGCACGTCCTCGCCGAGGGATCGGCGCTGCGGCTCGCGATCGCCGAGGACCGCGTCCGCTCGTCGATCTTCCATGGGCCGCCCGGCAGCGGGAAGACGACGCTCGCGCGGATCGTGGCCGCGACGACCGGGGCCGAGTTCGAAGAGCTCTCGGCGGTGTCGGCCTCGGTGAAGGACGTGCGCGAGGTGCTCGCGCGGGCGCGCGAGCGGCTCGGCACGAGCGGCCGGCGTACGATCCTCTTCCTCGACGAGATCCACCGCTTCAACAAGGCGCAGCAGGACGCACTGCTCCCGGCGGTCGAGGACGGGCTCGTGACGCTGATCGGCGCGACGACCGAGAACCCGTACTACGAGGTCAACTCCGCGCTGATCTCCCGCACGCAGGTGTACGAGCTCGAGCCGCTCGCGCCGGAGGAGCTCGCTGAGATCGCGCGCCGCGGGCTGCAGGAGGTCGGCGGCGAGGCCTCCGACGAGGTGGTCGCTCTGATCGTGCAGCGGTCGGGCGGCGACGCTCGCACGGCGCTCAACATCGTCGAGCTCGCGCACGCGACCGCCGGCGGCCCGGTCGGCGCCGAGAACGTCGAGGACGCGGCGCGCAAGCCGCCGCTCGTCTACGACAAGGCCGGAGACGCGCACTACGACTTCACCTCGGCGTTCATCAAGTCGCTGCGCGGCGGCGACCCCGACGCCGCCGTCTACTACCTCGCCGCGATGCTCGAGGGCGGCGAGGACGCGCGTTTCGTCGCGCGGCGGATGATCGTGCTCGCCTCGGAGGACATCGGCAACGCCGACCCGCGGGCGCTCCTCGTCGCCGTCGCGGCGGCCCAGGCGGTCGAGCACGTCGGCCTGCCCGAGGCGCGCCTCAACCTCGCGCAGGCGGCGATCTACCTCGCCCGCGCACCGAAGTCGAACGCGAGCTACGTCGCCCTGAAGCGGGCGGCCGCCGACGTCCAGGAGCACGGGGCCGTCCGGCCGCCGAAGTCGCTGCGCGACGCCTCCTGGTACCGCAGGAAGCTCGGCCACGGCGAGGGCTACGTCTACCCCCACGACGACCCGCGTGGCTTCGAGGCGAGCTACCTTCCCGAGGAGCTGCAGGGACGGACGTACTACGAGCCCTCGGGTAACGGTGAGGAGAGTGCCGACGAGAACGCGTCGTAGGCGTCGCGTCCGAAGACGGCGAAGAGCACCGACTCGAGCGAGGCCGGCTCGAAGCGGCGCGCCTCCTCGACCATGATCCGGGCGCAGTCGGCGAGCGGGAAGCCGCCGACGCCCGTGCCGAACGCCGGCAGCGCCAGCGAGCGGCAGCCGAGCTCATCGGCGAGCTCGAGGCAGGAGCGCGTCGTGCGGCGGACGAGCTCCGCGTTCGTTCGCAGGTCCTGGCCCATGACGGCGCCGTGGATCACGTAGCGCGCGGCGAGCCGGCCGGCGGTGGTGGCGACCGCGGCGCCGAGCGGGACCGACCCGAGCGCCGTCGCCTCGCGCTCGATCTCGTCTCCGCCCGCGCGCTTCAGCGCTCCTGCGACGCCGGCGCCCATCCAGAGGCGGTCGTTGGCCGCGTTCGCGATCGCATCCGCCTCGACGGCGGCGATGTCGCCCTCGCGCACCTCGAGCTCCACCGCCGGATCATCCCTGCCGCAGCAGCTCGAGCGCGCGAATCGGCCGGTTCGTGACGACGCCCCGCAGCCGCTCGTCGCAGAGGTAGCCTCGCAGCTCGCGCTCGTCGTCGACCGTCCAGAGGTAGACGGGCAGCGGCGCCCGCCGGAGGACGCCGAACGGCACGAGCCGGCGGTTGACGCTGAGGAAGGTCGCGCCGGAGACCCGCGCCCGCCGCTCCGGAAACAGCTCGGAGAGCCGCGTCCGCACATACGGGCGGCGCCACTCGCGCCCGACGCTCAGCCCGACCTCGAGCTCCGGGAACGCGCTGCGAACGGCGGCGACCGACTCGTCCTCGAGCGTCGAGACGAGCACGCGCCCGGGAAGCAGCCGCTCGAGCACGACGCCGAGCGCGTCCGCCTCGCCCCCGATCTCCTTCAGGTCGACCATCAGCCGAGCCCCGCTCTCGGCGACGAGGCCGGCGACCGAGGCGAGCGTGACGCCCGAGGGCGGCCCCGGATCGTGCTGCGCAACCCAGCCGTCCGGGCCGCGGCGGACGTCGACCTCGACGGTCCCCACGCCGGCGGCAAGCGCCCGCGTGTACGCGGCGAGCGTCCCGGGGGCGACGCCCTCCGCCGTGCCCTGATGACCGACGACCTCGATCAGAGGATGCGGGCCCCGAGCGCGGACGCGACGAGCTCGACGGCGAGCCGGCCGGTCTCGTTCTCGCGGTCGAGGATCGGGTTGACCTCGACGACGTCCATCGAGTCGGTGAGGCCGAACTCCGCGACGGTCTCCATCGCGAGGTGCGCCTCGCGGTAGGAGAGCCCGCCGCGGACGGGCGTGCCGACGCCGGGCGCGTGATCGGGATCGACGACGTCCATGTCGAGCGACAGGTGCAGGAACGCGGCGCCGGAGGCGTGGGCGAGCGCCTCGCGCATGCACGGCTCGATCCCGATCCGGTCGACGTCGCTCATCGTGAACACCTTCGCGTCGAGACCGCTCAGAAGCTTCCGCTCTCCGTCGTCGAGCGAGCGGACGCCGACGAGCGCGAGCTTTCCGTGCCGGACGGCGGGCAGCGGCCAGCCGTCGCGGCGGAAGGCGTCGCCGGCGAGATCGAGCGCCGCAGCGAGCACCATCCCGTGAACGTTGCCGGTCGGCGAGGTCTGCGGCGTGTTGAGGTCGCCGTGCGCGTCGACCCACACGACCCCGCCCGGCCCGCGCGCCTGGGCCATCCCGACGAGCGAGCCGAGCGCGACCGAGTGGTCGCCGCCGAGCACGAGCGGCACCGCTCCACGCTCAGCGGCCGTGGAGACGAACCGCGCCACGCGGTCGCAGAGATCGAGGATCTGGTCGAGGAACCGCGCCTTCTGGTCGCCCATCGACGTCGATTCGGCGACCGGGAGCCCGACGTTGCCCTCGTCCGAGACGCGCACGCCGAGCTTCTCGGCGAGGTGCTGCTCGAGCCCGGCGTAGCGGATCGCCGACGGGCCCATGTCGACGCCGCGCCGGCCGGCGCCGAGGTCGAGCGGCGCGCCGATCACGGCAACCTCGCGGACGGCCCCCTCGACAGTCATCGCGCGCAAGGCTAATGCCGCCGCCGGAGGCGGGCTACACTGACCGCCGCTTCGGCGAGGTAGCTCAGCTGGTAGAGCACTCGGCTGAAAACCGGGGTGTCGCCGGTTCGAGTCCGGCCCTCGCCACTTCGCTTGCATTGCCGTCGGCCGCGTCTACAGGGCGTCGACGATCGGAAAGCGCGGGTCGACATCGAGGCAGGCGGCCGCGAAGAGCGCCGTGCCGACGTCTCCGGTGAAGAGCGAGTAGCGGCGCCGGCCGCTCGCCGCGGCGATCCGGTCCGCCTGGGCGAGGGCGTGGACGGCGAAGCGCCGCGCACGCTCCAGCCAGCGCTCGTCGCCCGTGCGTGCGAACGCCTTGAGGAGCGCGAAGCCGTTGCCCGAGGTGCCGTGGCAGAGGCCGTGGCCCTTCTCGTCGCGATGGGCTCCGGCGCGCCAGACGAGCTCGGCGCCGGCGAGGACGAGATCCTCGTCGAGGTATTCCCAGGCGCCGGCGAGCACACCCGGCGCGCCGGTGCAGAACTGGAGGCAGATCCGGCCGTCCCGCGGCCGCACGAGCGTCGATCGCGGCGTACCGGGCCAGTTGGCGAGGCCGTGCTCGCGGCACGCGTGCCGGGAGAGAACGGCCGCGGTCTCGCTCGCGAGCCCGGCGTCGGGCTCGCAGCGGAGCAAGGCGAGCGTGTTGCCGGCGGCGCCGTGCATCGTGCCGAGCCCGCGGTAGTCGTCGTCCTGCCGCCAGAGCCCGTCGTCGCCGCGGCGGGCGCGCAGAGCGGCGGCAGACTCCCGCGCAGCGGCCTCCCAGCGCGGCTCGTGCGTCTGCTCGCCCAGCGCCGCCGCGACGAGCAGCGTTCCCGGCGCACCCCAGCTGATGTCGTCCGTCGGGTTGTCGACGTTCGCGCGGACGAGCGCATGGAGCTCGTCGGCGAGAGCGCGGTCGGAGGTGAGCCGGAAGGCGGCGAGCAGCGGCCCGGTCACGCCGCAGAGGAGCGCTGCCGGGTGGAAGTGCTCGTCCGCGGTGAAGTCCGGCGTCGCCCCCTCGAGCGCGAGCGTGCGCAGCGCGGCGCAGGCGAGGTCGAGCGAGGTGTCGGCGTGGCCGCTACGCCGCAGGGCGTCGAGCGCCCAGATCACGCCGGCCGCCCCGTTGTAGAGGTTCTTCAGCGGCCGGGGCTGCTCCCGTCCGTCCCACTCGTCCACGGGCCAGAGCCAGTCGCGATCAAAGGCCGCGTCGGCGTCGGAGACGATGGCGGCGATCGCGTCCTCGACGCGGGCCGGAGCCCACGGCTCGTCGCTCGGGACGTCGAACTGCGTTGGCTCGTAGAGCGCCGATGTGCGCATGACTTCCTCCTGGTCGATCCAGCTGTCGGCCGCCAACGGCAAGGGCCTGGGCGGCGGGGCTACGGAGATCGGATCGACTACGCCGGGAACGGCACGGCCGAGGAGTCTAGTCGCGACTGCCTCGTCGTGCGATATTCGTCGCAAAGGGCGGGCTTCGTCTGCCGCCCGCGCGCGCGGCGCGAGTGGGAAGCGGACCCACCCCGTTCGGCAGACATCTCGGCTGGGGACCACGACGACGAGGCCCCCGGGGACGCCGTAGCGCTCTCGGGGGCCTCAGGACGTTCCGACCGGTGCGACCGTGTCGCGAACGACCGTTGCCCGGACCCTAACGCCTCGTGGCGCGCAGCGCTGTGGCCGGCCCGGCGGAAAACTCCGCAAATTCCGCGAACCCGCGCTGGGCGAGCTCCCGCCGGAGCCGTCCGAAGGGCACGTAGATCGGCGTCTGGGGCCCGCGGGAGAACGAGAGCACTACCGTCCCGCCCGGGGCGGTGACGCGGCCGAGCTCGTCGAAGAACGGGATCATGTTCATGAGCGTGACGAGCTGGCAGGCGCCGTCCTCGAACGGGAGCGCGGATGCGTCGCCGGCAACGAAGCGGATGCGGTCGGCGAGCTCCGGCGGCAGGTGCCGCTCCGCCTCCTCGAGCATCGCAGGGCTGAGGTCGAGGCCGGTCACCTCCGCCTCGGGAAAGCGCTCGGCCACCGCCTTGGCCGCAGCGCCCGTGCCCGTGCCGAGGTCGAGCGCGCGCCGCGGCGGGGCGACGCCGTCGAGGGCCAGGAGGAGCGCGCCGAGGTGGTACGGTCCGATCCGCGTCTCCCAGGTCGAGGCGATCGCGTCGAAGAGCCGGCGGGTGCGGCCGCGGAGCAGCCGCCAGAGGCGGGGCTGACGGACGACGACGTCGGTGATCAGCCTCGCGATGCTCTGCTGCAGGTTCACGCCCGGTCGAGCCGGATGACGAGCTCGCTGCCCTCCTCGGCGCGCAGGAGCTCGGCGGCGCTGCCGCGGGAGACGGCGAGGGCGACGTTCCGGTAGCTGTCCTCGTAGAGGATGAGCTCGCCGGCGGCTGCGTCGGCGAACGTGCGGGCGAAGACCGCGTAGTAGCGCTCGCCGCGGCAGACGATCTCGACTCGCGTGCCGGCAACGACGCCGCAGCCGTCGATCTGCGCGCGGGTGAGGTTGAGGGCGATGTTGCCGAAGCGGTCGACGGTGAGCGCGCGGGCCCGGATGCGGCTCTGCCCGATCTCCGCCTCGGGAACGTCGAGGCGGACGAGTTGCTCCGAGTCGAGCGGCGGGCCGAGCGCCTCGAGCTCGACGCCCGCAGCGAGGTGCGCGGCCGCCGGAGAGAAGAGGTCGCGTCCGTGGAACGTCCGCGAGACCGGCTGGAGCGAGTAGGCGGGATTCGCGAGCTCGTGGGCGGCAGCGATCCCGCCGAAGCGCTCCATGGCGAGCAGTAGCAGCCCGTTGTCGGGGCCGACGTGGAGGCGTCCCTCGGCGTCGCGGAGCGCGAGCGCTCGCCGGCTGCCGCCGACGCCGGGGTCGACCACGGCGAGGTGCACGCCGGCCGGCATGTACGGCAGCACGTTCGCGAGCACGAGCGCAGCCTGGAGGACGTGGCCGGGCCGGATGCCGTGGGTGATGTCGATCACGCGCGCCTCGGGGGCGATGCCGGCGATCACCCCGTGGCAGGTGCCGACGAAGTCGTCGGCGAGGCCGAAGTCGGTGAGGAACGTGATGAGCGGCGGCATCGCGGCGGGAGGCTACCGGCTGACGAGCAGGCGCTCCACGGCGGCGACGAGACCGGCGAGGTCGTGCGATTCCGCCTCACCCGCCACCTCGAGGCCGAGCTCGCGGGCCGCAGCCGCCGTCTGGGGGCCGATTGCGACGACCGGCGCGCGCACGGTCGTGCCGGCGAGCGCGCGGGCGGCGCTCGCCGATGCGAGGAGGACGACGTCGACGTCGGGCGCCGTCTCGGGCTTGAGCTCGCGCGTCCGGTAGAGCACGAGGAAGTCGGCGCCCAGCTCGTCCGCGAGCATCCGGCGGGCGCCCTCGGCCGCCGCGACGAGGACGCGGCCCGCGCCGCGCGGCAGCTCTGCAAGAAGACCCTCCTGCGTGGAGACGCGCGAGACGAGGTCGGGCTCGAGCCCGTGCTCGCGAAGCACCGCCGCGGTGCCGGGGCCGATCGCGGCGAGCCGGCGCGGTGGCGAGGCGAGCCGCCGGGCGAGCTCCCTCGCCCCGTTCGGGCTCGTGACGACGAGCCAGTCGTAGCCACCGGCGTCGATCGGGTCGTCACCGAGGGGAACGGTCTCGATCAGCGGCCAGCGGACGACCTCGCAGCCGAGCGCCTCGAGCCGGCCGGCGAGCGGCTCGGCCGGCCCCGCGGCGCGCGTGACTGCGACACGCGGACGCCGAGCCCCGGCCGAGGCCTTTTCTCCTTCCATCGCTAGCCCCCACCCGCCCAAGGGGGTCCCGCGGCTACTGCGCTGGACGCTACCGGCATCCCCGTCACCCGACGGTGCCGACTTCGTGCCGAGACGCTCACGGCTGCGGTCGGCCGGCGTGCACGGCCAGGAGCTCCGCGAGCTCCGCTCCCAGGGCGGCGGGATCGTCCCCGGAGCGGCGCTCGACCCACGACCCGTCCTCGGCGGCGACGAGGCCGACGAGCTTCTCCCCGTCGTGATGCGCGGCCAGCGGCGCGAGGCATCCGCCGCCCACTGCTGCGACCACCGACCGCTCCGCCTCGACTCGCTCGCGGGTCACGGCATCGTCCACGGCGCCGACGAGATGCTCCTCGCCCTCCCGCACCTGCAGCGCGAGCGCCCCCTGGCCGGCCTCCGGCAACATCTCGTCGGGCTCGAAGCGCCGCCCGACCTCCCCCACCAGCCCGAGCCGGTCGAGACCGCAGGCGGCGAGGACGATCGCATCGAGACCTCGCTCGCCCCGCTTCCGCAGTCGCGTGTCGATGTTGCCCCGCAACGGCTCGATCGAGACCGCCGGCTCGAGCACGAGCAGCTGCGCCCGCCTCCGCGCCGAAGCCGTCCCCACCCGCATTCCCGGCCTCAGGGAATCCGCCCCGCACAGCGCGTCGCGGGGATCGTCCCTGGCCAGGTACGCGCCGACGGCGAGCCCGCCGGCATCCGTCGACGTGAGGTCCTTCGCCGAGTGGACGGCAATGTCGATTCGGTGCTGGAGCAGCGCCTCCTCGAGCTCCTTGACGAAGACGCCCCGCTCGCCAATCTCGCCGAAGGGCCGCGAACGGTCCCGGTCGCCGGCCGTCGTGATCGGGACGAGCACGAGATCGATCCCCGGCGCACGCAGCCGCGCGAGGGCGAGCTCCGCCTGCGTGAGAGCGAGCCTACTGCCGCGGCTGCCGACGCGGACCAGCACAGCGCACTCGACCTCGAGCCGGCCGGCCGCACCACGACGTCCGCGCCCGGATCCGGACGAAAGCGGTCGGCGCCTGCAGCGGCAGCGGACGTCCCGTGAGGGGCCCCGGCTTCAACGCTCCTCCTCCCCGAGACCGAACAGGTGCCGCACCGCCTCAGCATAGAGCCCCCCATCGGCTGCCGCGGCCGCCTCCTTCATGCGCACCGTCGGGAGATGCAGCAGCTTGTTCACGATCTGCGTCGTCACCGCCTCGACCGCACGGCGCTGGCTCTCGTCGAGCCGCCCGAGCAGCGCGTCGGCCTTCCGCAGCTCCCCTTCCCGGATCTCCTCCGCCCGCGCTCGCAACGAGGCGATCGCCGGAACGACGTCGAGCGCCGCGTGCCACTCGTGGAACTTCTCGGCCTCGGCCGCGACGAGCGACTCCGCCCGCTCCGCCTCTCGCCTGCGGCCGACGAGCGTCTCGGCAACGATCGCTTCGAGGTCGTCGATGTCGAAGAGGTAGCAGCCGTCGAGCTCGCCGATCGCGGGATCGAGGTCGCGCGGCACCGCGAGATCGACGAGCAGCAGCCGGCGCCCGCGCCGGCCGCGGAGAGCGCCGGCGACCGCTGCCGCGTCGAGCACGATCTGGGGTGAGCTCGTCGACGCGATCACGACGTCGACCGAACGGAGCCGCTCTGCGACCTCCTCACGCTCAGTCCGGCTGTTCGCGACGAGCGCGATCTCCGCGCCCCGGCTGCGCAGGCTCCGCGCGGCCTGCTCGCTCACCTTCCCGGCGCCGAGCAGGAGGATCTTCCGCCCCTCGAGTCCGCCGAAGACCTGAGCGGCCAGCGCGGCCGCGGCACCCGAGACCGACGCAGGGCTCTCGCCGATCGCCGTCTGCGCGCGCACCTTCCGGCCGGTGTGCAACGCCTGGCGGAAGACGCGGTCGAGCAACGGCCCGGTGGCCCCCAGCTCGTGTGCGGTGCGCACCTGGCCGAGGATCTCGCCTTCGCCCGGCACGAGCGAGTCGAGGCCCGCCGCCACACGAAAGAGATGGTGCGCCGCCGCCTGGTCCTGCAGCCGGTAGAGCGCGGTCTCGACCTCGGGCTCGAGCGAGGCGAGGGCCTCGACCGCCGCCCGCTCGGCGGCGTCGGCGTCCTCTGCAGCGAGATACGCCTCTGTCCGGTTGCACGTCGAGAGCACGACCGCCTCGCGGCCCGCGCCGGCGAGCCGAGCGGCGAGCGCGGCGGCATCCTCTCGCGTCAGGGCGACACGCTCCCGAAGCTCGACCGGAGCGTGGTGATGGGAGGTTCCGACGAGGACGAGGCGCAGCACGGCTCAGGCGAAGTGGGTTGCTGGCAGAGCGAGCCGGACGACGATGACGAGGCCGAAGCCGGCGAGGGCGAGGTACGCCGCACGGCGGCCCGCCCAGCCGGCGGTGACGCGAAGCAGGAGGTACGCCGTCCAGACGAGCCACGTCGCCGCCGTCGCGGCGATGACGGCGTCGGGCCGGGCGTCGCGCCCGACGAGCCGCACGAGCCCGACCGCGATTCCGAGCGTGAGCAGCGGCAGCGACCAGGCGACGGTGCGCAGCGCAAGCGTATCGAGCGTCGCCAGCGCCGGCATCTGGCGCCGCAGGACGCTCGAGGGTCGCGTCTTCAGCCGCCGCTCCTCCCAGACGTAGAGGCCCGAGAGCGCAGCCGCGAGCGTGAAGCCGGCGAAGGCGGCGAGCACGAGGCCGACGTGGAGGACGAGGAACAGGCTCGAGTATCCACCGGCCTTCGCCGCCGCGGTGCCGCCGCCGAGGCGCGCCACGACGAGCAGGACGGCCGCGAGCGGCATCACGGCGAGGCCGAGCAGCCGGTACGGCCGCCGGCAGCCCCAGATCAGGTACGCCGAGACGACGAGCCAGACGAAGAGGTCGAGCGACGACGCCCACGTCCCCCAGGGAAAGCCGCGGTCACGCACGGCCTGCACGGAGAGGAGCGCGGTCTGGGCGAGCCAGCCGAGCCGCACGCCCCACGTCGCCAGGCGCCCGGCGAGGCCGGGCCGGCGCACGTCGCCGAGATACCCGACCGCGGCCTCCCCGTACAGGAGGAGCGCCGGCCAGAAGAGCGCCTCAACCAACGGGTGCTGGCTCCCGGGACGCCTCCTCCTCGCTCTCCGCCGGCGCGCGGCCGGCGAGCGCGTCGACCTCGCGCTCGAGCCTCTGCAGCTTGAGCGCGATGATCACGACGTACACGAGGACGAGGGCGAAGACGGCGCAGTACGCGGCGGTGACGTATTTCTCCGCGGTGGTCAGGCGAACACCTCCTTCAGCTCGCGCAGGCGCTCGTCGAGGCGCTTGCCGGCGAGCTCGACGCGATAGAGCGTGTACGCGAGGACGAGCATCGCCACCTGGGCGACGCAGTACGTGACGAGGATCCAGCCTCCGAAGTTCGGGCCGTGGAGCGTGAACACCCGAGGGTGGAGGAACTCCTTCGCGAGCCGGATCGCAGCAAAGCTGACGGGGATCAGGACGACCCCGAAGAGCGCGTAGACGGCGCTCAAGTTCGCCCTCTGCGGCCCCGGCTCGAGCGAGAAGCGAAGCATGAAGTACGCGCAGTAGAAGAGGTAGAGGACGAGGAAGAGCACGAGCTCGTCCTCGCTCCACACCCACCACCTTCCCCACGAGATCTTCGCCCAGATCGAGCCTGTGAGCAGCACGAGCGTCCCGAAGATCAGGCCCTGGTGGACGCAGACGTAGCTCTGCAGGTCGGCGCGGGGATCCCGCTTCCAGAGATGGCGGAAGGCCTGCCATGCGCCGGCGATGAAGCACGCGTACGCGGTGAAGGCGATCGAGACGTGGAAGTAGAAGATCCGCTGGGAGAAGCCCTGGTTCGCGTCGTTCGGCGCGACGTAGAAGACGAGGACGAGCGCCGTCGTGATCAGGACGAGCGACACCGCCGCCAGCGCCGGCAACGGGATGCGAGAGGAGCGACCCACCGCGCGAATTGTGGCAGCCATCGTCCTCACTCCGCGACGACGTACTCGAACGAGGCCCAGCAGACAACGCCGAAGAGGAGGTCGTAGAGGGCGAGGAATCCCAAGTAGCGGCCGGGTGCCGAGGCGACGCTCGAGCCGACGGCGCCGACGACGACCGGCAGCGCGAGCGGCAGGAAGAGAAGCGGCAGCAGGAGGTCGCGCGCCCGCGTGACGACCGCCATCGCGCCGAGGAACGTTCCGACCGCGCAGATCCCGAGGTCGGCGAGAACGACCGCGAGCACCGTCGCGCCGCCGATTCGATGGAAGAAGAGCGCGTAGAGCGGCAACGCCACGACCTCGGCGGCGGCGAGGAAGGCGAGGGTGGCGAGCGACTTCGCGAGCCAGATCGCGCTCCTGTCGCACGGAGCGAGCACGAGCCCGTCCATCGTCCTCTGTTCCCGCTCGGGGACGAAGGCGCGGCCGAGGCCGAGCAGCGCCGTGAAGAGGATCGCCACCCAGAGCAGGCCGGTCGTCTCGAGCCGCGACGGCGCGGCCGGGAGGACGAAGTGGAAGACCACGAAGACCGCGGCGACGAAGAGCACCATCGCCGGCAGCGTGTCGCGCGCCCGCAGCTCGAGGAGCAGGTCCTTGCGCGCGAGCGCGGCCACGTCGCGGGCGTAGGTCATGCCGCGAGCCCGAGCCGTGCGGTCGCAAGGGAGTCGATCCGTGCCGGGTCGTGGGTCGCGACGAGCAGCGTGCGCTCCCCGTGCAGCTCGGCGAGCTGCGCGTCGAGGAGCTCGGCGCCTGCTTCGTCGAGCGCCGAATAGGGCTCGTCGAGGACGAGCAGCCCTGGGTCGTGGAGGAGGACGCGGCAGAGCGCGAGCCGCTGCGTCATCCCGCGCGAGTACGACGCCACGCGCTCGTGCCGAGCCTCCCAGAGCCCGAAGCGCTCGAGTAGCATCCCGATCCGCTCGCGCCGCTCGGGCACGCGGTAGAGGCGCCCGTACAGCTCGAGGTTCTCGAGCGCGGTCAGCTCGCGATAGACGAGCGGCTCGTGGCCGAGATAGCCGAGCTCGGAGCGCCGGGCACGACGTTCGATTGTCCCCTCACTCGCAGCGGTCAGTCCGGCGCAGATCCGGAGCAGCGTCGTCTTCCCCGCGCCGTTCGCGCCGGTGACGACGAGGAAGCCGCCGCGCTCGAGGTCGAGGTCGACCCCACGGAGGACGCGCCTGTCGCCGAAGCGCTTGCCGAGGCGCCGGGCGGTGATCACGCGCCCAGCATAGGCGCTCCTGCTTTACAGGCGTTTTACCCGGTCCTTGCGCGCGTGTTGCGTCGCTGATGCCTGCTATGGGCAACGGCTTTCGCAAACCCGAAGGGAGACACCAGATCATGTCGAGGAAGAAGCTGATCGCCTTTGCGCTTCTCGCCGTCGCCGCGCTCGCCGGCGCCGGCGTCGCGGTCGCCGGCCGGCTGCGCGCGCAGGCGACCGCCCAGGTGCAGGCGACGTTCGACGCCGGCACGGTCGCCCATCAGAGCACGTCGACCTGCACGGGCGCCGACGGCACGTACCAGCTGACGGACGCGGAGTACACAGGCACTGCGTCGAGCTCCGACGGCCAGCTGAACGGCCCGGTCGTGATCCGTGCCCACAGCGTCGTCGACACTGCAAGCGGCCTCGGCTGGATCGAAGGGAGATTCCACGTCAAGGGCTCGTCCGGCGGCGCACAGGGCGCGATCGAAGGTGCGATCTCGGGCGGCCAGGTCGCCGGCTCGCTCGTCGGGCGGACCTGGGGGCCGGACGGTCGCCTCGTCGCCTCGCTCGGCTCGGGCTTCGACAGCTCCACGGGCTTCTCGGGCGGAGCGATCGGGACCGGCAGCGTCACGCCCGCGGCAGTCGTGTTCACCCGCGGATCGTGCGCGAAGGGCGCCAAGGGCAAGTCGCTCTGGGTCGCCCATCTCGACTTCCACGGCACCTCGAGCGTCAGGGCCAACGGGAACCTCACCCTCGACGTCACCCGTGACTCGAGCGGGGCGATCACGAGCGCGAACGCGGTCTTCTACGTCAACTACCGCTCGCACGGCGCGCTCACGCTGACCGGCCTGACGCTGAACCAGGTCTCGGGCGGCGCGGTCGTGCTCGACTCGGGCCTTGGCACGGTCGTCGACTCCGACGGCAGCGGCAACGTGACCGAGGTCGTGTCCGGCGTCTCCGGCTCGGTCGCCCAGTCGATCCTCGCCGACCCGCATGCGGACGTCGTCGAGCTCGCCACCTCGGCGGGAACGCTCTACGCGAAGCCGCGGGCCTTCGGCCGCTGGCACCGGCACTAGCTAGCAGGACGACCCCTCGGGGCGGGCGCCGCATGAGAGCCGCGGCGCCCGCCTCGTCCGAGTAGCCTCCGGACATGGAGTACCGCCCGCTCGGCCGTACGGGCGTCGAGGTCAGCGCGCTCTGCCTCGGCGCGATGATGTTCGGGCAGTGGGGCAACCCCGACCACGACGACTCGATCCGGATCATCCACCGCGCCCTCGACGCGGGGGTCAACTTCGTCGACACGGCCGACGTCTACTCCGCCGGCGAGTCGGAGGAGATCGTGGGCAAGGCGCTCGAGGGGCGGCGCGACGACGTCGTCCTCGCGACGAAGGTGCACGGCCGGATGGGCGAGGGCCGGAACCGCTCGGGCAACTCGCGCCGCTGGATCGTCCAGGAGGTGGAGGCGAGCCTCCGCCGTCTGAACACCGACTGGATCGACCTCTACCAGATCCACCGACCCGAGCCGGAGCTGGACATCGACGAGACGCTCGGCGCCCTCACCGATCTCGTCCGCCAGGGGAAGATCCGCTACCTCGGCAGCTCGACCTTCCAGCCGTCCCAGATCGTCGAGGCGCAGTGGACGGCGGAACGGCGCGGCCGCGAGCGCTTCGTCTGCGAGCAGCCGCCGTACTCGATCCTCGTGCGCGCGGTGGAGGCGGAGGTGCTGCCGGTCTGCGAGCGCTACGGCATGGGCGTGATCCCGTGGAGCCCGCTCGCCGGCGGCTGGCTCTCGGGCCGGTTCCGCAAGGGCTCCGAGGTGACGAGCCGGCGCGCCGAGCGGATCCCGCAGCGCTACGACATGTCCGTTCCGGAGAACCAGCGGAAGCTCGACGCGACGGAGGAGCTCGTACAGCTCGCGGACGAGGCGGGACTCTCGCTCGTCCATCTCGCGCTCGCCTTCGTCCTTCGCCACCCGGCGGTGACGGCGCCGATCGTCGGCCCGCGGACGATGGAGCACCTCGACGGCGTCCTCGGCGCAGTGGACGTCGAGCTGAGCGACGACGTCCTCGACCGGATCGACGAGATCGTCCCGCCCGGCCGTAACGTCAATCCGGTCGACGGCGGCTGGACTCCGCCCTGGCTCGACGAGCTGGGGCGGCGGCGGCGCTGATCGCGGTCAGGTCGCGGCGTCCACCACGACGAAGACGGCGAAGACGACGCTGATCACGCCGTTCATCGTGAAGAACGCCGTGTCGAGGCGGCGGAGGTCGCCCGGCCGGACGAGGGAGTGCTCGTAGCCGAGGAGGAGGGCCGCGGCACCCACCCCGAGCCAGTAGAGCGTACCGACCGGAAGTCCGAGCCCAGCCACGACGAGACAGGCAATCGTCGCGGCGTGCGCGAGCCTCGCGCCGGCGAACGCGCCCTCCACGCCGAAGCGCGTCACGACCGAGTGAAGCCCCTCGCGCCGGTCGACGTCGGCGTCGAAGAGCGCGTAGAAGAGGTCGAAGCCCGCAACCCAGAGCGCGACCGCGGCGCCGAGCAGCCACGCCTGCCAGGGGAGCCGCCCGGTGATCGCGACCCAGGCGCCGACCGGCGCCAGCCCATCCACGGCGCCGAGCCAGAAGTGGCAGAACCAGGTGTAGCGCTTGAGGTACGGGTAGACGACGAAGCCCACGACCGGAATCGGCCAGAGCCAGCGGACGAGCGGGTTCAGCTCCCAGACCGCGGCGAGGAAGAGGGCGAGCGAGACGGCGCAGAACGCGACGACCTGCGGGACGGAGAGCTGGCCGCTCGGCAGCTCGCGGCCGGCCGTGCGCGGGTTGCGCGCATCGATGCCGGCGTCGATCAGGCGGTTGAGCGCCATTGCGAGCGAGCGGGCGCCGACCATCGCGAGCGTGATCCAGAGCAGGTCGTGCGCGCTCGGCGTGCGGTTCACCGCGAGGAACGCCCCGACGTACGCGAACGGCAGCGCGAAGACCGTGTGCTCGATCTTCACGAGCCGCGCGAAGCGCGCCGGCAGCGGTGCGAGCTCCGCCGTCACGTCTGCTCGTGCGCGGTCGGCGTGTCGGCGAGCAGCTCGAGCGCGTGCGCGAGCGCCGGACGGAGAACGGCGAAGCCGTCGCGGCAACCGCCGGTCGAGCCGGGGAGATTGACGACGAGCGCCGGACCGACGACGCCGGCCGTGCCCCGCGAGAGGAGCCCGTGCGGCGTCTTCGCGATCGAGTCTGCGCGCAGCGCCTGCGCGATTCCCGGCGCTTCCCGCTCCAGGACGTCGCGCGTCGCCTCCGGCGTCACGTCGCGCGGCGCGAGCCCCGTGCCGCCGGTCGTGAGCACGAGCCGCGTCGACGAGGCGAGCTCGCGGAGCGCGGCGGCGATCTCCTCCCGCTCGTCGGAGACGACGCGCCGCTCGACCTCGAAGCCCTCGCCGCGAAGGAGCTCCTCGAGCGCGTCGCCGCTCCGGTCTTCGCGCGTCCCGGCCGTCACGCCGTCCGAGACGGTCAGCACCGCGGCCCTCAGATGCGCTCCTTCCTCTTCTCGACGAGCGAGACCTCTGCGATCCGCATCGTCTTGTCGACCGCCTTCGCCATGTCGTAGACGGTGAGCGCAGCCACCGAAGCGGCCGTCAGCGCCTCCATCTCGACCCCGGTCTGGGCGGTCGTCTCGGCTGCGGCGACGATCTCGACCGACTCCTCGCCGACCTCGACCGTCACCTCGACGTGGGTGAGTGGCAGCGGATGGCAGAGCGGGATCAGCTCGCTCGTCCGCTTCGCCGCCATGATCCCTGCGAGCTGCGCCGTGGTCAGAGCGTCGCCCTTGGGCAGCTCCCGCAGGATCCGCGCCGTCTCGGCGGCCATGCGTACCTCGGCTCGCGCCACCGCGCGGCGGCGAGAGAGCTCCTTGCCGCCGACGTCCACCATGCGGACGTCGCCCGAGGCGTCGACGTGCGAGAGCTCGTCCATCACGCGGATCGTACGGCGTCGAGGTCGTCCAGCTGCGCCTCGATCCACTCGCGGATGTCGTGCCGGCGCACGTGCTCCCGGATCCTCGCCGCACGCCGGCGGCGTTCCTCCGGCGCCATCGTGAGGGCGTCGTGAAGCGCGTCGGCCTGCCCGACGACGTCGAGCGGGTTCACGGTCAGCGCCCACTCGCCGACCTCCTCGTGCACGCCGGCGTTCTCCGAGAGGACGAGCACGCCGTCGCACTCGTTGACCAGGCACCCCTCCTTCGCGACGAGGTTGAGCCCGTCGAAGACGGGGTTGACGAGCAGCACGTCGAACTGCTTGTAACCCGCGACCGAGCGCGGGAAGTCGTCCGCGACGTGGAGCTCGACCGGCGTCCAATCGTGCCGGCCGAAGCGCTCGTTCACGTCCCGTGCCGCGGCCTCGAGGGCGGCGAGATAGTCCGCGTACTCGGGGATGTCCTGGCGCGACGGCGCGAGCAGGGCGAGCATCCCGACCCGGCCGTGCAGCTCGGGGTGACGCTCGAGCAGGAGCGAGAAGGCGTGGAAGCCGCGCACGACGTTCTTGGAGGGATCGGTGCGGTCGACGCGGAGGACGAGCCGCTCCGGCCGCCGCTCGAGCAGGGCCGCCTCGCGCTCGCGGACGGCCGCATCGCCCGACAGCCGCTCGAACTCCTCGACGTCGACGCCGATCGCATGCGCGGTCACGCGCGTCGTCCGTCCCGCGTACGCCACCGTTCCAGCCGGCTCGTCGACGGCCGCGCCGACGACGGCGGCGCAGGAGGCGAGAAAGGCGCGGCGCCAGCGCTCGGTGTGGAAGCCGACGACGTCGTTCGCGAGCAGGCCCTCGTGGACGGCTACCCGCAGCTCCTCCGGCAGCGCGTGCCAGTAGTCCGGCTCGGGCCACGGGATGTGCACGAAGTGCGACGTGACCACGTCCGGCCGGGCGGCCCGGACGAGGCGGGGCGCGAGATAGAGGTGGTAGTCGTGGAAGAGCACGGCGGCCCCGGGCTCGCGCTCGAGCTCTTCGAGCGCCGCTGCCGCGAACCCCTCGTTCACGGGGACGTAGCCGGCGTCCCACGCCTCGTGGAGCTCCGGCCCGAAGTCGAGGCCGGCGCCGAGACCCCACAGGTAGTGCTGGAGGAACCACAGCGTCGGGTTCGCGACGACGTTGTAGAAGCGGTGGAAGGCGTCCCGGTCGTGGGTCACGAGGCGGAGGCGGTACTCGGCGCCGTCGGCCGTCGTCTCTGCGAACGACTCTCCGCGCTCGGCCGCGACCGCGCGATCCTCCTCGCTCATCGCGCTCGCGACCCACGTCACGTCGTGGTGGGCGAGCAGGCCGCCGAGCCCCGAGACCACTCCGCCGCCGCCGCGGCGAGCGACCCGCTTCCCGCCTTCCCGCGTGTACGTGACGGGGGCACGGTTGAAGACGACGAGGATCTTGCGGCGTCGTGTCGTTGTCTGCTGCGACAACGGATCAGCGCTGCGCGGGCAGGCGCTTCACGAAACGGAGCCGGAAGCCGCGCACGCCGGCCTCGGACTCGATCTCGAGCTCGTCGGCGATCGTCCGGATGATCGCGATGCCGAGTCCTCCCTCGCTCAGCTCCTCGCCCTCGAGCGGAGGCGGCCGCTCGGGATCCAAGCCGGCCCCGTCGTCGACGACCTCGACCGCCAGCATCTGCCCGCTCAGCTCGTACGCGACCTCGACGAAACCGTCCCCGTCACTGTACGCATGGCGCACGGAGTTCGAGACCGCCTCGGTCAGCGCGAGCTTGAGATCGGCGACGAGCTCGGCGGGAAGCGCGGCGAGATCCGTGAGGCCGCTGAGCGCGAGGCGGGCGAGAGCGATGTGCTCCGCCTTGGCCGGAAAACGGAGGCGGACGATGCGCATCCCTTCGCGCTCCTCGTCCTCGGTCTCGATCAGCGCCGCCTCGCTCATCTACACCACTGCACCTTTTCCGGAGATTCGAACCTCTAAACCCGCCGATTTCTACCACTCGCGAGCCCAGCGGGAGCGTACGCCTGCCCTTCCCACACAGGGGCTGCGTCTAACCACATCCGGCCTCCCTAGACTGACCGGGTGCCGACGGCCGCCTCGCCCGCACCCGAGCGCAGACGCCCGCGGCCCGGGTCGATCGAGCGGCCGGTCAACGGTCGGCTCTACCGCGGCGCGTGGCTGTTCGTCGCGCTCCCGCTCGCCCTGCTCGCCTTCAGCGTCGCCCGCCCGGCGGCGCTCGCGCCGCCCGGGCTGCCCCCCGCGTTCGATCCGGGAGCGACGGCGGCGCTCGCGTCCGACCTCGCGACTCGCTTCCCCGACCGCGCACCGGGAACCCCCGGCGCCGCGGGCGCAGCGGGCTGGTTCCGGCAGCAGCTCGAGCCGTACGGCTTCAGCGTCCATAGCGACCGGTTCACGGCGCTCGTGCGCGGCCGCGAGAGGACGCTCGTCAACCTCGTCGCCACGAAGCCCGGCTTGTCCAAGCGGTCGATCGTCGTGATGGCCCATCGCGACGACTCCGGCCGGCACGGCTCCGGGCTCGTCGACAACGCCTCCGGAACCGCCGCGCTCGTCGAGATCGCCCGCTCGTTCGCGCCTTCGACGCAGGGACCGCATCCTTCGCTGCCGTACTCCCTCGTCTTCCTCTCGACGGACGGAGCGGAGGCGGGAGCCGCCGGAGCCGCCCACTTCGCGGCGCAGCCGTCCAGCCGCCGGAACCTGATCGCCGTGATCAACCTCGACGCGATCGGCGGCGACGGCAAGCCGAGGCTCGAGTTCGCCGGCGACACCGCGCGCTCGCCCGAGCCGGGTCTGCTCGAGACGATCCGCTCGACGCTCGCGCGCGAGACCGGATCGCAGCCGCAGCACCCCGGAGCGCTGCAGCAGCTCGTCGACCTCGGCTTTCCCTACAGCGCCTACGAGCAGGCGCCGTTCGTCAGCCGCGGCATTCCCGCCGTCACGGTCACGACGGCCGGCGCCCGACCGCCGGACACGGAGCCCGGCGCGCACCGGCTCGACGTCGCGCACCTCGGGCGGATCGGGCTCGCCGCGCAGAACGCGGTCGACGCGATGGAACAGGGCGTCACGCTCGCCCAGGGGCCGGGCAGCTACGTCTTCCTCGGCGGGCGCCTCGTGCGCGGCTGGGCGATCGAGCTCGTGCTCGTCGTGATGCTCCTGCCCTTCATCGCCGCTGCGGTCGACCTCTTCGCCCGCTGCCGGCGGCGGCGGATCCGGGTCTCGCCGGCGCTGCGCAGCTACCGCAGCAGGCTCGGGTTCTGGGTCTGGGCGGGGCTCGTGTTCCTCCTCTTCCGTGCACTCGGCTTCTGGGGCCGGACGGGCGGACGGCCGCCCGCGCTCGACGGCATCCGCTGGCCCGTCGGCGCGCTCGCCGGGCTCGCGGTGGCCGCGGCGCTCGGCTGGATCGTCGCACGGAGCCGGCTCGTCCCGCGGCGGCCGGTCCGGCTCGAGGAGGAGCTCGCCGGGCAGACCGGCGCGTTGCTCGCCCTCAGCGTCGTCGGTCTGCTCGTCGCGGCGACCGACCCGTTCGCGCTCATCTTCGTCCTGCCGTCGCTCCACGCCTGGCTCTGGCTGCCGCAGGTTCAGAGCCGGCCCCCGCTGCTCCGCGCGCTCGTCCTGCTTGCAGGGTTTGCCGGCCCGGCCCTCCTCGTCTGGTCGTTCGCCGTGCGCTACGGGCTCGGCTGGGACGGGCCGTGGTACATCGTGCGGCTGTTCGCGGTCGGCTACGCACCGCTCGCCCTCTTCGCGATCGGCCTCGGCTGGCTCGCGGCGGCCGGGCAGCTCTTCGCCGTCGCCGGCGGACGCTATGCCCCGTATCCGCGACCGGGCGAGCGGCCGAGGCGAGGACCGATCCGCGAGCTGCTGCGAACACTCATGCTCTCGCAGCGGCGGCGGCGAGCGGCCGCCGCAGCCCAGCGCGGCTGATCGGTAGCGGTAGAAGGCTAGAGCCGCAGGTAGGAGACGGCCGAGCCGGCCTCGAGCAGGCCGTTTCCACGTGGAACGTGGACGAGCGCGTCAGCCGCAGCGCTGCGGGCGATCATGTGCGACTCCTGGCCGCGCACGGGCTCGAGCAGCACGGCGTCGCCTTCGCGGCGCGTCCGCGCCCGCACGAACTGGTCGCGCTCCGGGTCGCGCCGCAAGCCGGCTGCGAGCCGGCCGGGCTCGAGGGGCGGCAACGGCTGGGCCGCACCCTGGAGCGCACGCAGCGCCGGCTTCACGAACAGCTCCGCGCCGACGAGCGCCGAGACCGGGTTGCCGGGAAGGCCGAAGACGAGCACGTCGCCGCGGAGCCCGAACGCGAGCGGCTTCCCCGGCTTCAGCGCCACGCGCCAGAAGTCCTCCACCACACCGAGCTCGCCCTCGATCGCGCGGACGAGGTCGTGCTCGCCGACCGAGACTCCGCCGGAGGTGACGAGGACGTCGGCCTGCGACAGCGCGCGCCCGAGGATGGACCGCAAAGCAGCCTCGTCGTCGCCCACCGTCTCGGGCGGCGCGACCTCGGCCGGGGCGGCGGCGAGCGACACCACGAGCATCGCGCCGTTCGCCTCGTAGACCTGGCCTGGGGCGAGCGGCCGGCCGGCCGGAACGAGCTCGCTCCCGGTCGCGATCACCGCGACCCGTGGCAGCCTCGCGCACTGGACGCTCGCAACACCGGCGGCCGCGGCGGCGGCCACGTGCGCGGGGCCGAGCCGGATGCCCGCCGGGACGACCGTGGTTCCGGCGTGGATGTCGCCGCCCGGCGGCCGCACGTTCGCGCCGCCCTCGAGCGCCGGCACTTCGATTCCGTTGTCCATCTTGCCAACGATCTCGATCTGGGCGACGGCGTCCGCACCCTCCGGCACGACAGCACCGGTGGAGATCGCAACCGCCTCGCCGGGCTCGAGACGGCCCGCGAAGGGAGCTCCCGCGGCGGACTCGCCGACGACGCGCAGCGTCCCCGGTAGATCGGCGCTGCGCAGCGCGTACCCGTCCATCGCGGAGCTCGCGAACGGCGGCAGGTCGACGAGCGCCGCCACGTCGGCGGACGCGAAGCGGCCCGCGGCGGCCCCGACCGGAACATCCTCCGCCCCCAGGGGCCGCACCCGTGCGAGCACCCGCTCCTGCGCCTGTTCGAAGGTGAGTAGGGACTCCACGGCGGGCCATACCGTACTCGCCGACCGCGGAGCGGAGATCGTTAGGCCCAGACGCCGAGCGCCGCGAGCCGGCCGTATGCCCGCAGGCGCAAATCGTGCTCGAGCCGTTCCGCGGCGAGCTCGTCGGTCGCGGCGGCGCGCACGGTGATCGTCGCGTTGCCGTCGAGCGAGCTGACGTACACGTCGGGATCGCGCTCGCTCGCGAGCTCCTCCGTCAGCGCACCGACGGCCGCGGACAGGTCGGCGCCGAGCGGCACCGGCACGGATATCTCGGCGAACGTCTCGCGGCTGCGGATCGACGAGTTGACGATCGTGTCGGAGGCGAGCTTCTCGTTGGGGACGACGATCCGCCGCCGGTCGACGGTGCGGATGAAGGTGTAGCTCAGGCCGATCTCCTCGACGACGCCGTCGGTTCCCTCGTATTGCACGCGATCGCCGATCCGCACGGGCTGCGAGAGCGCGATCAGGAGCCCTGCGACGACGTTCCCGAGCGTCCGCTGGGAGGCGAAGCCGACGATGATCCCGAGCAACGCCGAGGACGCCAGCAGTCCGCCGGCGACCGCGCGGACCTCCGGAATCGCGAGCAGCGCCGAGAACAGTCCGACGACGAGGATCACGACCGTCACCATCCGGCGGAGGACGCGATAGCGCGTCGCCGCCTCCGGCGCCAGGGGCCGTCGCGCCAGCCACCAGTCGACGAAGCGGGCGAGCAGCGTGACCACGAGGAAGATCGCGGCGGCGATGACGAGGTGCTTCCAGAACGGGCTCATCCGCCTTCCGGTTCGCTGCCCGGAGGCGAACTCCTCAGTCGGTGTCGAGCGGCAGCGGGCGGCGGCCGGCGAAGCCGTCCTCGAGCCGATGCCAGTAGCCGATCTCGTCCTCGCCGAGCCGCCAGCAGAGCAGAACGGTCTCGCCGCCGTGCCGCGCCGGGAAGTCGATCAGGCCGGTGTCCACGTCCTTCACCTGGGCGCCGTGCCGGCCGATCTCGTCGACGAGCCGCGCAAGCTTCCGGGCGAGCGCGTCGACGTCGGCAGTCGCGGCGGCGAGCTCGGCCGGCGGGATGCCGCCGCCGTTGCCGCGGATCGTCCGCTCCAGCCCCTCCTGCCGCTCGAGTGCGACAACGTGCTCGCGGCGCCGCTCGACGAGCTGCTCGACGAGCGGGCGCACCTCGACGAGGGCGTCATTCGCCTCCTCAGGTGTGAAGTGGCGCATCGCCCGAACCCTATTCTGCGCCTTCGTGGACGTCGAAGCCCCCCGCGCTCCCTTCCTGCCGCGCCGTCTCGCCGCGTGGGCGATCTTCGTCGCGCTGATCGCCGGGCTCAACTACTACGCCCGCTTCGCCGGGGGCAGCGGCACGGGCAACACGCGACAGGAGGTCTACTCGTACGGCACCTTCGCCGCAGGGCTCGTCCTCTACGCGATCTGGCTCGGCCTCGTGCTCGCGATCGTCGTCGACCGCTTCGACCTGCTCGCATTCCGCCCGCCGGCGGGCTGGAGTCGCGCCCTCGGCGGCGCGGCGGCCGTGATCGTCGGCATCTTCGTCTGGGAGGGCGCCGTAAGCACGCTGCCGCTGCCCGAGAGCCCGGGCAAGGAGCAGGGGCTGACGCCGACGCACTGGGAGCCCTCCCACGCGGGCGCGTTCGCGGCCAATCTCGTCCTCTTCACCCTCGTCGCGCCGTTCGTCGAGGAGTTGACCTTCCGCGGCGCCGGGCAGTCGCTGCTCCGCTTCCTCGGTCGCGCGCCCTCGATCCTGCTCGTCGGCGTCGCGTTCGGGCTCGCCCACGGACTCGTCGAGGCACTGCTCGTCCTGATCCCGTTCGGAGCCGCTCTCGCCTGGCTGCGCGACCGGACCGAGAGCGTCGTGCCCGGCATGCTCGTGCACGCGCTCTTCAACGGCATCGCGCTCGCCGCAGCCGTCCTGAGCTAGCGTCCCGCGCGTGACGAGCGACGACGACCCGCTGATCCGCAGCCTCCGCGAGGAGGTGTCGGACAACGACGTCGCGCTCGTGGCCGCGATGAACCGCCGGCTCGAGCTCGTCGACCGGATGTGGCGCTACAAGGAGTCGCGCGGGCTCGAGGTGCTCGACCCCGAGCGCGAGGAGTGGATGCTCCGCTACCTCCGCCGTGCGAACCGCGGGCCGCTCTCGGCGGCCGGCCTCGAGGAGCTGTTCGCGACGGTGCTCGAGCTGACGAAGCAGGAGCTGCGAGCGCGACGCTAGCCCTCGTCGTCTTCGTCGACGACGAACTGATCGGGCGTCACGTCTTCGAGGAAGCTGCGGAAGCGCGAGACCTCAGCCTCGAGCTGCTCCTCGTCGACCTCCTCGCCCTCGAACTCGATCGCCGACTCCTCGATCACGCTGTCGGCCGCGAAGATCGGCGCCTCGGCCCGGATCGCGAGCGCGATCGCGTCGGACGGGCGGGCGTCGACCTCGATCTCCTGGCCGTCCTGAGCGACGGTGATTTGGGCGTAGAAGGTGTTCTCGCGCAGCTCGGTGACCGTGATGCGGACAATCGAGGCGCCGAGCTGGTCGAGCATGTCGCTGAGGAGATCGTGCGTCATCGGCCGCGGCGCGGCCTGGCTCTGGAGCTTCATCAGGATCGCGGCCGCCTCGGGATGGCCGATCCAGATCGGCAGGAACTTGTTGCCGTCCGCGGTCTTGAGAAGGACGATCGGCTGCTTGCCGACCAGATCGAAGCTAACCCCGTAGATGAGCATCTCCTGCATCTGCGCTCCGACCTCGTCCCGAATATAGCTCAGGGCGGCCGATCGGAAACCCGGCCGTATCCCCCGCGGGCCGGCCGGCGTTGCACCGTCGTCATGCAGGGCAGGCGCCAAACGACCTCGACTCGCTCGAGGCGATCTCGCTCCGGGCAGAGCAAGTGCGCTGAGCCGGCGAGACGGCCTCGCTACAATCGCCTCCGCGGGGCGATTAGCTCAGCTGGTTAGAGCGCCGCTCTGATAAGGCGGAGGTCCCTGGTTCGAATCCAGGATCGCCCATCTCCCGGGGAAAGGAGCCGGAGTGCCGCAGTCCATGTCAATCGAGAAGGCCTTTGTGACCTATCGGGAGGACATGGCTCGTGACGCGTTCGCTGCTCAACCTCGGGATCCTGGCGCATGTAGACGCCGGTAAGACGACACTCACGGAACGGCTGCTCTACGCGGCCGGGGCGATCGACGCGCCCGGCAGCGTCGACGCCGGGACGACGCGGACCGACACGCTCGAGCTCGAGCGCCGCCGCGGCATCACGATCAAGGCGGGCGTCGTCTCGTTCGCGGTCGGCGAGTCCACCGTGAACCTGATCGACACGCCGGGGCATCCGGACTTCATCGCGGAGGTCGAGCGCGCGCTCGCCGTGCTCGACGGCGTCGTCCTCGTCGTCTCTGCGGTGGAAGGGGTGCAGCCGCAGACGCGGGTGCTCTGGCGGGCGCTCCGCCGCCTGGAGCTCCCCACGCTCTTCTTCGTCAACAAGACCGACCGCCGCGGGGCGGACGTGGCACGCACGGTCGCGGCGATTCGCGAACGCCTCACGCCGGCGGCGGCGTTGCTCGACGAGGGACTGCTCGGGGAGCTCGCCGAGCGCGACGACGAGCTGCTCGCCGCCTATGTGGACGGAACGCGAGTGCCGGACGAGCGGCTGCAGGCGGCGCTCGCCGCGCAGACGCGCGCCGGCGCCTTCCACCCCGCGTTCGCCGGCTCCGCGCTGAAAGGTGACGGAGTGGAGGAGCTGCTGCAGGGCATCGCCGAGCTGCTGCCGCCGGCGCCGGGCGATCCCGAAGCGCCGCTCTCGGCAAGCGTCTTCAAGATCGAGCGCGGGCGGGCCGGCGAGAAGGTCGCCTACGCGCGCCTCCATGACGGAACGCTTCGCATTCGCGACCGGTTCGGCGCGCGGAGGGTCACGGGGCTCACGGCCTTCGGCCGGGACGGTGAGAGCCGCCGGCAGTCGGCGGAGGCAGGAGAGATCGCGAAGCTGTGGGGGCTCTCGGAGCTCCGGATCGGCGACGTCCTCGGCGAGCCGCCGCTGCGGCGGGCGAGCTCCGGCTTCGCCGCGCCGACGCTCGAGACGGTCGTCGCGCCACGCGATCCCGACGACGCCCATGCGCTCAGCGTCGCGCTGGGAGAGCTGGCCGAGCAGGATCCGCTGATCGAGCTCCGCCGGGACGGAGGCGTCCTCGCCGTCTCGCTCTACGGCGAGGTGCAGCAGGAGGTGCTCGACGCGACGCTCGCGGACGACTACGGGCTCGCGGTCGAGTTCCGTGACTCGACGATCCTCCACGTCGAGCGGCCTCGCATGTCCGGGGAGGCGGTCGAGGTGCTGAACACGCCGTCGAACCCGTTCTCGGCCACCGTCGGGCTCCGGGTCGACCCGGCACCGGAGGACACCGGCGTCGAGTTCCGGCTCGAGGTCGCAACGCGCCGGCTGCCCCTCTACGTGTTCCGCAGCCGCGAGCTGTTCGTCGAGTCGATGAGCCGGTACGTCCGCGAAGCGCTGCGCCACGGCCGCTACGGCTGGGCGGTGACCGACTGCGTCGTGACGATGACCGCCTGCGAGTACTCGTCCGCAGACGGGCCGCCGTCGAAGCGAGGCCCGCTGAGCATGCCCGGCGACTACGAGGGGCTGACGCCGCTCGTGCTGCGGCAGGCGCTCGAGCGGTCGGGCACCGTCGTCTGCGAGCCGATCCTCCAGGCCGCGCTGGAGCTGCCGGCGGACGCGCTCGGCCCCATCCTGCGCCTGCTCGCGAAGCTCGGCGCGGCAAGCGAGCCGCCGGCGGTCC
>DATIZN010000021.1:0-2247 GCA_035517075.1 Gaiellaceae bacterium | reverse complement strand
AGGAGCGACACCGGCTCGCCCTCGCACTCGACGACGCGAACGCCGTCGGGGAGCGTCCCGGAGAGCAGGCGCGCCACCTCGAGTCCGACCGCGTCGTCGCCCCGGAGCGCGTTCCCGACTCCGACGACGCAGGTCGTCATTCCCGCTCCACGTCCAGGGTCAAGAAGTGCGTCGCGCACGAGATGCAGGGATCGTAGTTCCGGATCGCCTGCTCGCAGCGCAGCCGCAGCTCGTCCTCGGGGAGGTCGGCGTGGCCGCGCACGAACGCGAAGAGGTCCTCCTCGATCATCTTCTGGTTCTGCGACGTCGGTGGGACGATCTTCGCATCGAGGATGACGCCGTCGCCATCGAGGCGGTAGCGGTGGTAGAGGACGCCGCGCGGCGCCTCGCTCGCGCCGTGGCCCCAGCCGGCCTGCGGCACGACCTCGATCGACGGCGCGGGCGGCTCCTCGTATCCCGCGATCAGCCGCAGCGCCTCGTCGCACGCGTGGACGAGCTCGACCGCGCGGACGACGATCGACCGGAACGGGTTCCGGACGACGGGCTCGAGGCCTACCTCGCCGGCCGATGCGAGCGCGTCGGGGGAGAGGAGCTCGCGATGCAGCGCGTAGCGCGCCATGGGGCCGACGAGGTAGGCACCTCGCTCGCGCAGCCGCGCGTGCAAGGCGTTGGAATGCTCGACGTGCTCTTCGACGATGTGGTCGTAGAACTCGGAGATGGGGAAGTCGAGGCCGCGCGACGACACGAGCCGCCCGCCGCGGTCGATCGGGTACTCGCCGTCCGCGTCGAGGGCGACGAACTCGTAGTCCTGCTCCAGCTCGGGGAAGTCGAGGCCGGCGGTGACGCGGACCGCGGTCTGCGACGCCTCCTTCGCCCACTCGAGGTCGGGCACGAGCGCCTCGAGGTCGGCGCGGCTCGGCGTCTTGTACCAGCCGCCGACGCGCACGTTGATCGGATGAACCTCGCGGCCGCCGACGACGCGCATCACCTCGTTGCCGATCTTCTTCAGCCGCAGCGCCGTCTCGACGAGCGCCGGGTCGAGCTTCGCGAGCTCGACCGCGCTCGGCACGCCGAGGAAGTCCGGCGCGTGGAGCATGAACACGTGCAGCGTGTGGCTCTCGATCCACTCGCCGCAGTAGAGGAGGCGGCGGAGCGCACGGAGCCGGCCGTCGACCTCGGCGCCGGCGAGCGACTCCATCGCGAGGCACGAGCTCATCTGGTAGGCGACAGGGCAGATCCCGCAGATGCGCGCGGTGATGTCCGGCGCCTCGGTGAACTGCCGGCCGCGGAGGAACGCCTCGAAGAAGCGCGGCGGCTCGTAGATCTTCAGGCGCACGTCGACGACCTCGTCGCCGCGCATGCGGACGAGCATCCCGCCCTCGCCCTCGACGCGGGCGAGATAGTCGGTGCGGATCGTCCGGGTGCTACTCATGGAGCGTCGCCTGCCTCCGGAAGTCGGGCGCGTTCCCGGTGAAGGAGCGGAAGGCGCGCAGGAGCTGCGGGTCCCCGGCGCCGAGCTCGCGCCAGTGCGCGGCGAGCGCCTCGGTGTTCGGCTGCTCCTTCGGGCCGAAGCAGCCGAAGCAGCCGCGCGCGTAGAGCGGGCAGAGCGCGCCGCAGCCGGCATGCGTGACCGGGCCGAGGCAGGGGATGCCCTTCGCCACCATCACGCACGGGACGCCTGCGCGCTTGCACTCGACGCAGACGCTGTGCGCCGGCGTGTTCGGCCGGCGGCCGGCGAGAAACGCGCCGACCACCTCGAGCAGCTGGTGCTTGTTGATCGGGCACCCCTGGAGCTCGAAGTCGACGTGGACGTGGTCGGCGATCGCGGTCGAGTTGCGCAGCGTCGAGATGAAGTCCGGGCTCGCGTACACCGCCGAGACGAAGTCGCCGACCTGCGCGAAGTTCCGCAGCGCCTGGATCCCGCCGGTGGTCGCGCAGGAGCCGATGCTGACGAGGAACTTCGACATGCGGCGGATCTCGTGGATCCGCTCGGCGTCGTGCGGCGTCGTGATCGAGCCCTCGACGAGCGTCAGGTCGTACGGGCCTTTCGCGGTCGCGCTCGTCGCCTCGAGGAAGTACGCGATCTCGACGGCGCCGGTCACCTCCAGCAGCTCGTCCTCGCAGTCGAGGAGCGAGAGCTGGCAGCCGTCGCACGAGGAGAACTTCCAGACGGAGAGCTTCGGCTTCTTCACGGCTGCCGTCTTCTTCTGCGGCCGCTTCCCGTTCGTCGCACTGCTCATACCCGCT
>DATIZN010000020.1:0-16304 GCA_035517075.1 Gaiellaceae bacterium | reverse complement strand
CCCCGGCTCCTTCTACACCGGCCGCGGGAACGAGGCCGCGTCGGTCGGCGTCGCCACGGCGATGGGAGCGGACGACGTCGGCACGCCGCTCCACCGCGACATGGGCGTCCACATCACGCGCGGCGTCGAGCCCTGGAAGATCTTCGCGCAGTTCATGGGCCGCATCGACGGCCCCGCGCGCGGCCGCGACGGCAACGTCCACATGGCCGACGCGAACCTCGGGCTGATCGCGATGGTCAGCCACCTGCCGGCGATGCTCCCGGTCGCCACCGGCTGCGCGCTCGCGTTCCGGATCCGCGAGGAGCACCGGGTCGCCGTCGGGTGGACCGGCGAAGGGGCGATGGCGCGCGGCGATGCGCACGAGGCGATGAACTTCGCCGGCGTCCGCTGCTCGATCTCGACCGACGACCCGGCGATGTTCGACACCGACCTGACGCGGGACTACGAGGCGGCGGCGTCGCTCGGGCTTGCTCCGCGCGCGGCCTACGACGCCGGCCTCGCCGGGGCGCTCTGCGACGAGGAGACCCGTACCCGTCTGCGCGCGATCGGCGACTCCTTCGACTGGGACGCCCTGGCCAGTCGTTAGATTTCTGGACATGGCGATTGCGAGAGAAGCGGAGCCCGTCGGCTCCCTCACCGAGGTGCGCGAGGCCGGGCTCGACCGCGAGGACCTCCTGACCGTGTACCGCAACATGCTCGTCACCCGCGGCGTCGAGGAGCGCGGGCACATCCTCTACCGCCAGGGCAAGATCCCCGGCTCGTTCTACACCGGCCGCGGGAACGAGGCAGCGGCGGTCGGCGTCGCCACGGCGATGCGGGCAGAGGACGTCGGCACGCCGCTCCACCGCGACATGGGCGTGCACATCACGCGCGGCGTCGAGCCGTGGCGGATCTTCGCCCAGTACATGGGCCGGCAGGACGGCCCGACGCACGGCCGCGACGGCAACGTCCACATGGCCGACGCGCAGCTGGGCCTCGTCGCGATGGTCAGCCACCTGCCCGCGATGCTCCCGGTCGCGACCGGCTGTGCGCTCGCGTTCCGCATTCGCGAGGAGCCGCGGGTCGCCGTCGGCTGGTTCGGGGAAGGCGCCTCGGCGCGCGGCGACACGCACGAGTCGATGACGCTGGCCGGCACGCGCAAGCTCCCCGTCGTCTTCGTCTGCGACAACAACCAGTGGGCGTACTCGACGCCGACGCACCTCGAGTACGCGAGCGAGCACGTCGCCGACCGCGCCGACGCCTACGGCTTCGAGGGCGTCGTGGTGGACGGGACCGACGTCCTCGCCGTCTACCGCGAGGCGAGGCGCGCGATCGAGAAGGCGCGCGCCGGCGGCGGGCCGACGCTGCTCGAGTGCGTCTCGCTCCGGATGGAGGGGCACGCCGTCCACGACGACGCGTTCTACGTCCCGAAGGAGCTCTTCGAGCGTTGGGCCGCGTCCGACCCGCTCGAGCGCTTCCGCAGCTGGCTGCGCGAGAACGCCGAGCTGACCGACGAGGAGGAGGACGAAATCGCGAGCGGCGTGAAGAAGCTGCTGACGACGGCGCTCGAGCGCGCCGAGGAGTCGCCGCTGCCGGATCCGGCCGACCTGACCGCGGGCGTCTACGCGTCGCCCGAGGACCTCGACACGCCGCACCACAAGTAGGCACGCGATGGCCGAGCTCACGTATCTCCAGGCGATCTCCGACGCGCTCCGCACGGAGATGCGGCGCGACAAGCGCGTCTTCCTGATCGGCGAGGACGTCGGAGTCTACGGGGGCGCCTTCAAGGTCTCGCTCGGGTTCCAGGAGGAGTTCGGGCCGTGGCGCGTCATCGACGCGCCGCTCGCCGAGACCGCGATCGTCGGCGGCTGCACGGGCGCCGCGAGGATGGGGATGCGCCCGGTCGCGGAGATGCAGTTCGCGGACTTCATCTCGTGCGCGTGGGACCAGCTCGTCACCGTCGCGGCGAAGCAGCGCTGGCGCGCCGGCACGCCGGTCCCGATCGTCGTGCGGCTGCCCTCCGGCGGCGGCTTCTCGGGCGGGCCGTTCCACTCGCAGAACCCCGAGTCGTCGTTCGCGCACATCCCGGGCCTCAAGTGCGTCTGCCCCGCAACGCCGGAGGATGCTAAGGGCCTGCTGATCAGCGCGATCGAGGACCCGAATCCGGTCCTCTACTTCGAGCACAAGCACCTGTACCGCCGGATCAAGGCGGAGGTGCCGGAGGAGCGCTACACGACGCCGCTCGGCAAGGCGCGGATCCACCGCGACGGCGACGACGTCTCGGTGATCACGTGGGGCGCGATGGTGCACACGGCGGCGGAGGCGGCGGAGCAGCTGGACGGCGACGGCGTCTCGGTCGAGATCGTCGACCTGCGGACGGTGATGCCGTGGGACCGGCAGGCAGTGCTCGAGTCGGTGCGGAAGACGTCGAAGGTGCTCGTCCTCCACGAGGACACGCGAACCGGAGGCTTCGGCGCCGAGATCGCGGCGACGATCGCTGAGGAGGCATTCGAGGATCTCGACGCTCCGCTGAAGCGGATCGCGGCGCCCGACACCCCGGTGCCGTTCTCGCCGACGCTCGAGAAGGCGTTCATCCCGCAGGTCGAGGACGTCGTCGCCGGTCTGCGCGAGCTGGCGGAGTACTAGGAAGGAGTCGGAGTCGCATGGCCACGGAGACCGCAGTCGACGTCGTGATGCCGCAGATGGGCGTGTCCGTCTCGGAGGGCACGATCACGCGCTGGCTCAAGCAGGAGGGAGAGCGCGTCGAGGCCGACGAACCGCTGCTCGAGATCTCGACGGACAAGGTCGACACCGAGGTGCCGAGCCCCGGCTCAGGCACGCTCACGCAGATCCTCGTCCAGGAGGGCGAGACGGTCGCGGTCGGAACGAAGCTGGGGCAGATCGGCGGCGCCGGCGCGACGGAGGCGCCCGCCGCAGCGCCCGAGCCGGCGCCCGCGGAGGCCGCGGCCGAGGCCGGCGCTGCCTCACCGGCGGAGACTCCCGCACCGGCAGCCCCGGAGCCGGTTGCGGCGGCTCCGGCTCCCGAGCCGCATCCCGCGGCGACCGGCAACGGAAAGGCGTTCGTCTCGCCGGTCGTGGCTCGGATCGCCTCGGAGCACGGCGTCGACCCGGGCACGGTCGCCGGCACCGGCAAGGGCGGCCGGGTGACGAAGAAGGACATCCTCGCCTTCGTCGAGAGCGGCGCCGCACAGCCGCAGCCCCCAGCACCGCCACAGCCGGCACCCCAGGCGGAGACCGTTCCCCCGGTCGCTCCGGCTCCTCCCGCCGAGCAGCCCGCAGCGCCGCCGCCCGCCGCGCCGCCGCCCGCGCCTCGGCCGGCCGCTCCACCTCAGCCCGCCGCGCCGGCGCCGCCCGCCCCACCCCCGCCGCCCGCGCCTCAGCCGGTCGCCGCCGGCGAGACGCTGCCGGGAGAGGCCGTCGAGCCGGTGACCGCGATGCGCCGCGGCATCGCCGACCACATGCGCCGCTCGCTCGACACGTCCGCGCACGTCACGAGCGCGATCGAGGTCGACTTCTCCCGTATCGTCGCCGTCCGCGAGAGCCTGAAGAGGGAGTACCAGGCCACATACGGCGTCAACCCGACCTACCTCGTCTTCGTGGCGAAGGCGGCGGTGGAGCTCCTCCTCCATTACCCGTACGTGAACGCCGAGCTGCGCGGCGACTCGATCGTCACGCGCAACTTCGTCAACCTCGGGATCGCGGTCGAGCTCGCCGACGGCAAGGGCCTGATCGTCCCCGTGATCCGAAACGCGGAGACGCTCAACCTGCTCGGCATCGCGAAGGGAATCGCGGAGAACGCCGACAAGGCGCGGACGAAGCGACTCGTCCCCGACGACGTCCAGGGCGCAACCTTCACGATCACGAATCCGGGCGGCTACGGCACGTTCCACGGCACGCCCGTGATCAACCAGCCGCAGTCGGCGATCCTCGGCACGTACGCGCTCGTCAAGCGGCCCTGGGTGGTCGAGGACGAGCTCGGCCAGGACGTGATCGCGATCCGGCCGCTCATGAACATCACGCTCACCTACGACCACCGGCTCGTCGACGGCGCGTACGCCGGCCGCTTCCTCCGCGACCTGCGCGAGCGGCTCGAGGACTGGGAGGGCGACGGCGACTAGCGGCGGCTACCTGCTCCAGCTCGGCGAGGTGCCGTACCTCGAGGCGTCGGAGCTGCAGCGCTCGCTCGCCGGCGCCGTCTCGCAGGGAGCGATCCCGGACACGGTGATCCTGCTCGAGCACCCGCCGGTGGTGACGCTCGGCCGGCGAACCGACGAGGCCGCAGAGCTCCATGTGCCCGACGGTGCGGAGGTCGAGGTCGTGGAGACCGACCGCGGCGGCAAGTCGACCTTCCACGGGCCGGGCCAGCTCGTCTGCTACCCGATCCTCGACCTGAAGCGGCACGGACGGGACGTCAAGCAGTACGTCCGGAACCTCGAAGAGGCGCTCATCCGCACGCTCGCGCCGCTCGGCGTCGAGGGGACACGGCTCGAAGGGCTGACCGGCGTCTGGCTGCAGCGGCCGCCGCGCAAGATCGCTTCGATCGGCGTCCACGTGTCCCGCTGGGTCACGACGCACGGCTACGCGCTCAACGTCGACCTCGACCCGGCGCCGTTCACCGACTGGATCACGGCCTGCGGGCTCGAGGACGCGATGTTCACGACGATCGCGCGCGAGCTCGAGCGGCCGGTCACGGTGGACGAGGTGCGGCCGCACGCGGTCGCGGCGCTGCAGGACGTCTTCGGGCTCGAGCTCGAGGAGCTGCCCGCGGGTGACGGCGCCGGGCTCTGGACGCAACCCGTCCACGCTCGGCTCGCCGCGCGCCCCTGACCGCACCGAACCGGCCAAGTTGCAATTTGCAACTTGGCCTAGGGGAGCCAGTCCTCGCGGAACTCGCCCGGCTGCCGCTGCGGGAAGCGAGCGTACGCGACCTTCGGCTCCGCCGTCTCCTCCTCGGCCGACGCGTCGTGTCGCATCGCGACCTCCGAGTACGGATAGGCGCCCCAGCGCTCGCCGCGAATGTTCTCCCGCGCCCCGAGCGCAAGGATGGCGCACGGCCCGTCACCGGCACCGACGATCGTGTGCGGGACCCCCGGCGGACAGTGGAGGTAGTCCCACTGCCGCAGCGGATGCTCCTCGTCCTCGACGACGGCGAGCGCCTGGCCGGAGAGGACGAGGAACCCCTCCTGGTCGGCCTCCCAGTGGTACATCGACATCGGCTGGCCCGGGCCGAGGACGAACAGGTTGACTCCAACCTGCGAGTCCCTGTCCTGCACGAGCTCGGAGACGAAGCCGCGCGGGCCACGGTCCCACCACTCGCCGTCGCGGACGTTCCGGATCGACCAGCTCACACCGGGACTCTAGGCGCGCAGCCCGTCGAGCACGACGTCGAGGTAGCGACGCCAGTGGCCGGGCGGCGCCGCGAGCAGGGCGGCGCGCACGAGCGGCCCCACCTCCGACGGCTCGAGATCCCGCCGCACCGCTCCCGCACGCTGGGCCCGCGCCACGACCGTCCGGCCGAGCTCCTCGAGCTCGGCGGCGCCGGGCTTCTCGCCGCAGTGGACGACGCACCTGTGCAGGCCGGGGGTGGTCATCGCCAGCTCCGCCACCCGGCGCACGAAGCCGAAGAACGCCTCTCCGGGATCGTCCTGGGTGAGCGCGTCCTCGGCGAAGGCGCACATCTGCGCGACGTGGCGCTCGACGACCGCGTACATGAGGTCGTCCTTCGTCGGGAAGCGGCGGAAGACCGTGCCGTGGCCGACGCCGGCACGGCGGGCGATCTCGTCGATGCTCGCGTCCGGGCCCGACTCGGCGAACACCTGCGCCGCCGCGTCGAGCACCCGCTCGAGGTTTCGTTGCGCGTCCGCCCGCAGCTCGACCATCAGACGCCGGCCATGACGGGCTCGGCCTCGGCGGCTGCCTCGATCTTGGCGACGTGGTGCTTGCGCAACAGCGCGAGCATGACGACGAGGCTGAGCGCGACGAGGACGCCCGCGCCGGCGAAGGCGTAATGGAAGCCGTGCACCTGTGCCGCCGCCGAGTTGCCGTGCGTCTGCCCCGCGGCGATCGTCGTGAGGATCGCGAGGCCGAGCGCGCCGCCGACCTGCTGCGAGGTGTTGAAGAGCCCCGACGCGAGGCCCTGGTCCTCGTCCTCGAGGCCCGTCGTCGCGACGAGCGTGAGCGGCATGAAGATCGCGCCCATCCCGAGCGAGCCGAGAATCATGCCCGGCAGGACGTCGGTCGCGTACGAGCCGGCGACCGGCATGCGGGCGAACAGGAGCATCCCGACGATCGTCAGCAGCATGCCCACGACAGCGACCGGTCGCACGCCGATCCGCGGCGCGAAGGCCGAGGCGATGCCCGCCGAGATCATCACGCCGGCCGTGAAGGGCAGGAACGCCACGCCCGCCTTCAGCGGCCCGAAGCCGAGCACGTCCTGGATGTAGAGCGTGTTGAAGAAGAACATCGCGAACATCCCGGAGAAGGCGAGGAACATCGACAGGTTCGCCGTCAGGAGCGAGCGCACCCGGAAGATCGAGAGCCGGACGAGCGGCTCCGCGGAGCGCTGCTCGATCGCGACGAACGCCGCGAGAAGCGCGACGGCGACGACGAAGGAGCCGACCGTCTGCGGCGACCCCCAGCCGTGCGAGGCCGACCGGACGAGCCCGTAGACGAGCGCCATGAGCCCGCCGGTGACCGTGACGGCGCCGCCGAGGTCGTAGCCCTGGTGGGCGTGCTCGTCCTTCGACTCCGGCACCATGCGCATGGCCGCGAGGAAGGTGAGGATCCCGACCGGGACGTTGACGAAGAAGATCCAGCGCCAGGAGAGCGACTGCGTGAGCGCGCCGCCGAGGACGAGCCCGACAGCCGAGCCGCCGATCGCGATCGCAGCCCAGACGCCAAGCGCCCGCGCCCGCTCCTTCCCCTCGGCAAACGTGGTCGAGATGATCGAGAGCGCCGCCGGCGAGATGAGCGCCGCGCCGAGCCCTTGCAGCGCTCGGAAGCCGATCAGCATCCCCGAGGTCTTCGACAGCCCGTCGAGCAGCGAGGCCGATGTGAAGATGACGAGCCCGACGAGGAAGAGCCGCTTCCGTCCCAGGAGGTCTCCGGCGCGGCCGCCGAGCAGCAGGAAGCCCGCGAACACGAGCGTGTACGCGTTGATGACCCACTGCAGGCTCGCCTCGGTGAAGCCGAGCGAGGTCTTGATGTGCGGCAAGGCGACGTTGACGATCGTCGCGTCGAGAACCACCATGAACTGCGCGAGGCAGATGATGACGAGGACGACCCAGGGATTCGTGGAGTGGCGAGACATCGGGCTCCTTCACTAACCGGACTGCTCAGTCCGGTTCAGGCTAGCACCGGCCGGCCGGGCTACGCGACATAGACTGGAACGCAGGCATGAACTCATCGCTTCCCGTCGCCGAGCGCCCCCGCCGTCCCGAGTGGATGAAGGTGCGGGCGCCGTCGAAGGACGGCTCGTACTTCGACGTCCAGAAGCTCGTGCACGGGCTGTCGCTGCACACGATCTGCGAGGAGGCGCGCTGCCCGAACATCTCCGAGTGCTGGGGGCGCGGCACCGCGACCTTCCAGATCCTCGGCGAGACGTGCACGCGCGCGTGCCGCTACTGCTACGTCCACTCGGGCAAGCCCGAGTCGCCGCCCGACCCGCTCGAGCCGCTGCGGCTGGCGCAGGCGGCGGCGCAGATGCAGCTCAAGCACGTCGTCGTGACCTCCGTCGACCGTGACGACGTCCCGGACCGCGGCGCCGGCCACTACGCGGCGACGATCCGCGCGCTGAAGGCGAAGCTGCCGGAGGCGTCGGTCGAGGTCCTCACACCCGACTTCCTCGGCGTCGAGGAGGAGGCGCTGCGCACCGTGCTCGCGGCGAGGCCCGAGGTGTTCAACCACAACATCGAGACCGTCCGCCGCCTGCACGCGCGGATGCGCGGCGCGAAGGCGAGCTACGACGGGGCGCTCCGGCTGCTGCGCCGGGCGAGGGAGCTCGCGGACTATCCGGTGCTGACGAAGTCGGGGATCATCGTCGGCCTCGGCGAGACGAACGACGAGGTGGTCGAGACGATGCGCGACCTGCGCGCGAACGGCGTCGACGTCGTGACGATCGGCCAGTACCTCCAGCCGAGCGCGAAGCACGCGCTGATCGACCGCTGGGTCCATCCCGACGAGTTCCGCTGGTTCCGCGAGCAGGGCGAGGCGCTCGGCTTCGGCTCGGTCTTCTCCGGGCCGCTCGTCCGCAGCTCGTATCGCGCCGACGAGCAGAAGCACGCCGCTGCGACGGGCCGCGGCGCGGTCGCCTACTGAGACGAGAGGCCCGCCGGAGCGGGCCTCTCGTCGATCGATGCGCCTTGCCGGCTAGAAGCCGCGCGTGAGCGCCAGAGCCGGAACGAGGTTCTGCGCCTTCGGCGTGCCGAGGCCGGTGACCGGATCCCAGCCGGGGCCGGCGTTATAGCCCTCGCCGCCGATCTCCGCGACGTCGTTGTTGCCGCTCGTGACGTCGTTGAAGACCGAGTGGTACACGCCCGGCAGCAGCGCCAACCCGTAGAGGTTGTCGTTGATGCCGCCGAGGTCGTGGCGGGCCAGCTGGTCTGCTTCAGCCGCCAGCGCCGACCACTGCGGCGAGCCGGCGCTCGTCCCGCCGAAGAGCCAGATCTCAGGCGCATTCGCCGGGAGACCGTAGATCACGTTGCAGGCCGAGCAGATCGTGAGCGCGCCGCCGTTGACGCCTGCGCTGTACGAGACGTCCGGCACGCCGCGAGCGCGGCCCCGAACGGCCAGCAGCTGGTAGAACGGCTTGCCGAAGATCGTGCTGTAGCCGCCACCGCTGCAGTTCATGTCCGCCGGATAGTCGGACGCGGGCGGGTTGCAGCCGTAGATCTCCGTCCACGCCGTCTCGCCGACGTAGTCGCCGTCGGGATCCGTCGCGTTCAGCGTCGTCCCGCCGACGCCCGTCACGTTCGGGTCGGCCGCGGGATAGCCGGGCGCCAGCGCGGCAGCCGTGTAGTCGCAGTTGAACTGCGACGCACCGCTGTCGCCCGAGGAGGCGAAGACCGTCCACCCCTCGGCGGTGGCCCGCCGGTAGAGCTGCTGCCACTTGTCGAAGACGGTCGGATCGACGCAGGCCTCGTTCTCGCCGAAGCTCTGCGACATCACGTCGCCGAGATGCTCGTCGACGGCCGCTTTCTCGGCTGCATAGAGATCCGCGTCGGCGTCGCTCTTCGCCTCGTCGAGGACGATCTTCGCCCCGGGGGCCATTGCGTGCGCCCAGAGGACGTCGAGCGTGATCTCCTCGGCCCAGCTCCCCTGATCGGGGTCGCTGAGGTTCATCGGAGGCGGACTTCCGGCCGGCGCCACGACCTTGAAGCTCGGCGGAGCCGGCAGGCCGAACTCCGCGTCCTGCGCGGCGAGATCGCCCTGGATGTACGTGTTCGAGAAGGCGTCGACGATCACGATCGTCTTGCCGCGCCCGTCGATGCCGCGCGAGATCAGCTTCGAGAACCCGTAGGCCTGCTGGATCTGTTGCGGCGTGTAGCAGCGGGGCCCGTCGGACCCGTCGATCGGGTTCGGCTGGCAGCTGAAGGTGTCCGATGCGTTCGGCGGAAGCTGGTACGGACCCCTGAGGTCCGGATGCACGCCACTCCCGATGGCCGGTGACATCGCGTGCGTGGTGGCCAGGGCCGCGTGAGACGACGACCCGGCGGTCAGAGCCGCGAACGCGACCAACGCCGCGATCGCGAACACTCCCAGTGCTCGCTTGGGCGAGCGGAACGTGTTCTTCATGTCCTCCCTCTCCCTCAATGACCCGAGCACGGGTTCGCCCGTGCTCCCGCAGAGTTCACCGTCGTATCGTGAGACAGGCCGTGGGAAAAGGCAAGAGGGCTTGATCCCTCGAACGAGTGAAGGCCGCCCGAGGGCGGCCTTCACGGCGATTCGCGCCTGCCCGGCGCGGCCTAGTGGCCGAAGCCGTGCCGGCTCCGCCCGTAGTCGTACAGGAGCTTCCCGAGATCCGGCGTTCCGAGGCCCGTGGCGGGGTTGTACACGGTGCCCGGCGTACCGGTGAAGTACAGGTTGTCGTTCGACGTGCCCGGCGTGTCGAGCGGCGTGAACGGCGAGTTCCACTGCGTCGCGAACCGGTAGATCGACGGGTTCCAGAACCCGACCCGGCGCCCGAGCGCCGAGTCGAGCGCCGCCGTGGCGCCGTTCAGCTGCGGCGCGACGAAGCTCGTGCCGCCCCACTGCTCGTAGCACGCGCCGTTGGAATCCGGCGTGGCACAGGCGTCGTAACCCGGGATGTCGAACGTGAAGTACACGAGGTACCCGGTCTCCGGATCGGCGTCCGTGGACACGTCCGGAACGGCGCGGCCGCCGGTGCCGCGACCGTGGATCGTCGGCGGAGTCGGATTGAGGGTCCAGTCGGTGTCGAGCGTCAGCCCGTTCGCCACGACCGGATCGATCGGCGTCAGGTACGGCACGGCGCTGAAGTAGTTCGTGCCGGGCACGCCCCACTGGTACGAGGGCATCCGCTCGAGGGTGCTGTACCCACCGCCGTCGCCGGCCGCCTCGGCCTCGGCCCACTGCAGCTCGGGACCGCCGTACGTCTCGGTCAGGAGAGGCCAGAGGTAGTCCCAGCCCCAGGCACGCTCACTCGGGATCGTGACGCTCGGGAGCGTGTTGAAGTTGATCGTGCCCGGCAGGGTGGTCCCACCCGCCGCCGTGATCCACGGGCTCGAGGCCGGGGTGTCGACCGTCAGATCGGTCGAGCCGAGCTCGTCCGAGTCGTCGTACGCCCCCGCGTCGCCGGAGGCCGCGAACGTGCTCTGCCCCTGGGCAGCGAGCTCGAGGAAGGCCTCATCGAAGGCCTGCATGTAGTTCGGATCCTCCTGCCCGCCGTTGGCGAGGTACTTGACGACCGTCTCCGACTCTCCCCAGCTGGTGGAGACGGTGTCGGCGACGTTGTCGCTCGCCGCCTGGAAGAAGGCGTCGGCGAAGCCGTTGTCGGTGTTCGGCGCCTGGTAGACCCGCACTTGCGCACCCGGAGCGAGCGCACCGGACTGCTCGACGTCGATCGCGGTCTCGCCAGACCCGAGATCGTCGCTCACCGGGCCCGATCCGCCGTCGACGTTGTCGAGGGCGACCCTGCTGGCCGACGCCTGCGAGCCGGTCAGGCCGATGTCGTTCCAGAAGTCGCTGACGATGCTCGGATCGACGCTTGCCAGCGTGACGATCCCGACCGTCCGGCCCTGGCCCGTCCCGCCGGCCGCGTAGACCGGATCGAGGTCGTACTGGTTTGCGAAGTCGGCCGGAAGCAGCTCCGTGTTCGGTCCGGCCTTCGGCTGCGCCTGCTTCGGCACGCCGATCATGTCGCTCTGCATCGTCGGGTAGCTCGAGAGGCCGAGCACCGCGAGCACGAAGCGGGCGAGGTTGCGGGGAAGAAGCGGAGTCTGCTTCGTCCCGTGGGCGACGCCTGCCGGCCGCCCCGGCCGGCCGTCATGGCCCGGGATCGAGGGGTAGTGGTACTGGTGCTGCTGCACGCTCAGCGCCGCGTCGAACTCGCCGGCGGTGCCGGTGGCCTGCACGTCGAGGCCGTCTGGCATCGCGTGCGTGCTGATCCCGTAGTGGCCGAGGTAGCTCTCGAGCGCCGCGATGTTCGACTGCGACTGGCCGTACCGTCGAGCGAAGTCGCTGACGGAGAGGAACCCGCGCGGCATGCCCGCCGAGACCTCATCCTCCAGGTCGCCGAGATCCTGCGCCTGCAGGATGAACGAGACATTCTCGGGGGTATCGGACGGCGTGTCGCCGAAGGCCGTGTTCGGCAGGACGGCGGCGCCGATCCCCTGCGAGACCGCAAGCTTGCCGCCAGCGCGGGCGACGCCGCCCGCCGCCAGCGCGACCAACGGCCCTACGACTCCGAGCACGAGGGCGAGCCGCAGAATGCGGCGCCTCGAGAAGAATTGAACGAGACGAGCCATGCGCGTCTCCTTGAAGTGGGCGATCTTCAACGGTTTCCTCCCCGGGAAGCTTGTAAGACCCCTGCTGCAGCAGGTATTTGCAACCACCGATTCTCATCGTTGCCGACGTTCGCGGATTTCGCAACCGCGAAGGGTCTAGTCCTCGAGAATTCGCTCGAACGGGTGAGGGGCCGCCCGAAGGCAGCTCTGACGATCACGCGGCGCTACGAGCCGTGCGGCTTGGCCATCGCGCGGTAGTCGAGGGCCTCGTCGAGGACGGACTCCTCGACGCCCTTCTCCCGCGCCACGTCCCGCAGCGACCGGCCCGACGAGGCCGCCTCCTTCACGATCTCGGTCGCTCGGTCGTAGCCGATGTAGGGGTTGAGCGCCGTCGCGGCCGAAAGGGTCAGCTCGGCGTAGCGCTCGCAGGTCTCGCGGTTCGCCTCGATCCCGTCCACGCACCTCTCCGCGAACAGGCGGCACGCGCTCGCGAGGAGCTTCACCGAGTCGAGGATGTTGCGCGCGATGAGCGGGACGAAGACGTTGAGCTCGAAGTGGCCCTGCATGCCGCCGATCGCGATCGCCGCGTCGTTCCCGATCACCTGGGCCGCAACCTGCGTCACGACCTCGGGCATGACCGGATTCACCTTCCCCGGCATGATCGAGCTGCCCTTCTGCAGCTCGGGCAGCGTGATCTCGGCGAGCCCGGCGCGCGGGCCGGAGCCGAGGAAGCGGATGTCGTTCGCCACCTTCGTGAGCGAGACGGCGACGGTCTTGAGCGCGCCCGAGGCCTCGACGATCCCGTCGCGCGCGGCCTGCGCCTCGAACGGGTCGGCCGGCGCGGAGATCTCGAGGCCGGTCTCCTCCGACAGCAGCACGCGCACGCGGCCGGCGAACTCGGGATGGGTGTTGAGGCCGGTGCCGGTGGCCGTGCCGCCCAGCGGGATCTGCCCGAGCCTCGGCATGGCGTCGCGGACGCGCGCGATCCCCTGTCGCACCTGAGCCGCATAGCCCGCGAACTCCTGCCCGAGCGTGACCGGGACGGCGTCCATCCAGTGCGTGCGTCCGGACTTCACGACGTCGTCGAACTCGCGCGCCTTTGCCTCGAGCGAGGCGGCGAGCGTCTCCATCGCTGGCAGCAGGTCGTGGGCGATCTCGTCCAGCGCAGCGAGGTGGACGGCTGACGGAAAGACGTCGTTCGACGACTGGCCCATGTTGACGTCGTCGTTCGGGTGGACGTCCTCGCCGGCGAGGGTTGCGATCACCTCGTTCGCGTTCATGTTCGACGACGTGCCCGAGCCCGTCTGGAAGACGTCGATCGGGAACTGGTCGTCGAGCTCGCCGGCGACGATCCGCTCGGCTGCGGCGGCGATCCGCTCCGCCTTGTCGGCGGCGAGCAGGCCGAGGTCGGCGTTGGCGCGGGCCGCGGCGCCCTTGATGCGGCCGAGCCAGCGCGCGACCGGCGGCGGAATCGGCTCGCCGGAGACCGGGAAGTTCGCGACCGCCTTCGCGGTCTCGCCGCCCCAGAGCTCCTGCCGTTCCCGCGCCTGCGCCATCGAATCCGAGTCTAGGCAACCGCGTGCGGCCGCCGCTCGGGATATCCCCGCAGACCTACGCGACGGAGGGAAGGCGGCGCTCGCCGACCGGGTGGGCGCGAAGGTCGCGCCGCTCGTCCTCGGTCAGCTCGTGCAGCGGAGCCCAGCCGAGGTAGCCGCACTGCGGGCACTCGGGCGCCTCGAAATGCTTGAACACGTCGCGCCGGGCGATCCGTGAGGTGCCGCAGCGGAGGCATTCCACGACGAGAGACTCCATGTGCCGGGACCATCGGCTTCCGAACCGTCTCCGATGTCCCTCGTTCGAGTGACCTAGCGCGAGGGGGTCGAGACGCCCTCGGCGGCCGCGAGCAGCTCGTCCCAGGTGCAGAGCTTCACCCGCGGACGGCCGAGCTTCTCGCCGGTGGCCCGCTCCGCCGCGTCGATCGCCGCCCAGCCCGCGTACTCGACGACGCGCACGCCGCGCTCGGCGAGGAGGGCGTCGACGGCGGCGGCGGTCGCGTCCGGTTTCGGCTCGAGGCGTCCGGCGCCGGCGTCCTCGAGCAGCAGCTCGACGGTCTCGGTCGCGTCCTTCTTGTTCGTGCCGATCACGCCCGACGGGCCGCGCTTGATCCAGCCGGCGCAGTAGACGCCCGGCACCGGCTCGCCGTCCGGGGCGAGGACCCGGCCGCGGTCGTTCGGGATCGTCCCGGTGCGCTCGTCGAAGGGGAGCTCGGGCAGCGCGACCCCGCGATAGCCGACGCTGCGGAAGACGAGCTCACACCCGAGCGTCTCGCGCTCGCCGGTGGCGACGGCGCGCAGGTTCTCGTCGAGCTCGTTGCGGACGAGCTCCACGCCCTCGACGCGCTCCTCGCCGAGGATCGCGGTGGGCGAGCGGAAGAAGCGGAGGAGGATCCGCTTCGCCTTCCCCTGCGCCGGGCGCGAGGCGTAGTCCTGCAGCACGGCGAGATTGCGCTCGGCATTCGTGTCCTTGGGCTCCGCGCCCTCGAGCTCCCCCGCGTCGACGATCACGTCCGCGCCCGCGAGCTCGCCGAGCTCGCTGAGCTCCGGCGTGGTGAACGCGGCCTGGGCCGGGCCGCGGCGCGCGACCATCACGATCTCCTCGATGTCGGCGCCGCAGATCGCGGCGATCGCCGCGTCGGTCGTGTCGGTCGGGTCGAGCTCCTCGGGCGTCAACGCCAGCATGCGAACGACGTCGAGGGCGACGTTCCCGGCGCCGACGACGACGACGCGCCGCGCGCGTCCGAGCTCGAAGTCGAGCCCCTGGTAGTCGGGATGGCCGTTGTACCAGGCGACGAGCTCGGTCGCCGCCCACGAGCCGGGCAGGTCCTCGCCGGGGATGTCCATCCGCCGGTCGGTCTGCGCGCCGACGGAGTAGACGACGGCGTCGTAGAGGCGCGCGAGGTCCGCGTGGTGCAGGTCCCGGCCGACCTCGATGTTCCCGAGGAAGCGAAAACCGGGCCGCTCGGCGATCTTCTCGAACGCGCGCGAGACGGACTTGATCTTCGGGTGGTCGGGAGCGACGCCGAGCCGAACGAGCCCCCACGGCGTCGGCAGCCGCTCGAGCAGGTCGACCTCGACGGGGACGCCGGCCGCGAGCAGCGCACCGGCGGCGTAGAAGCCGGCGGGGCCGGACCCGACGACCGCAACCCGCAGGGGACGGTCGCTCACGGACGGGAGCCTAGTGGCCGCAGCCGGAGCCGCACGCGGGGCCCGCGTCCGCGGGGTCCTCGCCCTCGGCCACCTGGAACGAGTGGCCGCAACCGCAGGAGGAGATCGCGTTCGGGTTGTCGATCTTGAACCCGGACTCCTGGATCGTCTCGAGATAGTCGACCGTCGCGCCCATCAGGTACGGGGCGCTGAACGGGTCGACGACGACGTTCACGCCCTCGCACTCGAACTCGTGGTCGCCCTCCTGGGCGCCCCGGTCGAAGCCGAGGCCGTACTGGAACCCCGAGCAGCCGCCGCCCTCGATCGCGACGCGCAACACGGAGACGTCCTCTTCGGTCGCCATCAGGTCGCGGATCTTCACCGCAGCGGCCGGTGTGAGGGAAACGACGGACTCGGTGCGCTCGCGGATCTCCATCGGCCTCCCATGCTAGCAACGCCCTTCCCGATCACAACACCCGCGAAGCTGCGGATTTCCCGCGACTTTGTGACAGCCGGCTCGCGCGTGGTTATGCCGATTCCGTTCCGGCAAGTGCAGCGCCCGGAGCCTGATAACGTCAGCCGGCGAGGTGGGTGCTTCCGACTGCGCGAACGGGTAAGGGGAGACGCGCGACATGCTGCAGAGCTGGCTGCCATTCCTGATCTACGGACTCCTCGCGCTCGCGATCCCCGCCTCGATGATCCTGATGTCGTTCGCGTTCGCACAGCGGCCCACGCGCCGCACCCGCGCGCGCGCCGTCCCGTTCGAGTCCGGCGTCTCGCGCGGCCCGATGGCCGAGCAGCGCTTCAACGTGAGCTTCTACCTGACGGCGATGCTGTTCATCGTCTTCGACATCGAGATCGTCTTCCTCTACCCGCTCGCCGTGCAGCTGCACGCGCTCGGCTGGTTCGGGTTCTCGGAGCTCGCCTTCTTCATCCTCATCCTGCTCGTCGCCTACGTCTACATCTGGCGCAAGGGCGCCCTCAACTGGTGAGCCGTGGCTGACGAGCCCGCACGCCTGAGGGACTACGGCCTCCAGTCGGAGCGGCTGCTCTGGCCGACGAAGGGCCCTTCGCACTTCGAGGAGACCCTCGGCCTCGACGAGCTCGAGCGCGCGCTCGGTCTGACGACGCTCGAGAAGGC
>DATIZN010000019.1:0-120433 GCA_035517075.1 Gaiellaceae bacterium | reverse complement strand
CGCGTATCTCGGGCCCACATGGGTGCGAACTCAGGGCATGTCCTCGAGGAGCAGCGGCGCACGTTCTCAGGGATGGGTCGGCCGCAGCTGCAGCGGTGCCACCGGCGCCGACGCCCTGCCGATGCCAGGGCGCGCCGGGCGCCGGCGTTCCCGCTGCGAGTCACGGCCCCACCAACTCCCGCAAGACCGCCAGAGCGAGCTCGCGCAGAGCGTCGGAGCGGGAGAGCTTGTCCCGAATCTGTCCAAGCGCAGAGTGAAAAGCAGTCGTAGAGAGTGCGACGGGACGCCCCTCGGCATCCAGGAGAAGTCCCTGCAAAAACGGCGCGAAGTCGCTCCAGGTAAGCTCTAGTCGTTCGGGCTCGAGTCCATTTCGAGCCCAGTACCGCCCATCAAGAAAGCCCCGCTCAGGCGGGGTTTTTGTTTGCTATTGAGACAGCAGCTCCAGCTTCCAAACTGGCGATGTCAGCAGAATGTCAGCAAACGGCACTGAGCCGGCGCTCTTGCGGCGGCGGACGCGAATCGATTCCCGCCGGGTCCAGTTTCCCCGCAAATCGGCGCTTTTCGATCGGAACGATTGCTCGGAGCGCCCGTTGATCGAACGCGTTGTCCTCACCACCCGGACGGCGACGTCAGCGCCGAAGAAAAAGAACGTCACTACGCGGGCAGGCGCGCCGTAAGAGGCTGGGGCGGCACGCTTACGACTTAAGAGGAAGTTCTCCGGCGCGCAAGAGACTCGCGAGAGCCTCGTAAGACCTCGGGGCTAGCGTCGCGCTCGACGGCGGTCGGCGCGTGAGAAGCCTCCGCGCCGACGACATCCAGGGATGGAGGAACCATGAGGAAGATCGCCTTTCTTGCGAGCGTGATCGGCGCGTGCTCGCTCGTCGTTGGGGCAGGAGTCGCGCAGGCACGCGGCAGAGGTGTGGCAAACGTCGTGTTCGTCCAGACGAACGCCCTCACCGGCAACCAGGTCGTCGTCTACGACCGGGCCAGGGACGGGACGCTCGCCGAAGCGGGCACCTACGCGACCGGCGGCGACGGCGGCGCGGCGCAGGGTGCTGCCGCCGACTTGCTGGCCTCGCAGGGCTCGCTCACCTACGACGCAGCCGACTCGCTCCTGTTCGCGGTGAACGCCGGCAGCGACACGGTTTCGGTCTTCGACGTCTCAGGCGACCGGCTGAGGCTGCAGTCGGTGCTTCCCTCCGGCGGAGAGTTTCCCGCCAGCGTCGCGGTCAGCGGCAGGCTCGCCTACGTGCTCGACGCCGGTGGCGCCGGCTCGCTGCAGGGGTTCAGGATCGACGGCCACGACGTGTACCCGATCCACGGCTCCAACCGGTCGCTCGGGCTCGCTAACGCCAATCCACCGAACTTCCTCTCCTCACCGGGCCAGGTGGGCTTCACGCCCGACGGGAAGCAGCTGATCGTCACGACCAAGGCCAGCGGAAGCGACATCGACCTGTTCCGTGTCCGGCCAAACGGTCGCCTGAATGCCCCGGTCGTCAACGCGGCCGCGACCGGCGTGCCGTTCTCGTTCACCTTCGACCCGGCCGGCAGGCTCGTCTCGGGCGAGGCGGCTTCGAGCACCCTCACCACCTACGCGCTCGGTGCCGACGGAACGCTTTCCGACCCGCAGTCGCTGGCCGACGGCCAGGCCGCGCTCTGCTGGATCGCCAGCGTGCGCGGCTACTACTACGTCGCCAATGCCGGCAGCGCCAACATCAGCGGCTACTCGATCGACGCCGACGGCACACCCTCCTTCATCGTCCCGGGTGGGGTCGTCGGCTCGACCGAGGCGGGAGCGATCGATCTCGCCGGATCGAGCGACGGCCGCTTCCTCTACGCCGAGAGCGGCGGAGCCGGCACGGTCGACGAGTTCGCCGTCAACGGCGACGGGACGCTCACCAAGCTCGGCGACGTGACCCTCAGCCCCGGGCTCGAGGGAATCGCCACGAGCTGACAGCCGACGCACCAGTCAGGAGGGAAGGCCCGGCGTCAGGCCTTCCCTCCTGCGATCAGTGGGCGACCCCCTCTCCCCGCCTGAGATCGCTAGGCGGGTCGGCACCGATGCTCTAGCCTCGGCTTGTGACGATCGGTGCGCACCGGAAGGTGGTGACGGTGCTGTTCTGCGATGTCGTGGGTTCGACGGCGCTGGGGAAGTCGGTCGATCCGGAGGCGTTGCAGGGGCTTCTGGCCGTCTATTTCGAGCGGATGAAGGCGATTGTCGAGTCACATTGCCCGGCTTGCTCGGATGCTCGTACTGCGATGGCTCCCACGCTGCGCCACGAGATACCACCGATCATCTTCAGCAGCCGAATGAGCTCACGGAATCTCACGACGGGTCATCGTGCCGACAGCCTCGGCTGGGCCATGTCCCTAGTAGTGAGACGAGCGCGAGAGGCGATCCGGCAACGAGGACCTCGCCGTTCGCGCAACACCCGGTTCGGCCCACCTTTGAATCCCCGCTTGTGCGGGGATTCCTCGTCTCGGAGGGCGTTCGGGCCAGTTGCGCGAAGCGGCCTAAAGGCCGAGGACGAGCATCAGTGCCTCGTCGACGGCGCGCAGCTCGTGAGGCTCGAGTCGTCCGGCCGAGCGGCCGAGCCTCTCGGGATCGACGACGGTTGTTTGCTCCGCGAGCACGCGTGTCCCCTCGCCCGCGAGCGTGATCGTCGGGCGGAAGCTCGCGGCACGGGCGCTCGTCGAGGTGGGGGACACCAAGAGCGTGCTCAGCCCCAGGAACTCCTCGGCTTGTACGACGACGGCGTAGCGGGCGCCTCGTTGCTCGTGGCCGCGCGTGCGCCGGGGCGGCGGGAGTCGGAAGATCTCGCCGCGGACCATCAATCTCGGGCTGCCGGCGCGAGCTCTGCCAGCTGCTCGCGGACGGCTCGCATCTCCTCGCGGTCGCGCTCGTCGGCGGCGAGCAGGCGCACCTCGTCTCGGACGGCCGACCGTAGCCGTCGACGTGCCGCCGCCTCGCGCAACGCCGTGCGCACCGCTTCCGAGTCGCTCAATTCGCCGGCGCGGACGATCTCGAGCGCAGCGGCCGAGGCGTCGTCGAGCCGAACGTGGAGCGACCGAGCCATCTCCGGACCGTAGCACAGAATGTGCTACGAAAGTGTCAGACACCGACCATTTCTGGGACTGTCGCTCTGGCTCGGTGCAAAGGCGCTGCGCGGAGAGTGGGAACTCGTCCGTGATGAGCTGGCAAAGATGCACGCCTTCCTCCTGGAACCGCTCGGCGTCGCGTCCACCATCCCGAGCTGGGACGCCAGGTGTCCGACGGGCTTCGGCGTCACCATCCCATCGGCTGAGAGGTCCTCCTCTCGCGCTGCCTTCCGATTCGATTCAGCCATGCGACCTCTCGAGTGCGGGGCTCTTTTCGCGTTCTCGAGTGTCCTAAGGTCTCCGTATGGCGACGGCCTCGTCGTCCGCGGCGAACCAGGTGCCTCCGCTCGCGGGGCACGACCTCTTCGAGTGCAACCGGCCGCTCGCCGAGGCGCTCGGGCGCGAGGGCGGCGGCTGGGCGGCGGACCGGTGCTCGAGCTTCGGTCGGCTCCTCACCGGCGAGCCGCTCGAGTGGGGGCGCCTCGCGAACGAGAACCCGCCGAAGCTGCACACGCACGACCGCTACGGCGAGCGCATCGACGAGGTCGAGTTCCATCCCGCGTGGCACGAGATGCTGCGCCTCTCGCTCGCGCACGGTCTCCACTCGCTCTCGTGGACGGAGGATCGCGCGGGCGCGCACGTCGCCCGCGCCGCGCTCTTCATGCTCGCCTCCCAGGTGGAGGCCGGGCACGGCTGCCCCGTCTCGATGACGCATGCCGCTGTGCCGGCGCTGCGTGCGGCGGCGCCGCAGCTCGCCGCGGAGTGGGAGCCGCTGCTGACGTCGACCGTGTACGGCGACGGCGCGCTCTGCGGGATGGCGATGACCGAGCGCCAAGGCGGCTCCGACGTCCGTCTCAACACGACGGCCGCACGGCCGGCCGGCGGGGACGAGTACCTGCTCGACGGCGCGAAGTGGTTCTGCTCGGCGCCGATGTGCGATGTCTTCCTCGTCCTCGCACAGGCGCCCGGCGGCCTCTCGTGCTTCCTGCTGCCGCGCGGCGAGGGCTTCCACATCCAGCGGCTGAAGGACAAGCTCGTCGACCGCTCGAACGCCTCGAGCGAGATCGAGCTCGACGGCGCCCCGGCGCGGCTCGTCGGGGAGGAGGGCCGCGGTGTCCGGACGATCGTCGAGATGGTCGTCCATACGCGGCTCGACTGCGTGCTCGGGACGGCGGCGGCGATGCGGCAGGCGGTCGAGCAGGCCACGCACCACGCCGCGCACCGGTCCGCGTTCGGCGCGCTGCTCGTCGACCAGCCGTTGATGCAGAACGTGCTCGCCGACCTCTGCCTCGAGTCGGAGGCGGCGACCGTGACCGCAATGCGGCTCGCGCGGGCCTACGACCGGCGCGGCACGGACGAGCGCGAGGCGGCGTTCGCGCGGATCGCGACCGCAGTCGCGAAGTACTGGATCTGCAAGCGCGGCCCGGGTCACGCGGCGGAGGCGCTCGAGTGCCTCGGCGGCAACGGCTACGTCGAGGAGTCGGGCATGCCGCGGCTCTACCGGCAGCAGCCGCTCCAGTCGATCTGGGAGGGATCCGGAAACGTCGTCTGCCTCGACGTGCTGCGCGCGCTCCGGCGCGAGCCCGAGTCGCTCGAGGCGCTGCTCGACGAGATCGCGCTCGCCGGCGAGCCCGACCTGAGCAAGGCGGCCGAGCAGGCCGCCGCCGAGGACGACGAGGCCCGCGCCCGGCACACGGTGGAACGCCTGGCGCTCGCCCTCCAGGCGTCGCTGCTCGCGCGCCACGCGCCGACCGCGGTCGCGGACGCCTTCCGCGCGCGGACGGGATCGGCGTATGGGACGCTGCCGGCCGGCGTCGACGCGGCCGCCATCGTCGAGAGACACCGTCCTCGTACCTGAGCTGCCCGCTCTCGCTGCGGCTACCGTGGGCGCGTGCTCACTCTCGCGCGCTGGTCGGGCGATCACCGCCGGCTGGTGGTCGCCCTCTGGATCGCCGTGCTCGTCGCGGTGCTGGGCGCCGCGCAGGCGGTCGGCTCCCACTACGGCAGCAGCTTCACGCTGCCGGGAACGGGCTCGCAGCGGGCCGCGAACCTGCTCGGGAGCGGCTTCCCGCAGCAGGCCGGCGACGCCGACCAGATCGTCTTCCACACGCGGCGCGGCACGCTCGCTGCGCCGGCCGTCCGGGCGCGCATCGAGCACGTGCTCGCCGAGGTCGCGCGACTGCCGCACATCGCCTCCGTCGTCAGCCCGTACGCGACGAACGGCCAGGCCATCGCGCGCGACGGGACGATCGGCTTCGCGAGCATCGAGTTCGACCAGCATGCGAGCCGCCTCCCGACGGGCGCGATCGACCGCGTCATCGCGGTTGCCCGCGGCGCGCAGACGCAGACGCTCGAGGTCGAGCTCGACGGCCAGGCGATCGAGCAGGCGATCGGCTTCTCGGTCGGCTACACGTTCCTCGTCGGAATCGGGGCCGCGATCGCGGTCCTCCTGCTCAGCTTCGGCTCCCTGCTTGCGATGGGTCTGCCGGTCGGCACCGCGCTGCTCGGGCTCGGCACGGGCTTCGGGCTGATCGGGCTGTCCAGCCGCGTCGTCTCGATGCCGGACTTCGCGACCCAGCTCGCGCTCATGATCGGGCTCGGCGTCGGCGTCGACTACGCGCTCTTCATCGTCACGCGCTACCGCGAGATGTACCGCCGCAACGGCGGCGACGTCCGGGCGGCGGTCGGCACGGCGATGGACACGGCCGGCCGCGCGATCATCTTCGCCGGCGTCACGGTCGTGATCGCGCTGCTCGGGATGTTCGCGCTCGGCGTCTCCCTGCTGAACGGCGTCGCGATCTCCGCCGCGCTCGCCGTCCTCTTCGTCCTCGCCGCGTCGCTGACGCTGCTGCCGGCGCTGCTCACGATCTTCGGCCACCGCATCGGCCGACCGACGCTGCTCGCGCGCCGGCGCGGGACGGCGCCGCCCGACCGGAGCACCTTCTGGACGCGCTGGATCGCCGCCATCCAGCGCCGCCCCTGGACGGCGCTCGTCGCCTCCGCCGCGCTCATGGTCGCCCTCACCGTCCCGGTCGTCCGCATCCACCTCGGCAACACCGACGCGGGCAACGACCCGCGCAACCAGACGACGCGCCGCGCGTACGACCTCGTCGCACGGGGCTTCGGCCAGGGCTTCGCCGGGCCGCTCCTCGTCGTCGTCAGGCTGCCGCTCGCAGGCCGCGCCGTCTCGCTGCGCTCGCTCGAGACCATGCTCGCGCGGACGCCCGGAGTCGCCGCCGTCACCCCGCCGCGCGTCAATCCGAGCGGAGACGTCGCAGCCGTGTCGGCATACCCGGACACCTCGCCGCAGAGCACGCAGACCGAGCAGCTCGTCCGCCATCTCCGCGGCGACGTGATTCCGCCGCTCGAGCGGCGGACGGGCCTCGTCGCGTACGTCGGCGGGACGACGGCCGCGCAGATCGACTTCTCGAGCGTCCTCGGCGGCCGGCTCCCGTACTTCATCGGCGTCGTCGTCCTGCTCTCGGCGCTCCTGCTCCTGGTCGTGTTCCGCTCGCTCCTGATCCCGCTGCAGGCGGCGGTGATGAACCTGCTCTCGATCGGCGCCTCGATGGGGATCGTCGTCGCCGTCTTCCAGTTCGGCTGGGCCGGCTCGCTGTTCGGGATCGCGGGCGGGCCGATCATGGCCTTCCTGCCCGTGATGGTCTTCGCGATCGTCTTCGGGCTCTCGATGGACTACGAGGTCTTCCTCATCAGCCGCATCCACGAGGAGTGGACGCACGGCGCGGACAACTCGGGCGCGGTCCGCGAGGGCCTCATCCGCACCGGCCGGGTCATCACCGCCGCCGCCGGCGTGATGGTCGTCGTCTTCGCGAGCTTCATCGGCGGCGGGCAGCGCGTGATCGAGATGTTCGGGCTCGCGCTCGCGAGCGCTGTCTTCCTCGACGCGCTCGTCATCCGCGTCCTGCTCCTGCCCGCGACGCTGCAGCTGCTCGGCGAATGGACGTGGTGGTTCCCCGCCTGGCTCGACCGGCGCCTGCCGCGGTTTGCGCTCGAGCCGCCCGAGGAGCCGCCCGTGGAACAACCGCCCCGGCCCGTGCTGTCGCCAGCCTCCTAGGGGGCGGCGGCGGGCACCGCTTCGGCCTCGACCTCCTCGCCGCGCTCGCGCGCGACCCAGACGGCGGCGAGCAGGATCCACGCGAGCTCGACGCCGAGGAAGACCTTCTCCCACAGGCCGCCGAGCGAATGCGGGCGGAGATGCGCCTTGCCGAGCAGGATCACCGGGACGAACGCCCCCCACGAGAGCACGGCGAGCGGGACGATCGCCGGCCGCCAGCGCGGCTCCCGGGCGAGCGCCCGGGTCGCCGTGCGCGCGCCCACGGCGATCCCGATGAACGCGATGCCGGCGAGCGCGAGATGCACCCTCGGGGCGAGCCCGTGCGCCGTCGTCCCGACCGGGTCGTCCGGGAAGAACGCGAGCAGCCCCGACGCGACGGCCCAGACCGAGATCAGCCCCAGCGCGACCCTCATCCGAGTCCCTTGCGGGACGCTGAGGGCGAGCGCGCGGACGGCCGCGAGGCTGAGCAGGCAGCGCAGGACGAAGTTGAGATCCATCAACCAGTCGTACGGGCCCTTGCTGCCGTAGTCGCTCTCCGCGTTGTGGAGGACGCTGAAGTGCGGGCGCAGGAAGACGAGCGCGACGTCGATCGCGACGTAGACGACGACGCCGGCGATCGCCGCCTCGGCCCAGAGCCTGCTCCGGTTCACGACTCCTCCTCGAACGCCTCGCGGATCTCGGTCAACGCGACGAGTCCCGCGCGGAGCCCGGCGAGCTCCGCTGCGCTGACCTTCCGGCGGAGCTCGGCGTCGACGCCCTGCACCGCCTCTCGCACCTCGGCCGCCGCGGCGCGGCCGCGCGGCGTCAGCTCGATCAGCATCCGGCGCCGGTCGCCGGGATCGGGCTTCCGGCCGAGGTAGCCGCGGGCGACGAGCGTGTCGATCAGCTGGCCGGTGGCCTGCTTGGTGATCCCGAGCTCGCGCACGATCTGCCCCGCCGAGAGGCCCGTGTTCACCATCCCGCCGAGCACGTGCGGCCCGCTGCGGGGGAGGTCGTCGAAGCCCGCCGCCGCGAGCCGGCGCCGCACGGCGTGACCGTAGGCGCCGCGCGACGCGCGCAGCAGCGCCGGGATCGGAACGTCGTCGACCGTCGCGTTCGCCATCGCGCGATGATCGCGCGGGCGATCGAAAAAGTCAAGATGGTTGACAGTCAATCTACTGGACGGAAGGAGGCCGCCCGGGACGCAGGCAATATGCCGCGGTGCGCCGCCTCCTGATCGTCGCCGGTGCCTTCGTGCTGCTCGCGGGCATCGCCGCCGGCGTCTACGAGGCGAGGCACCCGTTCGGCGGCAGCGTCCTCGGCTCGCCGACCGTCGAGTTCGACCGGGCGCGGACGGTGCCGACGCGGCCCGCGGACACGGCGATTCCGGTGCCGATGTTCGGCGGCGTCCCGCAGCGGGTGCACGTCGGCATCGGGCGGGTGCGGCCGCCGTTCCGGCTCGACTGGGTCATCGGCGGCCGCGCGTTCATCGAGTTCCCGCCGTCGATCGGCTTCCACCGCCTCTACTACGCGAACGCGCAGGGAGACCTGATCGCGATCTCCGCGAAGACGGGCGCGCGTGCCTGGGTGCATCACCTGAAGCACTGTCTCGCGGCCTCGCCGGCGATCGACAGGAACCACCGCGGCTCCGTCTACATGACGTTCCTCAACCCGATGCCGTGCAGACGCGACCCCGCGCGCGGCGAGGTCGTCTCGGTCGCCGCCGGCCTCAACGGCGTGCACTGGGTGCGGCAGATCGGCGCCAGCGAGACGTCGCCGCTGATCGTCGGGCGCGCCCTCTACGTCGGCGATGCGGAGGGCAACGTCTATCGCCTGCAGCCGTACAACGGCGACATCGTCTGGAAGTTCCACGCGGGCGGCGCGGTCAAGGACGGGATGGCGTACGACCGCGGCGTTCTCTTCTTCGGCGCCTACGACGGCTACCTCTACGCCGTGCGGGCGAGCGACGGGAAGCTCGTCTGGCGGTCGTCGTCCGATCGCGACGTCGTCGGCCGCCATGGAACGTTCTACTCGACGCCCGCGATCGCCTACGGGCGCGTCTACATCGGATCGACCGATCACAACGTCTACTCGTTCGGCGAGCGGACGGGCAAGGTGCGCTGGGTGTTCGCCACCGGGGGCTACGTCTACGGGTCTCCCGCGGTCTGGGACGGCCGCGTCTTCATCGGCTCGTACGACGGGCACTTCTACGCCCTCGACGCCGCGACCGGCGCGAAGCTCTGGAGCTTCCACGCGAACGGCCCGATCTCGGGTTCCGCGACCGTGGTCGACGGGATCGTCTACTTCGCGACCCTCCGGGGCGGCACCTACGGGCTCGATGCCCGGACGGGAAAGCTCGTCTGGCACTTCCACGACGGCCGGTACACGCCCGTCGTGACGGACGGGCAGCGGCTCTATCTCGTCGGCTGGTCGAAGATCTATGCCTTCCTACCGCGACGCCCGAGCGGCTGAGGCGGCCGTCGCCGCGGCGCTCGTCGCGGCGGCGGTGCGGCTGCCGGGCGCGATCCGGGACTCGTTCTGGCAGGACGAGGTCGCCTCGGCGCGGATCATCGTCGAGCCGACCGTCGGCGCCATGCTCGGACGGGTGCGTGCGACGGAGGCGACGCCGCCGCTCTGGTATGCGCTCGGCTGGGTCCTGCACGAGCTCGGCCTGACGCCGTACGGCTACCGGCTCTTCGGGCTCCTCTTCGGGGGATTGCTCGCGGTCGCGACGTGGTTCCTCGCCCGGCGCATCGTCGCGCCGCCCGGAGCGGCCGCTGCGACCGCGATCGTCGTCCTCGGCTACCAGTTCGTCGATCACGGCCGCGAGCTGCGCGCCTACGAGCTCTACGCGCTGCTCGCCGTCGTCTTCGCGCTCGCGCTGTTGCGCGCGCTCGAGCGTCCCGAGTGGAGACGGCTCGTCGCGCTCGCCCTCGTCGCCGCCGGCGGCTGCCTCACGAATTACTTTTTCGTCCTCTTCCTCGCGTGCGGCCTGGCCTGGGCCTGGGCGGCGCGGGCGCCGAGGCGCGTCGCCGCGGCGGCGCTCGCAGGCTTTGCGCTCTTCCTGCCGTGGCTGCCGGCCGCGCTCTCCCAGTACGACCATCACCGCTTCTCGTGGATCGGACACTTCCGGCTCTCGAGCGTCCTCTCCGCCTACTGGCTGCTCGTGGCGCACAACGAGCCGGCGACGGCGGTCTTGCACCGGCTCGCGCCGTACGCCGCGCTCGCGCTCGTCCTCGTGGCGGCGGCCGTCCTCGCGCGTCGCGACGGAGAGGCGCGCCTCGTCGCGCTGCTCGCGGTCGGGCCGGTGGCGATCGCCGCCGTCGTCTGGGCCGCCGGGCCGGAGGTCTTCGACCCGCGCAACGTCATCGGCGCCGGCCCGTTCGCCGCGATCGCCGTCGCGTCGCTGCTCGTCCGGCTTCCCGTGCGCGCCGCAGCGCCGCTCGCCGCCGCCGGTCTCGGGCTGCTCGCGTACGGCTACGTCTCGAGCGAGCGGACGCCGCCGACTGACTTCGAGGGCATCGCGCACGCGCTCGTCCGCGAGGGCTGGAGCCCGCGCACGCCGATCGTCCTCTACGACGGCAACTTCTTTGCCTTCCGCGGCCCGCTCGAGTGGTATCTGCCGGGCCGGCCCGACCTGACGCTCGGCAGGCCCACGGACCGCGCGTGCGGGGGGGCCTTCGCCGTCGTCGCCGGCGACCGGCACGCGCAGCTCCTCGCCGGCCGCCTGCGCTGGGCAGACGCGAGCGAGACGACGCACGTGACGACGGCGCGGCTGCCGGCGCCCGTCCACCTTCCGGCGCGGCGCCTCCGGGCCATGCACGTGATCACTGCGTCGCGGGGGAACGCGGCCTGCGTGCGCCCGCTCCCGGAGTCTCGGCTCACCGCCGTCAGCTAGTCCCGAGCAGCGCCTGGGTGACGACGTGGGCGTAGGTCGTGCACGCGTACGGCCACGGATGGACGCCGTCCGAGAGGTCGGAGTCCTTGCTCGAGCCGTACCAGTCCGCGAGGTGCGCCGCCGGCCACGCGCGCACGAACGCCGCGAGCGCGGTGTTCACCTCGCTCTCCCAGCTCCGGTCGACGCGGACGTTCACGACGACGACGTCGGGAACGGAGCCGAGCGCATGACGCAGCCGGACGAGGTCGTCGTACCACGTCGGCCCGTTGTCGCCGACCTGCACGATCACGGCGGGCGGCAGCTTGTGGTGGTTGCGCCGGTGGACGAGCACCTTGATCGCGTCGTCGATCTGGCGTCCGACGACGGCGTCGATCCGAACGTGGCCGTGGAGGCTCTGCTCGAGCTCGCTCGAGCAGCCGAGCATCACCGAGTCGCCGAGGGCGAACACGTGCGGCGGCAGGGGGCCGTTCGTCGCCGGCGGGGGAGGCGTCGACTTGCGGCCGGGCGGCTCGAGGTTGCGCGGCAGGCGGCCGGGATGCACGCGGAAGGGGGTGACGAACTCCGCGGCGACGCTGCTCGCCGGCGCCGGCGTCGCGAAGAGCGTGCCGAGCGCGGCGGCGACGGCCGCGGTGGCGGCGAGGGCATACAGGCGCCGCCGCGGCCGCTCGGCAAGCCGGCGCTGCAGCCGGCCGGTGCGGATCGGCTGCTCGACGAAGTGGTAGGAGAGCTCGGCCGCGATGACGACGAGCGCGGCCTGCACGACGACGAGCTGCGGCCCCGTCCACGACACGTCGACGCCGGGACGCGTCAGCTCGATGATCGGGAAGTGCCAGAGGTACATCCCGTAGCTCCGCGCGCCGATCCAGCGCAGCGGCGTCCAGCCGATCGCGCGGCCGATCCTGCTCTCCTGGTGCGCGACCGCGGCGATGAGCACGACGAAGCAGAACGCCGCCGCGAGGTCGCCACCCCGGTAGAGCGTCGGGTTGAAGTCCTCCATCTCCCGGAAGAGGACGATGGTCGCGACGAGCGCCGAGACTCCGGCCAGCTCGAGCAGCGGCAGCCAGCGGCCGATCCGCTCGACGTACGGCCAGAGGAGCGCGAGCAGGATGCCCATCAGCAGGAGCTGGGCGCGCGTGTCGGTCCCGTAGTAGACGCGTGAGGGGTCCTCGGGGTTGTAGAGCAGCCACATCTCGGCCGCCGAGGCGGCGATGCCGGCAGCGGCGACGAGCGCGAAGCGCCGCCGCCCGAGCAGGACGAGCCCGGCGACGAGCAGCAGCGGCCAGACGACGTAGAACTGCTCCTCCACGGCGAGCGACCAGAGGTTCTGCAGCAGCGACGGGCGGCCGACCTGCGCGAAGTACGAGTGGCTCGCGATGATCTCGTGCCAGTTCGTGTAGTAGAAGATCGCGCTCAGCGCGTCGCCGCGGGTGCGCGTGAGGTCGTCCCGCGCGAAGACCGCCGCGAGGATGAGCGAGACGAGGACGACGACGACGACCGCCGGGAACAGGCGCCGCGCGCGCCGCAGCCAGAAGCGGCGGAGGTCGATCACGTGCCGCGACTCCCATTCGACGAGCAGCAGCGAGGTGATCAGGTAGCCGCTGAGGACGAAGAAGAGGTCGACGCCGAGGAACCCGCCGGGCAGCCAGTCGAGCCGCGCGTGGTAGAGGAAGACGCCCGTGACCGCGAGCGCGCGCAAGCCGTCGAGGCCCGGCCGGTAGCTGAGCCGCGGTGCCCTCTCCCGAACTCCCTCCATGCTCGCTGCGCAGGATAGGACGAGTCCGGGTCAGCCGTTGATCGTGGCGGCGACCGTCTCGGCGAGGCACGCGGCGGGCTCGGCGAGTGCCCGCTCGCGGCCGTAGCGCTCGACGAGCGAGACGCCGCGGGCGGGCGGCGGTACGGGAGCCGCGAGCTCGCCGGCGACGACGAGCGCGGCGACGCCCGCGCGTCGCGCACGCTCGAGCACGCCGCCGACGACCTTGCCCGAGAACGAGGTCGCATCGACGAGGCCCTCGGCCGTGACGGCGAGGTCGACGCCGGCGAGCCGCCCGTCGAGGCCGACGGCCTCGGCGACGAGCTCGAAGCCGGGGCGCAGGCGCCCGCCGAGCGCGGCGAGCCCTCCGGCGAGCCCGCCCGCGGCGCCCGAGCCCGGCAGCTCCGCAACGTCCGGGCCGTAACGCGCGGCGAGCTCCTCCAGGCGCGCCCGGAGGAGCTCGACCTGCGCGGGTGCCGCTCCCTTCTGCGGCGCGAAGGTCGTCGCGGCCTCGACGAAGCGTGCCTCGACGTCGCATGCCACCTCAAGCGCCGCCAGCGGCGCGAGCGGCCGGAGCACCTCGAGCGCGCCGGCGCCGCCGTCGGTCGAGGCGACGCCGCCGACCGCGACGACGACGCGCCCGGCGCCGGCTTCGAGCGCCGCCGCGACGAGCTCGCCGACGCCGCGGCTCGTCGCCCGCAGCGGGTCGTTGCCGGCCGCGCCGCCGGCGAGCTCGAGCCCGCAGGCCTGTGCGGCCTCCACGACCGCGACGCCGCCCGCGAGCCGCCACTCCGCAGCGACCGGCCGGCCGAGCGGGCCGGTGACCGTCGTCGAGCGATTCCCGCCGCCGAGGGCGTCGAGCGTGCCCTCGCCGCCGTCCGCGAGCGTCAGCTCGACAGAGCTCCAGCCGGCTCGCTCGGCCCCGGCTGCGATGGCGGCTGCGGCCTCCGGCGCGGTCAGCGTCCCGCGCAGCTTGTCGGGCGCGGCGAGGAGAACGGGGGCCATGAACCGCGATTCTCGCGCCGAACGGTGCTACCGTGAGCGGCGCACAACGAGCGAGTACCGGATGCGCAGCCCTTTGCGCCTCCCGTCCGTTCAGATCGATCCCGCGGAGGGAGGTGTTTCAATGGCAACCGGAACCGTCAAGTGGTTCAACGATGCGAAGGGGTACGGCTTCATCACCCCGGACGAGGGCGGGAAGGACATCTTCGTGCACTTCAGCGCCATCATCGGCGACGGATTCAAGTCGCTCGACGAGGGCGCCCGCGTCGAGTTCGAGCCGTCCGAGGGGCAGAAGGGCCCCGAGGCTCGGAACGTCCAGATCGTGGCGTAGGTCGGAGGCGCCTCACCGGCGCCTCCGATTCTCACCTGCGAGAATAGGGGCGTGGCCGCGTACGCCGATCGCATCCGCGAGCTCGCCCTCTCCCTGCCGCTGGCCTACGAGGACCGGCCGTGGGGCTTTCCCGTCTTCAAGGTCGGCGACAACAAGCTCTTCGCCTGGATGGCGGAGGACGGCTCGGAGCTGACGGTCAAGCTGACCCGCGAGGAGCGCGAGATCGCCTCGCTGCTGCCGTGGGTGCGAGAGGCGAGCCACGTGGGCCGCTACGGCTGGATCACGGCCGCGCTGGCCGACGAGGACGCGCTCGACCTCGGGCTCGAGTGGCTGCGCGAGAGCTACTGGCTCAAAGCGCCGGCGACCGTGCGCGACGCGGCCTTCGTCGACGCCTGAGCCGAAGCACGTCTACGAGCTCTTGCGTGCGGTCGCGCGCCCGCCCTTGCGGCCCGCGGCCTTTTTCTGGGCGGTCGTGCCGCCCTGGCGCGAGTCGCTCCGGCGGGTGCCGGACCCGGACGCCTTCCCGCCCCGGCTCGACGCGCCGGGCGAGTTGGCGATCCGCGCCGCCCGCTCCTTCGACATCCCCTTCTCCTTGAGCTTCTCGTACTGCTTCTCGTTCTTCACGTTCGGACGCTTGTTCGGCACCGGAGTCCTCCTTGGTCGGTTCGACACGAGGGCAACGCTCGACGACGGCAGCGGGATTCGCGAGAATGCGGCAATGTCGATTCGCGGCAGACCCTGAGCCGCCCGGCGTAGCGCCGCGACTCTCGTTGCGGCGCTGCTCGCGATCGAGCTGCTCGACGAGCTCGTCGGCGGCACTCGTGCGGCCGCGTGGCCGTCGATCCGCCACGACCTCGGGCTGAGCTATGTCGAGATCGGGGTCGTGCTCGCGGTCCCCGGATTCATCGGGAGCGCGCTCGACCCGCTCCTCGGCGTCGCCGGGGACACCGAGCGGCGCAGGCTGCTCATCCTCGTGGGCGGGCTCTCCTTCGCGCTCTCGGCGGCGCTGACGGCGGCAGCCGGCGGCTTCTGGCTCCTACTCGCGGCACTCGTCGTGGGGAATCCGGCCACGGGCGCGTTCGTCTCGCTCGCGCAGGCGACGCTGATGGACGCAGACCCGCCCTCGCGCGTGCGGAACATGGCGCGCTGGACGCTGGCGGGCTCGTTCGGCTACGTCGGCGGGCCGCTTCTGCTCGGAGCGGCCGTGTACTTCGGGATCGGCTGGCGCGGCGCGATCGCCGCTCTCGCCGTGGCTGCCGTTCCGCTCGCCCTCGCGGCGCTCCGCTTTCCGGCCCCGGCCCCGAACGGCGCTCCCGCGCTCGGCGAGGCGATCCGCGACGCGCTCGCCGCGGTGTGCCGGCGGGACGTCCTCCACCTGCTTCTCCTGCTCGAGTCGGCCGACCTGCTGCTCGACGTCTTCCACGGCTTCCTGGCGCTCTACCTCGTGTACGCGGCCCGCTGGACGCCGGCGCTCGCGGCGCTCGGCGTCGGCGTGTGGACCGGCGCCGGTCTCGCCGGCGACTGGGCGCTGCTGCCGACCCTCCGCCGGGTCCGAGGGGAGCTCGTCCTGCGCGCGACGGCCCTCGTCTCGCTCGGTGCGTACCCCGGCTTCCTTCTCGCACCCGGAATCGCACCGAAGCTCGTCCTGCTCGCCGCGCTCGGCCTCCTCAACTCGGGCTGGTACGCGATCCCGAAGGGATGGCTCTACGACGCGTTGCCAGGGCGGAGCGGGACGGCGGTCGCCGTCGGCGGTCTCGGCGGGATCGTCGCCTCCTTCGTCCCGCTCCTGCTCGGCCTCCTCGCCGGCGCCGCGGGGATCGCCGCGACCATGTGGGTCCTCCTGCTGGCGCCTGTGGCCCTGTTGGCGCTAACCTCGCGGCGATGAACGCGATCCGGACATCGACGGTGACAGCCCGCCGCGCGCGGCTGCTCGTCGCCGGGCCGCGCGCGGCCTAGTCCGCCTCGGGATCATCCTCGGCGGACGCGCGACCCTTCCTCCGGAACGGGCGCCGGCGACTCGTCTATCTCGTCTTCCCGGGGGTGCATTACGGTGTCCTCAGTCATGAAAGTCGTCCTTCCCGACAACTCCGAGCTCGAGCTTCCCGATGGCGCGACGGCCCTCGACGCCGCGCGCGCGATCGGGCCGAAGCTCGCCGAGCAGGCGGTGCTCGCGCGCGTCGACGGTCACGTCCAGGATCTCCGGCAGCCGCTTGCCGACGGCGACCGGCTCCAGCTCCTCACGACCCGTGACAAGGACGACCCCGACGCGCTCGCCGTGCTGCGGCACTCGTCGTCGCACCTGCTGGCCGAGGCGGTCCGGCGCCTCTATCCCGGCGTGAAGATCGCGATCGGCCCGGCGATCGAGAACGGCTTCTACTACGACTTCGACTTCCCCGAGCCGATCCGCGAGGAGGATCTGGCGGCGATCGAGGCCGAAGTCGAGCGGGAGCTGAAGGAGGGCCGCCGCTGGGAGCGGAGCGAGATCTCCCGCGACGAGGCGCGCGCCCGCTTCGAGCAGGAGGGGGAGCCGTACAAGGTCGAGCTCGTCGACACGGCCGAAGGGGACATCTCCCTCTACACGCAGTCGCACGACGGCTCGGTGGACTTCAGCGACCTCTGCCGCGGCCCGCACCTGCAGGACTCGAAGCCGATCAAGGCGCTCAAGCTGACCGGGCTCGCCGGCGCGTACTGGCGCGGAGACTCGGCGCGGCCGCAGCTGACCCGCATCTACGGCACGGCGTTCTACGCGAAGGACGATCTCGACGCCTACCTCGCGCGGCTCGAGCGGGCGCGCGAGCGCGACCACCGCAGGCTCGGGCCGCAGCTCGACCTCTTCCACATGTCGGAGTACTCGCCGGGCGCGGCGCTCTGGACGCCGAAGGGGATGGCGATCTGGAACGCGCTCGAGGACATGCGCCGCTCCGAGAACGCGAGGCGCGGCTACCTCGAGGTGAAGACGCCGCTGATGTGGGACGTCGAGCTCTGGAAGCGCTCCGGCCACTGGGAGAAGTACGGCGACAACCTGTTCCGGATCGAGCACGGCGACTCGCTCTACGGGCTGAAGCCGATGAACTGCCCCGGCCACATGCTCCTGTTCAACACGCAGCTCCGCAGCTACCGCGACCTGCCGATTCGCTACGCCGAGGCGGCCGTGCTCCACCGCGACGAGCCGACCGGCGCGCTCCACGGCCTGACGCGTGCGCGCCAGTTCAGCCAGGACGACGCGCACGTCTTCTGCACCGAGGAGCAGATCGAGCCGGAGATCGACGCGATGTTCGACTATCTCGCGGCGCTCTACGACCGCTTCGGAGTCCGCGAGCTCGCGCACGCGGAGCTGGCGACGCGGCCCGACAACAAGCTCGGCACCGACGAGCAGTGGGACTACACGGAGGGCGTCCTCAGGCAGGCAATCGACCGGCAGGGGATCCCGTACAGGACCGCCGACGGCGAGGGGGCGTTCTACGGGCCGAAGATCGACTTCTTCATGGACGACGCGCTCGGCCGCCCGTGGCAGATGGGGACGATCCAGCTCGACGGCCAGCAGCCGGAGCGGCTCGGCTGCACGTACATGGGCTCGGACAACCGCGAGCACATGCCGTACCTCATCCACCGGGCGCTGTTCGGGTCGCTCGAGCGCTTCGTCGGCATCCTGATCGAGCACTACGGCGGCGATTTCCCCTTCTGGCTCGCCCCGGTCCAGGTGCGCGTGCTGCCGGTGGGGGAGGCGCATCTCGACGCTGCGCGCGGGCTCGTGCTCCGGCTCGCCGAGGCGGGCCACCGCGCCGAGGTGGCGGAGCCGACGGACACGATCGGCAAGCGGATCCGGGCGGCCGAGCTCGAGAAGATCCCGGTCACCATCGTCTACGGCGACCGCGAATCGGACGAGAGCCTCGCGGTGCGGGAGCGCGGAGGCCAGCAATCGACGCTGTCGCTCTCGGATTTGCTCGCGCGACTTGCTACCCTCTGACTCCTGAAAAGCAGGGGCGGACCCGTTCCTCACCTTCCGGCCCGAACGGCGCTGGCAGGTTCAACCGAGTCGGCAGGACGACGAGGATCGGGCCGCTGCATGACAGCGGTTTTTTGTTGCGTAAGCGAAACGAGGAGGAACAAGCCCACTTGGTGAGAAGCGCTTGAGGCCCAGACGCCGGCCGATCGAACCCGTCCGCCCGTCCAACCGCGATTCGACGCGCATCAACGACGCGATTCGCGTCCCGCGCGTCCGGCTGATCGATTCGGACGGCGCTCAGCTCGGGATCAAGTCCACGGACGAGGCTCGGGAGTACGCGTACGGCAAGAACCTCGACCTCGTCGAGGTCGCCGCCCAGGCGGATCCCCCGGTCGCGAAGGTCATGGACTACGGCAAGTACCGGTACGAGCAGGAGCAGAAGGCGAAGCAGGCTCGCAAGCACCAGAGCCAGATCCAGGTCAAGGAGATCAAGCTCCGGCCGAAGATCGGCGTCCACGACTACAACACCAAGAAGGGCCACGTCGAGCGATTCCTCAACCAACGCGCGAAGGTGAAGGTCACGATCATGTTCCGGGGTCGCGAGACGACCCATCCGGAACGGGGCCGCGACCTCCTCCTCCGCCTCGCCGACGACGTCGAGGAGATCGGGCAGATCGAGTCCCAGCCGCTGCTCGACGGACGCAACATGGTGATGCTGTTGGGCCCGACGAAGAACGCAGGAGTGAAGCGAGATGCCGAAGATGAAGAGACAGAGCGCGGCGAAGAAGCGGTTCAAGGTGACGGCCGGCGGCAAGATTCTGCGGCGGAGGCGCCACCGGACGACGCCGCCGGGCCACCTGATCAAGAGCAGCCCGGGGAAGCGGAAGCGCGGACGGGAGAACACGCAGGTCGCCCCTAGCGACCGCAGCGCCGTCAAGAAACTGTTGGGGATCGGGTAATGCCTCGCGTCAAGCGCTCCGTCCACGCGCAGAAGAAGCGCCGCAAGGTCCTCGACCAGGCGAAGGGCTACTGGGGTCGCAAGAGCACGCACTACCGGTATGCGAAGGAGCAGGTCGAGCACTCGCTCGTCTACGCCTATCGCGACCGGAAGAACCGGAAGCGCGAGTTCCGGCGTCTCTGGATCACGCGGATCAACGCGGCCGCGCGCGCACACGGGCTCTCGTACAACCAGTTCGTCAACGGGTGCTCGAAGGCCGGTATCGAGCTCGACCGCAAGGTGCTCGCCGATCTCGCCGTCAGCGATCCGGCCGCGTTCGCGGCGATCGCCGAGCAGGCGAAGTCCGCCCTGTCGGCTGGAAGCGGCGGCGGCGAAGCCGCTGCCGCCCGGCCGTAAGGCACGGCCGCCGTAGGCGGCCGTGGGCGGCCCGATCACCTCGCACGACAACGAGCGGCTGAAGCTCGTCCGCAAGCTCCGCGAGCGGCGCTGGCGCGAGAAGCTCGGGCTGTTCGCGGTCGAGGGGGAGGACCTCGTCGAGGCGGCGCGGGCCGCCGGCGTCGAGCCGGTGGACGTGCTCGTGGCCGGCGAGGACGTCTCGCCGCCGCTGCTCGCCGAGGTGTCCTCTCTCGCGCACCCGCCGCGCGTCGTCGCCGTCTTTCGTCGCCGGGAGCTCCCGCGAGGAACGCGGCCGGTGACGCTCGCGCTGTGGCGCGTCGCCGATCCGGGGAACCTCGGCACGCTCCTGCGGTCGGCCGACGCGTTCGGTGCCGGAGTCGCCCTCTCCGCCGGCTGCGCCGATCCGACCGGGCCGAAGGCCGTCCGGGCGTCGATGGGCGCGCTCTTCCGCGTCCCGCTCGCCGCGTTCGACGAGGCGGGCGGGCGCCGAGTCGCGCTCGTGGCGCAGGGTGGCGCGCCGTTGCCGGAGCTCGCCGTCGACGGCGACCTCGTCCTCTTGCTCGGCGCGGAGCGGGAAGGACTCCCGGAGGACGTGCTCGCGGCGTGCGACGAGCGGGTCTCGATCCCTCAACCCGGCTATCTGGGTGAGGGCGGGGGCGAGTCGCTGAACGTCGCGATGGCCGGAACGGTCGCGCTCTACGAACTGGCGCGCCGAGGCCGGTAGCAGCTACCTCCACGACTTCGTCACGCCGGATTGCAGCTCGGTGAACCGGTTGCGACCGCCCGCAGACCGTGCGTTCACGGTTCCGTGACGGTAGCTGCTACCGGCCTAGGGAAATGTGGACAAAACGCGTCCGGCCCCCTTGCGGGGGCCGGACCAAAGAATTCGCCGAGCCGGTTGCGCTTTCGTCCGCCTCATCCAACCGGCCTTCCGCTTCGGGATTGCTCCCTCTTCGTCCGACCGCTCGGTCGAGGTTTCGACCTACTTGCGCTCCGTGCTCGGCGCAAGAGAGAACCTAGGGAATCGCCGTCACCGGATCAAGACCTCGTCGCAACGTTTTTGTCGCAATTTGCGGAATCATTCGCGGACGGCGACCCAGACGGTGTCCTCACCTCCCGCGTAGGGCCGCCGGTCGAACCAGCCGTAGCAGGCCTCGACCGTGAAGCCCGCCTCCGCGAGGAGCGAGTGCCACCGCTCGGGCTCGAGCCACCAGAGCGTCATCGTCGAGGCTCCCTGCGGCCCGCGTACCGAGAGCGTGAGCGTCCGCGCCGCGAGATCCCAATCCGCGCGCTCGTCGATGGTCGGCTCGCGCTCGATCCAGCGGCCGTCCGTCTCCTCGATGTCGTCCCACGAGGGACGGAAGACGTCGAACACGAGCCGGCCGCCCGGCCGCAGCAGCTCGCGCGCGGCGCGCAGAGCCTCGAGCCGCTCCGCGTCGTCCCGCAGGTGGAGGTAGGCGCGGAACGGGGAGGTGACGAGCGGGACGCGCTCGTCCACCGGCGGCCGGCGGAGGTCGCCGAGCCGGAGATCGATCCGCGCTTCGACTCCCGCCTCGCGCGCCCGCTCGGCACAGACCGCGAGCATGCCGGCCGAGGAGTCGACGCCGATCACGTGCGCGCCCGCGAGCGCGGTGGGGATCGCGATCCGGCCGGTGCCGACGCCGAGCTCGACGAGCTCGCCGCCCGCCGCCAGCGCCTCGTCGACGTAGAAGGAGACGTCCTCGACGACGCCCGCGCTCCACGGGTCGTACAGGCGCGCGATGGGGTCGTAGGCGCTCAGGGCTTGCGCACGACGTACACGAACTCCTGCGACTGGTCGTCGAACGGCCGCCGGTCGAACCAGCCGTAGAGGGTCTCGACCTCGAGGCCGGCGACGTCGACGAGTCCGTCCCACTCGGACTTCGTCACCCACCACAGCCGCACCATCCCGTCTTCGCGGTCGCCGCGGCCGCGCGTGAGGTCGATCCGGTTGTCGGCCGGAACCTGCTCGACGAGCTCCCAGAGGTCGCCTCCCCGCGTCTGGCGCCGGCCGTGGAGCTCGGCCGCGATGAACGGGCTGAAGACGAACGCGTTCCAGGCGAAGCGGCCGCCCGGCTTCAACGCGGCCGCCACCGACTCGAAGACCCGTCGCTTGTCCGCCCACGTCGAGGCATGGAGGAGAGCGCGAAACGGGCAGATGACGAGCTCGACGGGCTCCTCGACGCCGAAGTCGCGGAAGTCGCCCTCGCGGAACTCGATCGGGAGGCCGCCCGCCCGCTCGCGGGCGACGTCGAGCATCGCGGGCGAGCGGTCGATGCCGATGACGCGCTTGCCGGTCTCGCGCGCGATCGGGATGGCGACGCGACCGGTCCCGACGCCGAGCTCGACGATCGGCTCGCCGGCCCCCCGCGCGAGGTCGACGTAGAACGGGACGTCCTCGGTCATCTCCGCGGCCCAGTCGTCGTAGTCGGGCGCCCAGACGTCGTATTCGGCCATGGCAGGTAGTATCCACGCCCCGATGTCCGTCGCTCGCGTCTTCGCCTTTATCCCGCCCCGGCTCGCTGCCGGGGCGTCGGCGCGCCGCTAGCCGGACGCCGGCTCCTCCGTAGCTCGAGCCGGGGCGTTCACGCCGTCGTCTCCGTGCCCGAGAAAGGAGGAGAAGCACTTGGATACAGTCGCCGCGGTGAACCCCGACGACCTGCAGCGGGAGGCGCTCGCCGCCGTCGCGGCCGCGACGACCCTCGCCGAGCTCGACGAGGCGCGCGTCCACTACCTCGGTCGCAGCAGCGCGCTCAAGCTCGCGCTCCGCGAAGTGCGCGACCGCGAGACCGGCATGGCGCTCAACGCCGTGCGCGAGGCGCTCGAGGCGGCGGTCGCGGCCCGGCAGGAGGAGCTCGAGCGCGCCGACCTCGAGGAACGTCTCGCCGGCGAGCGCGTCGACATCACACTGCCGGCCGAGCTGCTCGGCGAGGTGCGCTTGCGCCCGCGCGGGACGCTCCATCCGACGACGCTGATCCGCCGCGACGTCGAGGACGCGTTCATCGGCCTCGGCTACGAGATCCGCGAGGACCGGGAGATCGAGACGGTCGAGTACAACTTCGACAAGCTCGCGTTCCCGGCATGGCACCCGGCGCGCTCGGCGGGCGACACCTTCTACCTCGACGCGGGGCACGTCCTCCGCACCGAGACGTCGCCGTCGCAGATCCACATCCTCGAGGAGAAGCCGCCGCCGATCTACATGGTGTCGATCGGACGCGTCTATCGCCGCGACGCGATCACGCCGACGCGCTTCCCGATCTTCCACCAGTTCGAAGGTCTCGCGATCGACCGCGGAATCACGATGGCCGACCTCAAGGGGACGCTGCTGCACGTGATGCGGGCGCTCTTCGGCGAGGAGCGCGAGGTGCGCTTTCGCACGCACTACTTCCCGTTCACCGAGCCGTCGATGGAGCCGGACGTCTCGTGCGGCGTCTGCGGCGGCAGCGGCTGCCCGACGTGCAAGTGGTCGGGCTGGATCGAGATCGGCGGTTCCGGGATGGTCGATCCGCAGGTGCTCGCGAACGTCGGCCTCGACCCGGAGGAGTGGGGCGGGTTCGCGTTCGGGCTCGGCCTCGAGCGGGCCGCGCAGCTCCGCTACGACATCCCGACGATCAGGCCGTTCTGGGAGGACGACCTCCGCTTCCTGAGGCAGTTCCGGTGAGGGTTCCGCTCACGTGGCTGCGCGAGTACGTGCGCGTCGACGCCGACGCGGAACGGATCGCCGACGCGCTCTCGATCTCGACCGCGGAGGTGGGCGGGATCGAGCGGCGCGGACCGGCTGACCCCTCGCTGTTCGTCGTCGGCCGCGTGCTCGAGGCGGGCAAGCACCCGAACGCGGACCGGCTCCAGCTCTGCCGCGTCGACGTCGGCGCCGGCGAGGCCGCGCAGATCGTCTGCGGCGCCTGGAACTTCGGCGCCGGCGCGACCGTCGCCGTCGCCCGACCGGGAGCGACGCTGCCGAACGGGCTCACGCTCGAGCGCCGCGAGCTGCGCGGCGAGCTGTCCGAGGGGATGATCCTCGCCGAGGACGAGCTCGAGCTCGGCCCCGACCACAGCGGGATCATCCTGCTCGCGGACGGGCTCGAGCCCGGCTCGCCGCTCGCCGACGCGCTGCCGCTCGTGGAGGAGATCCTCGATGTCGACCCGACCGGGAACCGCGTCGACCTCCTCTCCGTCTACGGGCTCGCCCGCGAGGTCGCCGCGCTCCTCGACGGCGAGCTCGCGCCGCTTCCGGGCGCCGACCCGCCCCAGGCCGGCGACGAGCCGCTCGACATCGGGATCGACGACCTCGACGGCTGCCCGCGCTACGTCGGGCGGCTCTTCCGGGACGTGACGATCGGCGAGTCGCCGCTCTGGCTGAAGGCGCGGCTGCGCGACGCGGGCGTTCGCGCGATCTCGAACGTCGTCGACGTCACGAACTACGTCATGCTCGCGCTGGGCAACCCGCTGCACGCGTTCGACTTCGACGCGCTCGACGGCGGCCGCGTCGCCGTCCGCCGCGCGAAGACGGGAGAGACGCTTCGGACACTCGACGGCGTCGAGCGCCGGCTGACGAAGGACGACCTGCTGATCGCCGACGCGAAGAGGCCGATCGCGCTCGCCGGGATCATGGGCGGCGAGGAGACCGAGGTGTCGGAGCGGACGATGTCGGTGCTGCTCGAGGCCGCCAACTTCGAGCCGATCGGGATCCTCCACAGCTCCGAGCGGCTCGGGCTTCGCACCGAGGGCTCGAACCGGTGGGAGAAAGGCGTCGATCCCTACCTCGCGGGGCCGGCGGCCGCGCTCGCGACGCAGCTGCTCGTCGAGCTCGCCGGCGCGCGCTGGACGGCCGCGGCGGACGTTCGGGGGGATCTGCCCGAGCCGGCGGTCGTTCCCTTCCGCCCCGCGCGTGCGAACGAGGTGCTCGGACTCGAGATCGCGCCGGCGCGGCAGACCGAGATCCTCGCGCGGCTCGGCTTCGAGCGGCAGAACGGCGGCTTCCGGGTGCCGACGTGGCGGGCGAGAGACGTGACGCGGGAGATCGACCTCGTCGAGGAGGTCGCGCGCTTCGAGCTGAGCGCGATCCCGTTCACGCTGCCGACGCGCGAGGCGATGTTCGGCCGGCTGAACCGCTGGCAGCGGCTCCGGCGGCTGGTCGAGGACGTGCTCGTCGGCTGCGGCTACTCCGAGACGTACACGCCGTCCCTCGTCGCAGCGGGCGCGATCGTCCTGCCCGAGCCGATCTCGGCGGAGCTCGGCGCGATGCGCGAGGCGCTTCTCCCGAGCCTCGTCGAGGCCGCCCGCGCGAACGCCTCGGTCGACGTCGAGAGCGTCGCGCTGTTCGAGATCGCGCGCACGTATCCCGAGGTCGGGCGCGAGCCGTGGCATCTCGCCGGGATCGTCGACGGCGGGCTCGCGCCGGCGAAGTGGGCCGTCGAGCGGGTCTACGCCGCGCTCGGGATCGAGCCGCGGTGGGAGCGGGCGAGCGAGCCCTTCCTCCATCCCGGCAAGGCTGCTCGCACCGCGGAGGGCTGGCTCGGCGAGCTCCATCCGGCGCAGCTCTACGGCAGGTGGGGGGCCTTCGAGCTCGACTTCGACGCGCTCGCAGCCGCGGCGCCCGAGACGGCGCGGTTCGAGGAGATCAGCCCCTACCCGGAACTGCGCCAGGATCTCGCCTTCGTCGTCGACGAGGACGTGGCCGCCGCCGAGCTCGTCGGCGCGATCCGCGAGGCGGGTGGCGAGCTCCTGCGCGACGTCGCCGTCTTCGACGAGTACCGCGGGCCGCAGACCGGCGAGGGGAAACGCTCCGTCGCGTTCCGGCTCGCCTTCGGCTCGCTCGAGCGGACGTTGACCGACGAGGACGTCGCGCCGGTGCGCGCGGCGGTCGTCGAAGCGCTCGCGTCGAGGTTCGGCGCCGAGCTGCGCGCCTCCTACTAGCCGCGCTTCAGGCGGAGCAGCAGTCGCGCGACGAGCGCCGCGCCCGTCGCGGCGCCGACCGCCGCGCCGAGCTTCTTCCCGCGTGCGGCGACGTTGCCCAGCTCCTCGCGGAGCGAGCCGACGGCCTCCGTCAGCTCCCGCCGCTCGTCCGCGAGCTCCCGCTTGAGCTCCCGCTCGGTCTCAGTGGCCATTGCGCAAAGCCTCCTTCGTCAGCTGCGCCTCCTCGATCGCCTGCTCGGGGAGCGGCTTCGCACCCTTGCGCAGGAGCGCGGCGCCGATGCCGCCCAGCAGCGCGGCGACGAGGAGCAGACCGCCGAACATGACGAGCAGCGACAGCCAGACCGGGAGCGCGGTCGCGATCCCCGCAGTCGCCGCGGCGAGCCCGAAGGCGACGGCGAACGACGCGAGCAGCACGGCGGACGCGGTGAGTCCGATCCCGGCGCCGAGCGCGACGAGCTTGCGCTTCACCTCCGCCGCCGCGAGCTGCAGCTCGAGCTGGACGAACGAGCGCGCGTGGTCGGCGACCCGCCGCGTCGCCCCCGAGAGGCCGATGCCGTTCACGCCCACATCCTTTGCCATCGCGCCCGGCCGGTAATCGTGGTTTTCACCGGTTGCGGCCGGTCGTCCACCAGGCGAGCCGCTGGTACCAGCGAGACTTCACCGGGAGGATCTGCTCCTCGACCTCGGCGCGCATGTCGTCGAGGGGCGCGACCTCGTTGCCCGAGATCTCGAGCCGGACCTCGCCGACGGCGATGCTCGCGACGATCTCGGCCGGCACGTACTTGACCGGGCCGAGCGTGCCGGTCTTCACCCCGAAGCCGTCGAAGATGTCGTGCTCCGTGTCGCCCGCGATCTCGTGCACCGTTCCGACCTGCTCGCCCTCGCGGTCGTACACGGCCCAGCCCTTCTCGACCGCCTTCCAGGAAACGGGATCGGGCATCAGGCGGGGCGGCGGCCGACGAGGAAGGTGGCTCCCTGCGTGCCGACCGGGTGGACGTCGGAGAGGACGCGGACGATGCGGACGTGCCCGCCGATCTCCTCGGTGTCGAGGCGGCGCAGGCAGCTCTCGACCATGCCGGCGGACGCGCCGTAGCCGCGCGAGCTCGCGCACCGGAAGCGGAAGCCGGGCTGGCCCGTGCTCTGGATCGGGTTGAGGGGCGCGCACAGCACCGCGGCGCGGTCGACGTCGACGCTCGACTCGAGCTCGAGCTCGGCGACGAGGTCGCTCCAGTCGGAGGGGAGCATCTGCTGCGCGGCAGCCCACTCGCCCGCGAGCGTCGGCCTCGCGACCTCGGGCTGCGGCTCCGCCTCGTCGGCGGCGACGAGGGTCAGCTCGCCGTCGATGCCCTCGGCGTCGATCCGGCGGAGGAGCCGGCGTGCGGCCTCGGGTCCGATCCCGTGCCCGGAGCGCGCGACGAAGAAGCGGATCGACTCGCCGGAGAGGCCCGGGCCGGCCGGCGCGAGCAGCGCAGCAGCGCGGTCCCGCGCCCCGTCGGGGTCGATCCGGAGGCTCAGGCGGGCGTCGCTCCACCTCGGATCCAGGCCGCTTTCCAGGCGGTTCCACTGGTCGACGAGGCTCACGGCGCGAACCGTACACTCAGCCGCGATGGCGAAGGTCGAACACCGTGCGAGCCTCGCGAAGGGCGACCTCGCGGACATCCTCCGCGAGATGCTGCTCATCCGCCGCTTCGAGGAGAAGGTCGAGGAGCGGTTCCGCGCCGGCGAGCTGCCGGGCTTCCTCCACGTCGCGATCGGCCAGGAGGCGTGCGCCGTCGGCGTCTGCCGCGCGCTCGAGGACGGCGACGTGATCGCCTCGACGCACCGCGCCCACGGACACACGCTCGCGAAGGGGACGCATCCGAACGAGCTGATGGCCGAGCTCTACGGCAAGCAGGAGGGCTGCTCGCACGGCTACGGCGGCTCGATGCACCTCTACGACGTCGAGCACGGCAACCTCGGCGCGAACGCCGTCATCGGCGGCGGCCTGCCGCAGATCACCGGGGCCGCGCTCGCCTTCCAGCTCCGCGGCGAGCCGCGCGTCGCGGTCGCCTTCTTCGGCGACGGCGCGACGAACATCGGCACCTTCCACGAGGCCCTCAACCTCGCGCAGCTCTGGCGGGTTCCGGCCGTCTTCGTCCTCGAGGACAACAAGTGGGCGGAGTCGACGCCCGAGTCCCAGCACTCGCCGATCCGCGACCTCTCCGAGCGCGCGAAGGCGTTCGGGATGAAGACCGTGAAGGCCGACGGGCAGGACGTCGAGGCCGTCTACAGGACGACGCGGAAGGCGCTCGAGCATGCGCGCGGCGGCGACGGGCCCGTCTTCGTCCACCTCGACACGGTCCGCTTCTCGGGCCACTACATCGGCGATCCGCAGGTGTACCGCGACCGCGACGAGGCGCGGAGGCTGCGCGAGGAGCGCGACCCGATCGAGCTGCTGCGCGCGAAGATCGAGCTGTCGGACGAGGACTACGCCGAGCTCGACGCCGAGGTGACGGAGATCGTCGAGGCGGCGGTCGAGTTCGCGAAGGCCGGGACCGATCCCGCTCCCGAGGACGCACTGAAGAACGTGTACGCCTAGATGCCGGAACTGACCTACAGAGAGGCCGTTCGCGACGCGCTCGTCACCGCGATGCGCGCCGACGACGACGTGTTCCTCCTCGGCGAGGACATCGCCGAGATGGGCGGCTCGATGGGCGTGACGCAGGGGATGCTCGCCGAGTTCGGTCCGGAGCGCGTCCGCAACACGCCGATCTCCGAGATGGCGCTTGCCGGCGCGGCGATCGGCGCGGCGATGCAGGGGATGCGGCCGGTCGCCGAGATCATGTACGAGGACTTCATGACCCTCGCCGCCGAGCAGGTGGTGAACCAGGCGGCGAAGCATCGCTACATGTCCGGCGGGCAGCTGAGCGTGCCGGTCGTCTTCCGGACGCAGGGAGGCGCCGGCTGGTCGCCCGGGGCTCAGCACGCACAGCAGCTCGAGGCGTGGTTCGTGCACATCCCGGGCCTGAAGGTCGTCTTCGCCTCGACGCCCGAGGACGTCCGGGGGCTCCTGTGGTCGTCGATTTACGACGACAACCCGATCGTCTTCTTCGAGCACCGGACGCTCTATCCGATCAAGGGCGACGTGCCGGAGGAGATCGAGCCGATCCCGCTCGGGAAGGCGCGTGTGCACCGCGAGGGCGGGGACGTGACCGTGATCGCGACCGGGAGGCTCGTCCACGAGAGCTTGAGGGCGGCCGAGGAGGCCGAGCGCGACGGGATCTCGGTCGAGGTCGTCGACCCGCGCACGCTGCAGCCGCTCGACGAGGAGACGCTCGTTGCGTCGGTGAAGAAGACGAACCGTGCCGTCGTCGCCCACGAGGCCGTGACCCGGATGGGCTTCGGCGCCGAGGTCGCCGCCGTGCTCCAGTACCAGGCCTTCGACTGGCTGGACGCCCCGATCGAGCGGGTGGGCGCGAAGTTCGCGCCGCTCCCGTTCGCGCCGGTGATGGAGAACTTCGTCGTGCCGCATGCCGCGGACGTCCTCGCCGCGATCAGGCGGACCGTCGGGAGGACCTGATGGCGACCGAGGTGATCCTGCCCCGGCTCGGCCAGGGGATGGAGTCGGGGACGATCGTCAAGTGGCTCAAGGCCGAGGGCGAGCAGGTCGAGAAGGGCGAGCCGCTCTTCGAGCTCGACACCGACAAGGTGACGCAGGAGGTCGAGGCGGAGACGAGCGGCGTCCTGCTCCGGATCGCGGTGGCCGGGGGCGAGGTGCCGGTGGGACGCACGGTCGCGTTCATCGGCGCAGAGGGCGAGGAGGCGCCGTCCGTGCCGGACGCCTCGTCTTCCGAGCCGGGTAGCAGCTACCAGTCTGTCGTCGAAAGCGAATCTGCCGCCGAAAGTCGGGTACCTGCTACCAGCCTCTCGAGTGCGGCCAACGGCCGGATCAAGGCGTCGCCGCTCGCGCGCCGGATCGCCCGCGAGCGCGGCGTCGACCTCCGCTCGCTCCGCGGTACCGGCCCGGACGGCCGCATCGTCGCCGAGGACGTCGAGCGCGCGGAGCCGGATGAGTCGGGTGGCAGCTACCAGACTGTCCCCGAAAGCCAACCTGCCGCCGAAAGTCGGCTGCCTGCCACCGGCCTCTCGATCCCGGTCACGAACGTCCGCCGCACGATTGCGCGCCGCCTGACGCAGGCGTGGGAGGTGCCCGTCTTCCAGCTCCAGGCGTCGGCGGACATGACGCGCGTGAACGCGCTCGTCGCGCGGCTGCGCGAGCGTGACCCGGAGGTTCGGGTCACGGTCACCGACCTGCTGACGAAGGTCTGCGCCGCCGCGCTCATGCGCCATCGCGAGGTGAACGCCGAGTGGACGGAGGAGGCGATCGTCCTCCATCCGAGCGCGAACGTCGGCATCGCCGTCGCGGCGCCGCAGGGGCTGGTCGTCCCCGTGATCCGCGGCGCGGAGCGACTCTCGCTCGCCGAGATCGCCGCCGTCCGCACCGACCTCGTCGGCCGGGCACGCGACAACAAGCTGCGCACCGAGGATCTCGAGGGCGGGACCTTCACGATCTCGAACCTCGGCATGTTCGCGGTCGAGAGCTTCACCGCCGTCCTCAACCCGCCGCAGGCGGCGATCGTCGCCTGCGGCGCGACCGAGGATCGCGCGGTCGCGTCCGGCGGGGAGGTCGTCGTGCGGCCGATGGTGACCCTGACCGCCACGTTCGACCATCGCGCGGTGGACGGCGCCCCGGCGGCCGGCTTCCTCCAGACGGTGAAGGAGGGCCTCGAGGATCCGGGGCTCGCTCTCTGACAGCGCCGCGTAGGTCGACGTCCCCGACCGGAGCCGCGCCCCTACACTCTTGCCGTGCTCCGACCAGTAGACCGGCAGGACACGCGCTTTCTCCGCGACATGCTGCGCCACGCCTACCACTGGCGGATGGCGCAGGATCCGGACCTGCCCGTCTTCCGCTACGTCCAGAACTGGGGCCGCCGCGGCGATGCCGGAGTCGTCGCGTTCGAGGGGCCGAACGTCTACGGCGCCGCCTGGTACCGGCTCTTCACGGCCGGCGAGCCCGGGTTCGGCTTCGTCGACGAGGAGACACCGGAGCTGACGATTGCCGTCGTCCCGAGCCATCGCGGCCACGGCACGGGAGCCGAGCTGCTCGAGGCGCTGCTCGTCCGCGCCCGCAGCGACGGCTTTCCGCGCGTCAGCCTGAGCGCCGAGGCGGGACAGACCCGCTTCTACGAGAGGCACGGCTTTCACGAGCTCCACCGTGAGGACGGAACCGTGACGATGGTGGCGGACCTCTGACTAGCCTCACGGGAAACGAGACCAGGAGATGAGCATGGACGTCGACGTCGCCGTACTGGGAGGAGGCCCGGGCGGCTATACCGCCGCGATCCGCGCCGCGCAACTCGGCGCGAAGGTCGCCTGCATCGAGAAGGAGCCCGAGCTCGGCGGCACCTGCCTGCGCGTCGGCTGCATCCCGACGAAGGCGTGGGTGCAGACCGCGTTCGCGCTCAAGGAGGCGGAGGAGTCCTTTGCGAAGTTCGGCGTCCGGGTCGGCGAGGCGCACCTCGACTTCGCGGCGTCGAACGCGTGGAAGGCCGGCGTCGTCGAGCAGATGACGCAGGGCGTCGCGGGCCTCTTCAAGGCGAACGGCGTCGAGTGGGTGAAGGGCGCGGGGACGTTCAGGGACGCGAACACGATCTCGGTCGAAGGCGGGGAGGACGTCACGTTCCGCTCGGCGATCGTCGCCACCGGGTCGTATCCGCTGCGGCCGCCGATCGAGGGCCTCGCCTCGCCTCGCTGCGTCGACTCGACCGGGCTGCTCGCGCAGGAGCAGGTGCCGCAGCGGCTCGTCGTCCTCGGCGGCGGCATCATCGGCTGCGAGTTCGCCTCGATCTTCTCCCGCTTCGGCTCGGCGGTGACGATCGTCGAGATGCTCGACACGCTCATCCCGCAGGAGGACGCCGACGCCGCGAAGGAGCTCGCGAAGCAGTTCGAGCGGCGCGGCATCTCGCTCCAGCTCGGCAAGCAGTGCTCGAAGGTGGACGACGACGGGTCGCAGCTGACGGTCCACTACGGCGACGGCGAGGCCGTCCAGGCCGACCTGATGCTCGTGAGCGTCGGCCGCGCCCCGCTCGTCGAGGGAATCGGTCTCGAGGCGGCCGGCGTCCAGTTCGACCCGCGGAAGGGCGTCGCGACCGACGACCACCGGCGCACGAGCGTCCCGCACATCTACGCGGTCGGCGACTGCGCGGGCTACTGGCAGCTCGCGCACACCGCTTTCCGCGAGGGCGAGGTCGCGGCCGAGAACGCCACCGGCCACGAGGCGGTGTTCGACAGCCGGGCGATCCCGCGGCCGATCTACACGGAGCCCGAGATCGCGTCCGTCGGCCTCACCGAGGCGGAGGCGCGCGAGCGGTACGGCGACGATGTCGCGGTCGGCCGGTTCCCGTGGATCGCGAACGCCCGCGCCGTGATGCAGGACGAGACGGTCGGCTGGGTCAAGTCGATCCACGAGACTCGCTACGGCGAGCTGCTCGGGCTCGTCATGGTCGGCCCGCACGTGACCGACATGGTCGAGGCGGGCGTCGTCGCGATCGAGGCCGAGTCGACCGTCGAGACGGTCGCGGACGGGATCGCGCCGCATCCGACGCTGTCGGAGGCGATCAAGGAGGCGGGCCTCGTGGCGCTCGGGCGGGCGATCCATGTGCCGAATCGCAAGCCGCGCGCCACGGCGACCGCGTAAGCGCTCGGTAAAAGCGGTGGCGATTCGGGCGCGCGGCGCGGCCGGATGCGCGATAACAGCGGCGGACATCCTCGTCCCGGTTCCGAGCCGGCGCGCCGCCCGCGTTACGCTCGGAGCCTGTTTCTCTCCGGAAGAGCCGCCGCCCGCAGGGCGGCTCTTCCATGGGATCCGGTAGCCTCGGCGGCGACGCGGAAGGAGGGGCGATGGGGATCGTCAACAGGCGGAACGCGCTCGTCGGCTGGGCCACGCTCAAGGTGGGGAAGGTGGTCGCTCGGCGGAAGGCGAAACGACTCCGCGGCGCGCTGCCATGGAAGCGTCGAGGGCAGGCGCGCTGAGCTTCTTCCGTTCGTCGATCGCGGATCTCGTCCCGTACGAGCCGGGCAAGCCGGTCGAGGAGGTGCAGCGGGAGCTCGGCCTCGACCGAGTCGTCAAGCTCGCGTCGAACGAGGGGCCGTTCCCGCCGTTCGCCGCTGCGCTCGAGGCGCTCGAGCGGGCCGCGCGCGAGCTGAACCGCTACCCCGACGGCGGCGCCTGGGCGCTCCGGCGCGCGCTCGCGGAGCGGAACGGCGTCGCCTTCGAGGAGGTGATCGTCGGCCCGGGAGCGGACGGGATCGTCGACTTCCTCTCGCTCGCGGCGCTCGAGCCGGGCGACGAGATCGTCTGCGGCTGGCCCTCCTTCCCGAGCTACGTCCTGATGGCGCAGAAGCTCGGCGCGGTCGCGCGCAAGGTGCCGCTGCGCGACCACGCATACGACCTCGGGGGTCTGCTCGAGGCGATCGGGCCGCGGACGAAGCTCGTTTTCGTCTGCCACCCGAACAACCCGACCGGGACGGCGAACGGGCGGGACGAGCTGCTCGGGTTCCTCGATCGCCTGCCCGAGCACGTCCTCTGCGTGCTCGACCAGGCCTACTTCGAGTACATCGACGACCCTCACTACCTCGACGGCCTCGAGCTGTTCCGGGAGGGGCGGCGGCTCGTCGTCCTCCGGACGTTCTCGAAGATCTACGGCCTCGCCGGGCTGCGCGTCGGCTGGGGGGTCGCGCCGGCCGACGTCGTCGTCGCGACGAGCAAGGTACGGCGTGCGTTCGAGGTCACGGCGACCGGTCAGGTCGCAGCGCTCGCGAGCCTCGACGACCCGGAGGAGATCGCTCGCCGCCGCGGGTTGAACGCTGCCGGGCGGGGCCGCCTCGGCGAGATCCTCCGCGCGCACGGGCTCGAGCCGGCGGGGCCGGCGTTCGGCAACTTCCTCTTCGCCGACGTCGGCGACGGACGGGACATGTTCGAACGGCTCCTACGCGAAGGCGTCATCGTCCGGCCGCTCGCCGGCTTCGGCGCGCCCGAGGCGATCCGCGTCACCGTCGGAACGCCGGAGGAGAACGAGGTCTTCGCGGGCGCTCTGGGACACGTCCTTTCGGGCGCCTCGTAAGCGGAAAGCGCAGGTGGTAGCTTCCGGCGGACGCCTGTGAGGGTCTCCCGTGACCAGCTCGCCCCGCTCCGCCTCGCGGGGTTCCGCAACCTCTTCTTCGCGACGCTCGGCTCGAGTGCCGGGACGCTCCTCGCCATGGTCGCGCTGGCGATCGACGTCCAGGATCGGACGAACTCGGGCCCTTGGGTCTTCGCCGTCCTCGTCGTCGAGTTCCTGCCGACGATCGTCGTCGGGCTCCTGCTCGGGCCGCTGCTCGACCGGCTCGAGCGCCGCTCGCTGATGATCGCCGCCGACGCGGTGCGCGTCGCCGTCTTCGTCGCGCTGCCGTTCGCCGGGAACGCGGCGACCGTTGTCGCGCTCGCGCTCGTGGCAGGCCTGGCGACGGGCTTCTTCCGGCCCGCGGTCTACGCGGGGGTGCCGAACCTCGTGCCCGAGCAGGAGCTGCCGGCCGCGAACGCGCTCCTCCAGACGGTCGAGAACCTGAGCTGGGCCGTCGGCCCGGTCGTCGGCGGCCTGCTCACGGCGGCGGCGGGCCCGTCGGCCGCGTACGCGATCAACGCCGCGTCGTTCGTCGTCTCGATCGCGCTCGTCGTGCGGATCCCGCCGCGGCTCCTGCAGAGCGAGCGGGCGCTCTCGCGCGGCCACTGGCGCGACCTCGCCGACGGCTTCGGCGCCGCGCTCCGCTCCCGCTCGATGCTCGCCGTGCTCGTCGCGTGGGGAATCGCCTCGCTCGGCATGGGCGGCGTGAACCTCGCCGAGATCTTCCTCGCGAAGAACACGTTCCACGCGGGGGACTTCGGCTACGGGCTCCTCTACGGCTCGATGGGAGCCGGTCTCGTGCTCGGCGGCTTCGCGAGCGCGGCACTCCTCGATCGCTTCGGTGTTGCCGCCGTCTACGGAGGGAGTCTCGCGGTGCTCGCGGCGGGCTATGGCGGGGCGGCCGTCAGTCCCGGAATCTGGGTCGCCGCCGCGTGTTGCGTCGTAGCCGGCGTCGGCAACGGGACGGCCGTCGCGGCGAACGCGCTCCTCGTGCAGCGCGGGACGTTCGACCTGCTGCGCGGCCGCGCGCTCACGTTCGTGATGAGCGCGACGTACCTCCTCGTCGGCGTGGGGGAGGCCGTTGGCGGGCTCGAGCTCCATCGTGCGGGGGCCCGCTGGATCTGGGGCGGCGCCGGCGTGGCCGTCGCGCTCTCGGCGGTCGCGGGCTGGGCGCTCGCGCGCAACCTCGGCGGCGAGGCGCCGGCCGATGCGGAGACGCGGACGAGCGTGGCGGCCGTCCCCGCCAACTGAGTAGATTCCGGCGGTGGCCGGCCGCCGCGACTGGACACGGAAGACCCTCGCCGCCGGTGTCCGTGACGGCGACCGGCGGGCGCTCGCGCGCGCGATCACGCTCGTCGAGAACGGCGATCCCCTCGCCTACGACGTCATCGCCGATCTCTATCCGCAGACCGGCTCCGCGTATTCGATCGGCCTGACCGGGCCGCCCGGCGTCGGCAAGTCGAGTCTCGTCTCGGCGCTCATCCGCCATGTCCGGACGAGCGACGTCTCGGTCGGCGTCGTCTCGGTCGACCCGTCGAGCCCGTTCTCGCAGGGCGCGCTGCTCGGCGACCGGATCCGGCTCAGCGACCACTTCCTCGACCCGCAGGTGTTCATCCGGTCGATGGGGACCCGCGGGCATCTCGGCGGCCTGGCAGAGGCGACGCTGCAGGCGCTGCTCGTCCTCGACGCGGCGGGCAAGGATCTCGTCTTCCTCGAGACGGTCGGAACCGGCCAGAGCGAGGTCGAGATCATCGGGATCGCCGATACCGTCCTGCTCGTGCTCATGCCAGGCTCAGGCGACGCCGTGCAGGCGCTGAAGGCCGGGATCATGGAGATTCCCGACGTGATCGCGATCAACAAGCTCGACCATCCGGCGGCGAAGACGATGCTCAACGACGTGAGGTCGATCCTCGCGCTCGACCGCGACCGCGAGTGGAGCCCGCCGATCGTGCTGACCGAGGCGCTCCGCGGTGAGGGCGTGCCCGAGCTGTGGGAGCAGCTCGAGGCGCATCGCGCCTTTCTCTCGCAGAGCGGCCGGCTCGACGAGCGGCGCCGGGCGAATCTCGCGCGCGAGGTCTTCGCCGTCGCGTCGAGCCGCGCGAAGCGGCACCTCGAGCAGGCGGTCGCCGAGGACGCCGAGCTGCGGCGGCTGCTCGCCGAGGTGCAGGCCCGCGAGCTCGACCCGCTGACCGCGGTACGGGAGATACTCGAGAAGGTGTTCCGGATCGACGATGGCGACGGCGGGCCTCCCCGGGCTTCCTGAGATCGAGCGGGCGCGCGAGCGGCTCCTCGGGGTCGCGCGCGTCACGCCGGTCTACCCCTCCGAGACGTTGTCCCGGCTCGCCGGCCGCCGGGTCGAGCTCAAGGCCGAGAACCTCCAGCGCACGGGCTCCTTCAAGATCCGTGGCGCGTACACGAAGGTCTCGTCCCTCGAGCCCGAGCAGCGGTCGGCTGGCGTCGTCGCAGCGAGCGCCGGGAACCACGGACAGGCTGTGGCGTGGGCCGCGCGGGAGGTGGGCGCGCCTGCCCGCATCTTCATGCCGCAGGACGCACCGATGGCGAAGGTCGACGCGACCCGCAGCTACGGCGCGGACGTCGAGCTGACGGGCCCGGCGTTCGAGGAGGCGCTCGAGGCCGCCCGGACGTACCTGGACGAGAGCGGCGGTGTCTTCGTCCACCCGTTCGAGGATCCGCTCGTGCTGGCCGGCCAGGGGACGATCGGCCTCGAGCTCGCGGAGCAGGTGGAGGATCTCCAGACGGTCGTGATCCCGATCGGCGGCGGCGGGCTCGCATCGGGGATCTCGCTTGCGCTGCGGGCCGTCCGGCCGAAGCTGCGGCTCGTCGGCGTGCAGGCCGCGGGCACGCTGCCGGGCGGCTCGGGCTACACGATCGCCGACGGGATCGCGGTGAAGGCGCCGGGCGAGCTGACGATGTCGATCCTCGAGGAGACGCTCGACGAGATCGTCGCGGTCGAGGACGAGCAGATCGCGGAGGCGATCGTCCTCCTGGTCGAGCGAACGAAGCTCGTGGTCGAGGGCGCGGGAGCCGTCGGCGTGGCCGCGATCCTCGGCGGGCTCGTCGGCGGCGACGGGGCGGCGCTCGCCGTCCTTTCCGGCGGGAACATCGACGCCTCGCTCATGGTGCAGGTGATGCGCCGCGGCCTCGCTGCGAGCGGCCGCTACCTCGTGCTGCGGACGCGCGTGCTCGACCGGCCCGGAGAGCTCGCGAAGCTCCTCGACCTGCTCGCCGCGGAGCGTGTGAACGTCGTCGAGGTCGAGCACCAGCGCGAGGCGGCGGGCGTCCCGGTCGGGCACACGGGAGTCGAGCTCACGCTCCTGACGCGCGATCCCGCGCACTGCGACCAGCTCCTCGCGCAGATGCGCGACTGGGGCTATCCGGTCGACCGGCTCGACTGAGCCCGAGCTCCGCCGGCAGCTCTAGTCCGCGATGTAGCCGCCCCAGCGCTGCTCGATGCGGCGAGCTCGCCAGAGCGCGATCGAGGCCGCCCAGGTGAGGACGAAGAGGCCGACGATCCCGTAGCCGATCGTCCCGAAGTCGAGCCCGGCGACGAAGCCCCAGACGCCGCCGCCGAGATGGAGCTTCGCGGCCACGACCTGCAGCAGCTCGATCGTGCCGATCACGAGTGCGACGGCGACGGAAAGCGTCGTGATCGTGATGTTGTAGTAGACCCTGCGCACCGGGTTCGAGAAGGCCCAGCCGTACGCGCGGCTCATGAACGCGCCGTCGGCCGTGTCCATGAGGCTCATCCCGGCCGCGAAGAGGATCGGCAGGGACAGCACCGCGGGAACCGGTACGTCGTGGGTGGCCACGCCGGCGGCGAGGGCGAGCAGTCCGACCTCGGTGGCGGTGTCGAATCCGAGCCCGAACAGAAGTCCGAGCGGATACATCTGCCAGCTCGCGCGCACGCGCCGGGCGAAGCGCCCGAGGAACCGGTTCATCAGGCCGCGCTCGAGCAGTCGCCGCTCGAGCGTCTCGCGATCGTATGTGCCTCCGCGCATCTCGCGGAAGACGCGAACGATGTCGAGCAGCACGAGCAGGTTGAGGATTCCGATCAGCCAGAGAAAGCTGCCCGAGACGCCGGCGCCGACGTAGCCGCCGTAGCTCTGGAGGGTCGGAATGCCGCTCGTCACCGTCCTGGCGGCGACGGCGAGCCCGGCGGCGAGAGCGAAGACGATCGTCGAATGGCCGAGGCTGAAGAAGAAGCCCACGCCGACCGGCCGCCTGCCGTCCTGCAGGAGCTTCCGGGTCGTGTTGTCGATCGCTGCGATGTGGTCGGCGTCGAACGCGTGCCGGAGCCCGAACGTGTAGGCGAGCGTCCCGAGACCGGCGAGCGCGACGTTCCGGTGGGAGTAGTAGAGGAACAGCCCCCAGCCGACCAGGTGGAGCACCGCGACCGCCCCGGCCAGACCGGACAGGCGGAACCACTCCTGCCGGGTCAGGACCGACGCACCGCGTCTCGCCGGCTCGGCTCGACCCATCGACTCGACGCTAGCCGAAGCGCGCCGTGCGAACGCCCGTGCATCCTCCCGCCTCGCGTGCGGGTTCTCCGCAGGGCGGAAGCCGCCTACGAGCCGCAGCGCCGGAAGGAGGTCGTCTCGCCGCCGTTCGCACGCCAGGTGGCGATGCCGCCCTCGAGCACGGGCCGCGCGTCGATGCCGGCGGCGCGGAGGACGCTCGCGGCGATGGCCGCCCGCGGGCCCGACTCGCAGATCGTCACGACCGGCCGGCCGTCGAGCAGCCCGGCCTCGGCCGCGCCGCGCGCGGTGCGGTAGGGAAGATGACGTGAGCCCGGGATGTGCCCGCCGTCGCGCTCGTCCGCCTCGCGCACGTCGAGCAGCTCGACGGCGTCGTCCGCGAGCAGAAGCTCGAGCTCGTCGAGCGAGACAGGCTCGAGCGGCTCGTCGCCGCCGCCGTTGCGCCAGCCCGCGACGTCGAAGAGCGACACCGCCTGCAGCGCCCGCACCGCGCGCAGCGCCTCGGCCTCGTCCGTCGCGTCGAGGACGAGCGGCCCGTCGGGAAGGACGAAGGCGGCCTTCGTGGCGAAGCTCGAGCCGGAGACGGGAACGCCGACGGCTCCGGGCCGGTGCCCCGCGGAGTACGCCGCCGTCGGACGCACGTCGAGGATGGTCGCGCTCTCGGGCGCCCGCTCGACGCGCGAGAGCGGCGGCTGCGAGCCGAGGAACGCGCCCCGGTTCAGCTCGACGATCCGCTCCATGTTCGGCGGCCGGGGCGGCTGCGGCCCGGCGGCGGCCGCGAGGAAGCCGGTCTCGTCCTCGCCGAGCGCCCGGTTGAAGCGCCGCTCGAAGCCGATCGTCGTCGACGCCTTCGAGCTCATCGCCGCGCCGCAGAGCGAGCCGGCGACATGGCCGGGGAAGACCTCGACGCCGTCTCCGAGCGCGACGAGCCGTTGCAGGCTCCGGAAGAGATCGTGCGCGCCCTCCTGCGCCTCGACGGCGAGATCGGGCCGGGCCGTGTCGCCGACGAAGAGCGAGTCGCCGGTGAGGACGAGCCAGGGCTCGTCGCCGCGCGAGCGGTCGACGACCGCGAAGCAGCAGTGCTCCGGCCGGTGGCCGGGCGTGTGCAGCGTCCGGACGACGACGTCGCCGAGCTCGAGCTCGCTCCCGTCGTCGAGCGGCTCGTGGGCGAACGCGGCGCCGGCGGCGAAATGGACGCGCACCGGGATGCCGTGCTCGAGCGCGAGGCGCCCGTGGCCGGAGACGTGGTCGGCGTGCGTGTGCGTCTCGAGGACGGCGACGATGCGGACGTCGCGGCGCTCCGCCTCCTCGACCAGCGGCTCGATCGCGTACGGCGGGTCGACCGCGACCGCGATGCCCGCCTGCTCGTCGCCGACGAGATAGGACGCGCAGCCGAGGTCGTCGTCGACGAACTGGCGGAACAGCATCGCGCGAACGTAGCACCGCAGGCGGCTACAAATCCGAAAGCGTCGCCGGCTCGCCGTCGCGTCCGCCCGCGTGCTCCTCGTCGAGGAGACGGAGGACGAAGTACCCGATCGTCAGCAGGAAGACGAGCGTCTGCTCTCCGTTCATCAGGATCCCGCCGAGGTTCTGGTCGCGCGCCGGCGAGAGCCCCCAGAGCCGCGGGGCATGGACGTAGAACGAATAGAACGGCGTGGTCGAGAAGATGTACGCGAGCCCGAGGAAGGCCGAGCCGAAGAACGCGACGCCGAGATAGGCGAGTCCCATCGCCGGCGCCAGGCGGCCGCTCACGATCGGCCACCAGAAGAGGAGGCCGGCGGCGATGAGGATCGCGTGCTCGACGTTCAGGCCCCAGCCGGTTCGCAGGGCCCAGTCGTAGAACGGCGCGATGTGCGTGCAGTACCAGGCGGCGAGCCAGATCGGCAGGATCCAGCGCAGGCGGAGCCGTCCCGCCCCTCGCTTCGCGAGCCCCTCCCGCATGGCCGGCGTCAGCCCGAGCATGACGAGCAGCGGAGCGACGTCCGCGATCAGCGCGTTCTGGAGCAGGTGCATGAGCAGGAGGTAGTGGTCGGAGATCGTCTCGAGCGGCGAGTTGAGCGAGGCCGCGATGAGGAAGAGCCCGGAGGCGAACGCGGCCACCCGCCAGCGCGGAACCGCCGAGTTGTAATTTGCAACTTGCCGTCTTGCGGCCTGCCAGTAGAGCCCGGCGGCTGCCGCCGAGAGCACGAGGTAGAGCGGCTCGAAGCTGAACGAGGTCGGGCTCACGTCGCCGACGCAGCGAGTCGGACCGCCGGCGCTCTTCGTCGCCGCGGCCAGAGAAGAAGCGCGGCGAACGTCGCGAGCGTCACGAGCTGCTCGACCATCATCACGATCCCCGCGAGCTGCTGGTCGGTGAGCGCCGAGATCCCGTACGCGCCGTGGTACCACGAGAAGAGCGGCGTGAACGAGAAGACGAGCACGTCGCTCAGGATCTGGCCGGCGGCGAACATCGCGGCCGCGAGCGCGATCCTCCCCCCGACGCTGAGCCGCCGGTGCGAGCCCGGATCGACGAGCAGCGTCCACGCGAGCGTCCCGCAGACCATCCAGCAGACGTGCTCGAAGTCGTGGAGGGTCTGGTGCGCGAGCGCGAGGTCGTAGAGGTAGGGGACGTGCCACGTCGCGAGGTTCGCCGCCCAGAGGGCGAAGGCGACGCGCGGCCGCAGCAGCCCGGACAGGGCCGTGCGCAGCCGGGGGCTCCGGGCGAGCGGCGCGAGCAGCGGAGCGGGGAGGAGGAACACGAGTAGCGGCCCGCGGACGGCGGTCACCATGAGCGCGGGTCCCAGGTCGCCGATCAGCACGTGCTGGGCCATGTGCGCCGAGAGCAGGTCGTTGTCCGCGATCCGGTCGAGCGGCCCGACGAGCGCGAAGACCGTCAGCGCGAGGCCGGCGCCGAAGAGCGCGACGCGGTCCCATCCCGCGAGGTCGGGACGTCCGCGGCGGCGGAGCCTGACGACCGCCTGCACGAAGAACCCGGCGGCGACGGCTGCTGCGACGACCGGAAGCACACGCCGATTGTGCCGTCTAGAGGCCGAGATGGCGCGCGATCACCATGCGCTGCACCTCGTTCGTGCCCTCGCCGATCTCGAGGATCTTCTGGTCCCGGTAGAGACGCGAGATCGGGAACTCGTCCATGAACCCATAGCCGCCGTGGATCTGCAGCGCCGCGTTTACGACTCGGCTGGAGAGGAGCCCCGTGTAGAGCTTCGCCTGCGCGGCGGCGAGCGCGAACGGGCGGCCCTCGTCCTTGAGCCACGCTGCGCGGCGGACGAGCTGGCGGCCGGCCTCGATCTCCGTGGCCATGTCGGCGAGCTGGAAGCGCACCGCCTGGAAGTCGGCGATCGGCCGTCCGAACTGGTGCCGCTCGCGTGCGTAGGCCGCTGCGAGGTCGTACGCGCCCTGCGCGAGCCCGACTCCCATCGCGGCGACCGAGATGCGGCCGCCGTCGAGGATCTCCATGAACTGCGAGAAGCCGTGCCCGCGCTCGCCGAGGAGGTTGCCCTCGGGCACCGCGCAGCCCCGGAAGGACAGCTCGCGGGTGTCGGAGGCGTGCCAGCCGAGCTTGTGCATCGGCGGCGAGATCTCGTAGCCGGGAGTGCCGTTCGGGACGATGAGATTCGAGATCTCGTCCTCTCCCGTGCGCGCGGTGATCGTGACGCAGGCGCTGATGTCCGTGCCGGCGTTCGTGATGAAGATCTTCGAGCCGTCGATCAGCCACTGGCCGTCGCGCAGCTCGGCGCGCGTGCGGGTCGCGCCCGCGTCGGAGCCGGCGTCCGGCTCGGTCAGCCCGAACGCGGCGAGACTCTGGCCGGAGGCGAGCCGCGGTAGCCACTCCCGCTTCTGCTCCTCGCTGCCGAAGAGCAGGATCGGCATCGTCCCGAGCGACGTGTGCGCGGCGACGGTGATCGCGACCGACGAGTCGATGCGCGTCAGCTCCTCGATCGCGATCGCGTACGAGATCGTGTCGCCGCCGGCGCCGCCGTACTCCTCGGGCACCGGCAGGCCCATCAAGCCGAGCTCGCCGAGCTCCGCGACGAGCTCGTACGGGAAGCGCTCCTCGCGGTCGAGCTCCTCCGCGACCGGCGCGACTCGCGTCTCGGCGAACTCGCGAACGGTGCGCCGGACGAGCTCCTGCTCGTCCGTCAGGTCCAGGTTCAACTCAGCAGCCTGCCGAGCTCGGCGATCAACCGCACGCCGTAGCCGGTCCCGCCGGGCACGCGCAGGTAGTCGCCGCGGGTGCGCTCGAGGAAGCCCGGGCCCGCCATGTCGACGTGCGCCCAGGGCCCGTCGCCGGCGAACTCGTGGAGGAACTCGGCGGCGAGGGCGGGCGACGCCTGGCGGAGGCTCGAGCCGTTCTTCATGTCCGCGAAGGTGGAGTCGATGTAGCGGCGGAAGCGCGGGTGGAGCGGGAAGGGCCAGGCGAGGTCGCCGCTGAGACGGCCGGCCTCGACGATCCGCTCGCGCCACTCGTCGTCGGTCGCGAAGACGCCGGCGTAGAGGTCGCCGAGCGCGAGCTCCATCGCGCCGGTGAGCGTGGCGAGGTCGAGGAGGTGCGTCGCACCCTCGCGGCGCGCATACCAGAGCGCGTCGGCGAGCACGAGCCTCCCTTCGGCGTCGGTGTTGACGATCTCGATCGTCTTGCCGTTCGCGGCGCGGAGGATGTCGCCCGGGCGGAAGGCGCCGCCGCCGGGAAGGTTCTCCGCCGCGGCGAGGACGGCGATCGCGCGCACGGGAGTGCCGAGCGCTGCAAGGGCGCCGATCCCGTGCAGCGTCCCCGCGCCGCCCGCCATGTCGCCCTTCATGTCCACCATCCCGGCCGGCGGCTTGAGCGAGAGCCCGCCGGCGTCGAACGTGATCGACTTGCCGACGAGGCCGAGGAGGAGGTCGCGATGCGTGGGCGCGGGCGGCTCGTGGCGGAGGACGACGAGCCGCGGCTCGTTCCGGCTGCCCTGCCCGACCGCGAGGAGCGCGCCCATCCCGAGCTCCCGCATCTGCGCCGGAGCGAGCGCCTCGACGCTCAGGTGCTCGTGCTCGGCGGCCAGCGCCTCAGCCTGCTCGGCGAGCGCGACCGGCGTGAGCTCGTTCGGCGGCATGTTCACGAGGTCGCGTGCGCGATTCGCGCGCTCCGCGACGAGCGCGGCCCGCTCGACGGCCTCGCGCAGGCCGGGGTCCTCGCCCTGGCCGATGACGATCCGCTCCGGCGCACGGGTCTCGTCCTTCGTCTTCCAGCGGCCGGGCGAATAGGAGCCGAGGATCGTCCCCTCGACGAGCGCCGCCGCCTGCTCGGGCAGCGGCACCGGCAGCGTCTCGTCGAGCAGCCAGACGAGGGTGCCCCCGACACGCGAGAGCGCGTTCGCGGCCGCGGCGCCGGCGGTGCGCAGCGCGTCGGCGTCCACCGTCTCGCTCGCGCCGACGCCGGCCGCCACGAGGCGCGGTGCGTCGAGCTCGCCGTCGAGATGGAGCAGGAGCGCCTCGCCGCGCTCGCCGCGGAGGTCGCCGCTCTCGCGCAGGCGCGCCAGCCGGCCGCCGAGCTTCTCCTCGACGATCCGCGCACCTTCGCCGCCGGGCGTCTGCGCAACCGGCAGGGCGAGCGCGTCTGCGTGCTCCTGCCCGGGCAGGGCGATCCCGACGGTCACGCTCATCGCGCCGCGATGCTAGCGCCTCGGGGCATAGACTCGCCCCGCAACCCCCGAGAAGGAGCGACGAGATGGCAGAGACCGTGCAGGAGTTCTTCGAGACGCTGCCCGCACGGGCGGACGCGACGAAGACGGAGGGCATGAACAACTCCTACGTCTTCGACATCGAGGGCGCCGGCCAGTGGACGGTGAAGGTCGAGGACGGCAGCGTCAGCGTCGACGAGGGGGCCGGCGACGCGGACGTCACGATCAGCGCCTCGCAGGAGATCTTCGAGAAGATCGTCTCCGGCGAGCAGAATCCGACGAGCGCCTACATGACCGGCAAGCTCAAGCTCAAGGGCGACATGGGCGCGGCGATGAAGCTCCAGAAGCTCTTCTAGGAGGATTTGGCGAACGCGATCTCGGCCGACTCGCAGACGCGGCGGTAGCCGATCCGCGCGTAGATCGCGTTCGAGGTCGGGTTGTCGAGATCGGTGTAGAGGAAGCAGAATCGGCGGCCGCCGGCGAAGAGGCGGCCGTCGAGCAATTGCTGCGAGAGCTCGGCCGTGAGCGCGGTCGCGTAGCCGCGGCCGCGCAGCTCGGCCGGCGTGTACACGGGGCCGACGCGGATCCCGTTCGGGGTCGGCCCGCCCCAGCCGGCGAGGGAGACGGCCTCGCCGCCGTCCTCCCAGAGCAGGAACCCCGACGTCCTGGCGACGAAGCGGCGGTCGACTGCCCGCTCGACGTGGTCGTGGCCCGGGCCGCCGACGTGGACGACCTCGTCGGCGAAAGCCGCCGACCAGCGGACGACGAGAGCCCGGTCCGACTCGTGTGCGACGCGAACCTCGCCCGGCGGCCGCGGCGGCTCCTCGACGCGGTCGAGCTCGTAGATCCCCTGGCGCAGCGTCGTCCGGGCGGTCGCGCCGGTGAGCGCGCACCAGCGTTCGGCGAACGCAGCCACCTCGGGGAGCGCCGCGACCACTCCCGGGAGCGGTTCTTCCGCGAGCCCGTCCGCGAGCGCCTCGAGCGCGGCGTCCGACTCCGGCCGCGCGAGGATGAGGTTGTACGGCGGCGTCCGCAGCGCGACCGCAGCCGGGCGGCCGGCGTCGCGGACGAGCCAGAGCCGGTGCTCCTCGTGCAAGCCGTCGCGGAGCTGGCCCGCGATCCCGAGCACGAGGTTGTGCCGCGCCTCGTCGGCCACTAGGAGCGGCTCCGCCTCCCGCAGGAACTCGGCCGGATCCTCGATCAGCAACACCTCGCTCATTCGTCGAGCTCGACGAGGAGCGCGCCGCCGGCGACGCGCTCGCCCTCCGAGACGTGGACGGCGCGGACGGTGGCGTCGTAGGGCGAGACGAGCGGCGTCTCCATCTTCATCGCCTCGAGGACGACGAGCGGCTTGCGCGCCGCGACCGCCGCGCCTTCCTCGACGAGCACGCGGATGACCGTTCCCGGCATCGGCGCGACGATCGCCGACCTCTCGTGCACGGCCGCGTCGTGGAGGTCCGCCGCGGCGTCGACGTCGGGCGCCGGCCGCGGCGCGGGCGCGGGAAGGTTGAGGCGCCAGGGCCCGTCCCAGACCGCGGCAGGCGCGGCCGCGGGAGCCTCCGACAGCGGCGGGTGCTCGGTCAGGAACGCCGTGGTGACGCGGCCGGCGCGCACGAGCGGGTGCGCGACGAGCCAGCGCAGGAAGGGGAGGTTCGTCGCCACGCCCGCGATGTCGGTCTCGCGCAGGGCGGCCGCGAGCCGGTCGAGCGCCTCGCCGCGCGTCTGCCCGTACGCGATCAGCTTCGCGATCATCGGGTCGTACGCCGTCCCGATCTCGTCGCCCTCCCGGACGCCCGAGTCGACCCGCACGCCGGCCGGCAGCCGCAGCCGCTCGAGCCGTCCCGCCTGCGGCAGGAACGTCCGTGGATCCTCCGCGTAGAGCCGCACCTCGACCGCATGACCGCCCAAGTTGCAATTTGCAACTTGGGGAGGGAGCGCCTGGCCGTCCGCGATGCGGAGCTGCTCGCGGACGAGGTCGACGCCGGTCACGAGCTCCGTCACGGGATGCTCGACCTGGATGCGCGCGTTGAGCTCGAGGAAGCGGAAGTCGCGGCCGTCGAGGACGAACTCCGCGGTGCCGGCGCTCTCGTAGCCGATTGCCCGCGCGAACGCGACGGCCGCCTCGCTCATCCGCGCGCGCAGCTCGCCGTCGAGCGCGGGCGACGGCGACTCCTCGAGCACCTTCTGGTGCCGCCGCTGGATCGAGCAGTCACGCTCGCCGAGCGCGGCGACGTTCCCGTGCCGGTCGGCGAGGAGCTGGATCTCGACGTGGCGCGGCCGCTCGAGATACCGCTCGCAGAAGACCGTGTCGTCGCCGAAGGCGGCCGCCGCCTCGCGCCGGGCTGCCGCGAGCGCGTCCTCGAGCTCGCCCGGGCCGCGCACGACGCGCATGCCGCGCCCGCCGCCGCCCGCCGCCGCCTTGACGAGCAGCGGGAAGCCGACCTCCTTGGGCGTCCCGCTCGGCAGGACCGGGACGCCCGCGGCGCTCGCCGTCTCCTTCGCCGCAAGCTTGTCGCCGCCAGCACGGAGGGCCGACGGCGGCGGCCCGACCCACGTCAGCCCGGCTCCGAGCACCGCCTCGGCGAGCGTCGCGCTCTCCGAGAGGAAGCCGTAACCGGGGTGGACCGCGTCCGCGTTCGCTTCGCGCGCCGCCCGGACGTGCTCAGCGGGATCGAGGTAGGACGCGATCTCGACGACCGCGTCCGCCGACTCGGAGTGGAGCGCACCGCGATCGTCCGGCGCCACGACGGCGACCGTCTCGATTCCCTCCTCGCGGCAGGCGCGGAAGACGCGCAGCGCGATCTCTCCCCGGTTCGCGACGAGCAGGCGGCGCATTCGCGAGAGTCTAGGCGCGCAGTCCCGGCACTCTGTGGCGGCGGACATCCGTCCGCGCCCCGCTCGGGCGCTAGGCTCGGGGCATGAACTCGACCTTCGTGCTCGGCGGCGAGCTCGAGGTGCGGCGGCTCGGCTTCGGCGCGATGCGCGTCGTCTCGGAGCCGGAGGAGGGCAGGCGCGTCCTCCGCCGCGCGCTCGAGCTCGGGGTGAACCTGATCGACACGGCCGACATCTACGGCGCGGGTCGAAGCGAGGAGCTGATCGCGGAGGCGCTGCATCCGTATCCCGACGATCTCGTGATCGCGACGAAGGGCGGTCTCGGCTACGGCCTGCAGGAGCGGGTCCGCGACGCGCGCCCCAAGCGGCTGCGGCAGGCGTGCGACGAGAGCCTGCGCCGTCTGCGGCTCGAGCGGATCGACCTCTACCAGCTCCACCGGCACGATCCCGAGGTGCCGATCGAGGAGTCGGTCGGGGCGCTCGAGGGGCTGCGCCGGGAGGGGAAGATCCGCCTCGTCGGCCTCTCGAACGTCTCCGTCGGCCAGCTGCGCGCCGCCCAGTCGGTGACGACGATCGCCTCCGTCCAGAACGAGTACAACCGCGGGCTCCTCACCTCGGACGAGGTGCTCGAGGCGTGCGAGCACGACGGGATCGGCTTCTTTCCGTGGTCGCCCCTCGGCGAGGGGCTCGGCGATCCGGCGAACGAGCTGCGCTGGCTGCTCGACCGCTCGCCGGTCATGCTCCCGATCCCGGGGACGTCGAAGGTCGCGCACCTCGAGGCGAATATGCGCGCAGTCGCCCCCTGAGGCGCGCTCGTGCTCGGTCTCGATCCGGGCTCGGCGTCGGCGTCCTCTTCCTCTCGCTTTACCCGACGCCGTTCTGGATCACCACCCGTGTGCCCGCCACCGCGAGGCGCGAGCCGCCGATCTGGGAGGCCATGTTCCCGTAGACGTTCTCGGCTGCGACCACGGGGAGGCGGCCGCCGCTCTTCGCGGCTCGGCCGCCGCACGCCGGCAGGAGGAGGACGGCCGCAACCAGGGCAAGCGCCTCGCAAGACCTGGCCGGGCTGCTCGAGCGGAACGGCGTCCGCCCGACGCCGCGCCTGCTCGCGGTGCTCGAGGAGCTCGCGCGCGAGCGAGTCGACGAGTGCAACGCGGGCGAATGGCTCGACGCGGTGGCGGCCCGCCACGGCTTCGTCGCCACCGACCACCCGATCGAGATCACCGGCCTCTGCGCCGAGTGCCGGTAGGGTCGCGTCCATGCGAGTCGCAGCGCTCCTCGTGGCGGCAATGGCGCTTGCCGGCTGCGCGGTCGGCGGCTCGAAGACGACGATCGTCACCGTCACGCGGACGGTGACGACGCAGACGAAGGCGCCGAAGTTCGGGCCGCTGTCGCAGACCGAGAGCGTCCACTACTTCGGGACTCCGGTCTCCATCGCGAAGGCCGACGCGACGCGCTACCTGCTCGTGCTGAAGCCGCAGTTCTTCCTCGTCGGCGTCACCGCGAACGTCGCCTTCGCGCAGCAGCAGGGAACCGCCTGCGCGCCGCTCGTCTGCCCCGGCGTCGACGACGACCGCTGGGTCATCCCGGCAGGAACCCGGAACCTGGTCTTCGTGCTGCCGGCGACGACGAAGGGAACCGTGATCACGGTGGGCGGCCGGCAGATGCACAACACGACGGTGACCGCGGCGCAGCTCGCCGCGCTCGTCGGCGGCGCCAAGAAGCCGAAGCTGATCGAGCCGCTCGACTCCGGGCTCTGGGTGGCGGTCGACGTCGACAAGGTGACGTCGTTCGCGCAGCAGTTCCAGCCCTGAGCTAGCTCCAGTCGGGCTTGCGTTTCTCGAGGAAGGCGCGGAGGCCCTCCTGGCCCTCGTCACTCGTCCGCCGCTCGGCGATCCAGCGCGCGGTTTCGGGGCCGTCGGGACGCTCGCGGACGAGCCTCTTCGCCCAGCGCGCCGCCTGCGGACCGGCGGAGAGAAGCTCGCCGACGATCCGCTCGACCGCGCCGTCGAGATCGTCTGCGAGCTCGTGCACGAGCCCGATCCGGAGCGCCGTCGCGGCGTCGAAGCGCTCTCCCGTGGCGAAGTAGCGGCGCGCGGCGCTCGGCCCGATCTTCGCGAGCGCGAACGGCGAGATGACGGCCGGGATGATGCCGAGCTTGACCTCGGAGAACGCGAAGACTGCATCGGGCGCGGCGACCGCGATGTCCGCCGTCGCGACGAGCCCAGCGCCGCCGCCCAGCGCGTGCCCCTGGACGCGGACGACGACGGGCGCGGCGCAGGCGTCGATCGCCTCGAGCATCGCGCGCAGAGCGTTCGCGTCGGCGACGTTCTCCTCATAGGAGAGGCCGGCCGAGGCGCGCATCCACTCGACGTCGGCGCCCGCGGAGAAGCTCGGCCCGTCGCCGGCGAGGACGACGGCGCGCGCGCGGCCGACGTCGACGAACGCCTCCGCCAGCTCGGCGATCACGGCGGCGTCGAAGGCGTTCCGCCGGTCGGGCCGCGTGAGCGTGATGCGCAGGACGTCGCCGTCGCGTTCGCTGCGGAGGTTCGCCACGGCCGCAGAGCTTAGAGTGACCGCCATGCTCCGGGGAGCGCTCGCCGCCGCGATCACGCCGCTCCGCGACGGCTCGTTCGACGCCTCGGCGGTCGGTCCGTACGCCGAGTTCCTGGCCGGGCACGGGCTCGACGGCCTTCTCGCGCTCGGCACGACGGGGGAGGGCGTCCTCTTCTCGCCGGACGAGCGGCGGGAGATCGCGGCCGCGTTCGTCGAGGCGGCGCGGGGACGGCTGCAGGTCGCCGTGCACTGCGGCGCCCAGTCGACGCGCGACACGGCCGCGCTCGCCGAGCACGCCGCGGCCGCCGGCGCCGACGCCGTCGCGGTGATCGGGCCGCCGTACTTCCCGCTCGACGAGCAGGAGCTGCTCGCGCACTTCGAGACCGCCGCGCGGGCCTGCGCGCCGCTTCCCTTCTACCTCTACGAGTTCCAGGTGCGCAGCGGCTACGCGATCCCCCTCACCGTGGTCGAGCGCCTGCGCGAGCGCGTCCCGAACCTCGCGGGGATGAAGGTCTCCGACGCCCCGTGGGAACGCCTCGAGCCGTACCTGCTCGAAGGGCTCGACGTCTTCGTCGGCGCCGAGGCTCTGGTCCTCCGGGGCCTCGCCGCCGGCGCCGCCGGCGCGGTCTCCGGGCTCGCGGCGAGCTTCCCCGACGCGGTCGTCCCGCTCGTGCGCGACCGCGATCCGGAGGCAGGGGAGAGGGCAGCCGCGCTCCGTACGTCGCTCCAGCGCCTCCCGTTCCACGCCGCGTCGAAGGCCGTGCTTGCGTCGCGCGGCGTCCCCGTCGCTCCCGAGGTGCGCGCGCCACTGCGCGGACTGAGCGAGCGCGAGCGCGCGGAGGTCGAGGCGGTCGTCGCGGCCTGGCTCGCATGACCGCCCTCCGCAAGGTCATCCTCGCCGCCGCGGACAGCCCGCGCCTGCAGCGCCTCGTCCAGCGCTACGGCTTCCGCCTCGGCGCCGCCCGCTTCGTCGCCGGAGAGAGTTTCGACGGGGCCGTGCCGGTCCTGCGGCGGCTGAACGAGAGCGGGCTGCTCACGAACACGACGCTCCTCGGCGAGGGCGTGCGCGACGAGGCCGAGACGCGAGCCGTCGTCGCCGCCTACCGCGACGTCCTCGACCGGATCCAGGCCGAAGAGCTGAAGACGAATCTCGCGCTCAAGCTCACCCATCTCGGCCTCTCGATCGACGAGGAGCTTGCCCGGCGCAACGTCGCCCAGCTCGTCGAGCACGCGGCCTCCGTCGGGAACTTCGTCCGCATCGACATGGAGGAGTCGGCCCACGTCGACTCGACGCTCCGCATCTACCGCCGGCTGCGCGAGGACGGCCACGCGAACGTCGGCGCCGTGCTGCAGGCGTACCTCTACCGCAGCGAGGACGACCTCACTGCGCTCCTGCCGCTCGCCCCCAACCTCCGCATCGTCAAGGGCGCGTACCTCGAGTCGCCGGCGGTCGCCTACCCGGAGAAGCGCGACGTCGACGCTGCGTACGCCCGGCTCTTGGAGGCGTCGCTCGCGGGCGGCGGCTTCACCGCGGTCGCCACCCACGACGAGGCGCTGATCGAGCGCGCCATCGTTCTCGCCCTCGAGCGTGGGATCCCGAAGGAGCGCTTCCAGTTCCAGATGCTCTACGGCGTCCGCCCGCGCCTCCAGCTCGAGCTTGTCCGCCGCGGCTACGACGTCCTCGTCGCGACGCCGTATGGGCCGGAGTGGTACCGCTACCTCATGCGGCGGCTCGCCGAGCGGCCGGCGAACCTGCTGTTCTTCCTGCGGAATCTCGTGCGGGCCTGAGGGCGGCGCCGAGCGCGACCGCGAGGGCGACGAGTGCGAGGTCGCGGGCGAGCAGGTACCACGACCACGGCGAGGCGTGGCCGAGCGCGAGCGGCCAGTAGCTCCACGGGAACCAGGTCTGCGTGAGCCCGAGCGCGGTGAGCAGGAGCGCGCCTGCGATCGCGCCGCGCGCGCCGCGGACGACGGCGACGAGCGGGACGAGCCAGATCAGGTACTGCGGCGACAGCACCTTGTCGAAGGCGACGAGCGCCGCGACGCTGGCGGCCGCGGCGACGAGCACCGTCTCCCCGTCGGAGCTCCGCCGGCGCGCGAAGGCGACCCAGACCGCGAGCACGGCGGCGATCTCGAGCGCGGTCGAGAGGTCTGCGGCGAGTCCCGCTCCCCGGCCGCTGAGCGCCTGTCCCCCGCCCGCGTCGATCGTCGCGAGCGGCCGCATCCCGAGATGCTGCGCCGCCACGAGCACGGCCGCGCCGAGGCTCTCGATCTGCAGCGGCCGGTCGAGCTGGCCGGTCACGCTCGCCCACAGTCCGCCGGGCGAAAGGGCGGCGAACGGCAGGAAGCAGACGAGCGCCGCGAGCGCGAAGGAGCCGGCCGCGGCGATCGCGCCGCGGCTCCCGCGCCGTCGCCAGAGGTGGGCGACGGCGAGCGGGAGCAGGACGCCGGGCCAGAGCTTCGCGGCGAAGCCGAGCCCGAGCAGCGTGCCGGTCGCGACCGGCCGCTCGCGCACGAGCGTCGCGACAGCGGCGATCGCGAGCAGCGTCGGCCAGAGGTCGTAACGCGTGTCGAAGAGCGAGCCGAGGACGATGGGCGACACGCCGATCGCGAGCAGCGCAGCCCAGGCGCGCGCCGCTCGCGCGCGCACCGCGCGAAGCGCAGAGGCGGCGGCCGCCACGCAGCCCGCCCCGCAGGCGCCCATCAGCACCGCGAACGACGTCGCGTAGCTCCACGGCAGCCAGGACGGGACGAGCAGCGCCGGCAGCGCCGCCGGCGGATACTCGAAGGCGAAGTCGCGGTACGGCACACGGCCGGCGCGCACGAGGCCGGCGTAGTTCGCGTACACGGGGACGTCGGCGAGCTGGCCCTGCTCGAGCCAGCGCTGCAGGACGTAGAACGAGACGGCGAGCAGAAGGCAGGCCGCGACCGCGGCGGCGTCCGTGGCCGCGCCGAGGCGCCTCACTCGAGGTCGAACTCTTCGAACACGTCCGGCTCCGTGCCGATCAGCTCCGGAACGTCTCCGAGGTCGGGGAGCTCCTCGCCGAAGGCGATCAGCCCGAGCCGGTCCTGCGCCTCGTTCGAGATCCAGCGATCTCCGTCCGGCAGCGCGGGCAGGTGCTCGCGCAGCTCGCCGAGCGTCGTCTTCGACTCGAAGAGGTTCCAGATGAGGATGCGCGCGATCACATCCGGAAGACGCCGAACGTCGTCTCGGGGACGGGCGCGTTTCGCGCGGCGGCGAGGCCGAGGGCGAGCGCCCGGCGCGTGTCGAGCGGGTCGAGGATCCCGTCGTCCCACAGCCGTGCGGTCGAGTGGTACGGATTCCCCTCCGCCTCGTACTTGGCGCGGATCTCGTCCTCGTCGACGTCGCCGACGATCGAGAGGACGGTGGCAGCCTGCTCGCCGCCCATGACGGAGATGCGCGCGTTCGGCCACATCCAGAGCTGGCGCGGCTCGTACGCGCGCCCGCACATCGCGTAGTTGCCGGCGCCGAACGAGCCGCCCGTGACGACCGTGAACTTCGGCACCTGCGCGTTGGCGACCGCCATCACGAGCTTCGCCCCGTCGCGCGCGATGCCGCCCGCCTCGTACTCGCTTCCGACCATGAAGCCGGTGATGTTCTGCAGGAAGACGAGCGGGATGCGGCGCTTGCAGCAGAGCTCGACGAAATGCGCGCCCTTCTGGGCCGACTCGGCGAAGAGGACGCCGTGGTTGGCGAGGATCCCGACCGGGTGGCCCTCGATGCGCGCGAAGCCCGTCACGAGCGTCTCGCCGTAGAGCTGCTTGAACTCCTGCAGGCGCGAGCCGTCGACGATCCGCGCGATCAGCTCCCGCGGGTCGACCTGGTGGCGGAAGTCCTCGGGGACCAGGCCGTAGAGGTCGGACGGGTCGAGCGCGGGTGGCTCCGGCTCGGCGAGGGCCCACGGATCGGCCGCTCGCGTGTCGAGGTTCCGGACGATGCCGCGCGCGATCGCGAGCGCGTGCTCGTCGGAGGTCGCGTAGTGGTCGGCGACGCCCGACCGGCGCGCGTGGACGTCGGCGCCTCCGAGCTCCTCCGCGGTGACGTCCTGCCCGGTGGCCGCCTTCACGAGCGGTGGGCCGCCGATGAAGATGGTGCCCGTCCCGCGGACGATCACCGTCTCGTCGCTCATCGCAGGCACGTAGGCGCCGCCGGCGGTGCACGATCCCATGACGACCGCGACCTGCGGGATCCCCTTCGCGGACATCTGCGCCTGGTTGAAGAAGATGCGGCCGAAGTGGTCGCGGTCGGGGAAGACTTCGTCCTGCAGCGGCAGGAACGCGCCGCCGGAGTCGACGAGGTAGATGCACGGAAGCCGGTTCTGCTCGGCGACCTCCTGCGCGCGCAGGTGCTTCTTCACCGTGAGGGGGAAGTAGGAGCCGCCCTTGACGGTCGCGTCGTTCGCGACGATCACGCACTCGCGGCCCTCAACGGCGCCGATGCCCGTGACGATCCCCGCGCTCGGCGCATCCCCGCCGTACAGATCCCACGCGGCGAGGGCGTTGAGCTCGAGGAACGCGGTGCCGGGGTCGACGAGCCGGTCGATCCGCTCCCGCGCCGGCAGCTTGCCGCGCGAGCGGTGGCGCTCCATCGCGGCCTCGCCGCCGCCCGCCGCCACCTGCGCCGTCCGCTCGCGCAGCTCCGCGACGAGACCCTCCATCCGCTCGCGGCGGCGCGCGAATTCCTCGGCGTCGCGGTCGAGCTGCGAGGTCAGGACGGCCACGCGCGGAGCCTAGCGAGCAGGTCCGCTGGGGACACGACCGGTAGCAGCTACCGGTCGTGTCCCGTCGGGACGGGTGCGTACGCTTGTTCGCATGGCCGTTCCGGGCATCGTCGCCCACCTGGATCTCGACGCGTTCTACGCCGCGGTCGAGGAGCTCGAGAACCCGGAGCTGCGGGCGCAGCCGCTCGTCGTCGGCGGCGATCCGCGCGGGCGCGGCGTCGTGGCGACCGCGAACTACGTCGCTCGCAGCTTCGGGATCCACTCCGCGATGAGCGCCGCCGAGGCGCTCCGGCGCTGCCCGCACGCGGTCTTCGTCCGGCCGCGGCACGCCCTCTATCGCGAGTACTCGCAGGACGTGTGGGAGACCGTACGCGGGATCGTCCCCACGGTGGAGCAGACCGGGCTCGACGAGGGCTACCTCGATGTCGGGGAGATCGCGGACGACTTCCTCGCTGCGCGCGTGGTCGCCGAGGCCGTGCAGACGGCGGTGCGCGCCGGGACGATCCTCACCTGCTCGCTCGGCGTCGCTCCGTGCAAGGTCGTCGCGAAGGTGGCGAGCGACGCGCGCAAGCCGGGCGGGCTCGTCGTCGTACCGGCGGGCCGAGAGGCCCCCTTCCTCGCGCCGTTCGCCGTGCGAAGGCTCCCGGGTGTCGGCCCGAAGGCGGAGGAACGGCTGCGCGCGGCCGGCGTCGAGCGGGTCGGCGACCTCGCGAAGCTCTCCGACGACGACCTTCGCCGCGTGCTCCCCGGAAGCGCCGGCACGATGCTCCGCGACCGGGCGCGCGGGATCGACCCGCGCGGCCTCGAGCTCGACGTGGAGCGGATCTCGATCAGCGTCGAGAACACGTTCGAGCGCGACGTCGCCGACCGCGAGCGCCTCCACGACGAGCTGCGCGGGATGGCGGAGGAGGTCGCGGCCGCCCTCCAGCGGCGCGGGCAGGTGGCGCGGACGGTGACGACGAAGCTCCGCTACGCGGACTTCTCCATCTGCAGCCGCTCGACCTCACTCGACGTCGGGATCGACGACGGTGGCCGGATCGGCGAGCTCGCCTGCCGGCTGCTCGACCGCGGGCTGCGCGACCGGCCGGGCGCGCTCCGCCTCGTCGGGGTCGGCGTCTCGGGCCTCGGCGACTTCCGCCAGCTCGCGCTCGGCGCGTTCTAGCGCACGACCCGCGGCGTCGCCTGCGAGCGCGCGCTCGCCGAGCCCGTGTCCGTCTGCACGGTGACGATCACGCGGAAGGTCTTGCCGAGCGCCTTCGTGCCGAGCCGGATCCGCTGTCCGGTGGCGCCCGGAATCCCGTTGCAGCCGAGACCGTGCGCATCGCAGCGCTCCCAGAGGAACGTCGTGCGCGTCGGCGGGTCGCCGCGCCAGCTTCCCCTGCTTGCGGTGAGGATGCGGCCGACGCGCGGGAGACCCCGGATCCGGGGCGGCGACCCCGCGCTGGGCAGGACGGCGAAGGAAGACGCGCTCGTCACGCTGCTCGTCGCGCTCTCCACGACGAGCGGCCCGCTGCGCGCGCTCGCCGGGACGGTGGCCACGACCTCGTTGTCGGAGACGATCCTGAAGCGTGCGGCGTGTCCGTCGAACGTCACGCTCGTGGTCGCGGCGAGCCCGGCGCCGCCCAGCGCCACCTTCGTGCCCGCCGTCCCGCTCGCCGGCTGCTGCGACTCGAGGGTGAGCGGCTCGACGAAGTGGTAGACGTGGACGTCCCACTGGCCGAACTCGTCGCTGAAGGAGCCGCCCGCGGCCGTCACCGTGCGGTTCTCGGTGTAGACGCTGCCGCTGGTGACCCAGGCGGGGAGACCGCTGAACGTGACGGTCTCCGTTCCGGCGCCGCTGCGGGCGGCGATCAGCCAGAGGTCGTCGGGGGAGGTGCCGTCCCGCAGCACCGCCTTCGTAGAGGCGTCGCTCGTCTTGACCGGACGGCTCGTCTCCGGGGCGTCGAGCGCGGGCGCGATCGGGCTCGAGGCGGAGAGCTCCCCGACGAGCGGCTGCAGCACGTTCTGCCAGAACGTCCAGTTCCAGCCGTACTGCGCGTCGGTCGGCGACCAGCAGCCCGCCACGTTGCCGCCGTAGAACGCGAGCGCTCGCGCGCCGTTGAGGATCGCGTCGTACGCCATGTAGCGCTCCTGCTGCAGCGTGGGCAGGACGAACGTCCCGTTCGATGCGCTGAAGCTGCCCTTCGCGCAGATCTGGAGCGTCGTCCAGACCGGGACGGCAGGTCGCGCCGAGGCGAGCATCCTCGTCCAGCTCCCGACCAGGTTCAGGTTGGGCGACGGATTCGCGAGCGTGATCGGGTAGTCGTCGATCCCGTGCACGTCGGTGACGGCTCCGTAGCGGCGGAGATCCGCGGCCGTGCCTCGCGGTGCCTCGATCGTCACCCACAGGCGATCCGGCGCGAGGGGACGTTCGCCGTGACACCACGACGCCTTGCCGCGCGAGGTGACGCGGCAGTAGGCGAAGCGGAGCGATGCCGGCGGCCGGCCGTGCCACCAGGGCTCGTCGCGACCCTTCCAGAACGCGATCGCGCTGCCGCTCGGGTCGTTCGTCAGCCGGTGCACGACCTGCGCCAGCGCCCAATCGTCGGCCGAGCGAGGCCGCGCGCTCGCGTAGCCGTTGAGGTTCACCCACGTGTAGGCGCCGAGCGCAGCCGCCGCCTGGTCCCAGGCGATCGTGGAGGCGAGGTCGTTGCCCGTCCAGCCGTTTCCCGGACCGACCTTGAAGACGTCGACCCCGGCGGCGACGGTCTCGGCGAGCGCGTCCGTACCCCATGGCGTCGTCGTGCCCGGCAGCGGGCCCGGCGCGAGGACGATCGGAAAGACGGGCCGGCCGTCGAGGAGAATCGCTCCGGTACGCGCGACCGACGTGCTCGCCGCATGCGCGGCGCCGGCAGCTCCGGCCGCCACGAGCACGACCGTCGCTCCGATCACGAGCCTCAGCCCCCACCTGCGACCCACGCAGAGCCAGGCTAGCGCGTTTCCGGCCGCGGCCGCGAGGTCAGCAGGGGCGGAGGGACTCGAACCCCCGGCCTACGGTTTTGGAGACCGCCGCTCTACCAGCTGAGCTACGCCCCTGTGTCGCGCGGAGTGTACCGGCGGATTTTGCCCGTCCCGTACGCTCGCGCCATGCAGCGACGCGCGCTCGCCCTCCTCTTCGCGGTCCTCGCGCTCGTCCTCGCAGCCGTCTCCGCCGAGGCGTTCACGGGCGCGGGAAGCGCTCGCCGGGTGGTCGTCGGGGTGGCCGCGGCCGCCGTCGCAGCGTGGCTCGCAACCCTCTCCGTGGGCGCCCTCCGACGCCGACGCTGAGGAGAACGCCGGGAAACGCCGTATTCTCTCCTCGTGGCTCGCGCGGACGAGACACAGCAGTTGTGGCTCGAATACCGTCGCACCGGCGACCAACGGCTACGAGACCGGCTCGTGCTCACGTACGCGCCGCTCGTGAAGTACGTCGCCGGGCGGCTCGGCTCCGGCCTGCCCGCACACGTCGACGAGGGCGACCTCGTCTCCTACGGCCTGCTCGGGCTCATGGGCGCGATCGAGCGCTACGACCCGGCCCGCGACGTGAAGTTCGAGACGTACGCCATCGCCCGGATCAAGGGCCAGATCATCGACGAGCTCCGCGCGATGGACTGGGTGCCGCGCTCCGTGCGCGCGAGAGCCCGCGACATCGAGCGCGCGATCGCCGAGCTCGAGAGCCGGCACGGGCGGGCGCCGAACGACGAGGAGATCGCCGGGAAGCTCGGGATCTCGACGGAGGAGCTCGAGGAGAGTCTCGGCGAGATCGCACGCTCCTCGATCGCGGCGCTCGACGAGCTCTGGACGGTCTCGGGCTCGAGCGGCGACCAGGTGGCGCTGATCGACACGATCGAGGACGAGAGCGCGCCCGATCCGCAGAGCACCCTGTCTCGCACCGAGCAGAAGGAGGCGGTCGCCGACGCGATCGCCCGTCTTCCCGAGCGCGAGAAGCTCGTCGTCACGCTCTACTACTACGAGGAGCTCACGCTCCGCGAGATCGGCGAGGTGCTCGGCGTGACCGAGTCCCGGGTCTCGCAGCTCCACACGAAGGCGATCCTCCGGCTCAAGGCGCACCTCTCCTCGGCGAGCTCGCGGGCGCCGCTCGAGTCGTAGGCCGACGCCGCGGGAGCCGCCCTTCCGGCGGCGATACGATGGGCGCCGCCACGCCGACACAGGAGAGGAACGCGCCGTATGGCTGTCACCGAGCCCGGAAAGATCCGCAACATCGCCGTCGCCGGCCACCGCGGAGTCGGGAAGACGTCGCTCGTCGAGGCGCTTCTCTTCCAGGCGGGGAAGACGAACCGGCTCGGGACGGTCGAGCAGGGGACGAGCGTCTCCGACTGGGACGAGCACGAGCAGCGGCGCCAGATGTCCCTCTCCGGCTCGCTCTGCCACCTGGAGTGGGCAGAGCGGAAGATCAATCTCGTCGACACGCCCGGGGACACGGGCTTCCAGGCCGACACGTACGCGGCGCTGCGCGTCGTCGAGGGCGTCGTCGTCGTCCTGAGCGGCGTGATGGGCGTCGAGGTGAACTCCTCGCGCGTCTGGCAGCGGGCCGAGGAGCAGGAGCTCTCGCGCGTCGTCTTCGTCAACATGCTCGACCGCGAGCGCGCCGACTTCTACCGCGTGCTCGAGGCGGCCCGGCAGCAGCTCTCCGGGCGCTGCGTCGCGATCCAGCTCCCGATCGGCAGGGAGCACGAGCTCACCGGGGTCGTCGACCTCCTCCACATGTGCGCGTTCATGGATCCGAGCGGGGGCAAGGAGGGCGGGCCCCAGCCGATCCCCGACGAGCTGGCCGACGTCGTACAGGAGCACCGCGAGAAGCTCCTCGACGCGGTCGTCGAGACCGACGAGGAGCTGATGGCCCGCTACCTCGACGGCGAGGAGCTCGAGCCCGGGGCGGTCGCGGCCGCGCTCAAGCAGGCCGTGACCCGCGACGAGCTCTACCCGGTCGCGTGCGGCGTCGCCTCGAAGAACCTCGGCACGACGGCGCTGCTCGACCTGCTCGTCGAGGGCGTCCCGTCCCCCGCCCGCAAGGGTACGACGATCGAGTTCGGCGACGCGAAGCAGGCCGTCTTCGTCTTCAAGACGATCGCCGACCCGTTCACCGGCCGCATCAGCTGTTTCCGTGTCCTCGCCGGCCCCGTCTCGGGCGACACGACGCTCGTCGACCCGCGCACGCACGCGAAGGAGCGGCTCGGTCAGGTGCTCCTCCTGCAGGGCAAGGACTCCGAGCCGGTCGACAAGCTCTGCATCGGCGACCTCGGCGCGGTGGCGAAGCTCAAGGACGTCGTCACGGGCGACGTCCTCGTCGACCACGAGGTGCCGGTCGAGCCGCCGCACATCGACTTCCCCGAGCCCGTGATGAGCTTCGCGATCACCCCGCAGGCGAAGGGCGACGAGGAGAAGATGGCGACGGGACTGCGGCGGCTGAACGAGGAGGATCCGACGCTCGTCATGCGCCGCGACCCGCAGACCGGCGAGCAGCTCCTCTCCGGCCTCTCCCAGATGCAGGTCGAGGTCGCCGTCGACCGGCTCCGGACGCGCTTCAACGTCGAGGTCGAGCTCCATCCGCCCCGTGTCCCGTACAAGGAGACGATCCGCAAGGAGTCGCGGGCCCGGCACCGCTACAAGAAGCAGACGGGCGGCCGCGGCCAGTTCGGCGACTGCGAGATCGTGCTCGAGCCGCTGCCGGCGGAGAACGGCGAGCTCGGGTACGAGTTCGTCGACAAGATCGTCGGCGGCGTCATCTCGCAGAGCTTCCGGCCGGCGGTGGACAAGGGCGTGCGCGAGGCGATGGAGCACGGCGAGCTCGCGGGCGCGCCGGTGCAGGGCGTTCGGGTGCTCCTCGTCGACGGGATGGAGCACTCGGTCGACTCCTCGGAGATGGCGTTCAAGATCGCCGGCTCGATGGCCTTCAAGGAGGCCTACCAGAAGGCCGATCCCGTCCTGCTCGAGCCGATCATGCAGCTCGAGGTGTCGGTTCCCGACGACGCTGTCGGCGCGGTGAACGGCGACCTCAACTCGCGGCGCGGCCGCCTGCAGGGCATGGAGCCGGCCGGCGGCATGACGACGATCAAGGCCGAGGTGCCGATGGCCGAGATTCTCACGTACTCGCAGGCGCTCACCTCGATGACGGGCGGCCGCGGCGACTACTCGATGCAGTTCCTCCGCTACGAGGAGGTGCCGACGCACGTCGCGCAGAAGATCATCGAGCAGACGAAGCGCGAGCGCGAAGAGGCGAAGGTCTGACAGAGGCGAGGGGCCGCCTCGCGGCGGCCGGCCGCTGGCGCGGCCTATGGCCCGGCGGCACGGCACGGGAGTCGCGTCGCGATCATCGTCCATACGCGGGGATGTTCGAGCGGGCGACCACGCCCGGTCTGGGCAGTCCGGACGTGGCCGTGGGGGAGATTCGGGACTATCCCTGCTGCTGTGCGCCGCCCTCGTCGCGGTCGCGCAGGTGCGCGATCACGTCCGCGATGTCGGCGAGCTGCTGCTCGAGGTCGCGCTGATACGACTCCAGCCGCTCGAGCAGCTCGTGGCGGCTCGGAAAGCCGCCGCGGAAGAGCATCCTGGGGCCATGGCCCCGGCCGTAGTGACGGTGGTGCATGTTCACCTCCTCTCCTCGTAGCGTGCGAGAAAGCGTTCGGTGCGCAGCTGCGCCTGGCGCAGCGCGTCGACCCACTGGTCGAGCAGCCGGCTGCCGGCGGGCGTGAGGGAGTAGCGGCGCTTCGCGGGTCCGGGGGAGGAGGCGTCCCACTCGGAGCTGACGAGCCCTTCCTCCTCGAGCGCGCGCAGGAGGCGATAGAGGTTTCCCATCTCGATGCGCTGCTCTCCGGTCAGCTCCGGGAGCCGTTCGAGCAGCTCGTAGCCGTGCGCCGGCCGCTCGCGGAGAAGGAGCATGAGCGCCGGCTCGGCGAAGCGCTCGACCCGGGCCAGGACGCGCCAGCGGCCGCCGTGATGGCGGCGCGACCGCGGACCTCTCACTCCGGCCTCAATACATGTAAAACACACATATATGTCACAGTAGCGCGCCGGGAGCGTCCTGCGCAACCCGGGCTACACTCGCGGCGTGCGCGTGACGAAAGTCTCCACGACTCGGACGTGCGGGGTTTGCGAGCGCACGCTCCTGATGGGCGAGCGAGCGGTTCGCTTCGCGCCGGCCGAGGGAGCCGAGCTCGTCGACGTCTGTCCGCTCTGCCAGGACATCGCGCTCGAGCACGGCTGGATCAAGGAGGGCACGCCGACGACGCCGACGCTCGAGGGCGAGCGGCGCCGCCGCAGGCGGAGCCTGACCGGCCTGCTCGGCCTCACCCGCGTCACCGGCGAGGGCCTCGCGCAGCAGGAGCCGATCCTGCGCCGGCTCTCGGACGGCGAGATGGCGCTGCTCGAGGCGGCCGATCTCTTCAACGCGAGCGCCTACCGGCGCACGGTCGGCGGCATCGCGAAGAGCCTCGGCGAGGCGAAGGCGAGCATCATCCCGCTCTCGGGCACGGCCGGCGAGCTCGCGGTCACGATCGCCTGGGATCTCTCGTGGTACCAGTACCGCGTCAGCCCCGAGTCGGCGCAGCCGGTTCGGCTCGAGCGGCGCGGTCACGAGCTCGACGAGCTCGAGGAGGGCTTCAAGGACTGGAACGCGCACGTCGAGGACGAGGGCCGGCTCGTCCCCGAGATCGCGCGGATCTAGTCGGAGTTCTTCCGCGCCCGGCGCGAGGTGGGCGGACTCGACCCGGCGCGCTCGAACCCCGGCGGCCGGGGGATGGTCTCCGGCCGCCTCCCCACCTACAATCCGCCCGAGCCATGATCTACTGCGTCATCCCCCGCGAGCTCGCTGACGAGCTCTACGACAAGATGGTCGAGTACTACAAGGACAACCCGAACGTGACCGTCATCGTCGACCGTCGCGAGGGGAGCGACCGCCGCAGAGGCGAGGACGCGCCCGAGGAGGTGAAGGAGCGCCGCACGATCCGCGACCGCCGGCGCTCGCGTGTCCCCGGGACGTTTCCCGACACCGACGCCCCGCAGTAGCCTCCGGCGCTAGTCTCGCCCCATGGCGACGACAGCGACGCAATCCAAGAACTTCATTGCCGGCGAGTGGGTGGATGCCGCCTCCGGGGAGACCTTCGAGAGCACGAGCCCGGCGACGGGCGAGACGATCGGGGTCTTCCCACGCTCGGGACGGGAGGACGTCGACCGCGCGGTCTCGGTCGCGAAGGAGGCGTTCGCGGAGTGGCGGCTCGTGCCGGCGCCCAAACGCGGCGAGATCCTCTTCCGTCTCGCGCGCCTGCTCGAGCAGGAAAAGCCAGCGCTCACCGATCTGATGACGCGCGAGATGGGGAAGGTGAAGGCCGAGGCGGGCGGCGACGTCCAGGAGGCCATCGACATCACGTACTACATGGCCGGCGAGGGCAGGCGCCTCTTCGGCCAGACGACGCCGTCGGAGCTGCGCGACAAGTGGAACATGAGCATCCGCCAGCCGATCGGCGTCGTCGGCGCGATCACGCCGTGGAACTTCCCGGTCGCGATCCCGTCGTGGAAGCTGATCCCGGCGCTCGTCTGCGGCAACACCGTCGTGCTCAAGCCGGCGAGCGACACGCCGGCGCTCGCCGAGCGCTTCGCCGAGCTGATCGCCGAGGCGGGGATCCCCGCCGGCGTCGTCAACGTCGTCCACGGCGGCGGCGGCACGGTCGGCGACGCGCTCGTGCGCCATCCCGACGTGCGCGTGCTCACGATCACCGGCTCGCGGGAGACCGGCGTCGAGGTGCTGAAGTCGGCCGCCGAGACGCTCACGCACGTCCATCTCGAGCTCGGCGGCAAGAACGCGATCGTCGTGCTCGACGACGCCGATCTCGAGCTCGCCGTCGACGGGATCGTCTGGTCGGCGTTCGGCACGTCGGGCCAGCGCTGCACCGCCGCGTCGCGCGTGATCGTCCAGAAGGGCGTGTACGACGAGCTCCAGTCGCGACTCGTCGCGCGTGTCGAGCAGCTGCGGCTCGGGCCCGGGTGGGAGGACGAGAGCGACGTCGGCCCGGTGATCAACAAGGGTGCGCTCGAGAAGATCCACTCGTATACGGAGATCGGGCGCGACGAGGGCGCGAAGCTCCTCACCGGCGGCGAGATCGCGGGCGACGGCGACCTCGGCAAGGGCTTCTTCTACCGGCCGACGATCTTCGCCGACGTCGACCCGCAGATGCGGATCGCGCAGGAGGAGATCTTCGGGCCGACGACGGCCCTGATCCCGGTCGCGGACCTCGACGAGGCGATCCGGGTCTCGAACGGGGTCAAGTACGGCCTCTCGTCCTCGATCTTCACGCAGGACGTGAACGCCGCCTTCCGCGCGATGCGCGACCTCGAGGCGGGGATCACGTACGTCAACGCGGGGACGATCGGCGCCGAGGTGCACCTCCCGTTCGGAGGCACGAAGGACACGGGCAACGGCCACCGCGAGGCGGGCCAGGCGGCGCTCGACGTCTTCACCGAGTGGAAGTCGATCTACGTCGACTACTCGGGCCGGCTGCAGCGCGCCCAGATCGACACCGAGCCGTGAGCATCGCGCTCGCCGAAAAGCTCGCCGCCGTCGACGACCACTGGGCGCCGCGCATCGTCGCGCGTTACAACGGCAACAAGGTCTGCGTCGTCAAGGTGCAGGGAGAGTTCGTCTGGCACGCGCACGACGAGACGGACGACCTCTTTCTCGTCCTCGACGGGCATCTCACGATCGACCTGCCCGATGCGCCGGTCGAGCTCGGCCCGGGGGATCTCTACGTCGTGCCCCGCGGCGTCCGGCACCGTCCGCGCGCCGAGGTCGAGACCAGCCTCCTGCTGATCGAGCCCGAGGGCACGCCGAACACCGGCGACTCGGACGAGCATGCGCCGGCACCCGAACGCGACGCGTGAACCGGAAGCTCGTCGTCTTCGTCCCGCGCGAGGCGCTCGACGCCGTCCGCGATGCGCTCTTCTCCGCGGGAGCCGGCGGATCGGCGACTACGAGCGCTGCTCCTGGTTCACGGAGGGGACCGGGACGTTCCTCGGCGGCGAGGGCACGTCGCCCGCGGTCGGGCAGCCGGGCCGGGAGGAGCGGGTCGCGGAGCTCCGCCTCGAGACCGTCTTCCCCCTCGAGCGGCAGGACGAGGTGATCGCGGCGCTCCGGCACGCGCATCCCTACGAGGAGCCCGCCTTCGACGTCTACGAGCTCGTCGAGTGAAGGCCCGGCTCTTCACCGACGGCGGCGCGCGCGGCAACCCCGGCCCGGCGGCGTTCGGCTACGTGCTCGAGGCGGAGGACGGGACGGTGCTCGCGGCGCACGGCGAGGCGATCGGCGTCGCGACGAACAACGTCGCCGAGTACCGGGCGCTCGTCGCCGGCCTCGCGTGCGCCGCCGAGCTCCAGGTCGGCGAGGTCGAGGTCGTCTCCGACTCCGAGCTGCTCGTGAAGCAGATGAACGGCGAGTACCGGGTCAAGAACGAGGCGCTTCGGCAGCTCTCGGTCGAGGCGGCGCGCCTCGCGCGGCAGGTCGGGAAGGTGACGTACACAGCCGTCCGGCGAGAGCACAACGAGCTCGCCGACAGGCTCGTCAACGACGCTCTCGACGCGGCCGGGGCCTGAGAGCCGGGGCTATACTGACCGCCCACGCGGATGTAGCTCAGTTGGCTAGAGCGTCTGCTTGCCATGCAGAAGGTCGTGGGTTCGAGTCCCATCATCCGCTTCTAAAGCCCCCGTAAATCGGGGTTTTTGTTTGTCGATAAGGCAACGTGAGTCCCAACCGAGTCCCAGGAACTCGACCCGAAAATGCGGTTCTGCGTTCTAGGGTGTGTGAGCCAATGGTCGGGTGAGGAGTGTGTACTCCTCGACGTCGCAGAAGCCGAGCCGTCGGTAGACGCCGTGTCCGATCGTGCTGGATTGGAGGTAGCCGAACCTGGACCCCTCGTCGAAGCCTTCGCGCAGGGCGTGTGAGGTGACTGCTGCGCCGTAGCCGCGGCCGCGGTACCGGCTGGGGGTCGCAACGTTGAAGATCCCGGTTGCTTCGCGGCCTGCGAACCCGACCGCAGTCGAGACGACTCTTCCTTTGGCTCGTGCCACGTACCAGCGGGCTTCCGGGATGCGTTGCACGCCTTCCGAGAACCTGGAGAACAGTTCGATCGGCGCGTTGAACGAGGCGGCCAAGAGACGGTTCGTCTCGTCGACCTCATCCTGGGCGATCGGTCCGATGTCGATATCGGCTCGCACCTCGACGAAGGAGTCGGGCCGCACCACCATCCCGGGGACCAGCTCGGTATGCGTGAGGCCGAGTGCGAACGCCGCCCGCCGTATCCGGTCGTGCCCGAGCCGGGTCTGCACCCACGGCCACTCGCCGGCGGCGTCGACCTCAGCGAGGGCCTCGGGCAGCGCAGCGGCCGCCGCCTTCGAGTCCTCGCAAACCCAGGCACCGCTGAATTGCGGAACGGGAATCCCCGGCAGCAGGATGACCACCAGATCCGAGCGCCGCTCGAAGCGGGAGCCTTCGAAGGCCGAGAAGATGCGGCCGAAAGCTTCCTCGAGGGCCTGGTGCATCTCGACTTGTTCGGCCGCCACTGCTCAACCTCTCAAGCCTGCCCGGCGACGGCGTAGAGGTGCCAGGCGCCCGGAATGCCCTTCAGATTGTGCTCGCCGCGATCCTGGAACGTCAGTCTGGAGCCTGCGACGAGGTCACGTACGGTACTGGACACGAGCACCTCTCCGGGGGCTGCCTTTGCCGCGACTCTTGCGCCGATGTGGACTGCGATTCCGGCGACCTTGCCGTCAACGAGCTCGCACTCGCCGGTGTGAAGTCCGGCCCGAACCTCGAGACCGAGTGAACGCACCTGTTCTGTGATCGCGGTCGCGCACCGGATCGCGCGGGCGGGTCCATCGAAGCTCGCGAAAAACCCGTCGCCGGCAGTGTCCACTTCTCGACCGCGGAAGCGCGCGAGCTGCTGACGGACGAGGCGGTGATGCGTGGCTAGGACTTCGCGCCAGCGCGCGTCGCCGATTTGCGCAGCCCGCTCGCTGGCGCCCGCGATGTCGGTGAAGAGGATCGTGACGAGGACCCGGCCCGACTCCTCGTCGGGCGGTGTGGCGGCCGTCTCCGTCAGGAAGCCGAGAACGGCGTCTGCCATCTCGGCGCTTCCCTCGAGGAATGGCCACACATCGCGTCCCGGCAGCTCGAGGTAGGACGCAGTCGGGATCTGGTCGGCGACGAACCGGCTGACCTCGCCGCTCACGACCCTCTGATCCGGCCGGTGCAGGACCACGGTCGGAATGCAGATCGCCGGGAGGACGTGTCGAACGTCTAGATCCAGGTTCACCCGCCGAAAGTCGGCGAATGCGCCCGGGCTCGTACTCAGTCGGCGCCAGCGAACGAGCCACCTGATGAGGTCTTCGTCTTCGGCGTGGCTCGGGGTCGTGACGGCCAACTCCTCGCGGCTCCGGCGGTCGAGCTCGTTCCAGCCCGCGAGCGCGTCTTCGATGTTGTGCCGAGCGGCGTCCGGCGTCAGTCCCCATGGATAGTCAGGCGCCCACCGACGCCTCGGCTGAAACGCGTAGAGAACGAGGCCCCGCGCGCGGTCGGGGTACGTTGCGGCGAACAGCGTTGCCATCGCGCCACCGTCGAGAAACCCGAAGAGCACGGCGCCGCCCGAACCGAGGTCGTCCAGCACTGCCCGCACGTCGTCCATCCTCTCCTCCAGCGGCGGTGTGGCGACTCGATCGGAGATGCCCACGCCTCGACAGTCGAAGGTGATCACACGAGCCCCAGATGCGAGCCGTTCCATGAAGGAGACGTACCGGGGCTCGTCCCAGTCGAGCTCGACATTCGAGATCGCACCGGAGATGAACACGAGGTCCATCGGCCCGTCGCCGAGCGTCCGATACGCGATGTGGAGATCGCCGGCTCTCGCGTAGCGAATCGGGCTGGGCCGCACCCATGTAGTTTGGCCTGAACAACCCTTCGGGCGCGAGTCCGGGCGTATAGCCGGTCGGTGGACGCCTCACTCTTGCTGAGACAGCGAGAAAACGGCGGGACGCACCGGCCCCCTGTCTGCGGCTAACAGATCGGAACCGGACGCCCCGCCTTGGTTAGGAGCGCCCATGTCACGGAAACGGACTGGGCGAGCTCATTTTGCCATGAGTCATGAGAATCGGCAACCGATGCGTTCGCATCAATTCTCAGAAGAGGGAGCTACTTCCCGTGGAAGTAGGCCTGGTAGATCTCCTTCGCCGCCGGGGCGGCGGCGTCGGCGCCGTAGCCGCCGTCCTGGATCATCACGACGACGACGAGCTGCGGATGGCTGTACGGTGCGAACGAGGCGTACCACGAGTGGTCGGGCGGGCCGGCGTTCGTCGTCTGGGCGGTCCCCGTCTTGCCGGCGACGGTGGGGTGAAAGCCGTTGAAGACCGCGTACGACGTCCCCGCCGGGTCGTTCGCCGCCTCGTACATCCCCTGCTTGATCGCCCAGGTGTACGGCGACAGCTTCACCTTCCGCACGGGCTTGTACGGCAAGACGTGGCGGACGCCGTTCCGGATCACGGCCTCGGCGACATGCGGCCGGACGACGGTGCCGCCGTTCACGATCGCCGAGTACGCGACCGCGAGCTGGAGCGGGCTGACCTGCAGCGCGCCCTGGCCGATCGCGAGGTTGATCGTCTGCCCCTCCGTCCAGGGGAACCCCTCCACCTTCGTGAAGTGGGAGCCCGGCGTCGGCACCCAGCCCGGCTCCGCGCCGGTGAGGTCGATCGGCGGTGTCGAGCCGAGCCCGAGCTTCTTCGCCCACTGCTGGATGAGCCTGCCCTCCGCCGAGGGGTCCGCTTCCCAGATCCGGTCGCCGAGCCGGTAGAACCACGTGTCGCAGGACTGCTCGATCGCTGTCGGCAGCGTCATCTCCTCGTAGATCCCGCCCTCGACGTTGTGGAAGATCTGGCCGCCGAGGTCGAAGGAGCCGGAGCAGAGCTGCTCGGTGTAGGGATTGATCAGCCCGGCGCTCAGCGCCGCCTCGGCGATGATCGGCTTGAACGTCGACCCCGTCGGATAGACGCCCGCGATCGCCCGGTTGAGCAGCGGGTCGCCGGTCGTGTCGTCCAGGAGGTGCTGGTAGTAGCGCGGATCGGTCGCGGCGAGCTTCTCGTTGAAGGTCGGATCGCTCGCGAGCGCCTTGATCGCCCCTGTCCAGGGATCCATCACGACCGCCGACCCGCCGGTCGGCGCATAGCCGGCCGAGCGCGCGTCGGCCATCCCGTCCTGCAGCGCCTTCTCGGTCGCCCGCTGCATGCGGGTGTCGATCGAGAGCTGGAGGGTCGGCGGCTGCTTCTGCTTCGGGATGCGCAGCGAGCCCGCGATCCGGCCCATCGAGTCGACGGGGACGCGCGCCTCGAGGAAGCCGGGATCGAGGAGCGAGTCGTGGGCGCGCTCGACGCCGCTCTGGCCGACGATCTGTCCGGCCTGCGCTTTCCCGTACTGGCGCGTCCTCAGCTCCGGCGCGGTCACCTGGCCGACGAGCCCGAGGAACTCGCTGCCGAACGCGCCGAGCGGGTAGCTCCTCGAGACCTGCCCCTCGACCTTGAACGCCGGGAACGAGTCCACGCGCTCCTGCAGGTAGTCGGAGAGCGCGAGGCTCGGGTGCGTGAGGACGATCGCCGGCGCGAACGGCACATGGAGGACGGCCTCCTTGATCCGCGCGACGAGGGCGTGCGGACGCGTGTGCGTGCGCTCGGCGAAGCGGCGGATCTCGCGCAGCCCGCCTGCGCTCGGGTGCCAGCGGCCGTGCGCGTCGCGGCTGCCGAGGGAGGCGGCGTCGGCGGTGACGACGAGCCGGCCGCTCGTCCCCACGAGCAGACGGTTCTTGTCGTCTACGATCGCGCCGCGGGCGCCGTTCAGATTCACGGTGCGGTACGCCTGGGCGTGTACCTCCTTCGAGTACTTCGCTCCGTTGAGCACCTGGATCGACCAGGCGCGCAGGATGAGGAGCGTGAGCGCGACGGCGACGAGGGCGGCGAGGCCGCCGATCCGCACGTAGAAGCCCGGGCCGCGGAAGTACGGCGCGTCGGCGCGGGAGTAGGGCTGCGGGCGTCGTCCTCCCCCGAGGTTGCGCGGGAGCTTCACACGGCTGCGGCTGCGGCGGCGGCGGCGCGGATCCGGGGTCGAGATCGCCACGAAGCGCTTCCAGGGTACTGGCTACTCGTCGGCGATCTCGTCCGCGAGGAGCGCCAGCGCGAACGAGCGCCAGGCGAGCTCGGGCTCGGCTCGGAGCGACTCGAGGGCCGCCAGCACCGCGGGGAGATCGTCCGCCGGCAGCGCCTCCAGCGCACCGCCGAGCTGCGCCCGCCGCTCGGGCGTGTCGAGCTCCGCCGCGAGCCGCTCCGCGGCGACCGAGTCGACGGCGAGGTCTCGGTGCGGGTCGCCGCCCGCAGCCAGGACGAACATCGCACGGCGCCGCGCCGCGTTCAGCTCGCTCTCGAGAAGCTCCACGTCCCCGCGGACGAGCCAGCAGAGGACGACGAGCAGCTCGCTCGAACGTGGATCGAGCCCGGACTGCTCCAGCTCCTCGAGCCGCCGGCGCACCCGGGCAGGTTAGCCCGTATCGCGGCACTCGCCCGTCTCGCCTTCGCAGCAGCCGACCTTGAAACGGCACCTGGGGCATTGAAAGGTGCCGTGACGCCATTCCATCTCGGCGCTGCAGCGCGGGCAGATCTCGACGACGGGCTCGGCGGCGGCGCGCATTCCGAGACCGTACGAGCCCGGCAGGACGCCGTCCGGATCCCCGGAGAGCCAGTCAGCCGGCGTACTGCTCGTCCGCGATCGCGAGCACGTCGTCGAGGATCGAAACGCCCTCCTCGAGCTCGTCGTGCGTGATCGTGAGCGGTGGGCAGACCATGACGACGTTCCAGTGCGTCATCAGGTACAGCCCGCGGTCGAGGGCGGCCTTCGCGAGCCGGGCGACGGGCTTCGCCGCCTCGCCGCCGGCGTTGAACGGGACGAGCGGCTCGCGGGTCTCGCGGTTGCGGACGAGCTCGAGCCCCCAGAAGCAGCCGAGTCCGCGCACCTCGCCGATCGACGGGTGCCTCTCGGCGAGCCCGGCGAGCGCCTCGCGGAACGCGTCGCCGATCTCCGCCGCGTGCTCGACGATCCCCTCCTCGCGGAACGCCCCGATCGAGGCGACGCCGACGGCGCAGGCGAGCGGATGGCCGCTGTACGTGAGCCCGCCGGCGAAGTACCTGCCCCGCACCCAGTCCGCGATCGGCTCCCGGATCGCCATCGCGCCGAGCGGGACGTAGCCGGAGTTGATCCCCTTCGCCATCGTGAGGATGTCGGGGACGACGTCCCAGTTGTCGACGCCGAACCACTTGCCGGTGCGGCCGAAGCCGGCCATCACCTCATCGGCGATGAGCAGGATGCCGTGGCGCTCCGTGACCTCCCGGATCGCCTGCAGGTAGCCGTCGGGCGGCACGATGATCCCGTTCGTCCCGGTCACCGTCTCGAGGATCACGGCCGCGACCGTGTCCGGGCCCTCGTACTGCAGGATCTCCTCGAGGTGCGGCGCGCCGGTGCAGACCGGGCACGGATCAGGGTGGCCGGCGGGGCAGCGGTAGGTGTACGGGTCGAGCATCCGCACGACGCCGGGAATGCCCGGCTCCGCGGGCCAGCGGCGCGGGTCGCCGGTGAGCGTGATCGCGCCCGCGGTCGCGCCGTGGTACGAGCGGTAGCGGGCGATCACCTTGTGCCGGCCCGTGTACCAGCGGGCGAGCTTGATCGCGTTCTCGTTCGCCTCGGCGCCGCCGTTCGTGAAGAACGTCATCGAAAGGTCGCCGGGCGTCACCTCCGCGATCAGGCGCGCGAGCGACGAGCGCGGCTCGGTCGCCATCGGCGGGCCGATCGTGCAGAGCTTGTCCGCCTGCTCCTTGATCGCCGCGACGAGCTTCGGATGCTGGTGGCCGATGGAGACGTTGACGAGCTGCGACGCGAAGTCGAGGTAGCGGTTCCCGTCGAAGTCCCAGAAGTACCGTCCCTCGCCGCCCGCGACGGCGATCGGGTCGAGCGCGTTCTGCACCGACCACGAGTGGAGGACGTAGCGCTTCGCGTCTGCGCGGACCCGGTCGCCGAGCTCGCTGTTCCGCTCGATCGTCGCCACGAGAAGAGCCTAGCGCCAGACACCTGGGTCGGTCATCATCGTCCTCGCGGGGTCGACCCCCGAAGGGAGAGGTCAATGCAGACGTACATCATCCTGCGCCGCAACGGCTGGAGGACGGCGGAGGAGCTGCAGGAGGCGGCCGCGCGCTCGACGGCCGAGGGGGACGCGATGCGCGACGACATCGGCTGGATCCGCAGCTACGTGCTCGCGGAGCCGGACGGAAGCGTCGGAACCGTCTGCGTGTACCAGGCTTCGAGCGAGGATGCGGTGCGCGAGCACGCGCGCCGGGCCGGCCTGCCGGCGGACGAGGTGATCGCCGTGGCGGACACCGTGATCGTGCGGCCCGATCCCGCGCCCGCCGCGGCCGCCTGATTCCGGTTCACGGGCGGGGCGAGCGGACGCGCTCCGCTACGCTCCGCCCATGTTTGTCGCTCCGGCGCCGGCGAAGCCGGCACCCTCGCTGGCTGGCTCCGGCTAGCCTACGCCGGTGGCCGAGACGATCGAAGCGCCGGCGGTCACGCGCATCCCGCACTGGATCGCGGGGCGTCGCCTCGACGGTTCCTCCGGCCGCAACGGGCCGGTTTTCAACCCTGCGAGCGGCCGGCAGACGGGCGCCGTCGACTTCGCGACGGCGGAGGAGGTCGACGCCGCGGTCCAGGCGGCGAAGGACGCCTTCCCGGCCTGGCGGGCGACTTCGCTCGCGAAGCGCGCCGAGCTCTTCTTCCGCATCCGCGAGCTCGTGCACGAGCGGCGGGACGAGGTGGCGGAGATCCTCGTCCGCGAGCACGGCAAGGTCTTCTCCGACGCGCTCGGCGAGGTGACGCGCGGGCTCGAGGTGATCGAGTTCTGCTGCGGCATCCCGACGCTGCTCAAGAGCGAATACTCCGAGCAGGCGTCGACCGGCATCGACGTCTACTCGATCCGGCAGCCGCTCGGCGTCGTCGCCGGCATCACGCCGTTCAACTTCCCCGCGATGGTGCCCATGTGGATGTGGGCGCCTGCGATCGCGTGCGGCAACACGCTCGTGCTCAAGCCGTCGGAGAAGGATCCGTCGGCCTCGCTCTGGACGGCCGAGCTGCTGAAGGAAGCCGGCTTGCCCGACGGCGTGTTCAACGTCGTGATGGGGGACAAGGTCGCCGTCGACGCGGTGCTCGAGCATCCCGACATCGCCGCCGTCTCGTTCGTCGGCTCGACGCCGATCGCCCGCTACGTCTACGAGACCGCGACCGCACGCGGGAAGCGCTGCCAGGCGCTCGGCGGCGCGAAGAACCACATGATCGTCCTCCCCGACGCGGACGTCGAGATGGCGGCCGACGCGGCGGTCTCGGCCGGCTACGGCTCGGCAGGCGAGCGCTGCATGGCGGTCTCGATGGTCGTCGCGGTCGGCGGCGTCGCGGACGAGCTGCGCGCCGCGATCGAGGAGCGGATCCCGAAGGTGAGGGTCGGCGACGGGATGGATCCGTCGTCGGAGATGGGGCCGCTCGTGACGAAGGAGCACCGCGACAAGGTCGCCTCCTACATCGAGAACGCGCCCGGCGAGGGCGCGACCGTCGTCGTCGACGGCCGCGAGGACGTGCCCAGCGAAGGTTTCTTCCTCAACCCGACGCTGCTCGACGACGTGACGCCGGCGATGAAGGCGTATGCGGACGAGATCTTCGGCCCGGTGCTCGGCATTACGCGCGTCGCGACGTACGACGAGGCCGTGCGGCTCGTCAACGAGAGCCCGTACGGCAACGGAACCGCGATCTTCACGCGCGACGGCGGCGTCGCCCGCCAGTTCCAGCTCGACGTGCAGGCGGGGATGGTCGGCATCAACGTCCCGATCCCGGTGCCCGTGGCGTACTACTCGTTCGGCGGCTGGAAGGCGTCGCTCTTCGGCGACCGCCACGTCTACGGGCCCGAGGGGATCGACTTCTACACGCGCGGCAAGGTGGTCACCTCCCGCTGGCCCGATCCGGCCACGTCCAAGGTCGACCTCGGCTTCCCCCAGACGAGGTAGCAGCTACTCGAAGCGGCGGTAGATCTCGGCGGCGGCCGCGTGGAAGCCGGGAGGGAAGCCGGCGGCGGCGTACGCCGCGGCGATCTCCTCCATCTCGCCGATCCAGCGCCAGCCCTTCCTCGCGGCCGAGCGCTCGGCTCCCGCGAGGCGCTCGTGCAGCTCGGGCGGCCACTCCGCGAGCAGCGCCTCCTCGACCCCCTCGGCCCGCGCGTACTCGCGCGCGGCGAGGAGAAGCGCGCTCGAGCCCTTCGTCCAGCCGGCGTACGCGCACTTCAGCGCCGACGCGCTCGCCACCACCCGAGCCTCGATCGGGGAGCCGGCGAAGAGCTCGGCGACGGCCGCAGCTTCGTCGCCGGAGAGGTACAGGTGGGGGGCCGGCGGCCCGCCGACGATGCCGCCGTCGACGAAGCGCTGCACGACCTCGCCCACTCGCGCCGCCGTCGCGGGAGAGACGGCGTTCGCGTCGACGTAGATCCCGTCGAAGAGCGGCAGCGACTCTGCGACCTCGAGCGCCGCATGCGGCGGGACGACCGAGACGACGACCTCGGCCGACGCGCAGAGCTCGGCCGTCGTGTGGACGTCCCGGAATGCCTCCGCCCGCGACCGTGTCTCCTCGCTGCGGCCTTCGGAGACCCAGAGCACCTCGTGCCCGGCCGCTGCGAGCGCCGCGCCGACGGCGGCGCCCATCTCGCCGGGGTGGAGCAGGCCGACGATCACCTGACGAGTCTAGGGCTCGCCTTCACTTCCGAGCGGGAGGACCAGCGGCTAGTGATAGGCGAAGCGGAGCCTGATCGACTGGTGCCGCCCCCAGGGGTCGATCGCGTAGACACGCACGACGTAGGAGGCGCCGGGACGGAGCTCGCGCTCGTTGAGGCGCAGCCGCACGACGATGCCGCCGGGCTTGTCGCGCTCGGTCCGGACCGTGCGGTACGCGTGACCCGCCCGGAGCCGCGGTCCGAGCCTGCTTCCCTTGCCGAGGACGGACGCGCGCTTGCCGCCCTGGGAGGTCACCGTCCCGATCAGCCGGGTCTGGGACTTCGCCGAGAGGCGCGTGAGCACGAGCAGCATCTGGCCGGGCGCCGACGCGAGACGGAGCTTGCTGTGTCGGACGAGACTCGGCCCGTGGGTCGACGTGTACCGCGGATCGCCCCAGGCTCCCTTCCGGAAGAAGCCGAGCCTGACCGGCTGCAGGGTCAGGACGTGGGTCAGCCCGGCGGCGTCGACGTACGAGCCGATCGTCGATCCCGGCGGGAGTTCCGGGCCCTGGAGCTGCGGGACGGCCTGGTAGACCTTGCCGTCGGTCGAGTAGCCGAGGACGGTCTTCGCCGGCTGCGGCTGCGCGTACGCGATGTCGAGCGGCCACGGAAAGCCGCTCGCGGGGAGTCCCGGGACGGTGAGGGAGATGCCGCTCCCGGCCGGGAGGAGCTTGGCGTCGAACTCGGCGAGATTCACCGTCAACCCGACCGGCACCGCGCCCGGCTGCCAGGTCACCGTCGCCCGGTCATCGGTCGTCTGGATGTTCCCGGCGATCCCCTCGACGACCGTCTGCGAGCCGACCGACACTGCCGGCAGAGGAGCCGGCTCGACGGCGACGGTGGCGGGCGAGGTCGCCGAGGTCGCACCGCCGGGGCCCGTCGCCGTCACGACGAGGGCGAGCGTGGAGTCGAGATCGTCGGGGGTGAGCGTGTAGGCACGGCCGGTCGCGTTCGCGATCGAGACGCACGAGCCGCCGCTCGCAGGACACCGCTTCCACTGGTATGCGAACGAGGTCGGCGCGCCGCTCCACGTTCCGACCGATCCGGTCAGCACCTGTCCGATCTGCGCCGTCCCGGCGATGGACGGCGGGACGATGTCGGCCGGCCGTGCGCTCGGCGGCGTGCCGGCCGGCGAGACGGCGACGGTGGGCAGAGACTCGGCGGTCGCGCTACCGGAGGCGGAGGTGGCGGTGACCGCGGCGCGCAGCGAGTATCCGACGTCGGCCGCGGTGGCGCGGTAGCCCTCGCCGGTCGCGGCCGGAATCGCCTCGCAGTCGTTCCCGGAGGCGTCGCAGCGCTGCCATTGGTACGCGAACTGCACCGGCTTGCCTCCCGTCCAGGTGCCGGCGCGGGCAGCCAGGATCTTCCCGCCCTCGGGGATGCCGACGAGCGCCGGCTGCGTCAGGCTCGCGGGGACGCCGGTCGGGTAGGCGGCGATCGCGACGGTACGCGGGTTCGCGCCGATCATGCGGTCGCCGTCGGTCTTGCCGCCGATCCCGGGAACCGAGGAGCCGTCGGTCCACTGCCAGAACGTCCAGCCGGCGCTGTTCCAGTTCTGGGCCGGAACCTGCGGCGACGACGCGCTCGTCCAGTGCGCGACCCAGAGCTTGTAGCCCGCCGCGGCGACGGCGGTCGAGTCGCCGAGCTTGTCCTTCCAGAAGTCCGGCGAGGTGTAGACGAAGCCGTGGACGCCGGTGCGCGCATAGACCTCGTCGAGCCAGGTCTGCGTCCACAGCTCGAGGAGCACGGGCCCGAGCCCGCCCGTCGCCTCGAGGTCGAGCACGGGAGGGAGCTCGCCCGGCTGAGGCGCCGCGACGCCGACGAAGTAGTCGGCCTGCGCGGTCGCGCTCTCGGTCACGGTCGCGCGGCTCGTCCCGCTCGGGCGCGCGAAGTGGTAGGCGCCGAAGACGAGCCCGGCGCCCTCGCTCCCGCTGCGGTTCTTCGCGTACGTCGGGTCGGAGTACGTCGTCGACTCGGTCGCCTTGCCGAATGCGAACTTGTAGCCGGCGCCGGCGACCTTCGACCAGTTGATCGAGCCCTGCCAGTTCGAGACGTCGATGCCCTTCGCACGGCTCGTGGCGGCCGCTGCCGGCGCGTCCGGGAGGGCCGCCGTGGCGAGCACGACGACGACGGCCGCGAGCAGGGCAAGGCGGCCGTGGCGTACTGCGTTGAGGGACCCCACAACCGTCATGAGGCTATCCCAGTGGTGTTCGGGCTGCGTAAAAAGAGCCCTGCTGCGCGGGCTAGGGAGCCGTCGCCGGCTCGGCGGCGAGCGTCTCGCCGAAGCGGGCACGGCGGACGAAGCGTCCGCTGCCCGGCGAGGCGACGAGCTCGCCGTCCTCGACGAGGACGTTGCCGCGGAGGAGGACGAGCTCCGGCGCGCCGACGACCTCCGTCCCCTCGTACATGTTGTAGTCGCAACGCGAGTGGTGGGACGCCGCGGAGATCGTCTCCCGCCGCTCCGGGTCGAAGATCACGAGGTCGGCGTCCGAGCCGACCGCGACCGTCCCCTTGCGCGGGTAGAGGCCGAACAGCTTCGCCGGCTGCGTCGCGAGCAGGTCGACCATGCGGCTCAGCGTGATCCGGCCCTCGCCGACGCCGAAGTGGTGGATCATCTTCAGCCGGTCCTCGAGCCCGGGGCCACCGTTCGGGATCTTCGTGAAGTCGTCCTTCCCGAGCGTCTTCTGGCCGTCCCAGAGGAACGAGCAGTGGTCGGTCGAGATCGCCGAGAGCGCGTCCGTCCGCACCGCGTCCCAGAGCACGGCGTGGTTCGCGGCGTCGCGTGCGGGCGGGGAGTAGACGTACTTCGCGCCTTCGAAGTCGGGCTGCGCGAGGTCGTCTATCGACCGGAAGAAGTATTGCGTGCAGCTCTCGCCCCAGACGCGCCATCCCTGCTCGCGTGCGCGGCGGATCGGGTCGACGGCCTCGCGGCACGTGACGTGGACGACGTAGAGCGGGCAACCCGCGATGCGCGCGAGCTGGACCGCCCGGTTCGTCGCCTCGCCCTCGAGCTCGGGCGGACGGGTCAGCGCGTGGAAGATCGGCGCCGTGTCGCCGCGGGCGAGCGCCTCGCGCACGAGCACGTCGATCGCGTCCCCGTTCTCCGCGTGCACCATCACGAGCGCGCCGCTCGAGGCGGCCACCTCCATCGCGCGGAAGAGCGTTTCGTCGTCGACCTGGAGGACGTTCTTGTACGCCATGAAAAGCTTGTACGAGGTGATCCCCTGCTCGGGCAGGGCGGCGAGCTCCTCGAGCCGGTCCTCGTCGCGGAGGTCGGTGACCGCGATGTGGAAGCCGTAGTCGATGAGGGTCTTCCCGTTCGCCTTCGCGTGCCAGGTCTCGAGCGCCTCGGCGAAGGTCTGTCCCTGCGCCTGGATGCAGAAGTCGACGTGGCAGGTCGTGCCGCCGAACGCGGCCGACGCCTGTCCCGACTCGAAGTCGTCGACCGTGACCGTGCCGCCGAAGGGCATGTCGAGGTGGGTGTGCGGGTCGATGCAGCCCGGCAGGACGTACTTGCCGCTCGCGTCGATCGTCCGGTCGGCCTGGACATCGAGCCCGGCGCCGATCAGGGAGATCCGCTCGTCGTCGACGAGGACGTCGGCGACGTAGTCGTCGGCCGCGATCACGATCCGGCCTCCGCGGATGAGCAGCGACATGAGCGGGACTGTATCGCGGCAATTCATATAGTCACGGCATGCCGCTCGATCCCGCGCGCACCGTCGCGGAGCTGAAGGAGTTGCGCGAGCTGACGGCCGACGAGAACGGCGCGCAGCGCGTCGCGTGGACGGAGACGTGGGAGCGGGCGCGGGCCTGGCTCCGCGAGAAGGTCGCGCCGACCGGAGCCGAGCACGAGATCGACGCGGCGGGCAATCAGTGGTTCACGCTGCCGGGCAGCTCGGAGCGGGCGCTCGTGATCGGCGGCCACATCGATTCCGTCCCGAACGGCGGCTGGCTCGACGGCTGCCTCGATGTCATGGCGGGCGTCGAGGTGCTGCGCCGGGTCGCCGAGGAGGGCACACCGCCGCTGACCGTCCGGCTCGTCGACTGGGCAGACGAGGAGGGAGCCCGCTTCGGCCGCTCGCTCTTCGGCTCCTCCGCCGCCTCGGGCTCGATGGACGACCAGGACGAGCTGCGCCGGCGGCGCGACGCCGACGGGATCGCCTGGCCCGACGCGCTCGCCGAGCACGGCGTCGATCTCGACCGGGCGCTCGAGGCGCGATCGCAGCTCGACGGCGCGGCGGCATATCTCGAGCTCCACATCGAGCAGGGCCCGGTGCTCGAGTCGCTCGACCTGCCGCTCGGGGTCGTGCTCGGCACGTTCGGCGTCGAGCGCCACCTGATCGCGTGGCATGGGCAGGCGGCGCACGCCGGCTCGACGCCGATGGACAAGCGCCGCGACGCGCTCGCCGGGGCGGCGAAGCTCGAGCTCGAGCTTCGCTCGATCGCGGCCGAGGTGAGGGACGGCGCGGTCTGCACCTCCGGCGGCGTCGTCTGCAAGCCGGGAATCGTCACCTCCGTCGTCGAGACGGCCGAGCAGCTCCTCGATCAGCGGCACCTCGATCCGGCGAAGCTCGCGCGGCTGCTCGAGCTCGCACGGGAGGCGAGCGAGCGCTTCGCGCGCGAGGAGGATCTCGAGCTCGAGTGGCAGCGGATCTGGCGGATCGACCCGATCCCGTTCGACGACCGCCTGATCGAGCTCGCCGACCAGTCGATCCGCGAGGTCGCCGGCAGCTCGCACCGGCTTCCGTCCGGCCCGCTCCACGACGCGGCGGAGGTCGCGCGGCGGGGAATCCCGACCGTGATGCTCTTCGTTCAATCCCTCCGAGGGCTCTCGCACACGAAGGTCGAGGACACGAAGGAGGAGCACCTCGAGCTCTCGGTGCTGGCGCTCGACCGGTTGACGACGAAGGCACTGGAGGCGTTCGCATGAGCAACACCCGAGCAGAGCAACTCTTCGGCGACGAGCACGTGCGCCGTTACCGCGAGACCGACGGCGAGGTAGGACACGTCTGGAGGGAGGGCTCGACGATCCTCCTTCTCACGACTACGGGCCGCCGCACCGGGAACGAGACGACGTCGCCGCTCATCTACGGGCTCGACGGCGGCACGCCGGTGATCGTCGCGTCGAAGGGCGGCGCGCCCGAGCATCCCGGCTGGTTCAGGAACCTCGCGAAGAACCCGGAGGTCGGCGTCCAGATCGAGGGCGACCGCTTCAGGGCCCGGGCTCGCGTCGCCGAGGGCGAGGAGCGCGAGCGCCTGTGGAAGCTGATGGTCGGCATCTGGCCGCACTACGACGAGTACGCGGCGCGGACCGACCGCGAGATTCCCGTCGTCGTGCTCGAGCGGCTGTAGCCCGCGCCGCCCGCCGACGGTAGGCTCGCGGGGTGGACTTCGGCGTCACGGTTCTCCCGGATCCGCCGTTCTCGCGTTGGCTCGAGCTGATCCAGCTCGCCGAGCAGCACGGCTTCGGATACGCGTGGACCTACGACTCGCACGTCCTCTGGCAGGAGTCGGTGCCGATGCTCGCCGTCGCCGCACGCGAGACGTCGTCCATCCACCTCGGCCACTTCGTGACGAACCCGGCGACGCGCGACCCGACCGTGCTCGCGAGCGCGTACGCGACGCTGCAGGACCTCTCGAGCGGCCGGATGGCGATGGGGATCGGTCGCGGCGACTCGGCCGTCCGTTACATCGGCCGGCAGCCGATGAAGGTCGCCGAGTTCGAGCAGGCCTGCGCGATGGTGCGCGAGCTCATGAACGGCGGCGAGGTGGAGTGGAACGACAAGGAGCTCCAGCTCAAGTGGGTGCGGCCGGAGCTGCCGCGGATCCCGCTCTGGGTCGCCGGCTACGGGCCGAAGGCGCTCGGCGTCGCGGGCCGCGTCGCCGACGGCGTGATCATCCAGCTCGCCGACCCGGAGATCATCCAGTGGATCATGGCGACCGCCCGCCGGGCGGCGGAGGAGGCAGGGCGAGACCCGTCGCAGCTCAGGTGCATCGTGGGCGCGCCGAGCCACATCTCGGCCGACCTCGCCGACGCGCGCGAGCAGGTGCGCTGGTTCCCGGCCATGGTCTCGAACCACGTCATGGACCTGATCGAGCGCTACGGCACCGACGGCAGTTCTGTTCCGAAGGCATTGACCGACTACGTCCGGGCGCGGAAGTTCTACGACTACGACGAGCACTCGCGTGTGGGCGCCCGGCACGGCGAGTTCGTCACCGACGAGATCTGCGACCGCTTCTGCGTCCTCGGCACCGCCGAGCAGGCGAAGGCGAAGCTGCAGGAGCTCGCCTCGATCGGCGTCGACCAGTTCAACATCTACCTCATGACCCACGGGCAGGAGGAGACCTTGCAGGCGTACGGCGACGAGATCATCCCCGAGCTCGCGGGTGTCGCTGCCTAGATCGCTCCGGGAGCTGCTCGAGCTGCGGCAGGCGTGGCCCCTGTCGTGGTCGAGCGACGGCTCGACGCTGCTCGTCGCCTCGGACCTGCCGGGCACGCACCAGCTCTTCATGCTGCCGGCGGCCGGCGGCGAGCTCGTCCAGGCGACCGACTACGACGAGCCGGTGCTGGGGCAGCTTCTGCCCGACGGGCGGATCCTGCTCGAGCTGGACGAGGGCGGAAACGAGCGCACGCAGCTCTACGTGCTCGAGCCGGGCGGGGCCGCCGAGCCGCTCGTCGTCGATCCGCGCTTCAATCACTGGACGCCGCGGGTCTCGCACGACGGGTCGCTCCTCGCCTACGCGACGAACCGCGGGAACGGGCGGGACTTCGAGGTGGTCGCGCGTCGGCTCGGGAGCGGGGACGAGCAATGCTTCGATCTCCGCGGCTACCTCGGCGTCCACGCGGTCTCGCCGGACGGGCGCCGGATTCTCGTCGAGCGGCTGTCCGACCTGCCGGGCGACTCCGACCTGTTCGTCCTCGACGCCGAGACGGGCGACGTCGCCGACGTCACGCCGGCGGGCGAGGGCGAGTTCATGTCGCTCTCCTGGCTGCCTGACTCGTCCGGGTTCTTCGCGGCGACGAACGCTTTCGGCGAGCACTTCGCACTCGCGCGCCACGATCTCGCCGCCGGGGAATGGCGGACCGTGCACGACGCAGGCTGGGATCTCGAGTGCGTCCTCGACGACGCCGGCCGGAATCTCCTCCTCGCGCTGAACGAGGACGGCTGGTCGCGGCTCGAGCTGCGCGACCCGCAGACGCTCGAGCTGCGCGCAGAGGTTCCGCTGCCGGCGCGCGGCGTCGCGAGCGACTTCGTCTTCTCGCCCGGCGGCTCGCGGCTCGCGTTCGCCTTCTCGAGCCCGCGCGAGCCGCGCCAGATCCACGTCCATGACGTCGGCACGGGCGAGCTGCGCCGGCTCACCGGCGAGGGTCCGATCGCGGGTGTCGATCCCGGGCTGCACCGGTTCGCGAGCTTCGACCGCGAGTCGATCCCCGTCTTCCTCTTCGAGCCGGAGGGCGACGGGCCGTTCCCGGTCGTCGTGACCGTCCACGGCGGCCCCGAGTCGCAGTGGCGGCCGTGGTACTCGCAGGGCTTCGGCCCGTTGACCCAGTACCTCGTCTCGCGCGGCTACGCGGTTGCTGCGCCGAACGTCCGCGGCTCGTCGGGCTACGGGAAGCGATTCGAGCACCTCGACGACGTCGCGCTGAGGCTCGACTCCGTCCGCGATCTCGCGGAGCTCCATGCCTGGCTGTCGGCGCGGCCGGAGATCGACGGCTCGCGCGTCGTCGTGTACGGGCGCTCGTACGGCGGCTACATGGTGCTCGCCGCGCTCGCGTTCCAGCCGGAGCTATGGGCGGCCGGCATCGACTTCGTCGGCATCTCGAGCTTCGTCACCTTCCTCGGGAACACGTCGGAGTACCGCCGCGCGGCGCGCGAGCGCGAGTACGGCTCGCTCGCCACCGACCGCGAGGTGCTCGAGCGGATCTCGCCCGCCGGCCGGGTCGACGCGATCCGCGCGCCGCTCTTCGTCGAGCACGGGCGCAACGATCCGCGCGTGCCGGTCGGGGAGTCGGAGCACATCCACCGCGTCCTGACCGAGAACGGCGTTCGCTGCGAGCTCGTGATCTACGAGGACGAGGGGCATACGATCGAGAAGCTCGAGAACCGCATCGACGCCTTCGAGCGCGCGGTCGCCTTCCTCGACGAGGTGCTGGGCTAGGGCGCCGATACGATGCGGGCCGCGCGGCGCCTTGGCCGAGTGGTTAGGCACGGGTCTGCAAAACCCGGTACACCGGTTCGACTCCGGTAGGCGCCTCTTCAGTCGTGGAGCCGGATCCTCGCTTCTCAAGCGGGATCGGGTCCTTTCCGGACTCCCTCTCGCTGTCCGCTCAGGGTCGCTCAGATCCGCCTGGTTCGGGTCGCTTCTGGCGCGCGACTGGCGTATCAAGAGCGGGTCTCCTTCCGGTGACAGACCCGCCGAGCCCGGCAGGGGCGCCGACCACCAGGGCCGACCAGTCGGCTACGTTCGGTGAATGGCATCCGAAGTGCGCATTCCTGTCGCTCGCGCTGTCGACCTCCACCCGCTCATCTTCTCGTGGCTCCATCGCCTGTGTTCCGATGAGTTTGGTGCCTCAGGGCACGGAACCTCTGGCGTTCAGCCGTGGGGATGGCGCCTCAACCTGGAGTCCGGACGAAGCGTCGAGCTTGCGCCGCATGGGAAGCGCGCGGTTGTCGTTCGAACGGATGACGACGCAGTGGACTTGCGCCTTCAGGAGATTGCAGAGACGGCCGTGGCCCGCGCCGAAGCAGGCGACACCGGGGATCCGCTCTGGTGGAAGGCGGGGTTCGTGTCCAGCGATTTCGGAGTCGGGAACCTGATCACAAGCGTTCAGGGCATGCGAGTCTTCAACGAACGGCGTCTCTTGGCACCGGAGGAAGGCGTCGACGGCGCCGCCTACATCACGACAGAGGTCAGATATGCAGACGAGGACGCCCCGGAGCCTGTCCTCTCCGGAGGCACGATGCAGATCACCGTCATCTTCAAGACCCCTGGCCCGAGTGCGACCGATTTCGCCCAACGTCTGGCTCAACATTTCGCAGCAACCCTGCGCGCGTACCTAGTCCTCGCGGCGGGACTCGTTTTCGACGGTCCTTCCATGTTCATCTTCCCCGCCGAGGAGACGCAGAGGGCCACGGCCGAGCGCCGCCTGGCCGAGGGCGTTCCCGAACTCTGGTTCCTTAGCGACGACCGTGCGCGCCAAGTACCAATCTGGCCTGCGTTGCAACGACTGGGACCGTCCATTGAGCTACATGAGCGCATCCGAGGATTCCTTGGATGCTACGAGACCGCGATCGTCCAGAGAAACGGCAGCGCGGCCACTGCCTTCCTCGTCGCAGCAATCGAAGCGATTGCGACCCCACCGGTTCCTTGGCGCAAGGAGCAAGTGGTTCAACGATTCACGTCGTTTCTGCGCGAGGTGGCACCCGACTCACTTGAGCGCGTGATGACGCACCCAAACTTCGCCGAAGCGTTCGGGCCGAAGAAGTCCGCGAAAGCGTTTGCCGACCACCTCTACGACCTCCGCTCTCGCCCGTTTCATGGAGCGCTCAGACCGGCGCCGGCACACGACGTCGTGAACCCTGAGGGCATTCGAGTCGCTCTCGCGTCCGAGGTGGCGCGCGACACTCTTGCTCGTTTCCTCGAAGTTCCCCGCTCGTCCCTCGTCGGCCATCCGATGACGGCTGCACCTGATTGACCTGTTGTGCGTCCGATTCCTGCCGCAGTACGCCAGAAGGGCCGGCTTACGGCCGTACTCGGCGCGCAGCCCAGCTTCCGATGATCCGGTCGATCAGAGGCGAGGTGGTGCACGTGGAGGCGCTCGGTTCGACCGCAGTCTTCACACCGACTGCCAGTCCTCTAGCGCTCCACGGCGTCGCTTCCGCCAGTCCGCGCTCGTGCCTGCGCGAACTCCGCACGCCCTCCCTCGAAGCGGCCCTCGCGTACCTCGACCTGCTCGCCGAGCAGAAGGCCGAGAAGCTCGAACGCGCCTGCGTCCGCTGGCATGGGCGACTCGAAACCGAGGCGCCGTTCCTGTCGCTGGGGGAGTCGAGCTCGCGCTTGCCGCTCTCGCCAGCCCGTGCGCGGGCGAGCGGGGCTCGGTTGAGGTGTTGCGGCTGTTGCTTAGGCGCGTGCGGCCGAACATTGGACGTCGCACCGGCTGAGCGCCAGAGCGTCGGGAACGTCGGATTCCTATTAGACGTTTGGCCGCGCTCCGGCGAGAATCTGGACCCGGAATCATCGGGGTTCGAGCATCCCGAGGATTCGCGGTGTCCGGGCGGCACGGGAAGCGGCCTTCCCCGTCGCCCGGACACCATCCACCGAGAGGACGCCGCTACCGCCGTAGCGGTCACGTGGCTAGCGCCCCCTCGGCACCAATGATCCAGCGCGTGGGCATGGCGTGTGAACCAGACGATGGGCTAGCTTCGATGCGGCCGGGGCCGCTATGAGCAAGCGCAAGGCGTTCGGCTCGCCGCCCCGGCGGCCTGCTGCCCCGGCCGTTACAGGGAGTCGCTCTTGCGACGGTTGCAGTCTGCGCAGAGGATCTGGAGGTTCTCGGGTGTTGTGGCGCCGCCGCGTGAGACTGGAAGGATGTGGTCGTACTGGAGGTCGAAGCTGGATTCGCACTCGACGCACCGCCCGCCGTCGCGCTCGAAGACTGCTCGTCGGAGCTCGGTGGGGATCGGTGTCCGGGTAGGAGTGCCTGCTTCGTCAGCTCGCATCAAGCTGCGCGCGGTTTCGAGTTTGTGCTGTGATCGCCGCTCGCGCTGGTGGATCAGTGCCCTTATGTCGTCGGCGCCGAGGCCTTCGTCTTCCCAGTAGAAGCAGTCGTGCATTGTCCAGAGGGTGCGGCGTTTGTCTCTAAGGAGGGCGACCGGCTTTTCCTGCTGTGTCGCCTTCATCTGTCGGAAGGGTTGCTCCTTCCAGCGGAGGTTCAGGATCCGTTTGCCTGACCTGAGTGCGTAGCGGCCGTTGATCATCCCGCTGAGGGACCAAGGCATCCTCACGAATTCGATGCGGTTGTCGGATCGGAGCGTCATCGGTTCACCGGCCCCCTATGATCGCTAGGCGGACGTCAGTTCTTCTAGTCGGTCACTGGTGGCACGAACTTGACTCTCGTCAGCTCGCCGCGTAGAACGATGGGGCCGTGAAGGCGCTCGTCCGCCGTCGCGCACTCCGAGCCTGGGACGCCGCGAACAAGCAACGGAAGGAGCACGGGCTGGCGCTACTCGTTCCGATCTCGATGCACGAGTTCCAGGCACACGTACGTGTCGCTGATGCACGCCGCCGGCAGCCTCGAGGAGGTCGGCGACTACGTCGGGCACTCGTCGGCGTACATGACCGACCGGTACCGGCATCTGATCGAGGGGCAGCGCGAGGAGGCAGCGAGGGCGTTGGACCTGTATCTCGCGGGTTCGCGGGGCTAGGCCGCCCGCTGTCTAGATCCTGGATGTCAGGTCGCGGAGTCGCTGCGCAACCGGTTCACGACGTCCGTATGCAAACTCTGCGACGGCGTCTAGTTCGAGTTCCAGAACCGGCCAGTCCTGTGGAAGTCCGCATAGAGCCTCGACGATCTCGTCCAACCTGAGGTGATTGAGCTGCGTCGCTAGCCGTTCTAGCTCGTTGGGATCGAGTCCGTCTGGTGGGAAATCCAGCGCGCCTATCAGATCCCTATCTGCGACCAGGAATCTCACGTGCCACTCGTGGTGTCCGGCTCCGGGAAGCCACCATGCGTGATCGTGACTGAAGTACTTCCTGTCAGACTTTCGGACGAGCCAGCCGCCTTCGCCGCCCTGAAGCCAGTCCCAGATGGCGTAGATGCCGGCATGCCCCCGGGCGTTGTCATCGTGAGTGCGATCTTCAGGATCGAGAGTCTGCGCCTCGGCCTGGCACAGGTCGTCGATGGTCAATGAGCCATGGATCCAAGGCCCGTAGAGATGCTTACTCCGGGGCTCGAGACACTCTGGCCAATTCGGCAATTCGTTCGGCACGCGGACTAGCTGCGCTTCGCATACGGGCGCACCCAGTAGAGCTGCAAGCCGCGCGACGATCTGCTCGGTGACCGGGGCTCGTTTCCCCTGAGGCGTGTGGAACGTCTTGCACCAGTACTGCTTGCCGTCGTCCGCTAGGACCTGAAAACACCACGAGCCACCGCGTGTTGGGTCGGAGGATTCCGTGACTCTGCAAGCTTCGACACCGGCGGGATGTTTCGTCTTCGAGACCCACATCATCGTGTTCCCTCTCTCGGATCCCTTCAGGGTTCGCGTCCCCCTCGGAGCCTAGAGGGGACTCACTCCGTAGACGCCGGCGCGCGATCTGGCGCAGCGCTCCCCCGAGCCCACGCGGATCGCTCTGTCCATGCGTTATGAAGGCTCCAGCCGGTTGAGCTGCAAAACCCGGTACACCGGTTCGACTCCGGTAGGCGCCTCCTCCTCCTCGTTCAGCTTGCCCTGAATCCGGGTCGGCCCTCAGCGGTCGTCTTCACCGGGCGGTCGGCGACGGAAGAAAGACCGGCCGCTCTCCGTCGTGTATCTGCAGAGACGCCGCCGCCTGGGAATCGCGGGGAAGGGAGCACTCGTGAACAAGCACCTCACTTCGCTTGCAGCTCTCACGTTCGTCGCATTCGCGCTCGTCGGCTTTCTGACCCCGGGACGGGCGTCGGCGGTGCCCGGCGGGTCGTACACGTTCCTCTATACGGGCGCCGAGCAGACCTATCCGGTGGCGGCGAATCTGACCGGAATCCATGTCGACATGGTCGGAGCGCAGGGTGCTTCCTGCTGCGGAGCCACAGTCGTAGAGCCCGGTGGGGACGGCGTTGAGCTGACCGCGGATATTCCGCTTCCCGCGGGAACCTCGACGCTGTACGTGGAGGTCGGCGGCATGGGCTCGGCAGGCGCCGGCGGCTGGAACGGCGGCGGGGGCGGCCCACTCGGGGGCGGTGGGGCTACCGACATCCGGACGATCTCATGCGGCGACTGCACGACCGGCGGCAGCGCCGCCTCGCTGAATTCGCGCCTCGCTGCCGCGGCGGGAGGCGGTGGCGCGAGCGACGACCAGGGCGGCGGCATCGAGAGTTTCGGGCCGCCCTGCGCTCTCTGCGGGTCGAACGCTGTGAGCTCGGGCGGCACCGCCGTCCCGCAGGCGACGGTCACGGCGGACTGTCAGGGCGACGGCGACACCGGTGGCGAGGCCGCGACCGACGGCGCCCTCGGGCGGGGCGCGGCCGGTGCTTCTTTCCTGATCCTGGGCACGCCCACGAGCGGCGGCGGCGGCGGCGGCTGGTACGGCGGAGGCGGCGGCGCGCAGTGCTTCGACACGCACGCAGACGCAACGGTGAACGCCGGGAGCGGCGGATCCGGATCGAGCGACACCCCGACCGGGATCAACACCCTCTACAGCTCCGGCTACCACACGGATCCGGAGGTGGTCATCACCGCGCCGGTGCCCACCCCGATCACGACGGCGCCGCCGACGGTGGCAGGCGGACTCACGATCGGGGACGTGCTGAACGAGTCGCACGGGCAGTGGTCGGGAACGCCCTCCGGCTACAGCTATCAGTGGGATCGCTGCAACGCATCCGGGGCGAGCTGCACCCCGATAGCCGGAGCCACGGGCAAGACCTACACGCTCGCGTCTGCGGATCTGGGCGACACGATCCGGGTCGAGGAGACGGGCCAGAACTTCTACGGCTCGAGCGTGACCGCGTCGACCTCGGCCGCCAGCGGCGTCGTCGGCGAGCCGCCGATGTCAACAGCCAGACCGACGATCGTCGGAACCCCCACCGAGGGGGAGGTGCTACTCGACACCCACGGCAGCTGGACGGACGGCCCGATCACGAGCTACAGCTATCAGTGGGAGCGGTGCAACGCTGGGAGTTGCCTCGCTCTCCCGGGCGCTGTCGACGATGCCTACGTGCTGACTCAGGGGGATGTCGGCTCGAAGATCGAAGTGCAGGAGACCGTCACCAACGCCTACGGCACAAGCGCGGCGGCAACGTCTGCGGCCACCTCCACCGTCCAGGCGATGACGACGGCAACAACGAAGCTCGCGCTCGCCGGCAGACCGGTCGCGTCGGCAAACGGGGTCAGCGTCGCCCTCACCTGCAACGGGGCCACGGGCACCGGCTGTCGGGGCTCGGCGCGGCTCACGACGCTCGAGCGGCTACTGAAAGGCAAGATCGTCGCGCTACTCGCACGAACGAAACCCCACCGCAAGCGTGCGACCATTGGATCCAAGAACTTCACCCTCGCCGCCGGAGCGCGCGAGAGGATCGTCGTCCCGCTCAACCGGCGCGGCCGCAAGCTGCTCGCACGCTTCCACCGGATCCCCGCGACCGTGACGATCACGCTCCTCAGCGCGAGCCCGCATACCAGCATCGCGGCCCACACGACGATCGAGCGCAGGAAGAAGTAAGCGAAGCGCGGGTCCGGCCCCGTCGCCGGGAAGAAAGCGGCAGTCCCCGCCGTCTTGTTGGGAGGGAACGCCAGGGCCGGTTCGGCCGCCTGGCGGTCCACGAGGGTGACCGGGGTGCGGGAAGCGGCCTTCCCGTCGCCCCGGAACCCGGACCGTCCGGGCGTGAGAGACAATCGCCGCGTGCGCGTCTTCGTCACCGGCGGCGGGCGAGGGTTCATCGGCGGCCACGTCGTGCGCGCCCTGGCGGCGGCGGGACACGAGGTCGCGAGCGAGTTCGTCGACGTCCGCGACTCCGGGGGACTGACGCGCGCGTTCCGCGGCGCCGACGCCGTGTGCCACGTCGCAGCGCTCTACTCCTTCTCCGCGCCCGCAGCCGAGATCGAGGCGGTGAACGTCGCCGGCACGGCGAACGTGGTCGCCGCCTGCCGTGCCGCCGGCGTCCGCCGGCTCGTCCAGACGAGCTCGTGCGCGACGTGCGGCCCGGTTTCCGGCCGGCCCGCGACCGAGGAGGACGAGCCGCCGGAATGGGAGCTCGTCGTGCCGTACAAGCGCACGAAGCTGGAGGCGGAGCGGCTCGTCCTCGCCGCCGCGGCGGACGGCCTCGACGCGCTCTGCGTCAACCCCACGACGCCGGTCGGTGAAGGCGACACGGCTCCGACGCCCACGGGAGCGATGGTGCGAGGCGTCGCCTCGGGCCGTTTCCGCGCCTCGCTCCGCGGCGCGGGGCTGAATCTCGTCGACGTCCGGGACGTCGCGCTGGGGCACGTGCTGGCGCTCGAGCACGGCCGTGCCGGCGAGCGCTATCTGCTCGGCGGCCGCGATGTAACGCTGGCCGAGGCGTTCGCGTTGATCGCACGCGCCGCCGGCCGTCGCCCGCCCAGGCTCCAGCTCCCGTACGGAGTCGCGGTTCTGCTCGCCCGGCTCGGTGTCGCGAACCCGCACGAGGTGCGGCTCGCCAGGATCCCCGCCTGGTTCTCGTCGGCGAAGGCCGAGTGCGAGCTCGGCTACCGCGCCTCGCCGGTCGAGCCGGCCCTCGAGCGTGCGGTCGCCGAGCTGCGCGGTTCAATGGCAGCAGCTTCGCGCTCCTGATCCGGGCGCGGCGAGGATGAATCAACTGACTCATTGCGGGTCGGCCCCGTCGCATCGACACTTCGGGAGTCGCTGCGGTCCCGTGACGTCGCAGCGTCCGGGGCAAACGGCCGACCCCACGGCCGCAGACGGGGTCGGTCGGCCTCCCCTACGCGCCGGCAGGAGGCTCGGCGCCCGGCATGCGGATCAGCCGGAGGCGGCTGGCGGCCACGACGGCCTGCACGCGCGTGTGGACGCCGAGGTTGGCGAGCACGTGCGCGATGTGGTTCCGCACGGTCGTCTTGCTGAGGTAGAGCTCCTCCGCGATCTGGCTCGTGGACTTCCCGTCGGCGAGCAGCTGGAGGATCTCGAGCTGGCGCGGCGTGAGGTTGTGCTCCGACGGCGGCGTCGATCCGGGATGGCAGCGCTCGGGCGTGGAGACGCCGAAGATGCCGACGACGGCGTCGCCGTCCCGCAGCGGCGCCGCGCTGATCTCCCGCCGCTCGGGCTCGCCGTCGGCGCCCGTCACCTCGAAAGTGAACTCGGCGGGCTCGCCGGACGAGACGACGCGGATGAGGAACTCGCCGACCTGCTCGCTCCACCGCGCCATCGACACCTCTGTCCAGCGTCGCCCGGTGTAGTCGCCGACGGCGGCTCGCGACGCCGCGTTCTGCCAGCGGACGATGCCGTCGCGGTCGACGACGAACGAGCGCACGGGAACCTCCTCGAGCGCCGCAGTGATGTCCGCGCCGCCGAGCTCTTCCAGCTGCTGCGCGAGTTCGTCCATGTGATCGGACGCACAAGACCTTAGGCCCGTTGCCGGGCAATCGCAAGGCCCGATGCATCTGCATCGTCGACAGGGGATTGATGCAGCCGCATCTGCCGTCGGCCGCCCTCTCGGCCGAGCACCTCACCATGAGCACCGTGGTGGCACCGGGGGTTGCACCACCGGCTCGGACGAGGTTGCGGCGTCGCTGCGTGTTGACGGCCGCTGCTGCCGCAGGCGCGGTCCTGTCGATTGCGGCGCTGCGACCCGTCCCAATCGGGCGAGAGCCGGCCGCGCCCTCGGCGCCGTCTCCCGCGTCCGAGGCCGCCCCGACCCGCCGGTTGGCCCCGGTGCGCTAGTCGATCTTGATCGCGACGTGCTTGAGCTGCGTGTACTCCTCCATCGAGTAGAGCGACATGTCCTTGCCGTAGCCGGACTGCTTGTAGCCGCCGTGCGGCAGCTCCGACGAGATCGGCAGCAGGTGGTCGTTGATCCAGACCGCGCCGAACTGGAGCTTGCGTGCCGCGTTCATCGCGCGTCCGACATCCCGCGTCCAGACCGAGGCGGCGAGGCCGTAGCGGACGTCGTTCGCCCAGCGGATCGCCTCGTCGTCGTCCGCGAAGCGCTGGACCGTGACGACCGGCCCGAACACCTCACGCTGGACGATCTCGTCCGTCTGCTTCACGTCGGTGACGATCGTCGGCTCGACGAAGAAGCCGCCGCCGTTCGACCCGGTGCCGCCGCCGGTGAGGATCGTCGCGCCCTTCGCGCGCTCGAGGAAGCCGAGGATGCGCTCCTGCTGCGATTGCGAGATCACGGAGCCCATCTCGGTCTCGTCCGAGAGCGGGTCGCCGACCTTGAGCGACTCGATCTGCGGCACGAGCTCCTCGAGCAGCGTGTCGTAGATCTTCGGCCCCGCGATCACCCGCGAGCCTGCGGTGCAGTCCTGCCCCGAGTTCCAGTAGCCGGCGAGGCGGATTCCCTCGGCGACCGCCTTCGGGTCGGCGTCGTCGAAGATGACCATCGGCGCCTTGCCGCCGAGCTCGAGGTGGACGCGCTTGAGCGTGTCGGCGGCGGTGCGGGCGATCGTCTTGCCCGTCTCGACGTCGCCGGTGAGCGAGACCATCCCGATCGCCTCGTGCTCGACGAGGCGCTGCCCGACGGGGACGCCGTCGCCGGTCACGACCTGGAGGACGCCAGGCGGAATGACCTCCTGCGCGAGCTGGACGAAGCGGAGAAGCGAGAGCGGCGTCTGCTCGGACGGCTTGAGGATCTGGAGGTTGCCCGCCGCGAGCGCCGGTCCCATCTTCCAGACGGCCATCATGAGCGGGTAGTTCCACGGGCAGATGCCGCCGACGATCCCGATCGGCTCGCGCCGGATCATCGACGTGTAGCCCTCGATGTACTCGCCCGCCGACTTCCCTTCGAGGTTGCGGGCGGCGCCCGCGAAGAAGCGGAGGTTGTCGGCCGCGAACGGCATCTCGTCGCGCGACGCCATCACCGGCTTTCCGACGTTGACCGACTCGAGCTGTGCGAGCTCCTCGGCGTTCTCCTCCATCACGTCTGCGAGCGCGTGGAGGAGCTCCGAGCGCTCCTTCGGCGTCTTGTCGAGCCACTCGGGCCGTGCTTTCTGCGCCGCCTCGACCGCGCGGTCGACGTCCTCCGCGTCGCAACGCGGCACCTCGGCGATCGTCTCGCCGGTCGCGGGCGCGATCACCTCCATCGTCTCGCCCGAAACGGCGTCGACGAGCTCGCCGCCGATCAGGATCCGGTATTGCGTCGTCGTCGTGCTCATCGTTGCCTCCTTCGCTCAGACGGCGGGAATCTCCGCCGCCTCGACCGCTTCCGTGATCTGTGCTGCGCCGCGCCTGATGACGCCAGTGTCGCGCATCACGCGCTGCGCGAGCGCGACAGGGATCACCGTCGCCACGATCACGAAGAAGGCGACGACGTTGACCACCGGGAGCTGCTGGCCGCGCTCGATGTTGTCGAGGATGAAGATCGGCAGCGTCTCCTGGGCACCGGCCGTGAACGTCGTCACGATCACCTCGTCGAACGAGAGCGCGAACGCGAGCAGCCCGCCGGCGACGAGCGCCGTCGAGAGCGCCGGCCAGACGACGAAGCGGAACGTCTGCCAGCCGTCGGCCCCGAGATCCTGGGACGCCTCGATCAACGACGCCGACGTCCGCCGCAGCCGCGCGACGACGTTGTTGTAGACGACGACGATGCAGAAGGTGGCGTGGCCGATCACGATCGTCCACATCGAAACCGAGATCCCGGCGAAGACGAAGAAGGAGTTGAGCGCCATCCCCGTGATGATCCCCGGCAACGCGAGCGGCAGCACGAGCAGGAGCGAGACCGTCTCGCTGCCGAAGAAGCGGAAGCGCGCGACCGCCGTCGCCGCCATCGTCCCGAGCACGAGCGCGATGCCGGACGCGACGAGCCCGACCCGGACCGAGAGCCAGAGCGCGCTCCGCGCGTCGGGGTTGTGCCACGCGAGGCGGAACCAGTGGAGCGTCCAGCTCGTGATGGGCCAGCCCTCGATGTTCGATCCGTTGAAGGCGTAGAGGGCGATCAGGACGAGCGGGGTCCAGAGGAACGCGACGACGAGCGCCGACCAGACCGCGAGCGAGATGCGGGCGCCGCGTCCTTCCATCAGAGCGCCTCGAACGCGCCGAGCCGGCGCGCGATGAGGAGGTAGACACCCATGATCAGCAGCGGGACCGAGGCGAACGCGGCCGCGAAGGGGATGTTCGCGTCGAGGCCGATGTAGCTGTAGACGACGTTGCCGATGAACTGCGAGCTCGGGCCGCCGACGAGGCGCGGCGTGATGTAGTCGCCGAGCGTGAGCGAGAAGGTGAAGATCGAGCCGGCGACGACGCCCGGCAGCGCGAGCGGCAGGATCACCGAGCGCACCGTGCGATAGCTCCGTGCGCCGAGATCGGCCGAGGCCTCGAGATACGAGTCGGGGATCCGCTCGAGCGCCGCATAGACGGGCAGCACCATGAAGGGGAGCCAGAGATACGAGAAGACGATCCACATCGCCACGTTCGTGTAGGCGACGTTCTGATCGGGGAGCCCGATCCCGTTCAAGGCCCAGTTGATCGCGCCGTCGTGGGCGAGGATCGTCTGCCACGCGTAGACGCGCACGAGGTAGCTCGACCAGAGCGGGAGCAGCGTCATCACGAACAGGGCCGCGCGCGTCCGCCTGCCCGCGACCCGCGCCATGAAGAACGCGAGCGGGAAGGCGAGGATCGCGTCGGTGAGCGTCACCGCGGCTGCGATCTCGAGCGTCAGCGCCGCGATGTGGAGGTAGGGCTGCGCCGTCGAGAAGATCAGCCGGTAGTTGGCGAGCGTCCAGTGGTGCTCGATCGCCGTGGTGAACGAGTTCACCGTCCAGAACGACGAGATGAAGAGGACGGCCAGCGACCCGAGGTAGACGAGCAGGAACGCCGCGAGCGGCGGCGTCAGGAGCCCGAGCGCCTTCAGCCACGGTCGCCGCCAGAGAAGGCCGGAGAGGCGGAGGCGGGCCCGCCGCACGGGCGGGCCCGCCGAGAGTGCGCCGGCGTCAACCGCCAAGCGTCACCCGGTTATCTGCGTCCACGCCTGCTGCCAGGCGTTGTAGTCCATGCAGTCGTTCGCCTTCTGCCAACCGCACTGGGCGATCGGCGTCTTCCAGAACTTGATCTTGTTGTAGTAGGAGGCCGGCTCGTTCAGGTGGTACCCGGCGCACGATCCCTTCTGGAGCTTGTTCATGTACGGGCACGCCAGCGGGTTGACCGGCGTCTCGCCGAAGACGATCGCCTGCTTCGCCTCGACCTTCGGCGTCGTCACGTAGGCCATCCACTTGTACGCGCAGTTCGGATGCGGCGCCTTGGCGGCGAGCATCCACGTGTCGGCCCAGCCCGTCGTCGGCAGCGGGACGATCTCCTTCACCGGCACCTTCGCCGCCTGCAGCTGGAGGGTCTGGTACGGCCAGCCGGCGCCCATCCACACGTCGCCGTTCTTGAACGACGCGTCCTCGTCGGTGGCGTAGTTCCAGTAGCGCTTCAACAGCGGCTTCTGCCGGGAGAGGAGCTCGGCGGCCGCCGTCAGCTGCGCCCGCGTCAGCTCGTACGGATCCTTGATCCCGAGGCTCGGCTTCGTCTGCTCGAGGTAGAGCGCCGCATCGGCGATCTGGATCGGGTTGTTCGGAACCGTCAGCTTGCCCTTGTACTTCGGGCTGTAGATCGCGCTCCAGCCCGTCGGCGCCGGCTTCACCTTCTTCGTGTTGTAGATGAGCGTGTTCGGACCCCACTGCACCGAGACGCCGTAATGGACGCCGTTCACCGTGTTGTGCGGCGGCGACTTGAACGCCGGCAGGAAGTGCTTCCAGCTCGGGATCAGGTTGATGTTGATCGGCTTCACGTCGTGCGCGTAGATCAGGCGCAGGCTTGCGTCGCCGGAGGCCGAGACGAGGTCGTACTGGCCGCCGCCGCCGCCTCCGTTCGCGTTCATGAGCGCGAACATCTCGCTCGAGGAGCCGGCGTCGTGACGCACGATGTGGCAGCCGGTCTCCTTCTCGAACTTGTTCGCGAACGAGGGGTCGGTGTAGGCCGGCCACTCGATCACGACCAGCTTGCCCTCGCCCTTGCCGATCTTCGTCGGCAGGCCGCTTCCGGCCTGGACCGCGGCCGCCGGCACGGCGAACGCCGCGACGACGGCTGCGAACACCGCGACGCCCAGCAGATGCCTCTTGCGAATCCTCCTCACGTGCCCTCCCTCCCGATCTCATACGTGTGCTCGGGCCGCCACGAGAGGCGGACCCGCTTCCCCTGGTCTGCGAGCGCCTCCTGCGAGGACGTCTCGAGGTTCTGCCGGACGACCACCAGCGTGCCGCCGCCGTCGAGGTCGACGACGTAGCGGGTGATCATCCCGATGTACACGACCTCGCGGATCGTCCCGGGCTCGCCCTCGCCGCTCTCGCCGGCCATCCGGATCTTCTCGGGCCGGATCGTCAGCCGGCGCCCGTCCCGCTCGAGGACGTTCGAGATACCGACGAAGCCGGCGACGAACTCGCTACGGGGGTGCTCGTAGACCTCGGCCGGCGTCCCGACCTGCTCGATGCCGCCCCGGTTGAAGACGGCAAGGCGGTCGCTCATCGTGAGCGCCTCCTCCTGGTCGTGCGTGACATAGACGAAGGTGATGCCGAGGTCGCGCTGCAGCGCCTTGAGGAAGGTCTGCATCTCCTGGCGCAGCTTCAAGTCGAGCGCGCCGAGCGGCTCGTCGAGGAGGAGCACCGGCGGCCCGTTGACGATCGCCCGTGCGAGCGCGACGCGCTGGCGCTGGCCGCCCGAGAGCTGCAGCGGCTTCCGGTCGCCGAGACCCGGGAGCCGCACGCGCTCCAGCACCTCCTCCGTGCGCTTGCGGCGGTCGCCGCGCGAGACGCCCTTCACGCGCAGCCCGTACTCGACGTTCTCCGCAACCGTCATGTGCGGGAAGAGCGCGTAGTCCTGGAAGACGGTGTTGACCGCGCGCTGCGCCGGCGCAACGTGGGTGACGTCGACGCCCCGGAGCTCGACGCGACCCGCGTCCGGGCGCTCGAAGCCTGCGATCACGCGCAACGTCGTCGTCTTCCCCGAGCCGGACGGCCCGAGCAGCGTGAAGAACTCGCCCGCGCCGATGTCGAGGTCGATCCCGGCGACCGCGACGACGTCGCCGTACACGCGGCGGATCCCGGTCAGGCGGACGGCCGGCGCGGCGGCCGACCGCTCGGCCTCAGCCGCGCTCGGCGCCAGCGTCGCCAAGTGCCTCCTCCAGCAGCCCGAGCCCGCGCTCGAGCTCGTCGTCGGTCGCCGTCAGCGGCGGCAGCAGCCGGATCACGTTGCCGTAGAGGCCGCACGAGAGGAGGAGCAGCCCCTTCTCGAAGGCGGCAGCGGTCGTCGCCTTCGCCGCCTCGGGCGTCGGCTCGCGCAACTCGAGCGCGAGCATCGCGCCGAGGCCGCGCACCTCGCCGACGAGCGGCTGCGCCTCGGCGATCCGGTCGAGCCGCGCACGGAGGAGGCTCGTGACGCGGTCGGCGCGCTCGCGGAACCCCGGCGCGGCGAGCTCGTCGAGCACGGCGAGCGCGGCCGCGCACGCGACGGGGTTGCCGCCGAAGGTGCCGCCGAGGCCGCCCGGATGGACGGCGTCCATCAGCTCGGCGCGGCCGGTGACCGCGGCGAGCGGCAGGCCGCCGCCGAGCGTCTTGCCGCTGACGAGCAGGTCCGGCTCGACGCCCAGCTGCTCGATCGCCCACATCGTGCCGGTGCGTCCGCAGCCGGACTGCACCTCGTCGTCGACGTAGAGGATCCCGTGCCCGTCGCACAGGGCGCGCAGCGCCTGCACGAAGTCCGGCGGCATCGGGATGAACCCGCCCTCGCCCTGCACCGGCTCGAGCACGAGGCACGCGACGGAGCGCGGATCGACGTCCTGCTTGAACAGGAGCTCGAGCCCGTGCAGCGCATCCTCGGTAGAGACGGCCCGGTACGGATACGGCGCCGGCGCGCGGTACACGTCCGTCGCGAGCGGCCCGAAGCCGTCCTTGTAGACGAGCTTCGCCGTCATCGCCATCGTCAGGTTCGTGCGCCCGTGGAAGGCGCGGTCGAAGACGACGACGCCCGGGCGGCCGGTCGCGGCGCGCGCGATCTTGACCGCGTTCTCGACCGCCTCCGCGCCCGAGTTGACGAGCAGGGACTTCGTCTCCGTGTCGCCGGGCCAGAGCGCCTCGAGGCGGCTGCAGAGCTCGACGTACGGCTCGTACGCGCCGACCATGAAGCACTGGTGGAGGTAGCGGTCGACCTGCTCGTGGATCGCGGCGACGACGGCGGTCGGGCCGTGGCCGAGGTTCTGGCAGGCGATCCCGCCGGCGAAGTCGAGGAACTCGCGCCCGTCGACGTCCCAGATCGTCGCGCCCGAGGCGCGGCCCACGACGAGCGACGGCGTGGAGACACCGCGCGGGACGTAGCGTTCGCGCGCCGCGAGCACCCGCTCGGCCGCGCCTGCGCGTTCCTCCACCGACATGAGCGCCGCCGATTATCGCTTCGCGATGCGGCCGGTTCAAGCCTGATCGATCGCGGATTGCGCGGTTCGCGGCGCTACCTGCTGTCGAAATGCGAGGCGTGGCGCGGCTGCTCCGGCCAGCCCGAGGCTCGGCCGCCGAGCAGGACGGCCGCTTCAGGAATCTTCGCGCGTGTCGGGATCTGCGCTGGCGGATTCCGACACTTGCGCAGACCAGACGCTCTCGAACGTCCCGAAGCGGAGCTCGCTGTCGTACTGGAAGCGCGTCTCGTCGACCCTCCCCATGTACGCGTCGCGGTGCTCGGCGACGAACGCGTTGTACGCGTCGGCCGACTCCCAGCGGTCGACGACGAGGTAGCGACCGGGGGCTTCGACGTCGCGTAGCAGCTCGGTGCCGACGTACCCCCGGCCCTGGCGGAAGAACTCCGCCCACTCGCCGTCCGGGCCGTAGACGCGCTCGAACTCCGGCGCGTCGTGCACCTCGTAGCTGAAGACGAGCGCGATCACGCGCTGAGGATAAGGTCCTGCGCATGAGCGCCGAGCCGGTTCCCGAGCAGCTCGACGAGCGCGCCGAGTACGCGGGCGTCCTCCGCTTCTACCACCTCGCCAAGCACCAGGAGTGGCAGGTCGACGACGTGCCGTGGGGCGAGATCCCGTTCGTGCCGGAGGGGAAGGGAACGCCCGAGCGGCAGGCGCGGCGCCGCGACATCTGGCGCTCGGTGATCATGCAGCAGCTCCAGGCGGACGTCTTCGCGTGCGAGATGGCGTCGCAGCTGCTGAGCGCCGCGCCCGACCCCGAGGCGCGCCTCTACTACTCGACGATGGTGCAGGACGAGTCGCGCCACACCGAGGCGTGGCTGCGCCTGATCGGCCAGGTCGGCGGGGAGGGGGAGCGCGACCCGTTCCTCGACCAGCTCGCGCACATGTTCCTCGAGGCCGACCTGCTCGAGGAGAAGGTCTTCCTCATGCAGGTGTTCTTCGAGCGGCTGATCATCCCGCGCTTCCGGCTGATCGCGCGCTCGTCGCGCGGGACGGTGCTCGAGGACCTCTGCAACCGGCTCGCGATCGACGACGGGATCCATCACGGCGCCGGGATGGCGTACGAGCGGGTGCTCCTGCAGACCGCCGGGAAGAAGGTGCGCGCGCGCCTCGTCGACGCCGCGAACACGATGCTGCCGGTCTTCGCGCAGCACGTCCTCTGGCGGCCGAAGGCCCGGGAGATGATCGGGCACCTGATGGAGAGCCGCGACCGCGAGCGGCTGCGCGAGGAGCTGAACCACGGCGTGCGGCTCGCGAACTCGCTCGGGCTCGACGTGAGCGACGTCCGCCTGCCTGCCGGCTAGGGCCGGCGAGGGCGGCCGGGCGCGTAGGATCGAGGAGTGGATCAGCGCGTCAGCCTCGTGACGCTCGGCGTCACGGATCTCGCTCGCGCGAAGGCGTTCTACGAGCGGCTCGGCTGGGAGGCCGGCGGGGGAGACGGCGACGTCGCCTTCTTCCAGGCGGGGCGGATGGTGCTCGCGTTGTGGGGCCGGGCCGAGCTCGCGGCTGACTCGGGCGTCGAAGACGCGGGCGGCTGGGGCGGCGTGACGCTGGCCCTCAACGTCGGCTCGCCGCAGGACGTCGACGCCGTGATCGACGAGGCGCGCGAGGCCGGCGCTCGCATCTCCCGGGCCGGAGCGCCGACGTTCTGGGGCGGCTATTCGGGTGTATTCGTCGACCCCGACGGCCATCCGTGGGAGGTCGCGCACAACCCGGACTGGCGGCTCGCCGCCGACGGCTCGGTCTCGCTCCCGTAGCCGCCGGGCCGCGAGGGATGCGCTAGACGCCGGTCGCCTGGCCGACGTGCAGCAACTCCGTCGAGCGCCTCCTGGCGTGCTGCTCAGCGAACGGCGCGTCCTCGATCTGGACGAGCTCGTCGAACAGCGTGTCGTCGGCGTCACCGCCGCGGAGCGTGCGCTCCTCGAGCGCCTCGACTCGCGCGACGAGAAGGTCGAGCCGGGTCTCGAGCCGGTCGAGTGTCGAATGCTCGGTCATCGTGCCGCGAGTGTCTGCCTCGCGCGCTTCCGCCGCATCGGGGCGCACCCCGACCGCGGTCGCGGCATCAGCGCATTCCGCCGCGCTCGAAATGGGCGCGGAAGAAGTTCTCGCTGCCGGCGGTCGCCATCGCCGCCGAGGCGCTGATCTCGAGCGCGAGCGCGGTCGCGGCCACGAGCTGGGAGAGCCGGTAGACCTTTCCCGGCCCGGCGCAGCCCATCACCTCGAGCCAGCGCCGCGCGTCGGGGAGCGTCGTGCCGCCGCCGACCGTTCCGACCTCGATCCCCGGGAAGCGGATCGAGACGTGGAGCCCGCCCTCGACGCGCTGCTCCGTGCCGTGCGCCATCGAGCTCGTCCCGACCATTCCGAGATCCTGGCCGGTCGCCGCGAAGACGGCCGCGATCGCCGACGCCGGCGTGAACGCGACGGACTGCATCCCGGACGCGACCGCGCCGTGCGTCCCCGCCCAGGCGAGCTCCTCGAGGTCGTGGACCGTCGTCCTCAGCACGCGCTCGACCGCCTGCTGGCTCAGCGTCGTCTCGGCGATCACCGTCTTTCCGTGCCCCTGCTGGAAGAACTCGTACGACGGCTTCTTGTCGCCGCCCATGTTCGCCTCGAGCAGCACGCGGTCGATCGGCACCGGCGCCTGCGGCAGCACGTACGCCATGTTCAGCGCGTACGCGTTCCGGGTCATCATGTTCGTGCCGACCGCGTCGCCGGTCGTGAAGCGCCAAAGGACGTGGCACATCGGGCCGACGACGTGGGTCTTCGCCTCGCGCAGGACGGCATGCTTCGAGAGCTCCGGCCGGTCGGCCCGGCGCAGGAAGTCGCGCATCTCGGGTACCTGCGCCTCGACCCAGCGTCCGAGCGCGAGGGCGTCGCCGGCTGTCTTGCAGATGAAGCAGGATGCTCTGGTTATCCTGTCAGCAATCACGTACGTTCGGCAACCGCCGGAGGCTGCGATCGCCCTCGCGCCGCGCTGCACCGACGCCGTCAGGCCGCCCTCCGTGTGGGCGAGCGGGACGGTGACCTCCTCGTCGGAGCGGCCGGTCTCGACGACCTCGCCCTCCTGCGAGAGCTCGTACTCCCCGAGCGAGACCGGAAGCTGCGCGATCGAGACCGGGATCGCGACGAGTCCGGTGACCGTCTCGGCCGCGCGCGTGTACTGCTCGAGGTCGAGCTCCGGCAGCCCGAGCGCCTGTTGCCGCGCGCGGACCGAATCGGGATCGTTCTTGCGGGGAAGCCGAGCCACCGGCGCATTCTCACGGACTACGCTGACGGCGTGGCGGCGATCCTCATCGACGGCAAGGCGCTCGGGGCGAAGGTCCGCGAGGAAGTGACGGCGGCCGTGGCCGAGCTCGGGCACGTCGGCCTCGCCACCGTGCTCGTCGGCGACGACCCCGCGTCGCACATCTACATCGATCTGAAGCAGAAGGCCGCGCAGCAGGCCGGGATGGAGGCGCGCGACCTCAAGCTTTCCGCGGACACGAGCGAGGACGAGCTGCTCGCGGCGATCGCGGAGATCAACGCGGACGACGCGATCGACGGGCTCCTCGTCCAGCTGCCGCTGCCCGACCACCTCGACGAGAACCGCGTGATCGAGGCGATCGCGCCGGAGAAGGACGTCGACGGGATCCATCCGGTCAACGCCGGCCGGCTCTATCTCGGGCGGCCGACGCTCGTCCCGGGCACGCCGCTCGGGATCATGCGGATGCTCGACGAGTACGAGATCCCGCTCGAGGGCGCGCGGGCCGTCGTCGTCGGCCGCTCGGCCATCGTCGGCAAGCCGATCGCGCACCTCCTGCTCCAGCGGAACGCGACCGTGACGATCTGCCACTCGCGGACGCGGGACCTGGGGCAGCACACGCTCGACGCCGACGTGCTCGTCGCCGCCGTGGGGCGAACGCACCTGATCGCCGCGGACATGGTGAAGGCGGGCGCGACGGTCGTCGACGTCGGGATGAACCGCGTCGAGGGCAGCCGGAAGGTGCTCGGAGACGTCGATCCCGACGCGCTGGAGCGCGCGGCGTACATGACGCCGGTGCCGGGCGGCGTCGGCCCGATGACGATCGCGATGGTGCTCCAGAACACGGTTACGGCGGCGCGTCTGCACCGGGCCGCGCCTGTTGCACACGCCGAAAACTGAGCTAAACTCCCGGGCGCTTCATCATCGGTCGGCGGCTCGGTGCCCGGGCCGTCGTTTGTTCTGCAAGGAGGAAGGGTTGGCTGAGGGCACCGTCAAGTGGTTCTCGAACGAGAAGGGCTACGGCTTCATCGAGCGTGAGGGCGGGGACGACGTCTTCGTCCACTTCTCGGCGATCACGATGGACGGCTACAAGTCGCTGACCGAAGGCCAGCGCGTGTCGTTCGAGGTTGTGCAGGGCCCGAAGGGCGCGCAGGCCGCGAACGTCCAGGCGATCTAGAGAACCTGTCGGACCACACGTTGTGAAGGGGCCCCGACAGGGGCCCTTTCCGTTTTGGGAGACTCGAAGCGATGACGATCGAACGCGAGCAGATCCTCCACGTGGCGCACCTGGCGCGGCTCGCGCTGCGCGAGGAGGAGGTCGAGCGGCTCGGCGCCGAGCTGAACGACATCCTCGCCGCCGTCTCGAAGGTGTCGGAGCTCGACCTCGAGGACGTCCCGCCGACCTCGCATCCGCTCGACGTCGTCAACGTCTGGGCCGAGGACGAGCCGCGGCCCTGCCTCCCCGTCGAGGACGCGCTCGCGAACGCCCCCGAGCGCGAGGGCGACTTCTTCAAGGTCCCGCCCGGCGGCTCATGACCCGCGCGCTCGACGGTGAGGGACGCGCGTGATCGACACGCTTCGCCTGAGGGCAGAGGAGGCGAAGCGCCTGCTCGACGCGCGGGAGATCTCCGGTGCGGAGCTCTTCTCCGCGTACCTCGAGGCGATCGGCGCACGCGACGAGGAGCTGCACTGCTATCTCCACGTCTGCGACGACCCGGGCGGCGACGGGATTCCGATCGCGGTCAAGGACGTGATCGGCACGAAGGGGATCCCGACCACGGCCGGCTCGCGGATCCTCGACGGCTACGTCCCGGTCTACGACGCCACGGTGGTAGAGCGGCTCAAGGCGCACGGCCTGCGGATCCTCGGCAAGACGAACACCGACGAGTTCGCGATGGGCTCCTCGACCGAGAACTCGGCCTTCGGGCCGACGAAGAACCCGTGGGATCCGGCGCGCGTTCCCGGCGGCTCGGGCGGCGGCAGCGCGGCTGCGGTCACGGCCGGGCTGGCGCCGTGGGCGCTCGGCTCCGACACCGGCGGCTCGATCAAGCAGCCGTCCGCGCTCTGCGGCAACGTCGGCCTCCGCCCGACGTACGGGACGGTCTCGCGCTACGGCGTCGTGGCGTTCGCCTCGAGCCTCGACCAGGTCGGGCCCGTCGCCCGCACCGTCCGCGACTGCGCCTACCTCTACTCCGTCATCGCGGGCCGCGATCCCTGCGACTCGACGAGCGTCGAGCTGCCGCACGCGGTCGAGGTGCCCGAGGGCGACGATCTGAGAGGGCTGCGGATCGGCGTCCCGACCGAGCTGAACGAGGCGGAGGGGATCGAGCCGGGCGTGGCCGCGGCCGTCCGCGCGGCGACGGAGAAGCTCGCCGGGCTCGGCGCGGAGGTCGGGGAGTGCTCGCTTCCGCTCTCGGTCGAGTACGGGATGCCGTGCTACTACCTGATCGCCCCGGCCGAGGCGTCCTCGAATCTCGCCCGCTACGACGGCGTGCGCTACGGCTTCCGCGCGGCGGCCGGCGAGCGGCTCGAGATGTACGAGCGCACGCGGGACGAGGGCTTCGGCGACGAGCCGAAGCGGCGGATCATGCTCGGCACGTACGCGCTCTCGGCCGGGTACTACGACGCGTACTACGGGCAGGCGCAGCGGGTGCGGACGGTGATCAAGCGCGAGCACGACGCCCTGTTCGGGCGCTTCGACGCGCTCGTCTCGCCGACCTCGCCCACCGTCGCCTTCCCGCTCGGCGCGCGCACTGCGGACCCGGTCGCGATGTACCTCAGCGACCTGCTCACGATCCCGTCGTGCCTGGCGGGGCTGCCCGGGCTCAACGTCCCGTGCGGGTTGAGCGAAGGCCTTCCGGTCGGGCTCCAGCTCGTCGGGCCGCAGTTCGGCGAGAACGTCCTCTTCCGGATCGGCCACGCGCTCGAGCAGGCGCTCGGCTTCGACCCCGTACCGGAGCGGCTGCGGTGACGTACCGCTTCGAGGACCCTGCGGCGGAGTTCGTGGTCGCGGTCGAGCGCGTCTTCGGCGTCGAGCCGCGCGTGCTCGACGGCTCCCGCGCCGTCCAGCTCGGCGACGTGAAGCTGCAACTCGAGGCGGGCGAGCGGGAGCTCTGGCTGATCGAGACGCACGGCGTCCTCGAGCATCGCCTCTCGATGGTCGAGGTCGCCGACGACATCGAGCGGGCGCTCCGCGAGGCGAAGGAGAAGCTCGATGCCGCCGCCTGAGTGGGAAGCCGTCGTCGGGCTCGAGGTGCACGCGCACCTCAAGACGCGGACGAAGATGTTCTGCCGCTGCGCGCTCGAGTACGGGGCACCGGAGAACACGCAGACCTGTCCGGTCTGCCTCGCCCATCCCGGGGCGCTGCCCGTCCCGAATGCCCGCGCGATCGAGATGACGATCCTGCTCGGGCTCGCGCTCGACTGCGAGATCGCGGAGCGGGCGATCTTCGCCCGCAAGAACTACTTCTATCCCGACCTGCCGAAGGGCTACCAGATCAGCCAGTACGAGGAGCCGCTCTGCGGGGTCGGGCGCTTCCGGCTCCCCGAGGGGCGCGAGATCGGGATCGTCCGCGCGCACCTCGAGGAGGACGCCGCGAAGACCGTGCACGCGGGCGGGGCCACCGGCCGCTCGGTCGGCGCCGACTACTCGCTCGTCGACTTCAACCGCGGCGGGACGCCGCTGCTCGAGATCGTGAGCGCGCCCGACCTGCGCTCGGCCGAGGAGGCGATGTGGTTCCTCCGCCTCCTGCGCCAGACGATCGTCGAGCTCGGGATCTCGGACGCCGAGATGGAGAAGGGAACGCTCCGCGCCGACGTCAACGTCTCGGTGCGCCGGCGCGGTGAGGAGGGGTTCCGGCCGCGCTGGGAGATCAAGAACATGAACTCGTTCACCTTCATCGGCCGCGCGATCGACGCCGCCTTCCGGCAGCAGGTGGCGGCACACGAGGCCGGGGAGGAGGTCGTCCAGTCGACCTACGACTACGACGCCGACACCGACCGGCTCACCGTCCACCGCTCGAAGGAAGAGGCGGACGACTACCGCTACTTCCCCGAGCCGGACCTCGTCCCGGTCGAGCCGCCGGTGGAGCTCGTCGAGCGGCTGCGCGGCGAGGTGCCCGAGCGGCCGAGCGACCGGATCGTGCGCCTCGCGGACAAGCTCGGTCTCGAAGCCGCGGCCGAGCTCGTCACGACCGGCAACGAGTGGAAGGCCGAGGCGCTCGCCGGCGAGGGCGTCGAGTGGAAGGCGGCGGCCGCGATCGCGATGAACCGCGGCGACTTCCGGCGTGATAACGCGGCCGCGCTCGCACGGATCGTCCAGGCGAACGTGACGCGCGAGGCGCTCGACGAGGCGTTCGCGGCGGCCGAGGCGGGCCCGATCGACGCCGAGGAGTACCTCTCCCGCACGGCGGTCGCGGACGAGTCCGAGCTGGAGCCCGTGATCGAGGCGGTGCTCGCGGCCCACCCGGAGCAGGTCGAGACCTACCGGGGCGGCAAGGAGGGCGTCCTCGGCTTCCTCGTCGGCCAGGTGATGCGCGAGACGCAGGGCAAGGCCGACCCGAAAGTCGTCAATCGGCTGCTGCTGGAGAAGCTTCGAGGCTAGGAAGGTCGCGGATCGCCGAGCTGAGCGTCCCGGCGGCGGCGGCGACGACCACGGGCGCGGCGAGGACGAGCACGCACAGCCTCGGGGACGTGTCCGCGAGCAGCAGGCCGGCGAGCAGCGGACCGATCGGCGCCGAGAGCGCGCGGAGTGTGTTCGACGCGGCCATCGCGCGGCCGAGCAGCCGGTCGGGGATCAGCAGGTACGAGTAGGCGGTCATGGCCGAGTCGGTGTTGGGGAACCAGAACGCGTGGAGCGCGGCGGCCGCAGCGAGGACGTAGACGCTCGGGAAGGCGAGGAACGCTGCGAAGACGAGGGCGGCCCAGAACTCCGAGAGGAGGATCCCGCGCATCGGAACGAGCCGCCGGAGCAGGGGAGAGAGGGTCGAGCCGGCGAGCAGCGCGACGCCCTGCAGCGCGATCAGCGCGCCGATCGCGGCGCTCGAGAGGCCGTGCCGGTGGGCGAGGATGATGACGGCGATCGGCGCGCCCGAGGCGGCGAGGTTGCTGACGGCGATCATCCCGATCGTGACGCGGAGGAACGGCATCCGCCAGAAGTAGGCGAGCCCTTCCCGGAAGTGCGTCCGGGCCGCCGGGTCCCGCTCCTCCTGGAATCGCGTCCGCATCAGGAGCAGGGAGAGGCTCGAGAACCCGTACGAGACCGCGTCGGCGACGAAGGGCAGCCCGCGCGCCAGGCCGAAGAGCGCTCCGCCGGCCGGGGGTGCGGTCAGCCGCACGGTCGACATCCGCGCCATCGAGAGGCTCGCGGCGTCGGCCAGCTGCGAACGCGGGACGACCGCGCGGAAGGCGCCACTCGAGCCCGCCCGGTAGAGGACCGCCGCCGTCGAGTCGACGAACGCGACGACGAGCACGTGCCAGAAGCGGGCGTCTCCGGCGAGAACGAGGGCTGCCAGCACGCCGACGGCCGCCGCCCCGGTGACGTCGGAGGCGATCATCAGCCTCCGCCGGTCGAAGCGATCGGCCAGGACCCCGGCGGGCGCAGCGAGCAGCACGAGCGGCGCGAACTCGACCGCACCGACGTATCCCGTCTTCGCCGCCGAGCCCGTGAGCGTGAGCGCGAGGAGCGGGTAGGCGATCGACGACATGCTCGACCCGAAGGTCGAGAGCAGCTGGCCGCCCTGGAGAAAGAGGAAGTCCCTGTTCCGGCGCAGCGGGACGAGAGGCTCCGCGGTCACGCCTCCATGCTCGCAGCCGCGCCCGCGGTCAGTCGCCCGCGACGGGAGCGACCTCGGCGCGGAGGAGCGGCTCGCGCCGCGTCACGAGGTAGAGCGCGCTGCCGCCGAGCACCGCCGCCATCAGGACGAACAGCACCCGGTAGTCGACGACGATCGAGAGCGCCGCCCCGGCCGCGATGGACGTCGTCTGGGCGAGCGTCGCCACGAGGTCGGCCGCCGCGGAGACGCGCCCCTGGATGGCGAACGGCGTCCGCGTCTGGAGCGCGGTGCCGTAGCCGACGAGGACCCAGGCGATCCCGACGCCGGCGACCAGGAACGCGAGCAGGACGACCGGGAGCTCGGGCAGCGTGAGCAGAAGCGCGCAGACGCCGAAGAGGCCGAGCCCGATCCCGGCGGCCTTGAGGTCGCCGAGCCGGTGGACGATCGGAGCAGCGGTCAGCCCGCCCGCGATCGCGCCGACGCCCTGCAGCGTCGCCATCACGCCGAAGAAGGACGGATGCTCGCCGACGCGCGCGATCACGAAGAAGATGAGCGTCTCGGAGAAGCCGACGACGAGAAGCGCGACCGAGACGCCCGCAACGAGCTGGCGCAGGGGGAGCGTCCGCCAGACGTGGCGGAAGCCGGCGGTCACCTCGTCCACGAAGTGCTGTTCCTCCGGCTGCGGCCTCACCTCGCCGACGCGAATCAGCGAGAGGAAGAGCGCCGAGCCGACGAAGGTCGCCGCGTCTAGGATCGCCACGACGCCGCCGCCGGCCACGACGTAGAGGCCCGCGCCGGCGAGCGGCGCGACGATCCGGATCCCCTGCTGCGCCGACGAGAGCATGCCGTTCGCCTCGGCGAGCAGGTCCTCGGGGAGCATCAGGCGCAGCAGCGCCGAGCGGGCCGGGAAGAAGACCGCGCCGCCCATGCCGTAGAGGAGCGCGACGAGGTAGATCAGCCAGGCGTCTCCCCGGTTGTGCACGAGAAGGAGGAGGAGCACCGACGCGCCGAGCGCCAGATCCGTCGCGATCATGAGCGGACGCCGCCGCACGCGGTCGGCGAGCAGGCCGCCGAGCGGCCCGGCCAGGTTGCCGAACGCGAGCACGAAGAAGACGAGGCCGGCGCGCCAGCTCGAGCCGGTGAGCGACTTCATCCAAACCGCCATCACGATCCAGAGCGCGAAGTCGCCGAATGCCGACAGCGTCTGGCCCGCGACGAGCAGCCGGGCGTCGCGATAGGAGAGGAGCTTCCGCATCAGGCGGCGCGGAAGATGTGGACGTCGCCGCTCACCGTCTTCGCGCGGAAGACGACGGTCGGCCCGTCGCCGTTCCCGCTCTGCTCGCTCGCGAGCGCCACCTCAGACGAGAGGTCGCCGGAGGTCGAGCCGGCGTCGACGTCGAGCAGCGAGCCCTGGGCGATCCCGACCTCGACGTCGCCGGAGACGCTCGTGAAGCTCGCGCGCCCCTCGCGGAGCGACTCGAGGCGGATGTCGCCCGACACCGAGCGCACCTCGCTCGCGCCGCCGACCGCCGCCACGCGGACGTCGCCCGAGACGGTGTTGACCGACAGCTCGGCGCCGACGCGGTCGAGCTCGACGTCGCCGCTGACGGTCTTGATCTTCGCGTCGTTCTCGACCTCGCCACGGACGCGCAGGTCGCCCGACGCCGTCTTGACGTCGAGAGCGCCCACTCGACCGTCGACCGCGAGGTCGGCGGAGGCGGTGTTGAGCTTCGCCGCAGCTCCGTGCGGAATCCTCGCCCGCACGCGAATGCCGTCGTTCCCCCAGTAGAAGTTGCCGATCTGGACGACGAGCCCGAACGGCTTGCGGTCGCGGTACTCGACGACGAGGCGATTGCCGTCGTGCGAGACGCGCGTCGCCTCGACGAGCCGCTCGTCGCCTTCGACGACGATCGTCGACTGCTCGCCGTCGATCGTCTCGACGATGACGTCGCCGGCCGGGACCGACACGTCGAGCGTGAGCGGGAGCGGGGTGTGGAAGCTGTGCTCGGCCATCTCAAGACTCCTTCGGGCTCGTGGCGCGCTTGACGCGCAGCCGGATCTCGTTCGCGCGCGGCAGCGGACGCCGGTCGGGGCGGAGCTCGCGTGCGCTCAGGTAGGGGAGGTGGTGGTCGAAGTACACGACTCCTCCTTTCAGCTCCGGCCGTAGCCGGTGAGGCGGTGACGGCTGCCCGAGCTCGTGCGGCGCACCTCGACGGCGCGCTGCAGCGCCTGGACGAGCCAGGTGTTGACGGAGGCGCCCTCGCGGCCGGCGGCCGTCTCGATCCGCTGCTTGAGGCTCTCGGGCAACCGGAGGGTGATCCGGGCAGAGAACGCCTCGTCGGCCTGCTCCGGCACCGTCCCGTCCTCGCGGACGAGGACGAGCTCCGGGTCGCGGCCCGCGATGCGGACTTCGACGTGCTCGGCGTCGAGCTGGGCGTTGAGCTCGAGCGCCGCCTCGGCGAGGACGTCCTGGAGCCGCCGGGCGACCGAGGACTCGAGCGCGACGGCGAGGAGCTCTGCCGCCCGCGTCGTCGAGTCGTCGCCGAGCGCCGCCATGCGGACGAGGTCCTCGCGGAGCGCCTGGATGTGACCGTCGATCTGCATGGCGGCAGTATGACATCATGATGATGTCATTGTCAAGTCACAACGGCATCATGTTGACAGCGGCTAGACGAGACCGCAGTAGCGGGCCGTGTTCGGCCACGGCCCGAAGCCGCGCACGCGCCACGCACGCACGGCGACCCAGATCTGCTCGAGCGGCGTCCAGCGGTCGGCCGTTCCCTTCGTCCGGAGGAGCCAGGCCCCGTACCGCTGCTGGAACGAGAGATCCATCTGCAGCCCGCCCCAGTAGGGAGCGCCGGAGTCGCTCCACGCCCCCTCGTAGCGGTGGATGCAGAGCCAGGCCGCCAGCCGCGGCGGCCGGCGCGAGCGTCTCCACGCGAGGTGCTCGCGCCCTCGCCACCAGCTCGCGAGGCGCTGCAGGCTCGCGGTCGACGTCGAGGCGAGGACGCGACGGGGCCGGTGCGCGAGCCGCACGCCCATCACGTGGTCCCAGTGCCAGGTCTCGCGCCGGTACAGCCCGGCGCGGTGCTTCCAGTGGCGCGCCGCTCGCGCCTGTGCGCGGAGCGTGCTGCTCGCGTTGTGGCCGGCGGCCGCAGTCGCGCCGGCGAGGATGCCTGCGAACGCGAGTAGCAGCCCGCAGGCGAGGATGGAGCGCCGCAAGGTCGTACACCCCCTGGTGTCGATTGCAAGTCGGAGGCCGAGCGGGCGAAAGCCGTTGGTGGGCGGGCACCGCTCGGCGCGGCTTATCTGCGTTCGCGGCCAGGGTAGGGACCGACGGCACCTCTACGTCGGGGCAACCGTCACGATCGCGGCGCTTCGGCGGGCGCACGGCGCGGCCACGCGACCTCCGAGAGCCGGGCGGGAGCGACGAAGCCGGCGTACAGGAGCGATGCGCCGATCGCGATGCCCAGTGCGCTGCCGCCGGCGCCGAGGCCCGCGAGGCCGCTGCCGGTCGCCGCGGCGGCGACGCCGAGGACGATGAGCGTGTTGCCGAGCGGCCGGCTCGGCAGCGAGCGGAGCGCGACGGCGACGACCGCGAGCGTCCCGAGCGCGTTCGCCACGATCGCGAGCAGGCGAGCGGGCAGGAAGGCGAGGTGATCCTGCGCCGCGGGGATCCCGTGTGCCGCGAACGCGCCGTGCACGGGCATCGCGAGGGAGATCCCCACGGCGAGGCCGGCATACACGAGAACGACCGGCGCCGCTCGGCGGCGTCCCGACAGGAGCAGCGATCCGGCTCCAAGCAGCGGCGCCGTGAGCAGCGCGCCGGCGGCGTAGTAGACGCGGAACGCCCGGGCATCCCAGCCCGCCGCCTCGCCCCAGGCGATCGCAGCCGCCGCAACGGCGTAGGCCGCGAGCGACCAGCCCCACGCGAGGAGCTCGGGCCGCCGTGTGGCTCGGTGCTTCGCGACGAGAAGCCCCGCGAGGCGGAGCGCGAGAAGCGCGGCGGCGAAGGCGACGAGCGCGTCCACGTCCGGCAGGGTAGACAGCTACTCTCGCTGCGTGACCAAGCGGTACCTCTTCACTCCCGGCCCGACGCCGGTTCCGCCGGAGGTCCTCGCCGCGATTGCGGCCCCGGTCGTGCATCACCGCAGTCCCGACTTCCGGCCGACGTACGAGCGCGTCCTCGCCCGCCTGCGCGAGGTCTGCCGCACCGAGGCGGATGTGCTCCTGTTCGGCGCGTCGGGCACCGGCGCCTTCGAGTCGGCGATGGCGAACCTCGTTACGCCGGGCGAGCCGCACCTCGTCGTCTCCGCCGGGAACTTCGGCGACCGCTGGGTGTCGATGGCCGAGGCGTATGGTGCCGACGTCGACGTCCTCCGCTACGCGTGGGGCGAGACGCCGGAAGCGGACGACGTGCGCGCGCGGCTGCGCGAGCGGGAGGCGAAGGCGGTCTGGCTCGTCCAGTCCGAGACGTCGACCGGTGTCGTCGCGGACATCCAGGCGCTCGGCGCCGCAGCGAAGGAGGCCGGCGCGATCGTCGTCGTCGACGCCGTCTCGAGCCTCGGCGCCGTGCCGTGCGAGACCGACGCGTGGCGCCTCGACGTCGTCGTCTCCGGCTCGCAGAAGGCGCTGATGACACCGCCGGGGCTCGGCCTCGCCGCCGTCTCGGAGGCGGCGTTCGCCGCGCGTGGCTCGTCGCCGCGCTTCTACTTCGACTGGGAGCGGACGCGCAAGGCGCAGCGGCAGCTCGACGCGCCGTTCACGCCGCCGGTGTCGCTCGTCGCCGGCCTCGACGTCGCGCTCGGCCTGCTGCTCGACGAAGGGCTGGAGGCGGCCTTCGAGCGCCACGTCAGGCTCGGCCGCGCCGCACGCGCGGGCGTGAAGGCGCTCGGGCTCGAGCTCTTCTCCCCGGACGAGGACCGGAGCGCCGTCGTCACGGCCGTGCGGACGCCGGGCGAGATCGACTCCGGCGACGTCGTGAAGGGCGTCCGCGACCGCTTCGGGATCACGATCGCGAACGGCCAGGGCGACCTCAAGGGGAAGATCTTCCGCCTCGGCCACATCGGCTGGTTCGACGTCTTCGACATCGCGACTCAGGTGGCCGCGGTGGAGCTCGTCCTCGCCGAGCTCGGCGCCGACGTCGAGCGCGGCTCGGCCGTCACGGCTGCGCTCGAGGCGTACGAGCACTCGGCCTCCCCGGCGTGAAGGTCCTCGTCAGAGAGGCGATCTCGGACGCGGGCGTCGATCTCCTGCGCGAGCGCTTCGAGGTCGACGTCGACACGAAGTCCGCGCTCGAGGAGATCATCGGCCGGTACGACGCGATCGTCGTCCGCTCGGCGACGAAGGTGACGGCCGAAGTGCTCGAGCGGGCCGCGCGCCTGAAGGTGATCGGCCGGGCAGGGGTGGGCGTCGACAACGTCGACGTCGAGGCGGCGACCCGGCGCGGGATCGTCGTCGCGAACGCGCCCGAGTCGACCGTCGTCTCCGCCGCCGAGCACACGATCGGCCTGCTCGTCGCGCTCGCGCGCAACATCCCGCAGGCGCACGCCGCGCTCAAGCAGGGGCGCTGGGAGCGGAGCGCGTACGGGGGCGTCGAGCTCGCCGGCAAGACGCTCGGGGTGCTCGGCTTCGGTCGCATCGGCCAGCAGGTCGCGCGCCGCGCGCTCGGGCTGGGGATGCACGTCGTCGCCTACGACCCGTACGTCGCGGCCGAGCGTTTCCGCGAGCTCGGGGTAGAGCGGGTCGAGTCGCCGGAGGACGTCTACGCGGCGGCCGAGTTCCTCACGGTCCACCTGCCGCTGACGCCCGAGACTCGGGGATCGCTGAACGCGGCCGCCTTCGCCGCGATGCGCGACGGCGTGCGGCTCGTGAACGCCGCCCGTGGCCCGCTCGTCGACGAGGACGCCCTGCTCGACGCGCTCCGCGCGGGCAAGGTCGCGGGCGCCGCTCTCGACGTCTACTCGAGCGAGCCGTATTCGGGACCGCTGCTCGAGCTCGACAGCGTCGTCGTCACGCCGCACCTCGCCGCGTCCACGGGTGAGGCGCAGGATCGAGCGGGCGTGATCGTCGCCGAGCAGGTCGCGGCCGCGCTCGAGGGCGCTCTCGTGACCAACGCGGTCAACATCCCGGTGGTCGGAGCGGACGACCTCGAGATGCTCGGGCCGTACGTGCCGCTCGCCGCCCGGCTCGGGCGGATCGCGATGGAGCTGGCCGACGGTCACGCGAACGAGATCGTCGTCACCGCCTACGGCGGGCTCGCCGACTACGACACGCGGCTGCTCACGGTGGCTGCGCTCAACGGCGCCTTCCAGGGGCGCGCCGACCGGCCGGTGAACTACGTCAACGCGCCGCTCATCGCGGCCGAGCGCGGCGTCGAGGTGCGCGAGGAGCGGTCGCGGTCGGCTCGCGACTACACGAACCTCGTGCGCGTCGAGGTGCGCACGGAGGGCGACGGGTTCCGCGTCGCTGGGACGACGATCGGCAGCGACCACCGGCTGTGGCTCGTGAACATCCTCGGCTTCGAGATCGAGCTCGAGCTCGCGCCGCTGTTCGTCCTCTGCCGCTACGACGACGTTCCGGGCGTGATCGGCCGCGTCGGGATGCTCTTCGGCGAGGAGGGGATCAACATCGCCGGGATGACCGTCTCGCGCAGCCGGCGCGGCGGCAAGGCGCTGATGGCGCTCACGGTCGACACGCCGCCGCCCTCGGAGCTCGTGGCGAGGCTCCGCGGCGAGGGCTTCGACGACGTGCGCGTGCTCGAGCTCGACCCGGTCGCCGACTGAGGCGTATACGGCTCGCCCGGCGGGCGATACTGCGCGTCGTGGAACGCTGGCCGGAGCCGGTGGAGCGGGTGGCGGGAGTGCTCCGCCGCGCGGGCGTCGACGCGCGGCTCGAGGAGTTCCCGGAGGGCACGCCGACCGCGGAGGCGGCCGCGACCGCGGTCGGCTGCGCACGGGCGCAGATCGTGAAGTCCCTGCTCTTCGTCTGCGACGGCAGGCCGACGCTCGCCCTCGTCCCGGGCGACCGGCGGGCCGACGAGGCGAAGGTCGCCGCCGCAGCCGGCGCTCGCAGCGCGCGCGTCGCACGCCGCGAGGAGGTGGTCGCCGCGACCGGCTTCGAGCCGGGCGGCGTCGCACCGTTCCCCGCGCCCGGCGTCGCCCGCGTGCTGATCGCGTCCGAGCTCCTCGCGCACGAGATCGTCTGGATCGGCGCGGGCTCGGAGCGGCACATGGCGGGGCTCTCGCCCGCCGACCTCGCCAGGCTCGCCGCTGCGAGCGCTGCGGATTTGTCCGGATAGGCCCCCGGGTACGATTGCGGTGCCTCCGACCTGAAGGGACCGAGAGATGCGCGAGACGAAGAAGATCTGGATGAACGGCGAGCTCGTCGACTGGGCCGACGCGACGGTCCACGTCGGCACGCACGGCCTGCACTACGGCTCCGGCGTCTTCGAGGGAATCCGGGCCTACGAGACCGAGCGCGGGGCGGCGATCTTCCGCCTCCAGGAGCACCTGGAGCGCTTCGCCAACTCGGCCGAGCTCCTCTCGATGGAGCTGCCCTACTCGATCGACGACCTGCGCACGGCGTGCTGGGACCTGGTCGGAGCGAACGAGCTGCCTTCGTGCTACCTGCGCCCGATCGCGTTCTACGGCTACGGCGAGCTGGGCGTCTCGGCGGCGGGGAATTCCGTCGACGTCGTCGTGATGACCTGGCCCTGGGGCTCGTACCTCGGCGAGGAGGCTCTCGCGCACGGCATCCGCGCGAAGATCTCGAGCTGGCAGCGCGTCGGCCCGAACGTGATCCCGCACACGTCGAAGGCGACCGGCATCTATCTCAACTCGATGCTCGCCACGATGGAGGTGCGCCGCGGCGGCTACGACGAGGCGATTCTCCTCACCCACGAGGGCTTCGTCGCCGACGGGCCGGGCGAGAACATCTTCTGCGTCCGCGACGGCGTGCTCGCGACGCCCGACCTCTCGGCCTCGATCCTGCCGGGAATCACGCGCGACACGATCATCCAGATCGCACAGGACCTCGGCCATCGCGTCGTCGAGAAGCAGCTGATCCGCTCGGATCTCTACCTCGCAGACGAGGTGTTCATGTGCGGCACCGCTGCGGAGGTCACGCCGGTGCGGGAGATCGACGACCACACGATCGGCGACGGCGAGCCCGGCCCGGTTACGCTCGAGATCCAGGAGGCGTACCTCGACACGGCGCACGGCCGGAGCGACCGCTGGTCGCACTGGCTCGAGTACGCGCCCGCCGCCAAGCAGGCGTGAAGCAGGCGGTGGAGCAGGTCCCGCTCTCGGGGCCGTACCTCGGCGAGCGCGAGGAGGAGCTCGTGCTCGAGGTGCTCCGCTCGGGACGGCTCTCGCTCGGCCCCACGATCGACCGCTTCGAGCAGCTGCTCGCAGAGCGCGTCGGCGCTCCGTACGCGGCCGCGGTCTCCTCCGGCACGGCGGGTCTCCACCTGCTCTGCATCGCGGCCGGCATCGGCCCCGGCGACGAGGTGATCACGTCCCCGTACTCCTTCGCGGCGACCGCGAACTGCTTCCTCTACGAGGGCGGCGTTCCCGTCTTCGCGGACATCGACCGGCGCACGCTCAACCTCGACCCCGCGGCGGTCGAGGCGGCCGTCGGGCCGCGCGCGAAGGCGATCGTCGCCGTCGACATCTACGGCTATCCGTGCGAGCTCGGCGAGCTGCGCGCGATCGCCGACCGCCACGGGCTCGCGCTGATCGACGACTCGTGCGAGGCGCTCGGCGCGGAGTACGACGGCGCCGCGCTCGGCTCGCAGGGAGCGCCTGCCGTCTTCGCCTTCTATCCGAACAAGCAGATCACGACCGGCGAGGGCGGGATGGTCACGACACACTCGGAGGAGGAGTGGCGGCTCGTCCGCTCGCTGCGCAACCAGGGCCGCGGCGACTCGGGCGGCTGGCTCGAGCACGTCCGGCTCGGCTTCAACTACCGGTTGAGCGACATCGCCGCAGCGCTCGGGATCGGCCAGATCGAGCGCCTCGACGAGATCCTCGCGCTGCGCCGCACCGCGGCGGCGCGCTACGACGAGCTGCTCGCCGGGATCGAGGGCGTCGAGCTCCCGTGCCCGGACGACGAACGCCACCGGAGGTCGTGGTTCGTCTACATCGTCCTGCTTCCCGACAACGCGGCACGGGAGCGCGCGATTGCGGCATTCGAGCGCGACGGGATCGGCTACAACCGCTACCTCCCGTCGATCCACCTCCAGCCGTACATGCGCGAGCGCTACGGCTTTCGCGAGGGACTCTGCCCGGTCTCCGAGGACGTGAGCTCGCGCTCGCTCGCGCTCCCGTTCTTCACCGGGATCGAGCCGCGCGCGCAGGAGCGCGTGGCCGAGGTTCTCGCCGGCGCGCTGGGCTAGCACGCCGCGGGCGTGCGATGATCCCGCCGTGGCGGACGGCGCTGCGCGGATGGTCTTCCTCGGCTTCGGCAAGTGGGCGCGGGCCGACCGGATCTACGCGCTCGAGCCGCTGGGCGAGGGCGAGCGCGGGCACGGCCGCCGCACGCGCGTCTGGGTCGAGGGGATCGCGGATCCCATCGTCGCCTCGCGGACGGAGCGGACGATCCTCGCCGACATGGGCCAGGACTCGGCGGCCGGGAGCGGCGTCCTCGACGACGCGCTCGACCTCGCCGAGCGGCTGGCGAACGCGGTCGAGGAGGGCCGCGTCGATCTCGGCGATCTCGGCCGGCGCGCCCGCCGGGTGCTCGAGAAGACGGCGAAGCCGGCCGAGACCGAGCAGCTCTTCTAGCTCGTTGGGCGAGCGGCTCACGCGCGCGTTCTTCGCGCGCTCCGTCCACGAGGTCGCGCCCGAGCTGATCGGCGCGACGCTCCTCTTCGACGGCGCCGGGGGCACGATCGTCGAGGTGGAGGCGTACGACCAGGACGATCCGGCGAGCCACTCCTTCCGCGGCCGGACGGCACGGACGGCGTCGATGTTCGGCCCGGCGGGGCACGCGTACGTGTATCGCTCCTACGGCGTCCACTGGTGCCTCAACCTCGTCTGCAAGGAGGACAGCCGCGCCGAGGCGGCGCTCGTCCGCGCGCTCGAGCCGACGCGGGGGCTCGAGCGGATGCGAGCGCGGCGCGGCGTCGAGTCGCCGCGCGCGCTGTGCTCCGGCCCGGGCAAGCTCTGCCAGGCGCTCGGGATCACGGTCGAGCACGACGGCCTTCCGCTCGACGCGCCTCCGTTCGAGCTCGTCGCCCGCGAGGAGGCGCCGCCGCTCGCGATCGGGCCGCGCGTCGGCATCACGCGCGCGGTGGAGCGTCCGTGGCGCTACGGCCTCGCGGGCTCGCCCTACCTCAGCCGGAGCTTCCGCTGACGCAGTCTGCCGTGTGCGTGGGTGCGCGGTCCGCGAAGTAGACCATCGACCTCTCGTCCGGGCACGTTCCGTCGGCGAGCTCGAGCTGTCCGTTCCGGTAGACGACGCTCCGGTAGGCGACCGGAAGGTAGGGCGGCGACGCGAACGACTCGGGCGGCGCGCGGAGGGCGTCGAGAGCCGACTGCGTGAACGTCTTCCAGATCAGCGCCGGATACGTTCCGCCGACGACCGGGCTGCCGTGGAACTGGGTCGTCATCGGGACGAGGCCTTGCGGGTACCCCACCCAGACCGCGGTCACGAGCTGCGGGGTGTAGCCGACGAACCAGGCGTCGCCGTAGTTCTCCGTTGTTCCCGTCTTGCCGGCGACGACGCGTCCCGGAATCGCCGCCGCCTGGCCGGTGCCGCCCGTCACGACGCCTTCGAGCAGCTGGTTGAGGAGCGCGTCGAGGTCGGGCGACAGCTCCTCCCGGCGCACGGGCCGGTCGACGGCGACGATCTTGCCCGTCGACGCGTTGCTGATGCTCTGCACCACGCGGGCGCTGTCGCCGAAGATGGAGCTGTCGATGCGGTAGCCGCCGTCGGCGAACGTCCCGTAGGCGCGCGCCATGTCGAGCGGGCTGACCGCCTGCGTCCCGAGCCCGATCGAGAACACGCCGCTCAGCGGGCGGGTGATCCCCATCTCGTGCGCCGTACGCACGACGTTCACCGGCCCGACGTCGCGGGTGAGCTGCGCGAAGACGGTGTTGTCGGAGACGGCGATCGCCTTCGTCAGGTCGATCACCCCGAGGTCCTCGTCCTCGAAGTTGTGGACGTGCCAGAACTTGTTGCCGATGAAGATGGAGACCGGGCCCGACTTGTACGTGGTCTCGGGCGCGATCCCCTCCTTCAGCGCGGTCGCGAGCACGAAGGGCTTGAAGGAGGAGCCGGACTGCCGGTCGCCCTGTACGGCGAGGTTGAACTGGCTGTGGTGGAAGTCGCGCCCGCCGACCATCGCGAGCACCGCGCCCGTCTGCGGATCGATCGCGACGAGCGAGGCCTGCGGGCCGGCGGCGCTCGGGAGCCACTTCTGCACGGCCTGCTGGGCGAGCTTCTGCAGCGCGAGGTTGATGGTCGTCACGACGCGCAGGCCGCCGCCGTAGACGCGCCGCGCCCCGAAGCGGGAGACGAGCTGCTCCTTCACGTACTCGCCGAAGTACGGCGCCGCCCCCGTCACGCCCGGCAGACGGACGTTCTCGGGCTTCGGCAGCGGCTCCCGCACCGCCCGCCGGTACTGCGACCGCTGGATCAGCCCTTGCTGGAGCATCAGCTCGAGCACGAGCGTCCGCCGCGCCCGCGCGGCCGCCGGGTGGCGCACGGGGTCGTAGAGCGTCGGATCCTCGGGGATTCCCGCGAGGAGCGCCGCCTCCGAGAGCGTCAGTTGAGACGCGTGGACGCCGAAGTACGTCCGCGCCGCGCGCTCGGCCCCGTAGGCGCCGTTGCCGAAGTAGATCGTGTTGAGGTAGTCGGTGAGGATCCTGTCCTTCGACCAGCGCTGATCGATCTGCCACGCGAGCGCGGCCTCCTTCAGCTTCCGGACGATCGAGTGCTGGCTGCCCGTGAGCGCGTTCTTCACGAACTGCTGCGTGATCGTCGAGCCCCCCTGCACGCCGCCGCCGTGGCGGAGGTCGACCCACACCGCGCGGAGGAGGGAGCGCAGGTCGAGGCCGCGCCGCTGCCAGAAGCGCTTGTCCTCGACGGCGACGATCGCCTGCTTGAGCCAGGGCGAGATCTGGGGGCCCGAGTCGAGGATCCGGCTCTGTGAGCCGCGCAGGATGGCGAGGATGCTGTGCCCGTTGCTCGCGTAGACGTAGCCGTCCACCTGGAGGCGCTTCTGGTGCGACGGGTCGAGCCCGCTCAGCTGCTCGCCGACCGCGAGGACGAGCCCGAAGGAGAAGGCGGCGATCGCGACCGCGACCAGGAAGCTCGCGAGCACGAGCAGGCGGAGCTTGCGGATCCGGCGCCGTGGGGTCAGCGGAGGCACGGACGCGCGAAGTCTAGAGTGCGCGCGTGGGTATCCAGGAGCTGACCCGGAACGCCGTCGACGTCCTGCCCGCGGACGAGCTCGAGCGCAAGCTCGAGCAGGGCAGGCCGCTGCGGGTCAAGCTCGGCATCGACCCGACCTCGCCCGACGTCCATCTCGGCTTCGCCTACGTCCTCGACCGGCTCGCGACCTTCCAGCGGGCGGGACACACGGTCGTGCTGATCGTCGGGGACTACACCGCCCGCATCGGCGACCCCTCCGGGCGCTCGAAGGAGCGGCCGGTCCTTCCGGACGAGGTGCTCGACGCGAACGCGCAGTTCTTCGCCGAGCAGGCGTTCCGGATCCTCGATCGCGAGCGCACCGAGGTCCGACTCAACGGCGAGTGGCTCGGCGCGCTCACGTACGCCGATACCGTACGACTGGCGCGGACGATGACCGTTGCGCGGCTGCTCGAGCGCGACGACTTCGCGCAGCGGTTCGGCGAGCACGTCCCGATTTCGCTCTCCGAGCTGCTCTATCCGATCATGCAGGCGTACGACTCGGTCGCGATCGAGGCCGACATCGAGATCGGCGGCACCGACCAGCGCTTCAACCTGCTGGCCGGCCGCGACGTGATGCCGCACTACGGCCTCGAGCCGCAGGTCGTGATGACCTACCCGCTGCTCGTCGGCACCGACGGCGAGCTGAAGATGTCGAAGTCCCGCGGCAACTACATCGGGATCACCGAGCCGCCCGAGGAGATGTTCGGGAAGGTGATGTCGATCCCCGACGCGGCGCTCGAGCAGTGGTGGGAGATGCTCGTCGACGAGCCCGAGCACCCGGCAGAGCCGATGGAGTGGAAGCTCGAGCTCGCGCGCCGCATCACCGGCCGCTGGCACGGCGATGAGGGCGCCCGCGCCGGCGAGGCGCACTTCACGCGCGTCGTGCGGCGCGGCGAGGCTCCGGAGGAGGTCGAAACCGTCCGGTGGACGATCGAGAGCGACGCCGTCTACCTGCCTTCGGTACTGAAGACGCGTTTCAACGAGACGACGAGCCACTGGCGTCGCGTTATCGACCAGGGCGGGGTCACGCTCGACGGCCGCGTCGTCACGAGCTACGAGGTTCCCTGGGTGGATCTGGAGGGTGCGGTTCTCCAAGCCGGCAAGCGCCGGTTCCTGCGGCTCGTAGGCGATTGACAGGCCCCCGAGCGGTGCTACACTTCCGCGGCTGCCCGAGAGGGCGGCTGGAAGAGTCCCTGCAAGCGAGACAACGGAGCGCCTTAGGAGGATTCCCCGAAAGAGGAAGTCCGCAAGTCCTGAGGCCTCTGGCGCGAGTCGAGGCCTTTTTCATGCCGTCCCGAAGGCTCGGTCCTTGAAAACTCAACAGCGTGCGTTTACGTCGAGACGCTGGTCCGGCCTTGGCCGGAGCGGCGACTCAACCCTGTCTCGTCCCTTCGGGGACGGACTTTGAGCACAAGCTCAAGGTGAAAAGCTCGTCCTTCGGGACGAACACTTCTTCACGGAGAGTTTGATCCTGGCTCAGGACGAACGCTGGCGGCGCGCTTTACACATGCAAGTCGAGCGAGAACCAGGGCTTCGGCCCTGGGGACAGCGGCGAACGGGTGAGTAACACGTGGGTAATCAACCCTCGACACCGGGATAGCCCGGGGAAACTCGGATTAATACCGGATGTCCCGTCCGGCCTTCGGGCCGGCCGGAAAAGGTAGCTTCGGCCTCCGGTCGGGGACGAGCCCGCGGCGGATTAGCTTGTTGGTGGGGTAACGGCCCACCAAGGCGACGATCCGTAGCTGGTCTGAGAGGACGATCAGCCACACTGGGACTGAGACACGGCCCAGACTCCTACGGGAGGCAGCAGTGGGGAATCTTGCGCAATGGGCGAAAGCCTGACGCAGCGACGCCGCGTGAGGGAAGAAGGCCTTCGGGTTGTAAACCTCTTTCAGGAGGGACGAAGCCACTCGGGT
>DATIZN010000018.1:0-15984 GCA_035517075.1 Gaiellaceae bacterium | reverse complement strand
ACCGCCCGCTGGCGTCCCCACCGCCCTCCCCGTTACCAGGGCTGCGAGTCCGGTGCGACCACCGGAGCCGCCCCCGGTTGTGTCCAGGCGTAGCTCGAGGACGACGTGTACTCGAGCCCGGTCACGTGCGTCGATCCCAACGAGAGCTGCGGTTGCGCGCAGCACTGGTGAACCGCCGCACAGCCGGGCTGTTGCCACTGGTACGAGGAGCCAGGGATCGCTCCCGCCGTCGAGGCGGCCCCGAAGAACGTAGCCACGGTGACGACGGTGAGCGTCAGGAGACGTGTGCGCATTGCTGCCTCCTTTCCTTACGTCCGGATGATCACGCGCCCGCCCGGCTTGCGCATCGGTAGAAGCAGGTAGGCCTAGTTCGGCTGCCAGACCATGAGGCCGAGGATCGCGAGCAGGAGGAGCCCGCTCGCGAAGCTCGCCCACAGCGGGAGCCGCGCGCCGACGAGCGCGCGCAGCTCTTCGCTGGGCGCATCGCCTGCGTCCGCGAGCCGGTGTGCGAGGTGGCGAGCGTGCCGGGCGGTCCGGCCCCCGTAGCCGCCGAGGGCCATGCTGGCGACCCAAAGCCCCAGCGCGGCCTGGATCCACGTGGCCGAGAAGCCGATCCCCTCGTGCCGCGCGAGCGCGATCCCGAAGACGAGCGTGAGCAGCGCGCCGACGCCGACGAGGGCCGCGCCGACGGGCGCGAGGCGCAGCAGCGCGTAGACCTCGCTCGGCCGCCCGCGGCGGAGCGCGGCGAGCTGCAGGGTCGCCGCCACCGCCGCTCCCGCGAAGAAGCTCACCGCGCCGAGCAGGTGGAAGAAGAGGAGAACGTGGGTCAGCGCCACGACCCTCCTACGATAGGCGTATGGACGCGAGCGAGCGCCACCTGCGGCTGCTGACCGAGACGATCGCGGCCGTCAACTCCACGCTCGACCTCGAGGAGGTCCTGCACCTCGTCGCCGACCGCGTCGCGGAAGCGCTCGACGCCGACGCGTGCTTCGTCTACCTCTACGACGACGGCGCCGACGAGCTCGTCCTGCGCGCGACGCGCGGGACGCCCCTCGACGAGATGACTCGGCGTCCCCGCCTCCGGCCCGGCGAGGGGATCACCGGCGCCGCCGCCGCCGAGCGGCGGCCGGTCGCGATCGCCGAGAACGCGCACCTCGACCCGCGCTGGAAGGAGTTCCCGAACCTCTCGGAGTCGGAGTACGAGTCGATCCTCGCCGTGCCCATCCTGGCCCGCGACCAGCTTGCGGGCGCGCTCAACGTTCGCACGCGCGCGCCGCGCGAGTTCCGTCCGGACGAGATCGAGCTGCTGCAGGCGATCGCGGGCCAGGTCGCCCAGTCTCTCGTCCACGCGAAGCTCTACGCAGAGGCGCAGCGCCGCGTCGCGGAGCTCGAGGCGCTCGCGCGCATCTCCGAGGCGGTCTCGGAGTCGCTCTACCTCGAGGAGTCGCTCGAGGCGATCGTGAAGACGACGATGGACGCGGTGCAGGCGACCGGCGCGGCGCTCGTCCTCGAGGACGGCCGCATCGCGTGGCCCGAGGGACGGGCCGGCGAGCACGCCGTCCGCACGCCGCTGCGCTGGAAGCGGCGCGTGATCGGCGAGCTCGTCGCCGACCGGGACACGCCCTTCACGGAGGACGAGCGCGCGCTGCTCGAGGCGATCGCGCACCACGCGGCCGTCGCGCTCGAGCACGGGCGCGCCGTGATGCGCGGCGTGCTCGCCCAGGAGATCCACCATCGCGTCAAGAACAACCTCCAGACCGTCGCCTCGCTCCTCCGCCTGCAGGCGCGGGCCGAGGGCGTCGAGCCGCGCGAGGCGCTCGAGCACTCGGTGAACCGGATCCTCGCGATCGCCGCCGTCCACGAGGCGCTGACCGAGCAGCGCGAGGAGGACGTCGAGCTCGCCGAGCTGATCGACCGGCTACGGGCAATGCTCGTCCAGGGGCTCGGCGGCGGCCGTGACGTGGAGGCGAGGCTCGAGCCGGTGCAGCTCGCGGGCAGCCGCGCGACGGCGCTCGCGCTCGTCTTCTCCGAGCTGTTGCAGAACGCGCTCGAGCACGGCGCCGGCACGGTGCGGATCGAGCTCGCACGCCGGAACGGCGACGTCGTCCTCGCGATCACCGACGAGGGCGCCGGCGCCGACGGCGCGGTCGCCGGCACCGGCCTCTCGATCGTCCGTGCGCTCGTCGCCGACGAGCTGCGAGGCGACTTCGCCTTCGAAGGCGCGCGCGCCGAGGTGGTGTTCCCTGCGTGAAGGAGTGGTCGGAGGTCCTGATCCATGTCCGGCGCGGCGAGGAATTCCTCTGCACCCATCGCGCACCCGACGGCGGCGGCTACTGGCACGTGATCGCCGGCGGCGTCGAGCCGGGCGAGGAGTTCCACGCTGCGGCGCTGCGCGAGCTCGAGGAGGAGACCGGCCTCGCCCTCGAGCGGATCGAGCCGATCGGCGAGTTCGCGTACGTCCGCGAGCCGTGGGAGTCAGAGCCCGGACTGCGCGTCCACGTCGAGTGCTTCCTCGCCGACGTCGGGCCGGAATGGGAGCCGCAGCTCGACCGCGAGCACGACGACTACCGCTGGTGCATGCGCGAGGAAGCGATCGAGCTCCTCTTCTGGCCCGAGCCCGCGCAGCTGCTCCGCTCGCTGCCGTGAGGGAGCTCTGGCATGTCAGCGAGGATCCGACGATCGAGGTCTTCGTCCCGCACCACAGGGGGCAGCACGCCGCGGACGAGCCGCTCGTCTGGGCGGTCGACACGCCCCACCAGTGGCTCTACTGGTTCCCGCGCGACTGCCCTCGCGCAACCTGGTGCGCCAGCGACGCGACGAGCGACGAGGACGTCGCGCGGTGGCTGGACGGCGACCGCGACCGCCGCGTCGCCGTCATCGAGACGGGCTGGCTCGAGTGCCTGCGCACCGTCGACCTCTACGCCTACCGCCTGCCACCGGAGACGTTCGAGCCGTGGGACAAGTTCTTCGTCTCGCGCGAGACCGTCGTCCCGCTCGAGCTCGTCGAGCTCGGCGACCTGCTGGCCCGGCATGCCGACGCCGGGAACGAGCTGCGCATCGCGCCGGCGCTCTATCCGCTCTGGGACCGGGTGATCGAGACGACGCTCGACTTCAGCGGCATCCGGCTGCGAAACGCGAGGATGCGCGCGTGAGGATCCTCCTCGCCGAGGACGAGACGATCATCCGGCTGGACCTGCGCGACCTGCTCGAGCGGGCCGGGTTCGAGGTCTGCGTCGAGGCGAAGGACGGCGAGGAGGCGGTCGAGCTCGCGCGCTCCGAGCGGCCCGACCTCGCGATCCTCGACGTGAAGATGCCGAAGCTCGACGGCATCGAGGCGGCCCGGCGGATCCTCGAGGAGCGCCCGATCCCGATCGTCATGCTCACGGCGTACGGCCAGCAGGAGCTCGTCTCGCGCGCGGTCGAGGCCGGCGTGTTCGGCTACCTCGTCAAGCCGTTCCGCGAGCAGGATCTCCTGCCGGCGATCGCGGCGGCCCGTGCTCGCCACGAGGAGCTGCAGACGCTGCGCGAGGAGGCGGAGTCTCTCGCCGAGGCCCTCGCCGCGCGGAAGGTGATCGAGCGGGCGAAGGGACTCCTGATGGAGAAGGAGGGGCTGAGCGAGGCGGAGGCGTTCTCGCGGCTGCGGAAGGCGAGCCAGGCTTCCGGCCGGCCGCTCAAGGTGATCGCCGAGGCCGTCGTCGCGACGCTGGAGCAGCCGGCGTGACCTGGCAGTTGCGCCTCTACGCCGTTCGCGAGGGCGAGTGGGAGGAGTGGGTGCGAGAGTGGACGGAGCTGATCGCGCCGCTGCGCCGGAAGCTCGGCTTCGAGGTGCGCGGGCCGTGGCGCACGGAGGACGGCCGCTTCGCGTGGTTGATCGGGCACGACGACTTCGACGCCGCGAACGAGGCGTACTACGCCTCGCCGGAGCGCGCCGCGCTCTCCCCCGATCCCGCGCGCCATCTCGCAGAGGCCGAGACGATGCTCCTTGAGGAGCTGTGAGCGGCGAGCACCCGAACGCCGCGCTCACGCGCCGCGTCTTCGCCTCGTTCGGCAAGGACGCGAAGGCGATCTCGGCCGCGCTCGCGCGCGACATCGTCTGGCGCGTCCCCGGCCACACGGTGATGAGCGGCGAGTATCGGGGCCGGCGGGAGGTCGTGGAGTTCCTCCGCCGCACCGGTCTAGAGACCGGCGGCACGTACCGCAGCCGGCTCCACACGGTGTTCGCGGACGACGACTGGGCGATCGCGATCTACCGCGCCACCGGCAGCCGCAACGGGATCGACCTCGACGTTGACCAGGCGTTCGTGATCCGCTGCAAGGACGGCCTGTGGCAGGAGGTCACCGCGGTGCCGCTCGACTCGGCGTTCGAGCGCTTCTGGGCGTAGCCGGCTACGCCTGGGCCTGGTCGAAGAGCTCTTCCCAGCGCTCGAGGAGCGCAGTGAGCGCGTCGCGGCTGCGCTTGTGCGCCGCGAGGACGTCGACGTCCGACCAGTCCGCCGCGAGCTTCGCCTCCAGCTCGGCGACCTCGGTCTCGCGCGCGGCGATCTCCGCCTCGATCCGCTCGAGCTCGGAGGGACGACGCTTCGGCGTCGACGCCTGTTTGGCCTTCGGCTTCGCGGCCTTCGGCTTCGGCGGTGGAGGCGTCGCCGCCACCCGCGCCGCCCGCTCGTCGCGGCGGCGCAGCATCTCCGCCCAGCCGCCGTCGTAGCCGTGCAGCTCGCCGTCCTCGATCGCGAGCGTGCGCTCCGCGACCGCATCGAGGAGGGCGCGGTCGTGCGAGACGAGCAGCACCGTCCCGGGGAAGGCGACGAGCGCCGACTCGAGCGCCTCGCGGCTCTCGAGGTCGAGGTGGTTCGTCGGCTCGTCGAGGACGAGGAAGTTCGCGCCCGACGCGACCGTGACGGCGAGCGCGAGCCGCCGCCGCTCGCCGCCCGAGAGGACGGCGACGGCCTTCTCGTGCTCGTCCCAGCCGGAGAAGAGGAAGCGGCCGAGCAGGCTCTGCGCGTCGGGCCGCGAGAGCCCGGTCATCGACTGGACGCACTGAAGGACGGAGCCGCGGGTGTCGAGTTCCGTCTCCTGCTGGGAGAAGTAGCCGATCTCGACGCCGTGCCCGATCCGAAGACCCTCTCCGTGGACGATCCGCTCGAGCAGCGTCGTCTTGCCCGAGCCGTTCGGGCCGACGAGCGCGACGTGCTCGCCCCGCTCGAGCGCAAACGACGCCTGCTGCAGCAGCAGCCTCTCGCTGCCGGGAACGAAGACGTCCACCCCGTCCGCCTCGACCACGACGCGGCCGCTGCGCGCGGGCTTGAGGAACTCGAAGCCGAGGCCGCGCGTACGCCGCGTGAGCAGCTCGACCTCGCCGGCGGCGGCCGACCGCTCCTGCTCGAGGCGACCGATCTGCGTCAGCTTCGCCTGCGCCTGCCTCGCCTTCGACCTCTTGTAGCGGAACCGCTCGACGAAGCGCTCCAGTCGCTCGATGTCCGCCTGGACGCGGTCGACCTCCTTCTGCGCGTGGAGCATTCGGGCCGCCTTCTCGCGGCGCCACGCGTGCCACGGACCGGGGAAGAACGTGCCCCGGCCGGCCGAGAGCTCGAGCGTCGCGGTCGTCACGGCCTCGAGGAACCAGCGATCGTGCGCGACGAGGATCACGGCCGCGTCGAGCGACGAGAGCTCGCGCTCGAGCCATTCGAGGCTCTCGACGTCGAGGTGGTTCGTCGGCTCGTCGAGCAGGAGGAGATCCGGGTCGCCGCCGAGCGCACGCGCGAGCGACGCCCGCGTCAGCTCGCCGCCCGAGAACGTCCGCAGCGACCGGTCGAGATCGTCGTCTGCGAAGCCGAGCCCGCGCAGCACGGAGGTCGCGCGGTCGCGCCAGCCCCAGCCGCCAGCGTGCTCGAGCCGCGCGATCGCCTCGGCGTAGCGCTTGAGCGTCGCCTGGTCGTGCGCGCCGTCCGCCATCGCCTGCTGGAGGCGCGCGAGCTCCCCCTCCAGCGCGACGAGATCACGCGCCCCGGAGAGGACGTACTCGCGCAGCGTCAGCTCGACCTCGAGCGGCGGACGCTGGTCGTGGAGCGCGACGCGCGTCCCCTTCGAGAACGCGAGCTCGCCCCCGTGCTTCTCGGTCTCGCCGGCGAGGATCCGGAGCAAGGTCGTCTTGCCGGCGCCGTTCGGGCCCGTGAGCGCGACGCGGTCGCGCCGCTCGACGGAGAACGAGACGCCGTCGAAGAGGAGGGAGCCCGCGAGCTCCTTGCGCAGATTGGATGCGATCACGACGGCCATGTGGCTTCCAGGGTAGATTCGGCGCGTGGAGCGGGCTACGGCATGGCGCGGCCGCGGCAGCTGCAGATGGGCGGCATGAGCCCTTGAGCCACGCTCTCGCCCTCGACGTCGGCTCCTCGTCGGTGCGGGCGCAGCGGTTCGACGAGCACGGGAGCCCGGACGGGAAGCTGCGCCAGGAGCGGTACGACACGCTCGACGCGGACGAGGTCGTCGCCGCCGTCCATCGCGTCCTCCACGGCCACGAGCCCGCCGGCCTCTCGTGCTTCGCGCACAGCCTCGTCGCGGTCGACGAGAGCTGGAACGCGCTCACGCCGATCCTCGGCTGGCGCGACACGCGCAGCGCGGCAGCGGCCGAGTGGCTCGCCCGGCAGCTCGACGCAGAGGAGGTGCACGCCCGCACAGGGGCCTTCCTCCACCCGTCGTACTGGCCCGCGAAGCTCGCCTGGCTCGCCGAGACGGAGCCGGAGATCTTTCGCGACGCGGCGTGGTTCGTCTCCTTCGCCGACTATCTCCGCGGCGCCCCCGAAACGAGCCTGTCGATGGCGTCGTCGAGCGGCCTGCTCGACCTGACGACGCGCGACTGGGACGAGGAGCTGCTCGCGGCGCTCCGCATCGAGCGCGACCGGCTGCCGCAGATCGCCGACGTGCCGCTGTGGGTGGACGCCGCGTGCTCGAACCTCGGCGCGGGCTGCGTCGGGCGGGAGCGCGCTGCGCTGATGGTGGGGACGTCGGGGGCGCTGCGCATCGTCTACGAGAGCGAGCGGCCGCAGCCGAAGCCCGGTCTCTTCCTCTACCTCGCGGACGAGCGCCGCGTCGTCGAGGGCGGGGCGCTCTCCGACGGCGGGAACCTCCACGCCTGGCTCGAGCGGACGCTCGCCGGCGCGGAGGGCTCACTGGAAGATCGCGACCCGCACGACCACGGACTCGTGTTCCTGCCCTTCCTCGGCGGCGAGCGCTCGACCGGCTGGAACCCCGAGGCGCGCGGCACGATCCACGGCCTCACGCTGGCGACGACGGCGCTCGACATCCGCCAGGCGGCGTTCGAGGGCGTCGCCTTCCGCTTCGCGGCGATCGCCGACCTGCTGCCCGACCTGCGCGAGGTGGTCGCGACGGGCGGCGGGCTCCTCCGCGACCGCGACTGGGTGCAGATCATGGCCGACGCGCTCGCGCGTCCGGTCAGGATCTCGGGAGTGCCGGAGGCGTCGCTCCGGGGCGCCGCGGTGCTCGCGCTCGCGCGGGAGGGACACGAGGCCGACCCCGCCCCGCTCGGCGACGTCCTCCACCCGCGTGAGCACCGTGCCGAGGCGTACCGCACGGCACGCGAGGCGCAACGGCAGCTCTACGACGCGCTCTACGACGCGCGGGCGTGAGCCCCGACGAGCCGCCGCGCGGCGGCCGCGATGCCGGCGGCGTCGATCCCCGCCTCGGCGAGCAGCTCCGCGGGCTTGCCCGAGTGCGGCATCCCGTACACGGCCAGCCGGACGACCTGCGGCCGCTCGTCCGAGTCTTCGAGCGCCGAGAGGACGGCCTCGCCCAGCCCGCCCTCGGGCCAGTGGTCCTCGGCGGTGACGATCGGGCAGGCCAGCGAGCGAAGCGTCTCCTCGTCGAGCGGCTTGATCGAGTAGAGGTCGATCACGCGCGCCTCGATCCCGTCCTGCGCGAGCGTCTCCGCCGCCTTCAGCGCCTCGTGGACGGTGATCCCGGCGCCGACGAGGGCCACGTCGCCGCCCTCGCGCAGCGTGCGCGAGCCGCCGACCTCGAACTCCTCGTCGGGCCCGTAGACGACCGGCGTCGCCGGCCGCAGCGTCCGCAGGTACGAGATGCCGTCGAGATCCGCCATCTTCGCGACGAGCTTCGCCGTCTGGTTCGCGTCGCAAGGATGCAGCACCGTCGAGCCGTGGACGGCGCGAAGCGCGGCGATGTCCTCGAGCGCCATCTGCGACGGCCCGTCCTCGCCGATCGAGACGCCCGCGTGCGAGCCGCAGAGGCAGTAGCTCGCGCGGCTGATCGCGGACATGCGGATGAAGTCGTACGCGCGCGAGAGGAACGCCGCGAAGGTCGACGCAAAGGGGCGCCAGCCGAGGGCCTGCATCCCGACCGCCGTGGCGACGAGCTGCTGCTCGGCGATGTACATCTCGAAGTAGCGGTCGGGGATCTCGTCGCGGAACTCCTGCGCGAACGTCGAGTTGGAGACCTCGCCGTCGAGCGCGACGACGTCGCCGCGCGCCTTGCCGAGCGCCGCGAGGGCGTCGCCGTACGCCTTCCGCGTCGCGACCTCCTGGCCGAGCTCGTAGCGCGGCAGCTCGAGGGGGGCGCCCGGGAACTCGTTGCGCGCGCCGCTCGTGTCGGGCTTCGCCACCTCGACGCGCAGGTTCCGGACGCCGCCGAGCGCCGCGACCACCTCGTCGGAGTTGTCGAGGGGCTTGCCGTGGAAGCCGTTCCTGTCCTCGACCTCGGGATCGCCCTTGCCCTTGATCGTCCTCGCGACGATGACGACGGGTTGCCCCGAGACGTCGAGCGCCTCGGCGTACGCGCGGTCGATCGCCTCGAGGTCGTGACCGTCGATCTCGATCGCGTGGCAGCCGAACGCGCGCGCACGGTGCGCATACGAATCGAGATCCCAGCCGTGCATCGTCTCGCCGCGCTGGCCGAGACGGTTCACGTCGAAGATCGCGACGAGGTTGTCGAGCTCGTAGAAGGCGGCGTGCTCGAGCGCCTCCCACTGCGAGCCCTCGGCGATCTCGCTGTCGCCGCAGAGCGTCCACACCCGGAAGGGCAGGCGATCGAGCTTCTTGCCCGCGAGCGCCATCCCGACCGAATAGGGCAGGCCTTGGCCGAGCGAGCCGGTCGCGACGTCGACCCAAGGGATGCGCGGCGTCGGATGCCCCTCGAAGATGGAGTCGAACTGCCGGTACGAGAGCAGCTGCTCGTCGGAGATCGCGCCGGCGGCGCGGAACATCGCATAGAGGAGCGTCGAGGCGTGGCCCTTCGAGAAGACGAGCCGGTCGTTGTGCGGGTCACGCGGGTCGTCGAAGTCGAAGCGCAGGTACTTCGCCATCAGCACCGCCATCAGGTCGGCGGCGGACATGCCGGAGGTCGGATGGCCCGAGCCCGCCGTCGCCGCCGGCCGGATCGCGTCTACCCGGAGCTGCTGCCCCAGCTCGCGCCAGAGCTCGACGTCCTTCGCGGTCACCCGGACGATTCTAGGGAGGGAGAGCCTCCCCGCGCGGAGGCTGCCGAGTCGTTAGCGTCCCCGGCGTGAAGGTTGCCGTGGCGTTCGACCATCGAGGCGTCCACCTCCGCGACGCGATCCTCGGGACGCTGGGCGCGGGCGGCCACGACGTCGTCGACCTCGGCACCGACACGGACGCCGTCCGGATCGACTATCCCGAGAAGGCGGCCCAGATCGCCGCGGCGATCAAGGAAGGGCGGGCCGAGCGCGGCGTCCTCGTCTGCGGCTCCGGTGTGGGCGCGGCCGTCGCCGCGTGCAAGGTCGCCGGGATCCGCGCCGCGATCTGCCACGACGCCTACTCCGCGCACCAGGGCGTCGAGCACGACGACATGAACGTCCTCTGCCTCGGCTCCGAGGTGGTCGGTCCGAGCCTGTCGGCCGATCTCGTACGCACGTTTCTGGCGGCACGATTCGACGGAGAAGAGCGTCACGCCGCCAGACTGGAGCAGGTGCGACGAATGGAGGAAGGGATGAGGAATGGCTGAGTCGAGACTCCACGAGCTGAGCGCGCGCGGGCAGTCGGTCTGGATCGACTACCTCTCGCGCGACATGCTCGAGCAGGGCGAGCTGAAGCGGCTGATGGACGAGGACGCCGTCGTCGGCGTGACGTCCAACCCGACGATCTTCCAGAAGGCAATCTCCCACGGCAACGCGTACGACGAGCAGCTGAAGGAGCTGCTCCCCCACGAGGACGACGCGAAGGAGATCTTCCTCCAGCTCGCGGTGCGCGACGTCGAGGCGGCGCTCGACCAGCTCGCGGCGGTGCACGAAGGAAACGCCGAGGACGGGTACGTGTCGCTCGAGGTCGACCCGACGCTGGCCCACGACACGAAGCGGACGTACGACGAGGCCATCCGTCTCCACGAATGGATCGAGCGCCCGAACCTCTACGTGAAGATCCCGGCGACGAAGGAAGGCCTGCCGGCGATCGAGGACTGCATCGCCGCGAATCGCAGCATCAACGTCACGCTGATCTTCTCCCTCGAGCGCTACCGCGAGGTCGTCGACGCGTATCTGCGGGGGCTGGAGCGGCTCGTCGAGTCGGGCGGCGACGCTGCGAGCGTGCGCTCGGTGGCGAGCTTCTTCGTCTCCCGCGTCGACACGGAGACCGACAAGCGGCTCGACGCGGTCGGCTCGGACGAGGCCCTCGCGCTGCGCGGCAAGCTCGCGGTCGCCAACGCGAGGCTCGCGTACGAGCACTATCTCGAGGCGTTCTCCGGCCCGCGCTGGGAGGCGCTCACCGCCCGCGGCGCGCTGCCGCAGCGCTGCCTCTGGGCCTCGACCTCGACGAAGAATCCCGCGTACCGGGACGTCCTCTACGTCGAGGAGCTGATCGGCCCTCACACGGTGAACACGATGCCGGAGGAGACGATCGAGGCCTTCCAGGACCACGGCGAGGTGCGCGGCGACACCGTCTGCGAGGCCGTCGACGAGGCGCGCGAGCTGCTCGAGCGGCTCGCGGCGGTCGGGATCGACTACGACGACGTGACCGAGACGCTCGAGCGCGAGGGCGTGCAGAAGTTCGCGGACTCGTTCGCCGAGCTGCTCGACGGCGTGCGCGCGAAGCGCGGCGAGCTCGTCGGCGCATGATGGACGGCGCCGAGCTCGTCCGCCGGATCTGGGAGCGCGACGCCGGCGTCTGGACCGGGAGCGACGAGGCGAAGTGGCTCGGCTGGCTCGACGAGCCGCAGCGGATGCGCGAGCGCGCCGGCGAGCTGACCGCGTTCGCCGCGGAGGTCCACGCCGACGGCATCGACACGTTCGTCCTCCTCGGGATGGGCGGCTCGAGCCTCGCGCCCGAGGTGCTGCGCCGCACGTTCGGCGTCGAGTCCTTTCACGTCCTCGACACGACGCACCCGCGGGCGATCCGGGCGCTCGAGACGTCGATCGACCTCGAGCGGACGCTCTTCCTCTCGGCCTCGAAGTCGGGATCGACGCTCGAGACGCGCTCGCACACGGACTACTTCTGGGAGCGCGCAGGCGGTCACGGCGCCCGGTTCGCCGCGATCACGGATCCGGGCTCGCAGCTCGAGCAGCTCGCGCGCGAGCGCGGCTTCCGCCGCGTCTTCGCCGGCGAGCCCTCGATCGGCGGCCGCTACTCGGCGCTCTCGCGGTTCGGGATGGTGCCGGCGGCGCTGATGGGAATCGACGTCGACGCGCTCCTGGCGCCGGCCGAGGAGATGGCCGGCGCGTGCCGTCGGGAGGAGGGCAATCCGGGCTACGAGCTCGGCAGCGGCTTCGGCGAGGGCTGGCGCGAGGGGCGGGACAAGATCTGCATCGCCGAGTCGGGCGGCGGCTTCGGGCTCTGGGCCGAGCAGCTGATCGCAGAGTCGACCGGCAAGCAGGGCAAGGGGCTGATCCCGGCGCCCGGCGAGTCGCCGGATGGAGCCGACCGGCAGGCGGCCGAGGCGGAGGTTCCCGAGCCGCTCGCGCTCGGAGCCGAGTTCTTCCGCTGGGAGTTCGCAGTCGCGGTCGCCGGCGCCTATCTCGGAATCGACGCCTTCAACCAGCCCGACGTGCAGGCGGCGAAGGACAAGACGAACGAGGTGCTCGCGACCGGCGAGGAGCCCGAGCTCGAGCCGCAGGGCTCGGTCGAGGAGCTGCTCGCGCAAGCGCACGAGGGCGACTACGTCTGCGTCCAGGCGTTCGTCGAGCCGCGCCGGGAGAACGACCTGCGAATCGCCGCTCTCGTGGCGCGGCTGCGCCGCGAGAGCGGCTGCGTCGTCACGCACGGCTACGGCCCGCGCTACATGCACTCGACCGGCCAGCTCCACAAGGGCGGCCCGAACACCGGCCTCTTCCTCCAGGTCGTCGACGACGAGGGCGAGGAGCTGCCGATCCCGGGCAAGCCGTTCGGCTTCCGGCGGCTGATCCGAGCGCAGGCCGCAGGCGACCTCGCGACGCTCGAGGAGCGCGGCCGGCGGGTCGCGCGCGTGCGATTGGAGGACCTGTAGCGATGCAGCTCGGAATGGTGGGACTCGGCCGGATGGGCGCGAACATGACGGAGCGCCTGCGCGCGGCGGGTCACGACGTGAAGACGTTCGACCCCAATGTCGACTCGCGCACCGCGTCGTCGCTCGAGGAGCTCGTGCAGCAGCTCGACGCGCCCCGCTCGGTCTGGCTGATGGTGCCGGCGGGCATCGTCGACTCCGTCGTCGGCGAGCTGGCCCCGCATCTCGCGGAAGGCGACACGATCGTCGACGGCGGGAACTCGTACTACGTCGACGACCTCCGCCGCTCGGCCGAGCTGCGCGACCGGAAGATCCACTACGTCGACGTCGGCACGAGCGGCGGGGTCTGGGGTCGGGAGCGCGGCTACTGCCTGATGGTCGGCGGCGACGACGAGGCGGTCGGCCGACTCGCGCCGGTGCTCGAGGCGCTCGCGCCGGGAGCCGACGCCGCCGCCCGCACGCCCGGGCGCGCCGGCGACCCGGCGCCGGAGGAGCAGGGCTGGCTCCACTGCGGCCCGTCGGGCGCGGGCCACTTCGTGAAGATGGTCCACAACGGGATCGAGTACGGCGTGATGCAGGCGTACGCCGAGGGCCTGAACGTCCTCAAGCACGCGAACATCGGTTTCCACACGCAGGAGACCGACGCCGAGACGACGCCGCTGCGCGATCCCGATCACTACAAGTACGAGCTCGACGTGGGCGCGGTCGCGGAGGTCTGGCGCCGTGGCTCGGTGATCGCGTCGTGGCTCCTCGACCTGACGGCCGAGGCGCTGCACGCCTCGCCGGATCTCGACGAATACGCGGGACGGGTGAGCGACTCCGGCGAGGGTCGCTGGACGGTCCAGGCGGCCGTCGAGGAGGGCGTGCCCGCGCCGGTCCTCGCGGCCTCGCTCTTCGACCGCTTCGCCTCCCGCGGCGAGGGCGAGTGGGGCAACCGCGTCCTCTCCGCGATGCGGCGCGCCTTCGGCGGCCATCTCGAGAAGACTCCCGAGCAGTGACCGAGACCGCGCAGCCGCAGCAGCGGGAGGAGAACCCGCTCGAGGTGGGCCTCTCGCTGCGCCGGACGCCCGATCCCTGCGCGCTCGTCATCTTCGGCGCCTCCGGCGACCTCACGCACAAGAAGCTCCTGCCGGCGCTGTACGCGCTCGCCGTCCGCAGGCTGCTCCCGCCGCGCATCGCGATCGTCGGCGTCGCGCGCACCGAGGGCGACGACGACTCCTGGCGCGAGGAGATGAAGGGCGCCGTCCAGCAGCACGCGCGCGACCCGTTCCGCGACGACGTGTGGGACGAGCTCGCCGGGCAGCTCCACTACGTCGCGACCGACTTCGCCGACGCGGGCGGGGAGAACAAGCTCCACGACCTGCTCGAGAAGCTCGACGGGGAGCTCGAGCTCGGCGGGAACCGCGCCTTCTATCTCGCCGTGCCGCCGCCGGCGTTCCCGACAATCGTCGACGCGCTCGGCAAGCGGCGGGACGGGCGCGGCTGGACGCGGGTGATCGTCGAGAAGCCGTTCGGCCACGACCTCGAGTCTGCGCGGACGCTGACGGCGAAGCTCCGCGAGTACTTCCGCGAGGACGAGATCTTCCGCATCGACCACTACCTCGGCAAGGAGACCGTCCAGAACATGCTGGCGCTGCGGTTCGCGAACGGGATCTTCGAGCCGATCTGGAACCGCCAGTTCATCGACCACGTCCAGATCACCGTCGCGGAGTCGATCGGAATCGAGGCGCGCGCGGGCTACTACGAGCAGGCTGGAGCGATCCGCGACATCTTCCAGAACCACCTCCTGCAACTGCTCGCGCTCACGGCGATGGAGCCGCCGATCGACTTCACCTCCGATGCCGTGCACAACGAGAAGGTGAAGGTGCTGCGGTCGCTCCACACGCCCGGGCCGAGGTCGGTCGTGCGCGGCCAGTACGGCCGCGGCTTCGTCGAGGGCGAGGAGGTCGTCGCCTACCGCGAGGAGGAAGGGGTCGCGCCGGACTCGATGACCGAGACGTACGTCGCCGCGAAGCTCTTCGTCGACAACTGGCGCTGGGCGGACACGCCGTTCTACGTCCGGATGGGCAAGCGGCTCGCGCGGCGGGAGACGACGATCGCGATCCAGTTCAAGCGCGCGCCGCATCCGCCGTTCGAGGAGACGGCCTCGGAAGGGCTGCGCCCGAACGTCCTGCTCGTCCACGTCCAGCCGGACGAGGGCGTCTCGCTGGCGATCGGGGCGAAGGTGCCCGGGCAGGGGATGACGATCCGCACCGTGCACATGGACTTCCTCTACGGCGGCGCCTTCCGCACGGGGATGCCCGAGGCCTACGAGCGCCTCATCCTCGACACGCTGCTCGGCGACTCGACCCTGTTCACGCGGGCCGACGAGATCGAGGAGCAATGGCTGCTCGTCGACGCGATCGTCTCGGCGTGGCAGCGCGACCGGCCCGGCTTCCCGAACTATCCGGCGGGATCGTGGGGGCCTCCGAGCGCCGACGACCTCCTGCAGCGCGACGGCCGCTCATGGCGACGGAACTGAGCTGGTCGGGCGAGGGCGTCCGCCTGGCCGACGTCGACGCGGCGCTCGCCCGTCTACGCGCCGAGACGGCAGCCCAGTCTCCCAGCATGCGCACCTCGGTGATGACGCACCTCGCCTGGGTGCCCGAGCCGTGGGCCGAGAGGGCGCGGGCGGCGCTCGCGGGCATGGCGGAGCTGCACCCGTCGCGCACGATCATCCTCCTACCCGACCCGGATGCGAGCGAGAGCCGGATCGACGCGAGGGCGGCGGTCGAGCGCTACGAGGTGCCGGGCACGGAGCGCGGCGTCGTGACCGAGGTGATCGAGCTCACGCTGCGCGGGATGCGGGCGAAGGCGCCGGCAAGCGTCGTCGAACCGCTCCTGATCTCCGGCCTGCCGGTCTTCCTGCGCTGGCGGGGCGAGCCGCCCTGGGGCGCGACGGAGCTCGACCAGCTCGTCGGCGTGACCGACCGCCTGATCGTCGACTCGACGGAATGGGACGAGGACGAGGTTCCGTTCGCCTACGGGCGGCTGGCGAGCCTGTTCTCCCGCTGCGCAGCATCCGACATCGCGTGGGCGCGCACGTCGCGCTGGCGCGCGCACCTCGCGACGCTGTGGCCGGCGATCGCCGAGGTGGGGGCGCTGCGCGTGCACGGGACGGCGGCGCAGGCGTGGCTGCTCGGCGGCTGGCTGCGCTCGCGTCTCGGACGCGAGGACATCGCCGTCGAGCACGTGCCGGCGGAGCGGCTCGAGGGCGTCGAGCTCGACGGCGAGGCGGTGCCCTTCCCGCCCGGCGACCCGCCGGCGCCGAGCGACGTGCTCTCGGACGAGCTCGAGCGCTTCACCCCTGATCCGGTCTACGAGGCGGCCGCGATCGCGGCGACGCGGTAGCTGCTACTTCGGTAGCTGCTACTTCTGCTTGCGGGCGGTCTTGACAGCCGCCACGCGGAACCGCGGCCGGGCGACGACGAGCTTCTGGGGCGTCGACCACGCCATCTGCTGCGAGTTCGTCGGCAGGTTGTAGTCGAA
>DATIZN010000017.1:0-95521 GCA_035517075.1 Gaiellaceae bacterium | reverse complement strand
CCTTGTCGGATCCGCGAGTATCGACGACGTTGTCGGATTCGTGGGCGACGTTGCCGACTGAGCGCTCCTGCGCTCCCATAGCCTGGCAGCCGGATGATCGAGCCTTGAAATCGGGGTCAATCCCAATCCTATGAACGAGCGTGTCCGGCCCCCCGTTATCTGGTCCAGCCGGTGTGTGGCGTTGAGTGGGTGTGAGGGCTTCCTTTGGAGGTGATCATGCGTACGAAGCGGTACAGCGCGGAGCAGATCGTGGCCAAGTTGCGGGAGGCCGAGAAGCTGCAGGCGCAGGGCTTGACGATTCCGCAGACGTGCAAGCGGCTCGGGATCAGCGACCAGACGTTCTATCGCTGGCGGATCAAGTACGGGGCGTTGAAGGAGGATGAGGCGCAGCGGTTGAAGGCGCTGGAGCAGGAAAACAGCCGGCTGAAGAAGATCGTGGCCGAGCAGGCGTTGGACATCTCGTTGCTGAAGGATCTGCAGCGGGGAAACTGGTGAGCCCGGCTCGTCGACGCGATGCCGTCCGCTACTTGACGCGGAAGCGGCGGGTGTCGGAGCGCCGGGCGTGTCAGTTGGTCGGCCAGAACCGCTCGACGCAGCGTTACGAGCGGCAGCCGGCGGAGCTCGAGTTGCGGATCGTGGCGCGGATGAACGAGCTCGCCTCCAAGCATCCGCGCTACGGCTATCGGCGGGTGTGGGCGCTGCTTCGCTCGGAGGGCTTCGAGATCAACCGCAAGCGGGTGGAGCGGTTGTGGCGGTTGGAGGGTCATCGCGTGCCGCCGCGTCGCGTAAAGGCTTCTGGGAAGCGGGCTCAGGGCATGGCGGCGAACGCGTCTTGGAGTCGGCCAGCCTCTCATCCGAACGACGTCTGGTCGTACGACTTCATGTCGGCGGTGACCCGAGACGGCAGGCCGCTCAGGATCCTGAACGTCGTCGACGAGTACACGCGCGTCTGCGTCGGCTGCACGGTCGCCCGCTCGATCGGCGCCGGCGAGGTCGCGGTCGTCCTGGAGCGGCTCTTCGCCGAGCACGGCAAACCGGCTGTGATGCGCTCGGACAACGGCCGCGAGTTCATCGCGGCCTCTCTGGGCGAGTGGCTAGCCCGGCAAGGAGTGAAGACCGCCTTCATCGAGAAAGGACGGCCGCAGCAGAACGCCTACGTCGAGCGTTTCAACGGCTCGATGCGCGACGAGGTCCTCAACGGCGAAGAGTTCGACAGCCTGCTCGAGGCGCGCGTGGTTGTCTCCGACTGGGTCGAGCGCTACAACACAGAGAGACCCCACCGCGGGCTGGGAATGAGAACGCCACTCCAGTACGCCCGCGAGTGGGAAGAGAGGAACGAGAGCAGCGAGTGAGAGCAACCCCCCTCACAACCACCGGACCAGGAAACCTCTCCGCGGCGAGCGCCGCCTGGAGGCCGGTCCCTCACACCACGTGGACCAAACGCAGGGGGCTGGTCAAGACCCTAAAGACCAGCCCCGCCTTGACATAGGAGCAGCACTGGCCCAGCCGAGCGCACTACGGTGTGGCAATGGATCGCCTGGATGAGCTGCTGACGCGCGCAACAGAAATCGCTCTCGGCGATACGACCGACAAGGCGAAGACGGCCGGGTACCTCGCTGAGTTGGAAGAGCTTCTGCCACCCCTCGTCGACGGAGGCTACGTCGACTTCGTGCTCGGGTCACTCCGGAACGCTCGCGCGTGCGAGAGTAGTCGGTCCCGGCCTCAATTGGGAGGCACTGCTGCCCATTTCTCGACAGCGGCCCACGTTTGCTCGAAGGTCTTCCCGTCGACCGGCGCTTGCGGATGCGGAAGATCCGGAAGGCCCTTGATCTGCTCGCGGGTAAGCGCCACGTTCACTGGTGGTGCTTGCGAGAGAAACGGCCGACGCTTACGACGAGGTAACTCTCGCCGGCCGCGTAGCTCGCCCATGAGACCTTGCCCGCGCGGCCATCGCTCGCGACGACGTCGTATCCCTTGATCGAAGTGTGCGTGCCGAGCACGCCCGGCCGAAATGTCATCGCGTCTTCCATTGCTCCCCTGGATCCTGCCAGCCGACAACTCGGGGTCATTGCGGGACGCCGGCCCCAGTGGCGCTCCTTCGGCCTGAAGAGCTGTCCCTACAGAGGGCGACGTGTCACGGTCACGGCCGTTTCCGTCGGTTCGACTTCGCTGAAGCCGACCGCGAGCCAGAACGGCAATGCTCTGTGGTTGTCGGGATGAACCTTGGCTTCGAGGTAAGCGGCTCCCTCCGAGCGCGCCAGCGCCACTAGCTCGTCCACCGCCGCGGCGCCGACACCGGCACGGCGTCGACTCGGGATGACCGAGAACTCGGCGATGCTCCAGCCGTCGTCGCGCCGCCGAATGAGGCAGAGCCCGATGACCTCGCCATCGGACTCGACGAAGAGCGGCAGACGCTCGGGCTCCTCCCAATACGCATCGAGGTATGGATACGGCTCCGTCCGCCCGTCGAACTCGAAGAGGTAATCCGCGAGAAGCCGTTCAAGCCGCGCACGGTCGTCGAGCTGCGCTTCACGCAACGAAACCGCCAAGGGCAGGACGCTACCGGACTTCGGGCTCAGTCCTCACCCACCCCCGTCACCGGGCCGAGATCAGGGTGACCGGTGGTTGGGGATCGGCTCCAGGTGCTCGACTCTCCGGCCCGTCCACCTGAACCGGACGATCTTCCCGCCGCCTGTCGCGCAGCACTCGGGATCACTGGGCCGGTACAGGACGTACATGAACGCGATCGTGCGGAGGTCTCTCCACATGCCGATGATCCCGCCCGAATGGCCCTTGGTATCCATGCCGACGAAGCGACCGTGGACGAAGAACCAGATGTGGCGGTCGCCTCCGTCGGTGGAATGGCACGCTCCGTAGAGAGCGTTGAACGCCCAGCCCTGCTGCCACACCGACCGGCTCACGTCCGCCCCGTCCTGCGGACACCGTGCCTCGACGTACGCAAGCGCCTCGGACAGCTCCGGGTCACGGCTGACGCGAGCTTGCAACGCACCCGCGGACAGGGCGAGAGCGCAGCACCCCGTCACGAGAGTCAGAAGACCGCCTAGTGCCGACCCCGATCTCACGGCCCCGAACGTACGCTGTCTGTCAGCCGCCTTCAACCCCTCACTCGAAGTCGCACCGGAACGCTCGCGCAGGCGAGCGCGTTTGTAATTGTCCCTCGAGACGATCCGCGCGACAGGAGGAGATTCGATGAGCGAAAGACAAGGATCGAGCGTCGCCCGTCTCGAGGACATCGAGCGGCGCGGCAGAGACATCCCGGTGCGCGAGCACCTCGGGATCCGCGCCTTCGGAGTCAACGCCTTCACGCCCGGCGAGGACGGCAGGTTGATCGGCGAGCATGACGAGGCCGGGACGGGGCAGGAGGAGCTGTACATCGTGCTCGACGGAAACGCGACGTTCGAGGTCGACGGCGAGACGTTCGAGGCGCCCGCAGGGACATTCGTGTTCGTCCGGCCCAAGTCCCGGCGGAAGGCGACGGGGGACGGAACCGTCCTCGCCGTCGGCGCCGCACCCGACGAGGCGTACCAGGCGATCGACTGGGGCGACGCCTGGACCTTCCACAGCGACTCGATGCGTGCCTACGGCGAGCAGCGCTACGCGGATGCGCTCGAAGCGGTCCGCGCCGGCCTCGAGCACAACCCGGACCACCCCGCACTCCACTACAACTACGCGTGCTTCGCGACGCTCGCGGGCGACACCAGCGACGAGACGTTCGGCCATCTCCGACGGTCGGCAGAGCTGTTGCCGCGCTTCCGCGAGCAGGCCCGCAAGGACGACGACTTCGCGGCAGTACGCGACGACCCGCGCTTCGAGGACGCTCTTCGCGAATAGCGAGGGCCGGCGGCGGGCCCGGTCGTAAGGTGGCTCGCATCGTGTGTAACGGTTTGGGTCGTCTGCGGCAGTACCGGGTATGACGAGTGCTCCGAGCCGCGCTGCCGAGGCTCGATTTCGCGAGGTGTTCGCTCACCTTCCGGAGGTGGAGGCCTACGCACGGCGGCGCGGCAGCCGCGACCCGGAGGCGATCGGCGCGGAGACGCTGACCATCGCCTGGCGGAAGCTCGGGGATGTCCCGACCGACGACGCTCGCCCGTGGCTGTACGCGACGGCCCGCAGGCTGGTCTGGGCTGAAAGACGGAAGAACCGTCAACCGCAGCGCGGGAACGACGCCGCGCAGGTAGCGGCGTTCGAGCCCGGGGCCGGCCTCCTCGACCCGGAGCTCGGACGCGCGCTTGCCGCCCTGTCCGCCCGCGACCGCGAAGCACTGCTGCTCGTCGCCTGGGAGGATCTCACCCCCGCGCTCGCCGCTCGCTCTCTCGGTCTGACCCAGGCGGCGTTCCGAGTCCGCCTCCATCGCAGCCGGAAGCGCTTGCGCCGGCTGCTCGAGGCCGACGGCGCAGCCTCTCCCATTCCGCAGGCGAAGGTGGAGGAGCTATGACAGTCGACGCAACGCTCGAGCGCGTACGCGCCGCGAATCCCGCTCACCCGGTGGCGGCGGATGCCGATGCCCTCTTCGCCGCGATCCTGACCTCGCCCGGAGATCCGCGGTTCGGGCGGAATCGCCGCCTTCCACTCGGAAGGGCGCGGCTGGTGCTCGTCGCCGTCGTTCTCTGCCTCGTCCTCGCCGGAACCGCGACGGCGATGTACTACGTCCTCCGGGGCGGCCCGGCAGGGCTGGTCCTGCCGCGGGCGGGCGGTTACGCGGTGCTCGATGCCGGCGGGCATCCACGCGAGATCTCGCGCTGGCACTGTCCACGCCATCTATCGTGCGGCAATTTCGACGGGGTCGCCTTCTCGCCCGACGGCAAGCGGCTCGCCTTCTCCAGCGACGCTGAAGGAGGAGACAGAAGCACCTATCCCGGATTCCACATCATCGACCTCGAGACGGGCGCCGACCGGCGGATCCCCGCGCTGCGGAGGTATGTGCAGACCGCGCCGCTTCGAACCCGCATCAGGCTCCAGGAAGATCAGACGCGAGTCTTCGGTTGCGCCACCCCCAGCTACCTCTCGTGGTCGCCGGACGGCTCCCGGATCGCCTACACCTGTTGGGGGTGGTTCAGGGGAACGCACATCTACACGATCCGGGCGAACGGGACCGACCGCCATCTGATCCCGACGCGGACAGCCAATGCCTTCTCGCCCACCTGGTCGCCCGACGGCAAGCGGATCGCATTCTCGACCGACCAGATTCCGACCCACTCATCCGTCTACGTCATCGACCTCGACGGCCGGAACGAGCGGCGGCTCGCAGCCGGTGCGCTCCCCGACTGGTCGCCGAAGGGGAACACGATCGCCTATGTCGCGCTCGGCTGCAGCGCGAGCTGGGAGGGCAGTCGAATCCGCCTCGTGACCGCCACCGGCAGCGACGCGACTCCCTCGCGCGGCGATTGCCGGGGGATCGGCCCGACGGGGTCCCGGATTGCGACGTGGTCTCCCGACGGCGGCCGCATCGCGGTCGAGACCTTCGGCGGCCTGTACGTCATGAACGCCGACGGCAGCGGCCTCGAGCGGCTGCGGCGCGGCAACTTCCTCGTTCGCGCAGCAGGCGCCTCGTCCGGCGGTCCTCTCCTCCGACCGCTCTGGCTGTCGACCGCAAAGCAGAAGTGAGCGGCACGTCCCCGCCCTGGGAGCTCCGCCTCTACACGGAGAGGCTTTGCCTGCGCCTCCCCGCTGCGCAGGATGCGGAAGATCTGTACGACCTGTTCGCGGACGCGGAGGTCATGCGGGGCCTGGGGAAAGAGCCGGTCTCAGACGTCGAGGACGTCCGAGCCGTGATCGAGGAAGGGATGATCGGCGGTTGGAGAGCCGACGGCCTTGGTGCCTTCGTTCTCGAGACCGCGGCGGATCGCCGGGTGGTCGGCCAAGCCGGGCTCATGATCTTCGACACACGAGACTGGACGCCCTCGAGCTGGGCAAAGGCAGGAAGTCATGCTCAGCCCGAGCTCGGCTGGGCCCTGGCGCGTGCGCACTGGGGACACGGGTATGCGACCGAGGCGGCCGCCGCGATTCGCGACTGGGCGCAGCAGCGTCCGAGCGTCGACAGCCTCGTCTCGCTGATCTCGCCCGACAACGTCCGCTCCGAGCGCGTCGCGAGAAGGCTCGGCGCGATCCCGGCGGAAACCGTCACGCCAGCACACTCGAAACGGACGACGGTCGTCTGGAGACATCCGCACGCCCGCTGCCGACTTCAGTAGCAGATCTCGTTGTGCGAGGCCGGGGAGGCCCAGATCCGGCGGATCGCTCCTCGGGCGGTGCGTTCGAGAATGAGACTTTGGCACCCGCTGCGCATCGGGTTCTCGATCGACGCGACGAAGTAGATGTCTCCATGGGAATCCACTGCGGGGGCGAGGAGGTCCCAGATCAGTCGCGTGCGCAGCGCCCGCCGGAGCTCGCGATGCGTGAGGAGAGGGACGAGGCGGCTTCTCGTTACGCGGACGAGGCCGAGGTCGTAGGTGGAAACCACCTCTCCGTCGCCGACGGCGAACTCCCCGAGCCGGAAGGCAGGGTGGGCGACGGACGAGCCGTCGCTTCGAACGACGAGAAGCTCTTTCGGGTGCGGGTGGCCGGCGCGGGCGCCGCCGCTCTCGCAGGCGAAGACGTGGAAGCCTCGTCCCGGCACGCCGCTGCCGCAAGCGACCGAGGCAACCGCGGGAACCGGGTTGGAGGTCTCCTTGACGAAACGACCGGAAGAGGTCAAGAGCAGATTGGGGCCGAATCCCGGGCCGGTGGGCTCGCCGACGCACAGGCTGGCGTCCACCGCCAGCGCTCCGCTCGGAGACAGCGAAAGCGATGCGCCGTAGAAAAGAGCGGATTCTGCAGGGATCGATCGGACCGGCCCGGACGCACAGCTCGGATGGAGACCGGCAATCGTGCGAATCGTGCCCGCGGGCGTGATCTCTCGGATCACGGTGTTGCGCATCCCGCCGCTCGACGAGACCGGCGCTCGGTAGCGTCCGGTCTGGGCGAAGTACAGCGTCCCGTCGGAGGTGACCACCAGGCTGTCGGGATCGTCGATCTCGGCACTGGCGGCCGGCCCGCCGTCACCCGTTAGCCCGGCCGCGCCGGTCCCGGCGATGAGCCGGAAGCCCCGCGATGCCACCCACTCGAGAATCTCGTTGCGACCCGCGTCACCGATGTAGAGGCGCCCGCCGCGCGCGAGCGCCAACGCGGCCGGCCGACCCGGCGTCACCGTGCCCGTGGAAGCGGCACTCGTGCGCGCACCGCCGGCCGGGGTCCCGAGAACCAGGCCCGTGAGCAGGACGGCCGTGCCCGCGACGAGCAGGCGGCCCGGACGCGCGAACGGAACGGCGGCCATGGCGCGAGACTAGACCTGCGCGAGTGCCCAGGCGCCCGGCTGCGTAAGATCGACGCGTGACCGAGCGCGAAGCCTCGTGCAGCTGCGGCCGGCTGCGGGTGAGGACAGAAGGCGAACCGGGACGGGTCTCGATGTGCCACTGCCTCGCCTGCCAGCGCCGGACCGGCAGCGCGTTCGGGATGCAGGCGCGCTGGCGGGAGCGCGAAGTCGAGGTCTCCGGGCGGTACGCCGAGTACGTCCGCGTCTCGGACGACGGCGAGGAGCGGACGTTCCGCTTCTGTCCGAGCTGCGGAGCCACGGTCTTCTGGACGACGGAGGACGCGCCGGACGTCATCGCCGTCGCGATCGGCGCCTTCGCCGATCCCTCCTTCCCGCAGCCGACCGTCTCCGTCTACGGCTCGCGGCGCTATCCGTGGCTGCAGCTACCGGACGGGCTCGCGGAAGAGCACGCGTAGCGCGCTCGGCTACGACGCTGCCGCGGCGGGGAGCCACGTGTCCCAGCCGCCGGCCCAGACGTCGGCGAAGATCTCGGCCACCTGCGGATCGAACTGCGTGCCCGCCCCGCGCTCCACCTCCGCGAGCGCGTGCTCGTGCGACAGCTCCCTCCGGTACGGCCGCGGCGAGATCATCGCGTCGAAGGCGTCCGCGACGGCGAGGATCCGCGCCTCGATCGGAATCGCGCGACCCGTCAGCCCTGCGGGATAGCCGCCGCCGTCCCAGCGCTCGTGATGGAAGAGCACGTACGGAAGCGCATGCCAGAAGCTCCGCAGCGGAATCACGAGCTGCGCGCCCGCGCGCGGATGGAGGCGGATCTCCTCCTGCTCCGCGAGCGTCAGCGGTCCCGCCTTGCCGAGCACCTGCGGCCGCACCTTCACCTTGCCGACGTCGTGCAGCGGCGCGGCGTAGCGGAGGGAGCGGATCCGCTCGCGATCCCAGCCGAGCCGCACGGCCACGGGCTCGGCGAGCGCGGCGACGCGCGCGCCGTGTCCACAGGTCCGGTCGCGCAACTCGAGTGCGCGGGAGATCGAGACGAGCATGCCCGGGACGGATTCCGCATCGCGAGCCGGACTCCTACTTCACGAGGCGAGCCGGCGACGCAGCAGGTGAAGCCCGAGCACGGCGAGCGCGACGACGACGATCGCCGCCACCCCGAACGCGAGATCCCGCTCGACCGCCCGCACGAGCGCGCCGCCGACGTAGTAGGCGGCGAGGCCGATCGCACACGCCCACGTGACCGCGCCGGCGACGTTCCAGAAGAGGAAGCGCCCGAACTGCATGCGGCCGATGCCGGCCATCCAGCCGAGCGTGGCCCGCAGGATCGGAACGAAGCGAGCGAGGAACACCGCGTGCGATCCGTGCCGCTGGAAGAACTCCTGCGAGCGCTCCACCCCGCCCCGGGTGAGCCGCTCGAACCACGACCACCGGGCGAGCAGCCCGCGCCCGTAGCGCCGGCCGACGACGTAGCCGAAGAGCGCGCCCGACACGGCCGCGAGCGCCGCGAGGACGATGTCCCAGACGACGCTGCCATGCCCTTGCGAGGCGAGCGCGGCGGCGGCGATCAGGGCGGTCTCGCCCGGGATGAAGGGCAGTCCGGCCACCTCGAGGAACACGACGCCGAAGACGACCCAGAGCCCGTAGCTGGCGACGAAGTGCGTCATTCGGGACGAGGCTATCGCGCAGCGCCGCTGCGGCAGATCACGGATCGTCCCGGCCGGAGCCTGGCGTAGGCTTGGCCCAGATGAGGCTTGGAGTCCCGCGCGAGACGACGGAAGGCGAGCGCCGTGTCGCGCTCGTTCCCGAGACGGTCGGCAAGCTCTCGGGCACGGGCTTCGAGCTCGTGATCGAGCCGGGCGCCGGCATGGCGGCGTCCTTCCCCGACGACGCCTACGCGGAGGCCGGCGCGACGCTCGGCGATCCCTGGGCCGCGGACGCGGTCGCGAAGGTGCGCAAGCCGTCGGCGGACGAGCTCGGCCGGCTGCGCTCGGGCCAGCTCCTGATCGGCTTACTCGACCCGCTCGGGGATGCGGCGGGCGTCGAGGCGCTGGCGGCGCAGGGCGTGATCGCCTTCGCGCTCGAGTCGATCCCGCGGATCACGCGCGCCCAGTCGATGGACGCGCTCTCGTCGCAGGCGACCACCGGCGGCTACAAGGCCGCGCTGCTCGGCGCCGAGCACCTCCCCCGCTTCTTCCCGATGCTGATGACCGCGGCAGGAACCGTCCCGCCGGCCAAGGTGCTCGTGATCGGCGCCGGCGTCGCCGGCCTGCAGGCGCTCGCGACGGCGCGCCGCCTCGGGGCCGTCACGACCGGCTTCGACGTCCGCCCCGTCGTCCGCGAGCAGATCGAGAGCCTCGGCGCGAACTGGCTCGATCTCGGCGTCGGCGGCGCGGAGGCGGAGGGCGGCTACGCGCGCGAGCTGACGCCCGAGGAGATGCAGGCGCAGCAGCGCGCGCTCGAGGAGCGGATCTCCGACTTCGACGTCGTGATCACGACCGCGGCCGTGCCGGGACGTCCCGCGCCGAAGGTGATCCCGGCGGCCGCCGTCGAGGCGATGCGGACCGGCTCGGTCATCGTCGACCTCGCGGCGGAGAGCGGCGGCAACTGCGAGCTCACCGAGCCCGGCGAGGTCGTCGACCGCGGCGGCGTCACGATCGTCGGCCTCACGAACCTCCCGTCGACGATGCCCTACCACGCCTCGATGCTCTACTCGCGGAACGTCCAGGCGCTGCTCCTCCACCTCGCGCCGGAGGGAGAGCTCGCTCTCGACTGGTCGGACGAGATCACGGCCGGCGCCTGCGTGGCCGGCAAGCAGGAGGTGACCGCATGAGCCACAACATGCTGCTCGTCTTCGAGCTGACGATCCTCGTGCTCGCGATCTTCCTCGGCTTCGAGGTGATCTCGAAGGTGCCGACGCTCCTCCACACGCCGCTCATGTCGGGCACGAACGCGATCCACGGCATCGTCGTGGCCGGTGCGATGATCGTGCTCGCGTCCGGTCACAAGGGGCCGTTCGTCTGGGTGATCGGCTTCCTCGCGGTCGTCCTCGGCTCGGCGAACGTCGTCGGCGGCTTCGTCGTCACCGACCGGATGCTCGAGATGTTCAAGAAGCGCGAGGCGGCGAAGCCGGTCGACGCCTCGCAGGACGGCAAGGGCGGCTCGTGAGCACCAACCTCAGCGACCTGCTCTACCTGATCCCGATCGTGACGTTCATCCTCGCGCTGCGGTTCCTCTCGAGCCCGGCGCACGCCCGGCGCGGGAACCAGATCGGCGCGGCGGGAATGCTCGTCGCGATCGCCGTCACCTGGGTCAAGGCCGGCGGCGCGAGCTGGTGGGCGGTCGTGATCGCGATGGTGATCGGCGGCGGCTTCGGCGCGGTCGCGGCGCGAAAGGTGCGGATGACCGCGATGCCGCAGATGGTGGCGCTGTTCAACGGCGTCGGCGGCGGCGCCGCGGCCCTGATCGCCCTCGCCGAGCTGCACCGCTTCCTGCCTCCTCCCGGCCGCCCCCACATCGACGTCCTCACCGCGATCGCGCTCTCCGGCCTGATCGGCGCGATCTCCTTCGCCGGCTCGATGGTGGCGTTCGCGAAGCTGCAGGAGCTGATCGGCGGCCGGCCGATCACGTATCCGGGCCAGAACGTCGGCAACGTCGTGCTGCTCGCGGGGCTCGTCGCCTTCGCAGTCGCCCTCGCCGCCGGCGTCCAGGACCAGTGGCTGCTCTGGATCGTCGTCGGCGGCGGCGCGCTCTTCGGAGTCCTCTTCGTCCTGCCGATCGGCGGCGCGGACATGCCGGTCGTCATCTCGCTCCTCAACGCGTTCACCGGCCTCGCGGTCGCGATCGGCGGCTTCGAGCTCGAGAACAACGTCCTCATCGTCGCCGGCATGCTCGTCGGCGCCTCCGGCACCCTGCTGACCCTGCTGATGAGCAAGGCGATGAACCGCTCGGTCGCCAACCTCCTCTTCGGCGCCTTCGGCCAGGTGAGCGCCGAGGCGGCCGCCATCGCGGCGGGCGGTCAGGGCGGCGGAACGGTGCGCAGCGCGAGCGCCGAGGACGTGGCGGTCATGCTCGCGTACGCGCACAAGGTCGTCTTCGTCCCGGGCTACGGCCTCGCGGTCGCGCAGGCGCAGCACGACGTGCGCCAGCTCGCCGACCTGCTCGAGGCGAAGGGAGTCGAGGTCTCCTATGCGATCCATCCCGTCGCGGGCCGCATGCCGGGTCACATGAACGTCCTCCTCGCCGAGGCGAACGTCCCGTACCCGCAGCTGAAGGAGATGGACGAGGCGAACCCCGAGTTCTCGCGGACGGACGTCGCGGTCGTCGTCGGCGCGAACGACGTCGTCAACCCCGACGCACGGTCGAACCAGGGAAGCCCGATCTACGGCATGCCGATCCTCAACGTCGACGACTCGCAGGCCGTCGTGGTGCTGAAGCGGTCGATGAATCCCGGCTTCGCCGGCATCGAGAACCCGCTCTTCTACAACCCGAAGACGGTGATGCTGTTCGGCGATGCGAAGGAGTCGATCGACAAGCTGATCGCCGACGTCAAGACGCTCTGAGCCCGACGCGGAGGGTCTCCCGGGTCGGCTCGCTCATCTCGAGCTCGGCCAGTTGGGCGGGAGCGAACCATCCCACCGCCTGCGTCTCGTCGCGGTCGGGCCGCAGCTCGCCGCCGACGAGCTCGGCTTCGTAGAGGCTGATCACGAAACCGATCTCGTCTCCGTTCGCATACGTGTGCCGGTGGTGCGGACCGCCGACCGCAGCGAGGAGGCGCGTCGGCCGCACGTCTGCGTTCGCCTCCTCGAGGCACTCTCGCCGGAGAGCCTCCTCCGGAGTCTCACCGGGATCGACCGCTCCGCCCAGAAGCTGCCAGCGGCCCTCCATGCCCTGCACGAGCAGGATTCGGCCCTCCTCGTCCCGCACGATCGCAGCCACCGACGGCATGAGCAGGAAGTCGTGTCCGATCTTCTCTCGAAGACCGCGCACGTACTCGGACATCCCCATCAGGCGAAGCGCGCCGGGTCGAACAGCTCGAGCTGCGGCGACGACGCGTCGCCGAGGAGCGCGTCGGCGACGAGCTGCCCGCACGCGAAGCCCAGCACGTTGCCGTGGCCCGAATAGCCGCCGGCGACCCAGACGCGCCCGTCGCGTCCCGGCACCGGGCCGACGAGCGGGAGCATGTCCTGCGTCAGGCCGAAGATGCCGGCCCAGCGGTGCGTGATCTCGACCTGGGCGCCCACGAGCTCGTGCATGAACGACTCGAGCGACGACTGGATCGTCGGCGTGGTCTGCTCGACGTCGGTGAGCTCGTCCATGATCGAGACGTCGCGGAAGCCGCCGAGCAGGACGCGCCCGTCGGCCAGCTGCTGCCAGTAGTCGAAGCCCTGGCGGGCGTAGTGGGGCCGGTCGTAGAGGACGCCGTCGAGCGGCTCGCTCACGATCACCTGCCCGCGCGTCGGCCAGATCAGGTCGGCGAGCTCCGCGACGAGCCCGTGGCCGTAGCCGTCGGTCGCGACGAGGACGCGCTCGGCAGCGAGCTCGTCGACGTCCTCGACCCGGTCGTGCTCGCGGATGTCGACGCCTGCGCCGGCGGCGCGGGCGGCGAGCCGGCGGACGAAGCGGGCCGGCTGGATCGAGCCGTCGCCGTCGTGGGAGATCGCGCCGTGGAACTTCCCGGCCGCCCCGCCGGGAACGTCGTCGAGCCACTCGGCCGCGATCCCGTCCTCCCGCAGCGCCTCGAACTCGAGCCGGATCGCCTCCCGCTCCTCCTCGTCCGCCGCGAGGCGGTAGCTGCCGGGGCGGCGTAGTGCGTCGCCTGCGAGCCCGGCCAACCGGTCGAGCGCGTCCTGCGTCCAGCGCCAGTACGCGGCCGCACGGCCGGCGCCGTAGGTCTCTCGCGCGACGTCGTAGCGGGCTGCACCGCCGCGGAGCGCGAAGCCGCCGTTGCGGCCGCTCGCGCCCTCGGCGATGTCGCGCGCCTCGTGCAGCCGCACGCGCAGACCGCCCTCTGCGAGTCGGAGCGCGGCGCTGCAGCCGGTGACGCCGCCGCCGACGACGGCGACGTCTACACGTCCTTCGTGGGGCGTCGCCGCGCGCGCCGGCGCCGGCTCTTCGAGCCAGTACGGGTTCACGTCAGCGGACCCTAGCTGGGGATCGCGGTCGTGACTCCCTACGCGGGCCCGAGTGGCCGATAGACGCCTTCGCCGGCCGTCACGAGCCCCGCCAGCTCGAGCTCGACGAGCGCCCGGGCGACCTCCCCCGCATCGAGCCCGCTGCGCCGCGCGAGGACGTCCGCGCCCGCCGGCGCGGCCCGAACGATCTCGAGCAGAGAGGCGGCTGCCTCGGACACCGACACCGACGCCGGCGGCTCCGGCTCGATCCCGAACGAGACGAGGACGTCGGCGGCGCCCGTGAGCACGATCGCGCCGAGCTTGAGCAGCGCGTTCGTCCCGGCCGAGAGAGAGCTCGTGATCTCTCCCGGCACGGCGAACACCTCTCGCCCCTCCTCGAGCGCGAGATCGGCGGTGATGAGGGCGCCGCTGCGCTCGCGGGCCTCGACGACGACGGCGGCTTCGCAGAGCCCGGCGATGATGCGGTTTCGCGCGGGGAACCGCCACGGCGCCGGCTCCACCCCGGGCGCGTACTCCGAGACGATCAGCCCGGCGGCAGCGACGCGGCGGGCGAGCTCGGCGTGCGCGGCCGGGTAGTCGCGATCGATCCCGCAGCCGAGCACGGCGACGGTCGCACCGCCCGCCTCGAGCGCGCCGCGGTGCGCCTCCGCGTCGACCCCGCGGGCGAGGCCGCTGACGACGACGAGCCCGGCGGCTGCGAGATCGCGGCCGAGCCCCCGCGCGACCGCGGCGCCGTAGCCCGAGCAGGCGCGGGCGCCGACCACGGCGACGGCCGGCCGCGAGAGCAGCTCCGCGTCGGCATCGCCGCGGAGGAAGAGGCCGGGCGGCGGATCGTGGATCGCCGTGAGCAGCGGTGGGAACTCCTCCGCGGAGCGCGCGACGAAGCGATGCCCGGCGACGGCGAGCCGCTCGCAATAGGCGCTCTCGTCGAAGCGGCGCAGGAACTCCCGCCAGCGGGCGCTCGCGGGCGCACGGACGAGATGCGTCCCCGTCTCGGAGGCGAACGCGGCGAGCGCGAGGTCGCTCACGTCCGCAACTCGTCGGGCGAACGGTACGAGAGCGCCTCGGCGACGTGCTCCGGCGCCACGGACTCGGCCCCCGCGAGCGCCGCGATCGTGCGGGCGGCGCGACCGACGCGCGCGTACCCGCGGCCGGAGAGATGAAGGCGGTCGACGGCGCGCCTCAGCAGCTCGTCGGCGGCGACCTCGCGTGCGGGTGGGCGGGCGGCGAGCCGCTCGCGGGCCGCGACGACACGCTCCCGGACGGCAGCCGACGGCTCGCCTGCGGCTCCCGCCAGCTCGTCGGCCGGCGCCCGGGGAAGCGCGACGACGAGGTCGAAGCGGTCGAGGAGCGCGCGAGAGAGCTTGTCCCGGTAGCGGGCGAGCCGCTGCGGCGAGCAGCTGCATTCCGCCGCCGGGTCGCCGCGGCCGCCGCAGGGACAGAGGTTCATCGTCGCGACGAGCTGGAAGCGGGCCGGAAAGAGGACACGCCCGGCCGCGCGAGCGACGGCGACGTAGCCGTCTTCGAGCGGCTGGCGCAGCGCCTCGAGCGCGGGTCGCTGGAACTCCGCGAGCTCGTCGAGGAGGAGGACGCCGCAGTGGGCGAGGCTCGCCTCGCCGGGGCGGATGCCCGGGCCGCCCCCGACGATCGCGGCGGTGGACGCGCTGTGGTGAGGAGCGCGGAACGGCGGCCGGACGACGAGCGGCTGCCCGCCGTCGACGAGCCCGGCCACCGAGTGGATGCGGGTCACCTCGAGCGCGGCGTCGCCCTCGAGCGGCGGCAGGATCCCCGGAAGCCGGCGCGCGAGCATCGTCTTGCCCGTGCCCGGCGGTCCGGCGAGCAGCAGGTTGTGCCCGCCCGCCGCAGCGAGCTCGAGCGCGCGCCGCGCGCGCTCCTGCCCGCGCACCTCCGCGAGATCCGGCAGGTCGGGCTCCGGCGCGGACTGCCTCTCGGGCGGCGGGTCGGGGTCGAGCTCACCGCGCAGGAAGGCGACGGCCTCGGCGAGATGCCGGACCGGCACGGCAGCGACGCCCGCGAGCGCAGCCTCGCGCGCCGAGTCTGCGGGACACAGGAGGCGTTCGAGCCCGAGCCTCCGCGCCCCCTCTGCAACCGCGAGCACACCGCCGACGCGCCGCAGCCGTCCGTCGAGCGCAAGCTCGCCCACCGCGGCCGAGCGGTCGAGCGCCCCACGCGGCAGCTGCTCGGAGGCGGCGAGGATGGCGAGGGCGATCGGCAGGTCGAAGCCGGATCCCTCCTTGCGCAGCTCGGCCGGCGCGAGATTGACCGTGATCCGCCCCTGCGGGAAGCTCAGCTCGGCCGCCGCGATCCCGCTCCGGACGCGCTCGCGCGCCTCCTGGCACGCCTTGTCGGCAAGCCCGACGATCGCGAATCCCGGCAGGCCGTCGCGGACGTGCGCCTCGACGTCGACGCGCCGCGGCTCGAGACCGACGAGCGCATGGGTGACCGCGCGTGCGAGCACGTCCCGACGCTACGACGGAAGGCGTCACGTGTTGGTGCCGGCTCTCGTACGAAGGACGTAAAACCGGTGACCAAAGGCGCCCGCAATGTCGTATACCTCATGCCATGAAGCGGGTGCTGCTTGCAGCGGTCGCTCTCCTTCTCGTCCTCACCGGCGCGGCGGCCGCGCGTTCGCTCACGCACACGACGACTGCCGCAAACAAGCGCCTCGCCCGCGCCGAGGCGCGGCAGCTGCTCGGTCGTTTCGTACTGCCGGACGGCGCCGGGCGGATGCGCGTCGCGCCGCACGGCGACGGCGGATTGCTCCGGCAGGCTGCTTCGACCCCGTCGGGGTCGCTCGTCGACCTCCACCGGCTCTGGCGCGTGCACGAGTCTCTCGCAGCGACGCTCGCCTTCGTCGAGACGCACGCTCCGCGGGGGGCGAGCCGCGACGGGCCGACCTCGGCGGGCGGCCTGGACGTGCCGGCCAATGAGATCCTGACGTACACGCTCCAGCCGCTCGCGGGACGCATCTCGCTGCGCCGGCTGAGCCTCGTCCTCGTCTCGTTGCCGCGCGGCTGGACGGGCGTCCGCGCCGACGCGCAGGCGGTCTGGGTCGTCGCGCGGCCTGCTGCCGAGGCCCTGCCGTCGGACGTGCAGCAGGTCGAGATCGAGGTCGGCTACCCGAACCAGCCGCCGAAGGTCTCGCTGCACGTGCAGGATGCGGCGAACGTGGCGCGGATCATCGCCTGGCTCGACGCGCTCCAGGTCGTCCAACCGGGGATGTTCAGCTGCCCCATGATCATGATCGGCAGCGCCACCGCCACCTTCTCGTTCCGCGCGGCCGACGGGACGCTCCTCGCGCAGGCCCGCACACGCGTCGAGGGGACGAGAGCGACCTCCTGCAACCCGATCGCGCTCAGCATCGGCGGCCAGGCGCAGAAACCGCTCGTCGGCGACTTCCTCGGCCGGGTGCAGCAGCTGCTCGGGGTGCAGCTCGTCCTGCCGCCGGCGATCGCCGCCCGCTAGCTGCTATTCCGACCGGGCGACGAGCACGTCTTCGAAGTACTCGCCGGCGCGACGGCCGGTGCGCCGGTTGACGTGCCGGCGCAGCCGGGTCTCGAGGCGCAGGCCGGCTCGCTCGAGGATCTCCGGATAGACGTTCCGCCGGTCGTTGACGACGACCAGCACGGGCGCGCCCGGACGCAGCGCCGCAGCCGCCCTCGAAAGGACCGCGGCGACACCCTCCGCATACGCCTCGAGCGCGCCTGCCGAGGTCCCGGCCGCCGCAGCGCCGAGCTCGCGTTCGCGCCGGTCGTCGAGGTCGAGCAGCGCATAGGCGTAGCGATGCTGCTCGTGGTAGTCGATCAGCCCGGGATAGGGCGGAGAGGTGAGGACGCCGTCGAAGCCGGCCGCGAGCTTCGCGTCCCGCGCGTCGCCGTGCACGATCCGCGCCTCATGTTCGGGGTCCCGCACCGCAGCGAACTCCTCGATCCTGGCCAGCGTGTCGAGCGTGTACCGACGGAGGAAGCCCGCCGCCGACGCGACCGGCCGGCACTCCCGCCGGTGCTTGTGGCACCAGTACTCGCCGCGCTGCGGCGACCGCGGCGCCTCGAGGTCGAAATGGGCCGCCAGTCGGGCCGAGCGCGCGGCGCGCGAGAGGACGACGCGCAGGACGTCGCGGTGGCGGTACTCCGGGATCAGCTCTCGGAATCCGAGCAGCTCGGCTGCCGCGCGCGGCGCATACCACGTGCGGAGGTATCCGCTCGCACGGCGGCTCGGCCGCGGCAGCGAGTCTACGCGGGCGCACGCGTCCCGCAGCTCGGCACCGAGCTCGGGAAGGTCGTACTGCGCGGTCTTCACCTCCATCAGCAGGCAGTTGAAGGCGGCGACGTCGATCCCCGTCGCGTCGTAGCCCGACTCGAGCGCCTGGACGAGCGTCGTACCCGAGCCCGCGAACGGGTCGAGCACGTGCCCGCCGGGCTCGACGAACCGCTCGAGCAGGATCTCGACGAGCTGCGGGATGAACTTCCCGTGATACGGATGGAGCCGGTGGACGTGCTTCGTCCGCACGCGCTCGGGCAACGCGGCCTCCGACCACGAGAGCTCGAGGTCCAGCGTCGCGTACAGCTCGTCCTGCGTGACGGCCATGCAGCGGAGTTCGGTGCAGAGCTCAGAACGCCTGCGGCACTCGCCGGACGCGGCCGTCGCGGACCGCGACCGCGTCGAAGCCGATCAGCAAGCTCGCCAGCTCCGGCTGCGAGGCGAGCCACGCCGAGGCGGCCCGCCGCACGCGCCGCTGCTTCTCGGGCGTGATCATCTCCAGCGGGTCGCCGAAGCCCGTCCCTCGCTTCTCCTTGACCTCGACGAAGCGGAGCTGGCGGCCACGGCGCACGATCAGGTCGATCTCGTTGCCCCCGGCCCAGACGTTCGCGCCGAGGACGCGCCAGCCGCGGAGCCGGTACCACCACGCCGCGCGCCGCTCGGCGCCGGCGCCGCTACGCCGCGGCTTCGCGGCCGTAGCAGAGCGCCTGGAAGCTCAGCCGGTGCACGTCCGACGGGCCGCGCTCGCGGACGACGGCCGAGTGCCCGGGCGTGATGTAGCCGACGTGCTGCGCGAACCCGTACGCGGGATAGAGGGCGTCGAGCCGCCGCATCAGCCGGTCGCGGGTCACCTTCGCCACGATCGACGCGGCTGCGATCGCCGCGCTCTTCTCGTCGCCGTCGACGACTGCGGTGTGCTCGGGCGCCTGCGGGCCGAGCCGGAAGCCGTCGACGAGGCACGCCTCCGCGGGCGGCGCGAGCGCCTCGAGCATCGCTCGCAGCCCGGCGAGGTTCGAGCGGTGGAGGCCGCTGCGGTCGATCTCGCCCGGCGGGATCACGCGCACGGCAACCCGCTCCGCGCAGCCGACGACGGCGTGGAAGAGCTCCTCCCGCCGCTCCTCGCTGCACTGCTTCGAGTCGTTGAGGAAGGCGAGCGGGCGCACGCGATGCTCGCGCAGCGTCGCGTAGTCGAGCAGGACGCCGGCGACGACGAGCGGCCCTGCGAGCGACCCGCGGCCGGCCTCGTCGGCTCCGGCCACGTAGCGCGCGCCGAGGCGGCGGTCGAACCGGAGCAGTCGCTGGCCCGTGCGTGGCGGCACGCGCCGACAATAGCGCGGCGCCCGGGCGGCGACGGCCGCCCCTGAGTACGTCGCCGGAAAGTCGTTACTACTCGGACTGCGAGGCGGGCTCGGCTTCGGCCGCCTCGGCTTCGGCCGTCGCCCCGGGCTCTTCGGCGTCCGCTTCGGGCTGCGACTCCTCGGCCTCCGGCGCGGCGCCCTCGACCTCGGCGGCGTCCGTCTCCTCGGGGGGCGCTTCCTCGATCGCCGTCGGAGCCTCGTCGGCGGTTGCGAGCGTCGAGTCGACCGCCTCGGGCAGCTCGGCTCCCGCACCGTAGCGCCGCTCGCGCACGCGGGCCCGCTTGCCGACGCGCCCGCGCAGGTAGTAGAGCTTCGCCCGGCTGACGTCGCCGATCGCGGCGACCTCGATCTTCTCGATCTTCGGCGAATGGAGCGGGAACGTCCGCTCGACACCGACGCCGAACGACTGCTTGCGGACGGTGAACGTCTCGCGGGCGCCGGCGCCCTGCCGCTTGATCACGATGCCCTCGAACACCTGGACGCGCCGCCGCGAGCCCTCGATGACCTGGAAGTGGACGCGCACGGTGTCGCCGGCCTTGAAGCGCGGCACGGTGCGCAGCTGGGCGCGCTCGAGATCCTGGATCACGTTGCTCATGGAAAGGACGGCCCCGGGCCGACGGAGAAGGGTAGCGGAACCTACTTGAAGCCGATGCGGTCGGGAGGCCAGTAGATGAAGAAGACCTCGCCGATCAGGTCGTGCCGCGGCACCGAGCCCCAGTCGCGCGAGTCGCACGACTCCCCCCGGTTGTCGCCCATGAAGAAGTACTCGCCCTTGGGGACGTGCCAGGTCTTGTTGAAGTGCGTGACGTCGGAGAGGCGGGCCGTCGCCGGCACGTACGGCTCCTTGAGCCTGAACCACGTCTTCGACCCGGGATCCTTGATCGAGATGTAGCCCTGGTCGTTCTCGTGGATCGTGTCTCCCGGGAGGCCGATCAGCCGCTTCACGAACGTCCCGCCCTCGCCGCACTTGGCCGCGGCCCTGCTCGGCGTGTTGAAGACGACGATGTCGCCCCGGTGCGGGCTCCGGAAGTCGTAGATGAGGCGGTTCGCGAGCACGCGGTCGCTCATGTCCGCCTGGCAGCCGGGCGCCGGCTTCGCGCAGTGCAGCGCCGGCTCCATCGACGACGACGGGATGCGGTACGGGTTCACGACCCACTGCTTGAGGGCGAGCACGATCAGGACGGCGCCCACGATCGTGAGGATCCAGTCGAGGACGACGCGAACGCTTCGCGGCAGGCCCGGGAAGAGCCGCGCCAGCGGGTCGCGAGTGTGATGCGGCGCGGGCTCAGGGGCCGGCGGCGGAGGCGTCGCAGGCTCCGTCTCCCACCCCGGCGGCTGCGGCCAGCCGTACGGCTCGTCCTCGGCTCCGTCCTTGTCCTCCCGGCCGGGCGACTCGCGCGGCTTGTCGTCCCAGAAGTCGCTCACCGCACGACCATCCCGCGCCGCCACTCCTCGATCCGCGCGTGGTCGCCCGAGAGGAGCACCCCCGGCACGCTCCAGCCGCGGAACTCCGCCGGCCGCGTGTAGTGCGGATACTCGAGGCCGCCACCGAGCTCGGCGGAGAAGCTCTCGAGCTCGCCCGATCCCTCGGCGAGGGCGCCGGGCAGCCGTCGCGCGACAGCGTCTAGGACGAGCATCGCCGGCAGGTCGCCGTTCGAGAGGACGTACGGCCCGACCGAGATCGCGTCCGTCGCGAGATGCTCGACGATCCGATCGTCGAAGCCTTCGAAGCGGGAGGAGAGAAGGGTCAGCGCCGGCTCGGCGGCGAGCTCCTCGACGACTGCCTGCGTGAGCGGCCTTCCCTTCGGCGTGAGCGCGATCACCGGGCCGGGCAGGTCGCCGCCGTAGGCGGCGTCGAGCGCGGCGGCGACGACGTCGACCCGGAGCAACATCCCGGCGCCGCCTCCGTAGGGCTCGTCGTCGACCTGCCCCGCGCGCAGCGGCGTCGTGTCGCGGTAGTTGAAGAGGCGCAGCTCGAGCTCGCCCCCCAGCACGGCCGCGACCGGCCGCTGCTCGGTCAGCCAGGCATAGGCATGGGGGACGAGGGTGAAGACGTCGATGCGCACGCGGGACAGAGGTCAGTCGGGCTCTGCGAACCCCTCGGCGACAACGATTCGCCCGCCAGCGACATCCACCTGCCGGACGCATGCCTCGACGAGGGGCAGCGACGCACCGGAGTCGAGCTCGAGCACGTCATTAGCAGGGTACTCGAGTACGTCCCGCACCCGCCCGAGCACGCGTCCTCCCCCGTCCACGACCGCGAGCCCGACGAGCTGGAAGACGTAGAACTCGTCGCTCTCGAGGGCGGGCAGGCTCGCCCGCTCCACCGCGAGCTCGGCGCCGCGCTCGACCGTGCGGTCGAGCTTGATCACCTGCCGGCCGCCGGCGCCGCGACGGGAGGCGACGACGGTCGCCGGCTCGCCCCCGGCGTAGAGGGTCGCGCCCGAGGCGAACGCCTCGTCACGGCCGCTCGCGCCCTCGACGAAGAACGCGCCGTCGAGGCCGTGCGGCCGGCCGACGCGGCCGATCGGAACGAGGTCGGCCATGCGGTTCAGAGCCCGCGGGCCGTGAACTCGGCGAGGGCCTCCTCGCGGGTCGCCTGCAGCTCGGCGCCGTCATAGGGCGTGCGCCGGTGGGCGAGGTCGAGCAGCCAGTACGCGCCCGGCTCCTCCTCGTACGGCATGCCGACGCTGCCGGCATTGAGCACACGGACGCCGCCGACGGTGCGCTCGAACTGCATGTGCGTGTGACCGCACACGACGGTCGGAGCGGCCAGGCCCTCGAAGAGGAACGCGATCCGCTCCTCCGGCGTGAGCTCGGTGAAGATGTCGACGTCGTTGCGCGGCGAGGCGTGGCAGTAGAGGACGTCGCCGACTCGGACGGCGTGCGGGTGCGAGTTGAGGAACGCGATCTGCTCCTCGCTCAGCCTGCCGCGGGTGGCTTCGACGAGCTCGTCGGGCACGAGGCCCTCCTCGTCCGGGGCGAGCTCGCGATCGGCGTTGCCGCGCACCCAGACGACGCGCTCGCCGAGCCCGCGCAGCCGCTCGAGCGCCTCCGAGGGCTGGTCGCCGCCCATGCAGACGTCCCCGCCGACGACGATCGTCGCGTCCTGCGGCAACTCGGCGAGCACCGCCTCGAGGGCCGGCAGGTTGCCGTGGACGTCGTAGAGCGCAGCGACGGAAGCCCGCAAGTTGCAATGTGCAACTTGCGACATGGTCAGTCGATGATCTCGAGCTGGAGCCTGCGCCCCGCGGCGACGCCTCCCGCGCGAACGACGGTGCGCAGCGCCCGGACGATCCGACCCTGGCGGCCGATCACCTTGCCGACGTCGCCCTCGGCGACGTGGAGGCGGAAGACGACCGAGCCCTCCTCGTCCTCGGCCCGCTCCACGCGCACGGCGTCCGGCTCGTCGACGAGCCGGCGCGCCAGCTCCGCGACGAGCTCGTCCACTACTCGATTCCCTGCGTCTTGAGGAGCTTCGCAACCGATGCGGTCGGTTGCGCGCCCTTGGAGAGCCAGTCGCGGATCTTCCCCTCGTCGAGGTCGATCAGCGAGGGCTCGGACTGCGGGTTGTAGCGGCCCACGATCTCGATGAACTTGCCGTCGCGCGGCGAGCGCGAGTCCGCGGCCACGACGCGGTAGATCGGGTTCTTCTTCGAGCCGACCCGCGTCAGCCTCAGCTTCACTGCCATCCGGTTACCTTCTCGCTTTCTTCTTGCGCTTGCTCTTTGCCTTCGACCTTCTCACCGGCGCGGCGCCGTTCACGCCGGGAAGCGTGGGCATCTTGCCTGAACCCATCGCCTTCATCATCTTCGCCATCTGCTTGCGCGCCTCGAGCAGCTGGTTCACCTCGGTGACCGTCGTGCCGGAGCCGGCCGCGATCCGCTTCCGCCGCGAGCCGTCGATCACGTGCGGGACGCGCCGCTCGTGCGGCGTCATCGAGAGGACGATCGCCTCGACGCGCGCGAGCTGCTTCTCGTCGACCTCGTCGAGCCCCTCGAGCTGCTTGCCCATGCCCGGGATCATCTTGAGGATCCCCTGCAGCGGGCCCATCCGGCGCAGCATCTTGTAGCTCGAGAGGAAGTCGTCGAAGCTGAACTCGCCCTTCAGCATCCGCTGTTCGAGCTCGTCCTTCTCCTCCCCGCCGATCGCGGCCTCGGCGCGCTCGATCAGGGTAAGGACATCGCCCATGCCGAGGATCCGCGACGCCATGCGGTCGGGGTGGAACCACTCGAGCGCGTCGAGCTTCTCGCCGACCGAGGCGAGCTTGACCGGCCGGCCGGTGATCGCGCGGACGGAGAGCGCGGCGCCGCCGCGCGCGTCGCCGTCGAGCTTCGTGAGCAGGACGCCGTCGAAGTCGATCCGCTCCTGGAAGGCCTGCGCGACGTTGACCGCCTCCTGACCCGTCATCGCGTCGAGAACGAGAAGGACGTTCGTCGGCTTCGCCTCGCGCCGCACGGCGGCAAGCTCCTCCATCAGCGGCTCGTCGACGTGGAGGCGGCCGGCGGTGTCGAGGATCGCGACGTCGCGGCCCTCCTCCTTCGCGCGTGCGATGCCGTCGTGGACCGCCTTGACCGGGTCGCTGCGCTCGTCCGCGTAGACGGGGACGCCGACCTGCGCGCCGAGCTGGACGAGCTGGTCGATCGCGGCCGGCCGTTGGAGGTCGGCGGCGACGAGGGCGGGCTTGCGGCCCTCGCTCTGCATGAGCAGTGCGAGCTTGCCGGCGGCGGTCGTCTTGCCCGAGCCCTGGAGGCCCGCGAGCAGGATCGTCGTCGGCGGCCGCGACGCGTAGGCGAGGCGCGAGTCCGACGAGCCCATCAGCCGGGTCAGTTCCTCATGGACGATCTTCACGACCTGCTGGCCGGGCGTGAGGCTCTTCGTCACTTCCTCGCCGACGGCGCGCTCGCGGATGTGTCCGACGAAGTCGTTGACCACGCCGAAGTTGACGTCGGCTTCGAGCAGGGCGAGCCGCACCTCGCGCATCGCACGCGAGACCGCTTCCTCGTCGAGGACGCCGCGCCCGCGGAGATCCCCGAGCGCGCTCTGCAGCTTGTCGGACAGCGTGTCGAACATCGGCCGCAGGGTACCGGCCGGGCCGAATCGACATGTCCGGGGTCAGACCCCGTACATGTCAGTTCTGAACGAGGGCTCGGGCGTAGTCGTGAGCGTCGAAGGGGCGCAGGTCGTTGAGCTGCTCGCCGACGCCGATCAGCTTGACGGGCAGGCCGAGCTCGTAGGCGATCGGGATCGCGACGCCGCCTTTCGCGGAGCCGTCGAGCTTCGTCAGGACGACGCCCGTCACCCCTACCGCCTCGCCGAAGAGTCGCGCCTGCTGAACGCCGTTCTGGCCCGTCGTCGCGTCGACGACGAGGAGCGTCTCGTGCGGCGCGCCCTCGAGCCTGCCGGCAAGCACGCGCCGCACCTTCGCGAGCTCCTCCATCAGGTTCGCCTGCGTGTGGAGCCGCCCCGCGGTGTCGACGATCACGACGTCGCGGCCGCGGGCCTCGGCCGCCTGCAGCGCGTCGTACGCGACGGCGGCGGGATCGGCGCCTCGCTCGGAGCCGACGAAGTCGGCGCCCGCACGCTGCGCCCAGATCTCCAGCTGCTCCTCTGCCGCCGCGCGAAACGTGTCGGCGGCCGCCACGACGACCGAGCGTCCGTGCTCGGCGAGCTTCGCCGCGAGCTTGCCGATCGTCGTCGTCTTCCCCGTCCCGTTGACGCCGACGACGAGGACGACGGCCGGCTGGTGCGCCACGTCGAGCGTCGACGGCTCGCCGAACAGCCCCCCCACCTCCGCCGCGAGCGCCGTCTCGAGATCGGACGCGTCGCCGCGCGCCTCGAGCCGCCGCACGAGCTCCGCCGTCGCGCGCACGCCGACGTCGCCGGCGATGAGAGCCTCCTCGAGCCGCTCCCAGTCGGCCTCGCTCGCCGGGTCGAACGCGATCGCCGCGAGCTCGCCGGTGAGCGCGCGCCGCGACTTCGAGAGCGAGTCCCGCAGCCGCGAGAGGAAGCGGCCGCCCTGCTCCTCCGGCTCCGACCTTGCGCCCGCCTCGCCGAGCAGCTCTCCCCAGCTCCGCGCCATCCGGGCCAGCGTAATGGTCAGACCGAGCGCTGGTAGACGCGTAGCGCCCGCGTCGCGAGCCACGCGCACACGAGCAGCAGCGCCGCGAGCCACGCCGCGCGCTCGCCGACGATCGTCCAGTCGGCGGAGCCCACGCGCGCGCCGACGACGGCCCAGTTGACCGGGTTGAAGCGTGCGACATCGCCGATCCAGCCCGGCAGGAGGTCGGAGGCCATCATCCCGGACGAGAGAAACGTCGCCGGCAGGATCACGAACTGCACCGCGCCGATCAACGTCTCCTCCTGGCGGGCGACGAGCGCGAGCGCGTCCGACAGGGCGGCGACGCCGCCGCCGAGCAGGATCGCCAGGACGAACATCGCCAGCACCTGGCCAGCGGAGAAGCTCGCCCCCGCCGCGAACGCGACCGCGACGATCACGAGCGACTGGACGACGATCACGACCGCGCCGTAGAGGAACCCCGCCGCGACGAGAGCGCCGCGCCAGGCGGGAGTGACGAGGAAGCGGTCCATGATCCCGCGGTCCATCGCCTCGATGTAGCCCATGCCGTGCCAGCCGCCGGCGAAGAGCGCGCTCATGATCAGCACGCCGGGTGTCAGGAACTGGATGTAGGAGCCGCCGTGGAAGCCGGGCAGCTCGACGACGCGCTTGAAGAGCTGGCCGAAGAGCAGCAGCCAGATGAGCGGCTGCACGACCGTGATCGCCACGAACCAGGGCTGCCGCCAGAGGTTGAGCAGCTGTCGCCGGGTCAGGGCCACCGTGTGCCGGATCGCGAGCGTCATGACTGCGTCTCCTCCTGCTCGGCCGCGCGCAACGAGCGTCCCGCGTGGCGCATGTACACGTCGTCGAGCGACGGCCGCGAGACCGTGGCCGCCGCGACTGCAATGCCTGCCTCCTCGAGCGCCGCCAGCACGGCCGGAACGGCGCGCGCCCCTTCCTCCGCACGGGCCCGGAGCACGCTGCCTTCGAGCACCGGCTCGCGGACGCCGGCGACCGCGGCCACTGCGGCGAGGACGGAGGAGTCGTGGCTCCCACCCCCGTCGAGCTCGACGGCGAGCGTGTCTCCGCGAAGCTCCGACTTCAGCGCCTCCGGCGTGCCCGCCGCGACGATGCGGCCGCGATCGACGATCGCGAGCTCCTTCGCGAGCCGGTCGGCTTCCTCGAGATAGTGGGTCGTCAGCAGCACGGTTACCTCCTCCTCGCGCGCGAGCCGCTCGATCTCGACCCACATCTCGGCGCGAGCCTCCGGATCGAGCCCGGTCGTAGGCTCGTCGAGGAACAGCACGCGCGGCTTGTTGACGAGCCCGATCGCGACGTCGAGCTTGCGCTGCATGCCGCCCGAATAGCCGCGCACGAGCCGGTCGGCGTCGGCCGTCAGGTCGAAGCGCTCGAGGAGCGCCTCGATCCGGCCGCGCAGCTCCCGCAGCGGGATCCCGTAGAGGTCGCCCTGCAGCCGCAGGTTCTCGCGCCCGGTGGCGTCGGGGTCGACGCTGTGCTTCTGGCCGACGACGCCGATCGCGCTCCGCACGCGATCCGCCTGCGCCACGACCTCATGCCCGGCCACGACGGCGCGGCCCGAGTCGGGCAGCGTCAGCGTTGTCAGGATCTTCACCGTCGTCGACTTGCCCGCGCCGTTCGGGCCGAGCAAGGCGAAGACGGTTCCCGTCTCGACGGCGAAGCCGACGCCTTCGAGCGCCCTCACGTCCTTTGGATACGTCTTGACCAGGCCTTCGGCCACGATTGCCGAACTCTCCATCCGAATCTCCACGCTAGAATTACTTCGACCGTCAGTTATCTTAGTTACCAAGAGATCCGAGTGTCAAGAGAAGCCACCATCCAACAGCTCATCGCCGAGCATCGCGCTCAGCAGGTCGCGACGGATGCGCTCGATCAGGCGGTCGCGGACCACCTGGGCATCAACCGCACCGACCAGCGCGCGCTGGACGTCCTCGACCAGCGTGGGCGGCTGACCGCCGGGGAGCTCGCCGAGGCCATGCACCTGACGAGCGGCGCGGTCACGACCGTCGTCGATCGGCTCGAGAAGCGCGGCCTGGCGAAGCGCGTGCGCGATCCCGACGACCGCCGCCGCGTGCTCGTCGAATGCTCGCCGAAGCTCGCCCGGGTCGGCGCCGAGTTCTACGGAGCCGAGGAGGTGCCGGGCTTCTTCGACGACTACTCCGACGAGCAGCTCGCCCTGCTGCTCGAATTCGTCCGCCGCAGCCGCGCCTGGACCGAGCAGCGAGTCGCGAACGCCCAAGCCCGGACCCGGGACCGCAAGGGCCGGAACCGCCTGCGCGGGCGCGGCCGCGCCTAGAGCGTCACGCGAGCTGCCAGGTCTCGTCGCGGATCAGCGGGACCGCGCTCCCATCCGCGAGCAGCGCATCCACCTCGAGCTCCGGGCCGCCCACCATGAAGTCGGTATGGATGTTCGACACGTTGATCGCCGGGTCGGGCTCGCCCTCGAACGGATACGGGAGGCCCGCACCGTAGGCGATGTGGCAGGTCGCGTTCTCGTCGAAGAGCGTGTTGAAGAAGGTCGTCCCGGTCCGGCCGACGCGCGAGTCGCCGGTGACGAGCGCGAGCTCTCCGAAGCGGTCGGCGTTCTCGACCGTCTCGAGCTGGCTGCGGACGATCTCCGCGCCCTGCTCGGCGTCGACGCCGACGATCCTCCCGTCGCGGACCGTGAGCTCGAGACCGACGATGACCTGGCCGCCAAGGCTGAGCGGCAGCGACGAGCGGATCGTCCCGTCCGCGCGCCGCGGATCCGGCGTGGTGAAGATCTCCTCGGTCGGCATGTTGGCGACGTAGTCGACCCCGCCCGCGGTCTCGAAGCCGGCACTCATCCAGCGCGCGCTCGGGAACAGGCCGACCGTGAGGTCGGTCCCGGGGCCGCGATAGCGCAGCGCGTCCGGACGCAGCTCCGTCAACACCGCCCCGCGGGCGTGCAGCCGGGCGAGGTGGTCCCGCCACGCCTGGACGGGGTCGGGCTCGTCGAGCCGCATGCAGACGGCGATGTCGTTCCAGAGCCTCTCGACGTCCGGCTCGCCGTAGATCTGGCGCGCCCAGCCCTCCGTCGGGGCGCCGATCCCGCACCAGTTGACAGAGTTCTCCCGGTGCTGGCGGTGGCGGATCTCCGCGACCTCGAGCATGACCGAACGGCCGAGGCGCTCGCCGTCGAGCGCCGCCGCCGCCTCCGGGTCGGGCTCGCCGGTGGTCGCAAGGAGCGCCTGACCGCTCATCGACCCGACGAACGCCTTCAGCCACTCCGGCGAGTACGTGAGCGCCTCGTCCGGGCCAACCTCGATCATCGCGCGCTGGATGAAGCCCCGCATGTCGCTGTAGACGACGTTCACGTAGGAGGCGCCCGCCCGGTAGGCCTGGCGCGCCAACGCCCGCGTGACCGGAGCGTGCTCGACGAGCGAATGCACGAACACCTCCTGGCCGGACTGCACGTTCGCGCCGACGCGGACCGCGATCTCGGCGTACGCCTCGAGCTGTTCCTCCGTCATGTGAGCTGCCACTCCTCGTTGCGGATGAGAGGGACGGCGGCGCCGTCCACGAGCAGGGCGTCCACCTCGAGCTCGGGGCCGCCGACCATGAAGTCCGTGTGCACGGCCGAGATGTTGAGGCCCTCCCCCGGATCGCCGTCGAACGCATCGGGGATCCCGAAGCCGTACGCGATGTGACACGTCGCGTTCTCGTCGAAGAGCGTGTCGTAGAACAGCGTCCCGGAGCGGCCGACGCGGGAGTCGCCGGTGACGAGTGAGAGCTCGCCGAGCCTGCGCGCGCCATCGTCCGTCTCGAGGGCGCCGCGCACGACATCGCCGCCCTGCTCGGCCTCGACGCTCACGATGCGACCGCCCTCGAGCGTGAGCTCGAGCCCGCGGACGATCTGCCCTGCGAGCACGAGCGGCAGCGTCGAGCGGATCGTCCCGTCGGCGCGACGCGGGTCGGGCGAGGTGAAGACCTCCTCCGAGGGCATGTTCGCGACGTACTCGACCCCGCCTGCCGTGCGGAAGCCGACGCTCACCCACCGCGCGTCCTGAAGGAGCCCGACCGTGAGGTCGGTGCCCGGGCCGCGATAGCGAAGCGCGTCCGGACGCAGCTCGTTCAGCGCCGCGGCGCGGGCGTCGAGCCGCGCGACGTGCTGGCGCCACGCGGCGACGGGATCCTTCTCGTCGAGCCGCATACAGAACTCGATCTTCTCCCAGAGCCGTTCGAGATCCGGCTCGCCGAACACCTGCTGCGCCCAGCCGGGCCCGGGAGACGCGACGACCGTCCACTGCACGGACCGCTCGATGGCGAGCTTGCGGGCGATCTCGTTCGCCTCGATCTGGTGCGCTCGTCCGACGCGCTCGCCGTCGAGGTCGGCGAGCAGCTCGGGCTCCGGATCGCCGGTCGTCGCGATCAGCGCGTTGCCCTCCGCCCCTCGGATGAAGTCCTTCCCCCACTCTGGCGTGTACGTGAGCGCCTCGTCGGGGCCGAGCTCGATCATCGCGTGGCGCAGGTGCTGGTCGTTGTAGATGACGTTCACGTAGGACGCGCCCGCGCGGTACGACTCTCCGGCAATCGCGCGCACGAGCGGCGCATGCTCGATCGCGTGTGCGAGGACGAAGACCTCCTGGCCGGGCTGCACGTTGGCGCCGACGCGGACGATGACCTCGGCGTAACGGCCGAGCCGGCGGTCCGTCAAGCGAGCTGCCAATCCTCGCTGCGGATGAGCGGCACCGCGGTGCCGTCCGGAAGCAGCGCGTCCACCTCGAGCTCGGGGCCCCCGACCATGAAGTCGACATGGATGTTCGCCGCGTTCAGGCGCTCGTCCGGCTCGCCCTCGCAGACGAACGGGAAGCCGGTGCCGTAGGCGATGTGGCACGTCGCGTTCTCGTCGTACAGGGTGTCGTAGAAGAGCGTCTCCGACCGGCCGACTCGCGACTCGCCGGTGACGAGCGCGAGCTCTCCGAGCCGGTCGGCGTTCTCGACGAGCGCGAGCTGGCCGCGGACGACGTCCGCCCCGGTCTCCGCCTCGACCCGGACGATGCGCCCGCCCTCGAGCGTCAGCTCGAGCCCCCGGACGATCTGCCCGGCGAGCGCGAGCGGCAGCGTCGAGCGGATCGTCCCGTCGGCGCGCTGAGCGTCGGGTGAGGTGAAGATCTCCTCCGTGGGCATGTTCGCGACGTAGCGGATGCCCGCCGCGGTCTCCGACGCGCCGGAGATCCAGCGCGCGCTCGGGAGCAGACCGACCGTGAGATCGGTTCCCGGACCGCGGTAGCGGACGGCGTCCGCCCCCAGCGCGTTCAGCGCCTCCGTGCGGTCGGAGAGCCGCTGGAGATGCTCGCGCCAGGCCTCCGTCGGATCGGGCTCGTCGAGCCGCATGCAGTACGCGACCTTCGCCCAGAGCCGTTCGACGTCGGGCTCGCCGAAGACCTGCCGGGCCCACCCTTCGGAGGGAGCGCCGACGCCGCACCAGTTGACCGAGTTCTCGGCCAGCTGCCGCATCCGGATCTGCGCGATCTCGATCGGCACGGCGCGCCCGACGCGGTCGCCGTCGAGGTCGGCGAGCAGGTCGGGGTTCGGGTCGCCCGTCGTCGCGATCAGCGCGTTGCCGTCGAGCCCCTCGACGAACGTCTTCAGCCACTGCGGCGAGTACGTGAGCGCCTCGTCGGGGCCGAGCTCGATCATCGCCCGGTGCAGGAACTCGTCCCTGTAGTGGACGTTGACGTAGGACGCGCCGGCGCGGTACGCCTGGCGGGTGAGGGCGCGCGCGAGCTCCGCGTGCTCGACGAAGGTGAAGAGAAAGACCTCCTGGCCCGGCTGGACATTCGCGCCGAGCCGGACGACGAGCCCGGCGTACCGCTCGAGGCGTTCGTCCACGACCCTGATCCTATGCAGCGGAAGGACTCGCGGCGTCGAGGAAGCGCGTGAGGTCCCAAGCGGCGCTCCTCCTCACCTCGACGGCGGCCATCGCTACGCCGCGCTCGCGGCCGGGGCGTCGTCGCGCGGCAGGCGGCGGGAGAGGATCTGCGAGACCCCGTCGTCGCCCATCGTGACGCCGTAGAGGATGTCGGCCGCCTCCATCGTGAGCTTCTGGTGGGTGATGACGACGAACTGCGCCCGGTCGGAGTAGCGGCGGAGGAGCTCGACGAAGCGGCCAATGTTCGTGTCGTCGAGCGCGGCCTCGACCTCGTCGAGCAGGTAGAACGGGCACGGGCGGGCAAGGAAGAGCGCGAAGAGGAAGGCGATCGCGCCGAGCGCCTTCTCGCCGCCGGACAGGAGCGAGAGCCGCTGCACGCGCTTGCCCGCAGGACGAAGCTCCACCTCGACGCCGGGCTCCTCGCCCTCGTCCTCCGGCTCGGTCAGCCGCAGGCGGCCTTCGCCGCCGGGAAAGAGCGTCGCGGAGACCTCGTGGAAGTTGCGCTGCACGGCGTCGAACGTCTCCGCGAAGCGCCGCTCGACCGTCTCGGCGAGCTCCGCACTGAGGTTCTCGAGCTCTGCGAGGCTCGCCTCGAGATCGGCGCGCTGGGTCGCGAGCTCCTCGAGACGCTCCTTCTCCGCGTCGTACTCCTCCTGCGCGAGCGGGTTCACCCGGCCGAGCGTCTCGCGTCGCCGCTCGAGCCGCTCGACCGCCGCCGCGAGCGCGTCGCGGTCGTCGCCCTCGGCGGGCCCGTCCGCGCCGGGCGCCGGCGGCTCCGCCGTCGGCGCTTCCAGTCTCGCCTGGTCCCGGCGGCGGCGCGCCTCGCCGGCCTCGGCCTCGAGCCGCGCCGCCTCGATCTCGACTGCGGACGCCGCCTCCGCGGCGCCGGACACCTCTTGCCGCAGCTCGACCTCGGCTGCGCCCAGCCGGCGGAGCTCGCCGCCGAGCTCGGCCGTGCGGGCCGCTCCCGCCTCGACCTGGTCGCGCAGGGGAGCCTCGAAGCGCGCGGCCGCGGCGGCTCCGGCAAGGAGGGCCGAGTCGAGCCGCTCGGCGGCTGCCGCCACCTGCGCGAGCTCGTGCGGCCGGGCGTGGCGACGGCCCGCCCGGACGGCAGCCTCGACGCGCGCGGCGTCGGCGTCGCGAGCGCGGGCTCGCTCCTCCTCGGCCCGGCGGGCAGCGGCGTCGGCGGCCGCGACGAGCTCCGGCGCTTCGGCGCGCAGGGAGCCGACCTCACCCCGCCAAGTTGCAATTTGCAGCTTGGCGGAGTCGCCGCCGAGCCGGACGAGCTCCCGCTCGGCGGTCGCTGCGCTCTCCGCCGCGGCCGCGAGCTCCCGGCGCAGCGAGGCTTCGCGCTCGCCTGCTGAGCGCAGCGCGGCGCCCAGCTCGCCGGCACGCTCGGCCCCCGCCTCGCCCCGCTCGCGCAGCGGCGCCTCGATGCGCTCGACCGCGCCGTCCACGCCGCCGAGAGCCTGCTCGAGCCGCCGCGCCGAGCCGAGGAGCGCGGCGAGCGTGGCGGGGTCCGCCCGGCGCAGCCTCAGGCGCGGGGCGACCGCGGCGAACGCCTGCTCGGCGGCGGCGGAGCGCTCCTCGGCCTCCGCCGCCTTCCGCTCGGCGAAGCGGGCCTGCTCCGCCAGCGCCTGCGCCTCGCTCGCGAGCCGCCGCCGGCGAGCGTCGAGCTCGAGCAGGACGGTCTCTGCGGTCTCGCCTGCATACCAGAGCTCGCCGCGCTGCGGGTCGTAGCCGAAGCCGTCGGCGGTGACGGCGGGCACGGACGACGCGAGCAGCTCGTCGCGCTCGACGACCGGCAGCTCGGCGACGAGCTCGCGCGGCTCCCGTCCGGCGACGACGACGAGGGAGCCGAGCCCGAGCTCGGCGGCACGCTCGAGCAGCGCCAGGGCTGCGCGCGCGTCGGAGGCGAGGACCGCGGCGGCCCGCGGCCCGAGCGCCGCCGCGACGGCGCGCTCGCTTCCCTCCTCCACCTCGAGCTCGCCGAGGACGAGCCGCTCCCCCTGCTCTGCGAGCGCCCGAGCCGCCGGCGGGATCCCTTCGCGCTCGGCGAGCGACCGCTCGAGCGCCTCGAGCCGCTCGGCGGTAGTGCGCGCGCGCTCGGCGAGGGTGTCGCGCTCGTACGCCGCCTCGCGCGAAGCGCTGCGCGCCCTGAGCGCCTGCTGCTCGAGCTCGCGCGGACTGGGGCCGCTGCTCAAGGCGTCCTCCTCCGCCTCGGCGAGCTCGGCGCCCAGTCGCGCGGCCAGCCTCTCGGCGGCCTCGCGCTGCACGGTGAGCGCCGCCGCCCGCGATCTCAGCTCATAGGAGACGGAGAGCGCTCCCCCGCGCTCTTCCGCCGCGCCCGTCAGCTCCGACTCGATGCGCCGCCGTTCGGCGAGCAGGTCGCTCAGGCGCTCCTCGAGCCCGGACCGAGCCGAGCGCTCGGCCGCGAGCAGCCGCACGAGGGCCTGCCGGGCCCGCTCGGCCGTCGCCTCGCGCTCGACGGCGGCGGCGCTCGCCGCCTCGGCCGCGGCCGCAGCCGCCCGCTCGAGTCCCGCTAGCTCGGCGGCCGGGTCGCCGCTCTCAGCCGCGGCGGCCGCATGCCGCACTGCGATCTGCTCGCGCAGCGTCACCGCCGACTCGCGCCGCAGATCGAGTCGCTCGGCGGCGCTCCGCAGCCTGTAGAGGGCCTGCACGGCCCGTTCCCGCTCGCCGGCGGCGTCGGCGAGCTCCTCCTCGGCCCGGTTTCGCTCGGCGAGGACGGAGTCGAGACGCTCGTCGGCATCGGCCCGGACGGCCGCCGCCGCCCGGCGCCGGGTCTCGACCTCGAGCAGCCGCTCCTCGAGGTCCGCGAGGTCGAGCTCCGCGATCCGCGCCCGCAGCCGCGCGATCTCGAGCGCGAGCTTCTTGGCGCGCTCGGCCGCGGTCGCCTGCAGCGCGAGCGGACGCAGCCGCTTCCGCACCTCCTGCTCGAGGTCGCGCGCCCGCTCGACCTGGACGGCGACCCGTGCGAGCTTGAGCTCGGCCCGGTGGCGCCGCGCCTTGAAGCGGCCGAGGCCCGCCGCCTCCTCGACGAGGGCGCGCCGCTCGTGCGGCTTCGAGCCGAGGATCGCCTCGACCTTCCCCTGGCTGATGATCGAGTGCATCCCCTGGCCGAGCCCGAGGTCGGCGAGGAGCTCGACGAGGTCGATCCGCCGCACCGGCGTGCGGTTGACGAGGTACTGGCCCTCGCCGCCGCGATGCAGCCGGCGCGAGATCGAGAGCTCGGCGAAGTCGACGGCGACGGTGCCGTCGGCGTTGTCGAACAGGAGCTCGACCTCGCAGAACTCCGCCGGCGTGCGCCCTTCGCCGCCGGCGAAGAGCACGTCGTCGGGCTTCTCGGCCCGGAGCTCGCTCGGGCTGAGGGACCCGGCCGCCCAGCGGATCGCGTCGGAGACGTTCGACTTGCCCGAGCCGTTCGGGCCGACGATCACGCCGACGCCCGGCTCGAGGCGCACCTCGACCGTGTCCGGGAAGGACTTGAAGCCACGCAGCTTGACGGCGCGCAGGTGCACCGCCGCTGACCCTAACGCCGGGTACGGACGCTACTGCTGCTCGCCGTCGCCCTGGCGGGCGAGCGGCGCGTCGGCGTCGACGGGCTCGTCCTCGAAGAGCTCGAAGATGCCGCGCGGAGCAGCGTCGCGCTCCTCTGCGGTGAGCTCGCGGATGCGCAGCTCGGAGTTGGTGGGCCGCCGTTCGGCCATGAGGCGGGCAGGATGCCAGAAACTACGGCTCGGTCGCTGTGCCGAGCCGCTCGAGCGCCTCGCGCGCCGCTTCCTGCTCGGCCGCCTTCTTCGTCTTGCCCTCCCCCCGGCCGAACTGCTCGCCGTCGATCAGGGCGGCGCACGTGAAGTGGCGGTCGTGCGGCGGGCCCTCGGCCGAGATCTCGCGATACGCGACGTGGCGCCCGCTCCGCGCGAGCACCTCCTGCAGCTCCGTCTTGTGGTCGACGTGCGTCGTGAGGGCGTACTCGATCCGGCCGGAGAACGCGTCGACGACGTCCTCCTCGATCGCTGCGAAGCCGTACTCGAGGAAGAGTGCCCCGAGCGCGGCTTCGAGCAGCGCCGCGAGGACGTTCCGGTTGCGCGCTAGCCGCTGGAGCTCGTCCGACGGCAGCTCGGGCGCGCGCTCGGCCAGCCGGCTGCCGAGATCGAGCTCGCGCGCCACCTCGGCGCAGCTCGCGCGCGACACGACGTGCGAGCGAACCTTCGCGAGGCGTCCCTCCGAGAAGTCGGGATGCCGCGCGTAGAGGGTGTGCGCGACGGCGAGCTCGAGGACGCTGTCGCCGAGGAACTCGAGGCGCTCGTAGGAGGCGATCCGGTCGTTCGCCCACGAGGAATGAGTGAAGACCGTCTCCGCCGCCTCGTGGGGCAGCGAGTCGATCAGCCGGACGAGGCCCTGTCCGCCGGCTATTGGTGCGTCGTGACGTAGTCGACGGCCTGGCCCACGGTCTGGATCTTCTGCGCGTCTTCGTCCGAGATCTTGATCCCGAACTGATCCTCCAGCTCCATGATCAGCTCGACGAGGTCGAGCGAGTCCGCATCGAGATCCTCTTGGAAGGACGCCTCCTCGGTGATGTCCGCCTCGTCGATCCCGAGTTGCTCCGTGAGCACTTCCTTGACCCGCTCGTAGACTTCCTCGCGCGACGCTGCCATGTCACCTCGTTTTTGATCGGGGGCCTGGAGAGCGCGCCCGATCATACAGCCTGCGCCTGCTGTGCAAGCCGTCCCACGACATCGTGCTCGACGCCGCGGGCGGCGAGGCGGATCGCGTTCCCGATCGCGGTCGACGACGAGTTGCCGTGGGCGATGACCGCGAGCCCGCGCAGGCCGAGCAGGTACGCGCCGCCGTACGTGTCGGGATCGAGCCGCGCGCGCAGCCGGTGCGCGGCCGGGCGGATGAGGAGGCCGCCGAGCTTGCCACGGGGAGTGGCGGCGATCTCGGAGCGCAGCGAATCGAGGAGCGTGCGGATCGTTCCCTCGACGGCCTTCAGCGCGACGTTCCCGGTGAAGCCGTCGGTGACGACGACGTCGGCCGCGCCTTCGAGGAGGTCGCGCCCCTCGGTGTTGCCGGCGAACCGGAGATCAAGTGCCGAGGCGAGCAGCGCGTGGGTCTCGAGCGCGAGCTGGTTCCCCTTCTCGCGCTCCTCGCCGATCGAGAGCAGGCGGACCTCGGGCTCCGTGACGCCGAGGATCTCGCGCGCGAACACGGTGCCCATGAGCGCGAACTGCAGCAGGTGCTCGGGCCGCGCATCGGCGTTCGCGCCGGCGTCGATCAGGACGGAAGGACCGCGCCGGGACGGGATGGGCACGGCGATCGCCGGCCGCCGTACGCCCGGCAGCCGCCGCAGCAGGACGAGCCCGGCCGCGAGCATCGCGCCGGTGTTGCCGGGAGAGACGACCGCATCCGCCTCCCCGTCCGCGACCGCCTTGACGGCACGGACGAGCGAGCTGTCGCTCTTCGCGCGAAACGCATCGGCCGGCTTCTCGTCCATCCCGACGACCTGCGTCGTCGCCACGAGCTCGAGGCCGCCCGTGTCGAGGTCGGCCGAGCCGAAGACGACCGGGACGATCTCGCTCGTCGCCGCCTCGCGCGCACCGTCGACGACCGCCTCCGGCCCGCGGTCGCTGCCCATCGCGTCGACCGCCACCCGGATCATGGCGAGAGCTTACGGAGCCTGGACGCGGAGCGGCTCGACCTCGCGGCCCTTGTACGTGCCGCAGGTCGGGCAGACGCGATGCGGGCGCTTCGGCTGGCCGCACGTCGGGCAGACGTTGACCTTCGGTGCCTGGATCGCATGCGTCGCGCGCCGCTTGTCGCGACGGGACTTCGAGGTCTTCCGCTTCGGGACGGCCATACCGGCGGCCCACTATAGCCTGCGCCTGTGGACACGACCGAGATCCTCGAGCGCTTCGACGAGCAGATGCGGCGCACGGCCGCGCCCGAAGGCCTCTACCTCGGCGACGGCTGGAGCGCCGTCCTCTGGTGGCCGGGCGAGGGCGACGTCGAGGGCCTCGTCGCGCGCATGCGCGACGTGCCGGGACACGTGGAGTGGAAGTACTACTCCCACGACGAGCCGGCCGACCTGCCCGAGCGGCTCGTCGCCGCCGGCCTCGTGCCGGAGGACGAGGAGACGGTGCTCGTCGCCGAGGCGGCGTCGATCCCCCCTCCGCCTCCGGACGTCGAGCTGCGCGAGGAGAACGACGTCTTCTCCGAGCTCGCGGAGCGCGTCTTCGGCCGCGGACAGGAGGGCGGCTTTCCCGAGAACGCGGTCAGCGTGGTCGCCTACGTCGACGGGCAACCCGTCTCGGGCGGGCGCGTCGACCTCGATCCCGGCGTGGAGTTCGCGGGCCTCTTCGGCGGCGTGACGCTGCCCGGGCACCGCGGACGCGGCCTGTACCGGGCGACCGTCGCGAGGCGCGCCGAGCTGGCGCGCGCGGCCGGCTACCGCTGGCTCTACGTCGACGCGCTGCCGACGAGCCGGCCGATCCTCGAGCGGCTGGGCTTCGTTCCGCTCACGACCACGACGCCGTTCACGTTTCCCGGCGCAGCTCGCTGAGCTTCTCCCACCGCGGGTCGGCGACCTCTTCAGCGTGCTCGTGCGTCTCAGTGTTGAGATCCTTCCCGCAGACCGGGCAGAGGCCGGCGCAGCCTGGCCGGCAGAGGATCTGGTCGGGCAGCGCGAGCGCGATCGCGTCCCGCGCCCAGGCGGAGAGGTCGAGCCGGTCGTCGTCGAGGTACTCGCTGGCGAGCTCGTCGCTGTCCGGCTTCGTCGCCTCGTACTCCCGCAGCCGCAGTGAGAGCGGCAGCTCGGCGTCGACGAGGCAGCGGAAGCACGGGCCGTGCAGCACGACGTCGAAGGCGAGCTCGAGCACGGTGCCGCTCGACGCGCGCGTCACCGTCAGCTCGGCCGGAGTCGGCGCCGGAAGCGGCTCGTACGCCTGCCCGCCGAGGACGAGCGGCTCGAGCTCGATCTCGACCCGCTCACGCGCCTGGTCGCCGCTCCGCAGCCGGAGCGCGCGGAGGTCGAACGTGGTCATCCCGCCACCGTAGCGGCACGTCAGCCGCTGAAGCGGACGCTGCGGATCATGCGGCGGAAGGCGGCCTCGCCCGCGGCGAGACGCGGACCGCAGATGACGGCGGCGACCGTGAGCGCCGTGTTCTCGGCCCCCGGGGGCTCGATGCTCGCAGCGCGAAACTCGCGGCGCACCCCTGCCGGGCACGTGACGGCCGCGTCGCGCTTGCGCCCGTACGCGGGCGACGCCAGGTACGCGGGCCGGCCGTCGACCCGGGCATTCCAGATCTCCTTCACACCGGGGAAGACGCCCTCGAGCGCAAGGTCCACGCTCATGCCGTCCGCTCCGAGCCGCTCCGCCGGAGGCCAGGAGGCTCCGACACCCGTGACCGGCTTGCTGCACTTCGGCCAGGGCTGCGCGGTGGTCAGGAGCGCGATCGGGTCCACCGTTGCGCCCGTCCAGCACCAGTTGTCGCGGGCCCAGGCAGCAGGGTGGCGGAGCGAGAAGCCGTGGTGGGGGAAGCTCGCCTTCACGAACACACCCGACGGGCGGGACGCTGCCGCGACCTCCGTGCCGAGCCCGGCGAGAGTCACGACAGCCGCCGCGAGGACGAGCCGGCACCGTCTCACATCACGAAGTCTGCTGGCGTGCCGACGCGGCGTCAACGCCGGCGGGCGCCGCCGGCTTCGCGTGCGGGTGGCGTGCCAGAACGAGCATTCCGACCGAGGCGAGGATGACCGCGCCCGCGGCGAGCTCGCGCCCGCCGATCCGCTCGCCGTCGAACAGCCAGCCGAGCAGCACTGCGACGGCCGGGTTGACGTATGCGTACGTCGAGACGAGGACGCTCGGCGCGCCGCTGCGGAGCAGCCAGCCGTAGGCCGTGAACGCGACGATCGACCCGAACACGATCAGGTAGCCGAACGCACCGGCCGAGGCGAGCGAGATCGCGCCCGGATGCACGCGCTCGACCTCGCCGCTCGCCGCGCCCGCGACGGCGAGGAAGGCGCCGGCGCAGAGCATCTGCATCGCGGCCGAGAGGAACGGCGCCTGCGGCAGCGGCGCGACCCGCGCGTACGCCGAGCCGCCGGCCCACGCGAGCGCGGCGACGAGGATCACGCCCGCGCCGATCGGGTCGATGTGCGCGCTCGGGCCGACGAGGATCGCGACGGCGAAGAGCCCGGCCGCGATCCCCGCGACCGCCCCGAACGAGAGCCGCACGCCGAAGACCGTGCGGTCGATGAGCGCGGTGAAGAGCGGGACGCTCGCGATGAGAAGGGCGGTCAGTCCCGAGGCGACCCGCTGCTCGGCCCACGCGACGCCGCCCGTGTCGACGAAGAGGAGCAGACCTCCGACGACGGCGGCCGCGCCCCACTCCCGCCTGCCCGGCCGGGCCGCCGCGAGGTCGCCACGGCGCCACGACCACGTGTACAGCAGCCCGCCGGCGACCGCGAAGCGGACGGCGAGCATGAGAAACGGCGGCAGCGAGCGGTCGGCGAGCGCGATCGCGAGGTACGTCGACCCCCAGACGACGTAGACGATCAGCAGCGCGGTGGCGACCTTCGCCCTCATTGCCCCAGCATGCCGGTGCCGACACGATCAGCACAAGTGGAGCTATCGTTCATATCGATCATGAACGCTAATCAATGGACCGGAGTCGACTTGCGGCATCTCGCCGCGCTCGAGGCCGTCGCGCGCACCCGTTCCTTCGGCCGCGCAGCGCGCGACCTCGGCTACACGCAGTCAGCCGTGAGCCAGCAGATCGCGCAGCTCGAGCAGATCGTCGGCCAGCGGCTCTTCGACCGTCCCGGCGGCCCGCGGCGGGTCGAGCTGACGGAGGCGGGCGAGCTGCTGCTCGGCCATGCGGAGGCGATCGTCGCCCGCCTCGACGCGGCCCGCGCCGACATGGCCGCCCTGGCCGAGGGCGCCGCGGGGACGCTGCGCCTCGGCATCTACCAGAGCGTCGGCGCGCGCCTCCTCCCCGCGCTCGTCCGCCGCTTCCGCGCCGAATGGCCTCGCGTCGGCGTGCGCGTGCGCGAGGAGAACGACGCCGCCGACCTGCTCCGCCTGGTCGAGCACGGCGAGCTCGACCTCACCTTCGCCGACCTGCCGCTTCGGGAGGGCCCGTTCGAGTGGACGGAGCTGCTCCAGGATCCATACGTCCTGCTCGTGTCGGCGCGCTCGGAGCTCGCGCGGCTCGAGGCGGCCCCGCCGCTCCGCGAGCTCGCGAAGCTGCCGCTCATCGGCCGCCGCAGCACGCCCGAGCCCGAGCGTCACCTCGCCGGGCGCGTTCCCGGCCTCGACGTCGTCTTCCGCACGGACGACAACGGGACGCTGCAGGCGCTCGTCGCCGAAGGTCTCGGCTCGGCGATCGAGCCGCGGCTCGTCGTCGAGCCGCGCAACCGCGAGATCGCCGCGCTGCCGTTCGGGTCGAGGATCCCGCCGCGGACGATCGTCCTCGCCTGGCACCGCGACCGCTACCGGTCGCGCGCGGCCGAGGCGTTCGTCGAGCTGGCCCGGGAAATCGCGACGACGAGCTAGAACGCGTCGGCGCTGTCGCCGTTCGCGCCGAGCCCGGCGACGACCGCTTCCTGCGACCGCTCGTGCAGCCGCTCGCGGCCCCGCCGGACGGCGGTGAGGAAGCGCTCGAGGTTCACCTCGAGGGAGGCGAGCTGGTTGTCGGCCCAGTCCTCCATCTCGAGCTTCATCTCACGCGCCTTCCTGTGCGCGTCCTCGACGAGGTCTTCGGCCTGCCGCTCGGCGATCTTCACGATCTCCGTCTGCGACGCCTCGCGCACCGCCTGCTCCCGCGCCTCGGCGAGGAGCCGGTCGACCTCGCGCTTCGCCTCGGCCAGCATCTCCTGCCGCTCCTTGACGATCCAGCGGGCCTGCTTGATCTCCTCGGGGATCGTCGCGCGCATCTGGTCGAGGATGTCGTAGATCTCCTCGCGGTCGATCCGCACCTGGTCGGTGAGCGGGACGGCCTTCGCGTTGTGGACGAGGTCGTCGAGCTTGTCGATCAGAACGAGTACGTCCATTGGCTCCGCAGTGTAGCCCGCTCGGCGGTCGGCGCAATCGGGAACGAGGTCAGAAACGGGCTGCGACCCAGTCGTAGATCTCGCCCAGCCGCCCGACGGCGATCGACAGGTGGCCGTCCTCGTCGCTGATGTGCGCCTCGACGCCCGGAATCCGCTCGGCGAGCCAGCGGCCGTGCGCAACCGGGACCATCATGTCCTGCACGCCCTGCCAGAGGAGCGACGGGACGCGGATCTCGTCGAGCTCGAAGCCCCACGGGTGCGCGAAAGCGAGGTCGTCGTCGCGCCAGCCTGCGACGCCGTTCGCGATCGCGCGATCGAACCTCTCCTTCGCGTGCACGGCGCGCGCGCCGGTGAGCACGGCCGCGTCGACCGGCGGGAGGAGGCTCGCCATCACGTCCTTGATCTGCTCCGGAGTCGCCTGGCTGAACTCCGCCGCGTCCCGCTCGAGGTACGGCACGAGCGCGTCCGGGCCCCGCAGCGCGGCGCTGAACTCCTCGACGTTCTGCTCGCCCATGCCCGCCATCCAGTCGAGCCCGTCCGCCGGATACGGCGTCGGTGAGGCGATCGCGACGGCAGCGACGCACCGCTCCGAGCGCGCGCCGCAGGCGAAGGAGTGCGGGCAGCCGCCGGAGGCTCCGAGCGAGACGTACCGCTCGACGCCGAGCTCGGCGACCGCGTCGTCGATGTCGGCGACGACGTCGACGACCGCGCGGCCCGGCTTCGGCGTGGAGCCGCCGTAGCCGGCGCGGTCGTAGCTCAGGATCCGCAAGCCACGCTCGCGCGCGAGCTCGAGGTCGGGCGCGTAGCCGAGGCCGCTTCCCGGCGTTCCGTGGTGCTCGACGACGACGTTGCCGGAGGGATCTCCCTCCTCGTAGACGTGGAGCGTGCGGCCGTCGCGGAGCGTGATGTCGAGCTCGGTCATTCGCCTGGCCTCTCCGGCGTCCCGGGACGCCCGTCGGGGAACATCGCCTCGAGCCGCCGCGCAACCGGCTCGGGCACGAGGTCCGAGACGTTCCCGCCGAAGGCCGCGATCTCCTTCACGCCGCTCGAGGAGACGAAGCTCACCTGCGGGCTCGCCATCACGTAGACCGTCTCGACGTCCGGCGCGAGATGGCGGTTGAGCTGGTTCATCTGGAACTCCCACTCGAAGTCGGAGATGACGCGCAGCCCCTTGACGATCGCCTTCGCGTCCCACTTGTGCGCGAACTCGACGACGAGCTCGCGGAACACGTCGATCTCGACGTTCTCCAGCCCTGCCAGCGCGTCGCGGAGGAACTCGACGCGCTCCTCGACGGTGAACATCGGCTCCTTGTGGTGCGGCATGCCGACGACGCCGACGACGACGCGGTCGAAGATTCCCGCAGCGCGTCCGATCACGTCGACGTGTCCCATCGTGACCGGGTCGTACGAGCCGGGACAGATGGCGGTGATCAACGAGCCGTCGCCTCGAACAGCGTGACGCGCGTGTGGCCGTACCTGCGGGACGTGCGGACGGGAAGCGGCAGCTCCGGCTGGACGCGCGCGTCCGTCTCGACGACGAGGAGGCCGTGCTCGGCGAGCAGCGGCGGCAGGTGGCGGGCGAGGCGTGGCTGGATCTCGGTCAGCATCTCGTACGGGGGATCGACCAGCACGAGATCGTACTTCGCGCCGCCTGCCGCCTCGCGCGAGATCGTCGCGAGCACGTCGCCCCGCACGACGCGCGCGCCGGCCAGGCGCAGCCGGTCGAGGTTCCGCTCGAGCGCGCGGAGCGCCTCCCCGTCACGCTCGACGAACGTCGCGTGCCCCGCCCCGCGCGAGAGCGCCTCGATCCCGAGGGCTCCCGAGCCGGCGAAGAGGTCGAGCACCTCGGCCCCGTCGACGGGCCCGACGAGGTTGAAGACGTTCTCGCGGACGCGGTCGGAGGTCGGCCTCGTCGCAAGACCGCGCGGCGCGAGCAGCGTGTGCCCCTTTCGCGACCCGGCGATCACGCGCATGGGAGGATCGTCGCATGGCGAGCTTCTCGCTCGTGCACGGAGCCTGGGGCGGCGGCTGGTGCTGGGACCCGCTGCGGGCCGAGCTCGAGGCGCGCGGCCACCTCGTCCACGCGCCCGATCTCCCGTGCGACGACGTCGAGGCGCGCGTCGAGGACTATGCGGCGCTCGTTCCGCCGGCAGACGTCGCCGTCGGGCACTCGCTCGGCGGCTTCACGATCCCGCTCGTCGACGCGGGAACGCGCGTCTTCCTGTGCGCTCTCGTGGGCGGCACCGGCTGGCACGGCGTGTTCGGGCCGGGCTTCGGCGACGGACGCGTCCGCGACGAGCTCGGGCGCTCGTACTATCCGGATCCGGCGGTCGCGGCGGCCGAGCTGCAGTACCCGCCCGAGCGCGCACATCTCGCCGCGCGGCTACGACGCCAGGCGCCGCTCGACGCGCCGCTGCCGAGCCTCTCCGGCCGCGTCGTCTACGTCGTCTGCGCCCGGGACGCGGTGATCCGGCCGGACTGGCAGAGGCATCTCGCGGTCGACATCCTCGGAGCGGAGGTCGTGGAGCTCGACGCCGGCCACTCACCGGTCCACACGCACGCGCGTGAGCTCGCCGAGCTGCTCGACTCGCTCGCCTGAGCGTCAGGCGAGCGACTCGGGCTCGACCTCGGCGAAGAGCGCGTCGACCGCGTCCCGCAGCGGGCCCTCGCCGACCGCCGACGCTGCCGCACGCGCCCGCTCGAGCAGCGGACGGTCCTCCCGCAGCCGCGCGAAGCGGAGGTCGGAGAGCCCGGACTGCCGCGTGCCGAGAAGCGCGCCGCCGCCGCGAAGCTCGAGATCGACCTCGGCGAGCTCGAAGCCGTCGGTCGTGTCGCAGAGCGCCCGCAGCCGGGCCTGCGCCGTCTCGGTCAGCTCCTGCCGCGCGTGCGAGACGAGCAGGCAGTACGACTGCTCGGCGCCGCGGCCGACGCGGCCGCGCAGCTGGTGGAGCTGCGCGAGCCCGAAACGGTCTGCTTCCTGGACGATCATCACGGTCGCGTTCGGGACGTCGACTCCGACTTCGATCACCGTCGTCGCGACGAGCACGTCGAGCTCGCCTGCCTTGAAACGCGCCATCAGCTCCCGCCGCTCGGCCGCCTTGAGGCGGCCGTGCAGACAGCCGACGCGGAAGTCACGCAGCTCGGCGCCGCGCAGCCTCTCGGCCTCGGCCTCCGCCGCGCGGGCGAGCGTCGTCTCCGAGGCCTCGATCAGCGGGCAGACAACGTACGCCTGCCGGCCCTCGCGCAGCAGCCGCGTCAGCCGCGTGTACGCCTCGGGCGCCCGCTCTTCGGTGATCCAGCTCGTCACGACCGGCTTGCGCGAGGCGGGCGGCTTCGCGATCTCCGAGACGGCGAGCTCGCCGTACACCGTGAGGGCGAGCGTGCGCGGGATCGGCGTCGCAGTCATGTGGAGGACGTGCGGGACGCGGCCGGCGGCGATCCGGCTGCGCTGCTCGACGCCGAAGCGATGCTGCTCGTCGACGACGGCGACGGCGACGTCGCGGAGCTCGACGCCTTCCTGGATGACCGCGTGCGTGCCGACGACGACGTCGGCCGCGGGAGCCGCGTCTCGCGCAGCCTTCGACGACGAGCTCGTGAGCAGCGCGCACGTGACGCCGAGCTCGAGACAGACGTCGGCGATCGTGAGGAAGTGCTGCTCGGCGAGCGTCTCCGTCGGCGCCATCAGCACGCCCTGGCGGCCGTTCTCGACCGCGCGGAGGAGCGCGTACAGGGCGACCACCGTCTTCCCCGAGCCGACGTCGCCCTGCAGCAGGCGCTGCATCGGGACGGTGCGCGCGAGGTCGGCGTCGAGCTCGCGGATCGCCTGCTCCTGGTACGGCGTGAGCGCGAACGGGAGCGCCTCGCGGAAGCGGCGGACCAGCTCGCCCGGCTCGCCGAGCGACGGTGCGAGGCTGTGCTCGCGCTCGGCGGCGCGCCGCGCGATCCCGACCTGGAGCACGAGCAGCTCCTCGAAGGCGAGCCGCGCGCGGCCGGCCTCCGCCTCGTCGAGGTTGCGCGGCCGGTGGACGACCGCGAGCGCGTCGCGCTTGAGCGGAAGCGACTCGCGCTCGCGCAGCTCCGCGGGCAGCGGGTCGGGGACGTGCACCGCGAGCGGCAGGGCCGCGTCGACGACGCGACGCACGGTCGCGGCTGCGATCTCCTCCGCCGCCGGATAGACGGGCGCGAAGTCGGCGGTCGCACTGGTCTCGCCGAGGTCGTAGGCGCGCGGCTCGAAGCCGAACCGGCCGAGCTTGCCGCGCAGGCGGATCGAGGCGCCCGGCCGCAGCCGGTCGACGAGCCAGGGCTGGTTGAACCACGTCACGGGAACCGAGGCCGTGCCGTCGTCGACGCGCGCGACGACGCGGACGCGCCGGCCGCGCAGCGGGCGCTTCTCGACGCTGAGGACGAGCGCCCGGATCACGACCTCGTCGCCCTTCCGCAGCGACGCGATCGTCACCTCGTCGGCCGCACTCTCGTACCGGCGAGGCCGGTGCTCGAGCAGGTCGCGCACCGTCTCGAGGCCGAGCGAGCCGAGCTTGCGGCGCAGCGTCGCGCCGACCCCGGGCAGCGTCTCGAGGCCGAGCTCGAGCCGCTCCGGGCGCGGCGCCCGCGCGGTGCGCGGCCACAACCCGGGCTGGTCCAGGCCCGCGAAGACCGTCTGGCGACGGCTGGCTGTCATCGTCCGTTGCACCGCCCGCGACCGAGTATCCCGGCCGGACCGGACGTCAGGGACGCCGAGCGCTTCCACGGCCGTACTGCATTCGTGCTCAAGAAGAGGAGAACCATGCTCGTGGCGCTGGCCGTGAGCGTCGCGTTTCCGGCAGTGGGCCTCGCCCGTGCCGAGCACGCAGGAAACCGGACGTTCGTTGCCGTCCTCCCGCAGATCGGGACGGTCTACGCACGCTACGACTGCAGTCACGCCCGCCGCTTCGCGCTCGGCATCCATGTGTTCCGGATGTCCCAGACGACGTTCGTCCGCTACCGCGCTGGGAGCCACGCCCGCGACCGGGAGCTTCAGCCGGGAGATCCGACGAGCTGGTTCCGCTACACGACGCGCCGCGTGGCGTGGCTCGCCGCGGCAGCGGGCGGCGAGAACGGCACGGTGGTCGGCTGGGTTCGCGTCGTCGGCTACTCGCGAAACAGTCCCTACGCTTGCGACGACGTCTCCGACCCGCCGAGAGCAACGGTCCAGATCTATCCGCGCGACTACCCGCCGCCCGGCTACTCGCTGCGGAAGCTCATCGGCTGAGGTCGCCGTCGCGGAACCAGAAGACCGCCACCGTCCCCGGGCCGGCGTGCGTGCCGATCACGGCGCCGAGCTCCACCACGAGCTCCAGCTCGGCCTGCGGCCGCCGCTCCCGGACGAGGCGCTCGAGCTCCGCCGCCCGCTCGGGCGCGGCGCCGTGCGCGAGCGAGAAGCGCCAACCCGGCCGGTCGTCCGTCCCTGCGGCGAGCCCGGCGACGAGCTCGGCGAGCGAGCGGTGCCGGCCGCGGACGCGCTTCACCGGCACGACCTCCCCCTCGACGATCGAGAGGATCGGCCTCACGTCGAGCAGCGTCCCGGCAAACGCGCGCGCCTTGCCGATCCGCCCGCCCCGCAGCAGGAACTCGAGCGTCTCGACCGTGAAGAGGAGGCCGCGCTCGCGCCGGTAGCGCCCGACGAGCTCGTCCACCTCCTCGTCGCTCGTGCCGCGCTCGAGTCGCCGCTGGATCGCGAGCGCGAGCATCCCGATCGACGCCGACGCGGTCTCGGAGTCGATCGCGCGCACTCGGTCGTCGGCGAGCTCGGCAGCCGCGATCTCGGCGCTCGCGAGCGTGCCCGAGACGCGCCCGGAGACGTGGAGCGAGACGATCCGCTCGTAGCCGTCGAGCGCGCGGTAGCAGTCGAGGAACTCGCCCGGCGTCGGCTGGGAGGTGGCGGGCGGCTCCGTCGACTCGCGCAGCCGCCGGTAGAACGCGTCCCCGTCGAGATCGACGCCGTCGCGGAAGCTCTCGTCACCGAAGCGGACGTGGAGCGGAACGATCCGCCAGTTCGGGAACCGCTCGGCGGCGTCCGGCAGGTCGGCCGTCGAGTCGAGCACGATCGCCGTGTTCTGCGCAGTGAGGTTCAAGCGGCGGCGGCCTGCCGGATCGCGGCGATGATCTCGTCGAGCTCCTGGTCCTTGGTCAGGCAGGAAACGGCGCCCGCGCCGAGCAGCGCCTCGCGCTCGCGCTCGTTCGCCGACGCGGTCAGCCCGACGACGGCAACGCCGGGCACCGCCGCGGCGAGCGCCTCCGTCGCCTGGACGCCGTCGAGCCCGGGCAGCCGGTAGTCCATCAGGACGACGTCGGGACGGTGCTCCTGCGCAGCGGCGACCGCGGCCGAGCCGTCGCCGACCGAGGCGACGATGTCCACGTCGTCCCGCATCCCGAGCAGCAGCTCGAGGGCCTCGCGGAACACCTCGTTGTCCTCGACGAGCACGATCCGGACGGGCCGCACCGACCAACCCTATTCCGCAGAGAGCAGCAGGGGGTAATGCGGCTGGCCGCCCTCGTGCACCTCGACGTCGAGCTCGGGGTGGCTGGCGCGGATTCGGTCGACGATCCCGTCGAGCGGAGGCGCACCCGCGCCGGTGAGGACGGTGAGGAGCGAAGCGCCGCCGACGGCAAGCCGCTCGACGAGGGCGAGCACGACCTCGGCGAGGTCGGAGCCTCCCGCCACCGCCTCGCCGTCGACGAGCCCGAGCCACTCGCCGCGACGGACCGCGAGCCCGTCGACCGCCGCGTCGCGCGACGCGATGGTCACCTCCGCCGAGGTCACGGCCGCGGCCGCGTCCCGCATCGCCGCCGCGTTCTCGGCGGCCGAGCGCGAGCCGTCGAAGCCGACGAGCGCGGCCAGCCCTTCCGGCATCGAGCCGGTGCCGACGACCTCGACCGGCGAGCCGGCGTGGAGAGCGGCCTGCTCGGCGGCCAGGCGCACGTTCGGGTTGTTCGGGAGCAGGATCGCCTCGTCCGCGTCGAGCGCCTGCACGGCGGCGACCAGCTCGGCCGTCGCCGGATTCATGCTCTGCCCGCCCTCGACGATGCGGACCGGGCCGACCGGCTCGGCGAGGCTCTCGAAGAGCCTCCTGTTCCCCTCGCCGGCGACGACGGCGACGACGCCGCTGCGACTCCGCGTCGCCGGGACGAGCGACAACCGGCGCTCCCGCAGCTCCTGCTGCTCGTGCATGTTCGCGATCTCGACGCCCCCGATCCGGCCGGCGCGCGTCCCGAGCGAGAGCGCCGCCCCCGGGTCGTCCGTGTGGACGTGCACCTTGAGCGCCGACCCGTCGCCGACGACGAGGAGCGAGTCGCCGAGCGGCTCCAGCTCCGCCTCGAGGGCGGTGCGATCGAGGCCCTCCCCCTCGACGAGGAAGACGGTGCAGTAGCGGAACCGCGACGGCTCGAGATGCACCGCGTCGATCGCGCTCGGCGCCTCCACCGGCACCTGTTCGGGCACCGGCTCGCCCGCGACGGCGGCCGCGATTCCGCGCAGGAGCTCGACGAGGCCCGCGCCGCCCGCGTCGACGACGCCTGCCTCGCGCAGCACGGCGAGCTGCTCGGGCGTCCTCGCCACCGCCTCCTCCCCGCGGCGGACGAGCTCGACGAGGAGGTCGCCGACGGGAGCGCCGGACGCGGCGCGGTTCTCAGCCTCTTCGGCAAGCTCGCGCACGACCGTCAGCATCGTTCCTTCGACGGGCCGCCGCACCGCGCGGTACGCGGCGTCGGACGCGCCGCGCAGCGCCCTCGCCGCGAGCCGAGGATCGACGCCGTTCGGCGCCTCGACGAGGACGTCGGCGGCACCGCGCACGATCTGCGAGAGGATGACGCCGGAGTTGCCGCGCGCGCCCATCAGCGCCGCCCGCGCGACCTCGTGGCCGAGCGTGGGCCGGTCGCCAGCCTGCGAGGCGTCAACCGCGTCGGCGACCGCGCGCACCGTCAGCGTGAGGTTCGTGCCCGTGTCGCCGTCGGGTACGGGATAGACGTTGAGGTCGTCGATCCGGGAGCGGCTCGCCTCGAGCGACGCGAGCGCGGCGCGGACGAGGCTCCGGACGCGCTCGACGTCCTGCGCCGCGCTCGCCGTCATGTCGGCCGGACGTCGTCGACGTGGACCTCGACCGCACGCACCGGAAGGCCGGTAAGCCGCTCGACCTCGTACGCGACGCGATTCCGGACGGTCGAGGCCACCTCGGCGAGGTTGAGCCCGTACTCGACGACGACGTGCAGGTCGACCGTCACGTCGTCGCCTTCCCGTCCGATCTCGATGCCGCGCGTGCTGCGGCGCGCGAGCCGCCCGCGCAGCGGCGCCTTCATCCCGACGACGCCGTAGCACTCGAGCGCGGTCTCGGCCACGATCTGCGCGATCGCCTCGTTCGCGATCGTGATCCGGCCGAGCGGCGAGGAAAGCGCGTGTCCCGCCTCCATCCACGCTATTTGACCGCTCGGCGCGGTCGACGGTTGCGCTGCCTGCTTGCGGGGACTTCCTACCTACGGGCGACGAGGAGCTGCGCCCACGGCTCGCGGTACGCGATGCGCGGCTCGCGCAGACCCGCCTCCCGCGCGAGGGCGACGAGCTCGTCGTCTGTGTGGAAGCGGCCGCGGGTCGAGAGCGGGTACGGCGCCGCCGGCGTCCCCTTCGCCTCCGGCGCAGTCGTCATCACTGCGAGCCGTCCGCGCTCGGGGTCGAGCACCCGCCGCACCTCGCGGAGCGCCGCGACAGGATCGGGGAAGAAGAAGAACGCGACGAGGCAGGACACGGCGGTGAACTCGCCGTCGGGAAAGGGCATGGCCGTCACGTCCGCCTGGACGACGCGCAGACCCGCGCTCTTCGCCCGCGCCACACGCACCATGTCCCGGCTGTGGTCGAGACCGGCCGCCTCGCAGCCCACCGTCGCGAGGACATGGCGAAGGAAGGCGCCGCCGCCGCAACCGACGTCGAGCAGCCGGTCGCCGGAAGCGAGCGCCAACGCCTCGAGCACCGGCTCCCAGAGGAAGGAGTGCACGTCGTCGGCGCCGTACGTCGCCCTCGCCCTTCGTCCGTGCGGGCGCCTCGCACGCCGGTCGGCCAGCCGGTCGATCCGCCATTCGCGGAAGCGCGCGACGAGGTTCACCTGGGACATGTTGCAGAATCGGCGCATGAGCGATGCCAACGTCTGGAGCGGAGAGCGGCTCGGCGACGGGAGCTGCCGCTACCTGACGGCCTCGTCGAGGCAGATGCCGGAGGTCTGCGAGTGCCCCGAGCTCGGCCAGATCACGGCGCAGGCCCCGACCGGCTCGCAGACCGGCGAACGGCTCTGGCTCATCTACGACGTGCCGAAGCCTACGGAGTGACGGCGAGGCTCGCGCGCTCCGAGGAGTCGCCGTTCGCCGCCGAGATCCTCGCCCGCGCCTTCGTCCGCGACCCGGTGCTCGCGGCCTTCATCCGCGAGGGGCCGGAGCGGACGCCGCGACTGGCGCGCTACTTCGAGCTCGAGTGCCGGCTCGGGTTCGCGGGATACGGAGAGGTGTGGCTCGACGACGACCGGCTCGGCGCCGCGATCTGGCGCCGTCCGGGCGGCTATCCCGAGCCGCTCCGGGACCAGCTCAGGATGTTGCCGCGCTACGTTCGCCTCTTCCCGCGAGAGCTCGTCCGGGCGTCACGGGCGATGAGCGTGGTGGCGCGGGTGCATCCCAAGGAGCCGCACTGGTACCTCTTCGCCGTCGGCGTCGTCCCCGAGGCGACCGGACAAGGCCGCGGCGCGGCGCTCCTCGCGCCCGTGCTGCAGCGCTGCGACGAGGAGCGTGTGCCGGCCTATCTCGAGGCGTCGACCGCCGACAACGCGCGGCTGTATGCACGTCTCGGCTTCGAGCCGCGCGGCGAGCTCGAGATCCTCGACGGGATCCGCGTGCGCCCGATGTGGCGCGAGCCGCGGTAGTCCTCCTAAAGAGCCTTCTGGACCTTGCCGGCCTTGAGGCAGCGCGTGCAGACGTACGCCCGCGTCGGCTTGCCGCCGATGAGCACGCGGACGCGCTGGAGGTTCGGATCGAAGCGCCGCTTCGTCGCCACCATCGAGTGGCTGCGGTGGTTGCCGAAGCCGGGCTTCTTCCCGCAGATCGCGCAGACCTTGGACATCGGCGGGCCAGGATAGCCGAACGAGGCGGCTAGCCGGCCGCCTTCGCCTGGTCGCGGAGCTGCGCGAAGAGATCGGCCATCTCGAGCGCGGCCCGGACGGCGTCGGCCCCCTTGTCCGTCCGCGCGCGCGCCTGCTCGATCGTGTCGACGGTGAGCAGGCCGAACGAGACGGGGACGCCCGTCTCGAGCGCCGCGAGCTGGATGCCGGAGGCGGCCTCGCCGGCGACGAAGTCGAAGTGCGCGGTCTCGCCGCGGATGACGCAGCCGAGCGCGACGACGCACGAGTAGCGGCGTGTCTTGGCGAGGGCCATCGCGGCGAGCGGCAGCTCGAACGCGCCGGGAACCGGGACGACGGTCGTCCGCTCGGGCGACACGCCGGCGAGCACGAGCGCCGAGAGCGCCGAGTCGAGGAGCGCGTTCGTGATCTCCCCGTTGAAGCGGGCCACGACGATGCCGACGGAGCGACCGGCGCCCGACGGGCTGCCCTCGAGGACGGCGACGCCGTCGGCGACGTCGAGCTCGTCCGGCGCGTGCTGCCGGCGCGCGGCCGGCTCGGGCTCGGGCGCCTCGGCCGTCTCGTCCGCTTCCTCTTCCGCTGCCTCGTCCCCGTCCGGCCCTGCCTCCTCGGCCGGCGCGGGCTCTGCCTCCTCACGCGGCTCCGGCTCTGCCTCCCCGGCCGGCACCGGCTCGAGCTCTGCCTCCGGCTCCTGCGCGACCACGGGCTGCTCGCCCGGCCAAAAACCTCCGTTGCTCACGCGTCCTCCGCCTCGAGTGGGTGCGATCCGAACTTCAGGTCCTGGTGGTGCAACTTGTGCCCGAGCTTATCCCGCTTGGCGGCGAGATAGCGAGCGTTCTCGGGTCGCGGCGGCACCTCGATCGGCACCTGCTCCGTCACCTCGAGCCCCCAGGCCTGCAGGCCCGACACCTTCTTCGGGTTGTTCGTCAGGAGCCGGATCGTCGTCACGCCGAGGTCGGCGAGGATCTGGTTGCCGATCCCCCACTCCCGCTCGTCGGCGGCGAAGCCGAGCGCGAGGTTCGCGTCGACCGTGTCGAGGCCCTGCTCCTGTAGCTCGTACGCCTTGAGCTTGTTGAGCAGGCCGATGCCGCGCCCTTCCTGCGCCATGTAGAGGAGGACGCCGCGGCCCTCCGCGGCGATCGCGGCGAGCGCCGCGTCGAGCTGCTCGCCGCAGTCGCAGCGGAGCGAATGGAACACGTCGCCGGTGAGGCACTCGGAGTGGACCCGCACGAGCAGGCCCTCGCCGATCTCGCCCATGACGAGCGCGAGGTGCTCGCGCCCGGTGAGCGTCTCGCGGAACGCGGTCGCGGCGAATCTCCCGTACGGCGTGGGCAGCTGCACCGAGACGACGCGCTCGACGAGCTTCTCCGTCCGCCGGCGGTACTCGATCAGGTCTGCGACGGTGAGCAGCCGCAGCCCGTGCCGCTCGCAGTACGGCACGAGGTCCGGGACGCGGGCCATGGTCCCGTCCTCGTTCATGATCTCGCAGACGACGCCCGCAGGGATCAGGCCGGCAAGGTGCGCGAGGTCGACCGCAGCCTCGGTCTGGCCGGCCCGGCGCAGGACGCCGCCGTCTCGCGCGCGGAGCGGGAAGACGTGGCCGGGCTGGACGAGATCGTGCGGAGTCGAGTCGGGCTCGATCGCGACCTGGATCGTGCGCGAGCGGTCGGCGGCGGAGATCCCGGTGGTCACCCCGTCCCGCGCCTCGATCGAGACCGTGAACGCCGTGCCGAGGCGCGCCTCGTTCCGGGGCGTCATCGGCGGCAGGCCGAGCCGGTCGCAGCGCTCCTCGGTCAGGCAGAGGCAGATCAGCCCTCGGGCGTGGGTCGCCATGAAGTTGACCGCCTCGGGCGTCGCGAACTGCGCCGCGACGACGAGATCGCCCTCGTTCTCGCGGTCGGGGTCGTCGACGACGACGACCATCTTCCCGTTGCGGATGTCCTCGACCGCCTCGTCGACGGTGGCGAACGGGGCGCTCACGACCCGAGCCTCTCCGCAACGAGCCGCTCGACGACCTTGCCGAGCACGTCCGCCTCGAGGTTGACCCGGTATCCCTGCTCCAGGCGAGCGAGCGTCGTCGCCTCGAGCGTGTGCGGGATCAGCGCGACGGCGAAGCCGGACTCGTCGAGCCCGGCAATGGTGAGCGACACGCCGTCGACGGCGATCGAGCCCTTCTCGACGCACGTGCGGAGGACGTCCTCCGGCGCGTCGATCCACACGCGCCGATCGGCGTCCTCCTCGACGACCGAGCGGACGCGGCCGACGCCGTCGACGTGCCCCTGGACAATGTGGCCGCCGAGCAGGTCGCCGACGCGCAGCGGCGGCTCGAGGTTGACGGGATCGCCCGTACGCAGCCCGCCCAGCGTCGAGCGGGAGAGCGTCTCCGGGACGACGTCGAAGGCGACGCGGCCGTCGCCCGCTTCGACCACCGTGAGGCAGACGCCCGAGACGGCGAGCGAGTCGCCCGGCGCGGCTCCGGCCGCTGCCTCCGGCGCTGCGACGACGAGCCGCCCGTCCTCGGACGCGGCGACGGTCCCGACCTCGCGCACGATTCCGGTGAACATGCCGCTAAGCCTAGGCCGCGACGGGCTATGGCTCGCGCAGGTACGCCTCGAGGAGGACGTCCTCGCCGGACGGCTCTGCGCGCAGATGCAGGAGCTCGAGCGGCGACGCGAGCTCGCCGAGGACGTGAGACCCGGCGCCCGCGACGCTCGGCGAGACGAAGAGGAGCAGCTTGTCGACGAGCCCGGCTGCGAGGAAGGCGGTCGCGAGCGTCGGCCCGCCCTCGAGCAGCAGCGACTGGACGCCCTCGGCCGCGAGCGCCTGCAACTCCGCCTCGAGGGGGCCGCTGCGCAGCTCGAGCTCGGATCCCTCCGAGAGCGGGCCGCGGCCGAAGGCGAGCCGGCGCGGCTGGCGCAGCGCGTCGACGCCGCGCGCGTCGAGCCGCGGCGCGTCGGCTCGGACGGTGCCCATCCCGACCGCGACGGCGTCCGAGGCCGCGCGGAGCTCGTGCACGCGGCGGCGCGACTCCTCGCCCGAGACCCAGCGGCGGCCGGGAACGCCGACGCGGCCGTCGAGCGTGACCGCGGCCTTGTACGTCACGAACGGCCGCCCGAGCGCCTTCCACGCCCGCCACGCCTCGTTCTGGCGCCGCGCCGCGAGATCGTCGAGCAGCTCGACCTCGATCCCCGCCGCCCGCAGCCGCTCCACACCTCGTCCGTCGACGAGCGGGTTCGGGTCACGCGCGCCGACGACGACGCGGGAGACGGCGGCCGCGACGACGGCGTCGGCGCACGGCGGCGTCCGGCCCTCGTGCGAGCACGGCTCGAGCGTGACGTAGAGCGTCGCGCCGCGCGCCCTCGCGCCCGCCTGGTCGAGTGCCGCGATCTCCGCGTGGCGTACGAGGTCGTACTCGTACCATCCCTCCCCCACGACCTCGCCGTCGCGGACGACGACCGCGCCGACGAGCGGGTGGTCGCGCACCTTGCCGCGCCCCCGCTCGCCCAGGTCGAGCGCCCGCCGGTAGTGCGCGTCGTCAGGCAAGCGTCTGGACGAGGCGGCGGTACGCGCGGGGGAGATCCTCCCGCTTGAAGATCGCGGAGCCCGCCACGAGCAGGGTCGCGCCGGCGTCGTGGACGGCCTTGATGTTCTCATGGTCGATGCCGCCGTCGACCTGGACGTAGACGCGGTCTGGCAACAGGGCCCGCAGCCGCACGACCCGGGCCAGCGCCTCGGGCACGAACGCCTGGCCGCTGTAGCCGGGATGGATGCTCATGCAGAGGACGACGTCGGCGCCGCCGGCGACTCGGGCCACGGCCTCGGGCTCGGTGTCCGGATTGAAGGCGACGCCCACCGCGAGCCCGTGCTCCCGGGCGGCGGCGATCGTTCCCGGAACGTCCTCGACGACCTCGTAGTGGAACGTTGCGCTGTCGCCGCCCGCGGCGGCGATCTGGGGAAAGTGGCGCGTCGGATTGTCGACCATGAGGTGACAGTCGAGGACGCCGCCGGCCGCGTGCACGAGCGGCGCGATCGCCCTGAGCACGACCGGCCCCATCGTGATCGGCTCGACGAAGTGGCCGTCGCCGACGTCGAAGTGGAAGATCCGCGCGCCGGCGTGCAGGAGTGCCTCGACGTTCTCGCCGAGGCGAGCGAAGTCCGCCGCGTACAGCGACGGCTCGATCTCGACTGTCCGGATCCAGTCGCTCCACGGCATACCGCCCGGGGATGGTACGACGTGGGTCAGTCGCGAGCGAGCCGTGCGACGAAGAAGCCGCTCGTGCGGTGGACGTGCGGCAGCGTGAGCAGGAACTCCGGCCGCGATGGGTGGGCGAACAAGGGCCATTCGCCGCCGAGCGGCAGAACGCGGAGCCCGCTCGCGTCGACGACCGCTTCGCACTCGTCCGGAGCGAGCGTGCAGACGGAGTAGACGATCGTCCCGCCGGGCCGCACCCGCTCGGCGGCGGAGCGGAGCAGCGCGAGCTGGAGATCCGGCAACGGCCGCCCTCGCCAGCGCAGATCCGGCCGCTGCGCGAGCACGCCGAGGCCCGAGCAGGGCGCGTCCACGAGCGCGCGGTCGAAGCCGGTCAGACCGGACGGCAGCGCCGTCCCGTCCGCCTCGACGACCGTGGCGTCGGTGCGACCCATCGCCGCGAGGTTCGCGCGAAGCTCCGACGCGCGTCCCGGGTCGATCTCCACCGCCGTGACCTCGCCTCGCAGCTGTCCGGTCTTCCCGCCGGGCGCGGCGCAGAGGTCGAGGACCCGCTCGCCCTCGCGGGAGCCGACGCAGAGCCCGGCGAGCTGCGAGCCGCGGCTCTGCGGCCAGACGAGGCCGGCCGCGACCGCCGCCTCGTCCACGCGTTCGACGCGGTAGGCGCCGGGCACGTCCGTCTCCTCCGCACCCGCCGGCGGCTCGCCGCGGACGAGGCGGACAACCGTCTCGAGCGGCTCGTTCATCGCGCGCATCAGCGCGAGCGCGCCGTCCTCGCCGACCACGCGCACGAAGACCTCGTGGATCCAGTCGGGGTACGACTCCTTCAGCGGCCCGTCGGGCAGCGAGTCGAGGAGCGGGCGGAGCCCGCCGGCGAGCCGCCGCAGCACCGCGTTCGCGAACGGCACCGCGCGCTCGAGCCGTGCGCCGCGGACGAGCTCCACCGACTCGTTGACGGCCGCGTGCGGCGCCGTCTCGGTGTAGCCGAGCTGGTACGCGCCGAGGCGCAGCGCAGCGCGAACGGGTGGATCGAGCTTCCGCACGGGCCGCCGGCCGAGCGTCTCGATCGCGTAGTCGAGCGTCCGCACCCGTTGCACGGCGCCGTACGCGAGCCGCTGTGCGAAGGCGCGCTCGCGCTCGTCGAGCCCTTCGGCCGCGCTGCGGAAGGCACGGTCGGCGTACGCGTCCTGCTCGAAGACGCGCAGCAGCACCTCGTACGCGGCGCGGCGGGCCGGGCTGGTCACGACCGGCAGACGAGCATCGCCCAGCCGACGGTGTCCCGCTGCCAGCGGAGGTAGCGATCGCGGTGGGCGGCGCCGAGCTCGCGGAACTCATCCGCCTGGGGGTGATCCGGATTCTCGGCCAGCCACTCATCGAGCGCCTGCCAGTGGAGCGTCTCGTAGCGGTCCCAGTCGTCCCGAGAGGACGCGATCAGTGAAACGACGCGGACGCCGGCCGACTCGGCCAGGTCGATCGTCTCGACGAGCGGCAGCCAGTCCTCCTCGCCGACTCGCTTCGGATCGTCCATGGCGGGCGGCGGCGACGTCCGCCAGTACGGCTCGCCGACGGCGACCTGCGGCGCCGTCGCGCGCAGGCGCTCGAGCGCCGGGACGAGACCGCCGTAGACGAAGGTCGCGCCGAGGCAGAGCGCCGCGTCGTAGCGGCCGAGCTCGTAGGCCGCGGCATCGGCCTCGACGAGCTCGATCCGGTCCCCGAGACCGGCCGCGGCGACCCGCTCCCGGGCGACTGCCACGAACTCCGGCGAGCGCTCGACACAGGTGAGCCGGCAGCCGAACCGCTCGGCGAGGAGCAGCGCCGGCCCGCCCCGGCCGGAGGCGACGTCGAGCACGTGCGATTCCGGGCCGAGGCCGAGCCGCTCGCCGAGGAGGAGGATCTTCTCGGGGCTCGTCGGGTTCTGGAGCTCGTGACGCGCCTCGACGACGGCATACCACCACGTCATCGCCTGCCTCGCAGGTATGCGTCGTACGGCATGCGGCGCCCGCCCGCCGGCTGCACCTCGAGCGGCTCGAACGAGCCGTCGGCGGCGACCCGCGCCTGCCAGACGATGAGGTCGCCGAGCCGCGCCCCGATGTGCGGCGAGAGCGCGCGCACGAGGTTCACGAGCTCGTGCGCGGGCGCGTCGGGGTCGAGCTCGCGATCCTGCGCACGGATCTTCTCGGCGTAGGTGACGCCGTCCCCGGACTGCGGGACGAAGGACGGCTCCGGCTGCGCGAGGACGTCGCGCAGCAGGTCGACCGCGACCTCCGCCGCGCGCGCGTAGACGGCGCCCGCGTCGTCCTCCGGCCCGATCGGAAATGCCCGCTGTGCCGCAACCGGCCCGGCATCGAGCGCCTCGACGGTGCGGTGAATCGTGACGCCGGTCTCGTCGTCGCCGACCATGAGCGCGCGCTCGACCGGGGCGGCGCCGCGCCAGCGCGGGAGCAGCGACGGGTGGACGTTCAGCCAGAGGGCATGCTCGAGCAGGACGTTCGGGATGAGCAGGCCGTACGCGCAGACGACGACCGTGTCCGCGGCGAGCTCCACCGAGTCGTCGAGGCGCGCAGGCTGCGCGATCGGGATGCCGAGCCGCTCAGCCCTCTGCTTCGCCGGCGGCGGCGCGACCCGCCGGCCGCGTCCGCTCGGCGAGTCCGGCCGCGTCAGGAGCTGCGTCACGTCGTGCTCGGCCGCGAGCCGCTCGAGAACGTCGGCGCCGAACGGCGCGGTCGCGGCGACCGCGATCCGCGCCACGCCTAGCCGAGGACGATCCGGGGCCGCAGCATCGCGAGCGCCTCGCGCCGCGCCTCGGGCGTCGTCCGGTCGAGGATCAGCACGCCGTCGAGGTGGTCGGTCTCGTGCTGCGCGACGCGCGAGTACGGCTCCTCGAGCTCGTACCGAACCTCGTCTCCATGCTCGTCCCGGCCCTCGATCGCGACCGTGGCCGGGCGCTCGATGGGCAGCAGGACGCCCTGGATCGAGAGGCAGCCCTCGTCGTCGACCGTGGTCTCGTCGCTGCGCTCGACGATCTCGGGGTTCGCGATCGCGGCCACCTCGTCCTCCGAGACGTGGAAGACGAAGAGCCGCTGTAGGACGCCGACCTGCGTCGCGGCGAGGCCGATCCCGTTGGCGTCCTCCATCAGCTGCTTCATCCGCTCGGCGAGCCGCTGGAGATCGTCGTCGAACTCCTCGACGGGCCGCGCCGCCAGCTTGAGCGCCGCGTCGGGATACTGGCGAATCTGGGCGAGCGCCACCCGCCGGCGCGCCTCTCGCTCCGGGTCGAGCTCCTCGTCCTTGACCTGGCCCTCGATCTCCGCCATTCGATCGGAGGGTACCCTCGCACACATGGATCCCCGGACGCTTCGCGAGGTCATGGGCCAGGGCGCGATCCGTCCGGAGACGCCGCGCGAGCGCCGCGAGCGGGAGCTGCTCGAGGCGGATCTCGAGACGAGCCCGGTGCGCGGCCGGCCGCTGCGGCAGCGGATCCGGAACTTCCGTCCCGACGCCGAGGCGGCGATCCGCGCGCTCGGCGGGCCGACGGTCTGGATGCGCCGGCTGCGCGCGATCGAGGAGGAGCTCGACGAGCACGAGCAGCAGCTCACGGCGGCGTGGAGAACGCTCGCCGGGGAGCTCGTCGACCCGGCCGCGTTCGAGGCCGCGTGGCGCGAGCTGGCGCACAACTGGAGCTTCGCCCGCGTCAACGAGCTGATCGAGCGCCACAACCGCAACTTCCCGGCCGAGGCGCGGCTGCCGATGGATCCGCGGACGCGCGACTTCGTCCGCATCAACGGCCGCTCCTACGTGCGCGAGCCTCTGGACGAGGGGTGGATCCTCGAGCGCTTCCCACCCGACCGCGACGCGGCACTCCGCGCGGGATGATCCGGCCGTTGCGAGCCGAGGACGCGGAGGAGCTGGCCGCGCTCTATGCCGCGAACCGCGACTTTCTCGCGCCGTACGAGCCCGAGCGCCCGGAGGACTTCTTCACGGCGGACGGGCAGCGGACGCGCCTCGAGCGCCAGCTCGCCGACGGGAGGCTGGCGTTCGCGATCCTCGACGGCGACGCGATCGCGGGGACGATCAACCTCTTCCACATCGTGCGCGAGGTGCTGCAGAGCGTGACGATCGGCTACTGGATCGACCAGGCGCGGAACGGGCGCGGCCTCGCGACCTCTGCGGTCGAGGACGCCGTCGCGATCGCGTTCGGCGAGCTCGAGCTCCACCGGGTCGAGGCGGCGACCCTCGTCGACAACGTCGCGTCGCAGCGCGTGCTCGAGAAGGCGGGCTTCGAGCGGATCGGGGTTGCGCGCCGCTTCCTCCTCATCCACGGGGAGTGGCGCGACTTCGTGCTCTTCCAGCGAACTGCGGACTAGCGGCTCTCGCGGTGCTGCGCGGCGCCTTCGACCTCGTGCAGCCACGGCTCGCGCCGCTTGATCCAGACCTCGGCCTCCGGCCGCAGCTCGAACGGCGCCTCGTCGAGCGAGCCGAGCCGGATCTCGACGCCGTCGTCGTAGACGTCGAAGAGCCGCGAGCCGCAGCGCGGGCAGAAGCTGCGTCCCTCGTACGTCGCGTACTCGCCCCTCCACTCGAACGCCTCGGGCGGCCACTGGCCGTAGATCGTGTACGTGCTGCCCGACTCCTTGCGGCAGTCGGCACAGTGGCACCGCCCGACGTGGAACGGCTCGCCGCGGACGCTGTAACGGACGTCGCCGCAGAGACAGCCCCCGGTGCGGACGCGCTCGCCCGGCCCCGCGGCCACTACGGGACGTCGCGCGTGCAGAACGCGCACACCCGGGCCTCGGCCGGGATCTCGCTCAGGCAGTGCGGGCACTGCTGCACCGTCTCGTCCACCGGCGGCTCCGTCTTCAGGCGCGCCAAGAGGGCGTTCGTCGGCTTCACGACGAGGTAGAAGACGACGAGAGCGATCACGAGGAAGGTGATCAGGTAGTTGAGGAAGTCCCCGTAGAGGAAGACGCTGTGATGGACGGTGAAGTGAAGGAAGCTGAAGTCCGGGTTGCCGCCGATCGCGGCGATGAGCGGCGTGATCAGATCCTTGACGAGCGCCGTGACGACGGCCGCGAACGCCGTGCCGATCACGAACGCGACGGCGAGCTCGATGAGGTTGCCGCGTAGCAGGAACTCCCTGAAGTCCTTCATGGCGCGACCCTAAACGCTCTGCGGGTCGACGTCCACGACGGCCGTGAGACGTGCGCGGCGCATGGCCGGCGCCGCCGCAGCGAGGAGGCTTGCGGCGCGGGAGGCGAGTGCGCGCGGCTGGTCGGTCTTGCCGACGAGCTGCGCCCGGTGGCGGCCGCGCAGGCGGAGGAGCGGCGCCGGGCCGAGCAGCTCGTGTCCCGGCAACCCTGCCTTCAGCTCCTCGAGCGCGCGCGTCGCGTCGGCGAGCTCGGGGCCGCTGACGACGATGCGGACGAGGTGGCGGAACGGCGGGTAGCCGAGCGCGCGGCGCCGCTCGAGCTCGCCGGCGAGGAAGCCGGCGACGTCGTGACGCGCGGCGTGCTCGACCGCCCGCGACTCGGGCTGGAACGTCTGGACGAGGACGCGGCCGGGCGCGTCACGGCCGCTGCGGCCGGCGAGCTGCGTGAGGAGCTGGAACGTCCGCTCCTCGGCGCGGAAGTCGGGCAGGCCGAGCCCGGTGTCGGCGTCGACGACGGCGGCGAGCTCGACGCCGGCGAAGTGATGGCCCTTCGCGACCATCTGCGTCCCGACGAGGACGGCGCGGTCGGCGGCGGCGAAGCGCTCGAGCGCCGCGCGCAGCTCCCCCGGCTTCTCGACCGCGTCGGCGTCGAGGCGGATCCGCTCGAGCTCGGGGACGTGCTTCTCGAGCTCGCGCTCGAGCCGCTGCGTGCCGGCGCCGATCCGCGCGACCTCCGCCGAGCCGCACGCCGGGCAGGTCTCGGCGACCGGCTCGGTCGCCCCGCAGTGGTGGCAGCGGAGCGTGTCGTCGCCGTGCAGCGTGAGCGCGACGTCGCAGTTGGCGCAGCGTCGCGTCGTCCCGCAGGCGCGGCAGTGGAGCGCGGGCGCGACACCGCGGCGGTTGAGCAGGAGGATCGCCTTGCCGCCGTTCTCGGCCAGCCGACCGAGCTCGGCGAGGAGCGGCGTCGAGAGCGGGTAGCCGCGCTCGCGGCGCAGGTCGACGACACGCACGCTCGGGAGCGGCGCGCCGATCCGGCCGCCGAGCTCGAGCCGCTCGAGCGCCTGCCACGACTCGGGCCGCGGCGTCGCCGAGCCGAAGACGGCGACGGCGCCCTCGAGCGCCGCCCGCTTCGCGGCGACGGTGCGGGCGTCGTAGCGGGGATCCGACTCCTGTTTGTACGACGAGTCGTGCTCCTCGTCGACGCAGATCGCCCCGAGCGGCGCGACCGGCGCGAAGACGGCGGAGCGCGCGCCGACGACGACCCGCGCCTCGCCCGTCGCGATCCGCTCTCGCTCGTCCCGCCGCTCGGCGTCGCTCAGGCCCGAGTGGAGGACGGCGACGCGATCGCCGAAGCGCGCGCGGAAGCGGCCGAGCGTCTGCGGTGTGAGCGCGATCTCGGGGACGAGGACGATCGCGCCGCGGCCGCGAGCGAGCGCCGCCTCGCAGGCACGGATGTAGACCTCCGTCTTGCCGCTACCGGTCGCGCCCTCGAGCAGGACGTTGCCGCCCTGGGCGTCCAGCAACGCCTCGATCCGCGCGAGCGCGCGCTTCTGCGCCTCCGAGAGCGCAGCGGGCGGCGGCTCGGCGGGAAGCGACGCCCGGCCGACGACCTCGCGCCGCTCGCCGCGCCGCGCCGGCTGGTGCGGGGCGACGAGGGCGAGCGTGCGCGCGGGGGTCGAGCCGTAGTAGTCCGCGAGCCAGAGGGCGAGGTCGACGAGCGCCGGCGGGAGCTGCTCGACGACGCGCTCGACGGCGGCCGGCTCGACCCCCTCCGGCGGCTCGACGCCGACCTCGGTGACGACGCCGCGCCGTCGCGCGTTGCCGAAGCGGATCGTGACCACCGAGCCCTTCCCGGCGTCCTCCGGCACCTCGTACGTGAACGGTCGCGCGACCGCGCGGGCGGTGACGAGCGGGTAGACGGAGGCGAGCGCGCCCATGCCGGCGAGCGTAGCCCCGGCTATGGTCGGAGCCGGGCGATGTCGCAGTTCCATTTCGATCCCGCCACGTACTCGACGCTGATCCGCGAGGACATCGCGCGGTACGACGAGCTGCAGGAGGAGACGGCGCGCGCGACCGAGGGCGTCGAGACTGCGGCGATCCTCGAGCTCGGCACGGGAACGGGCGAGACCGCGCGCCGCGTCCTCGCGCTTCATCCCGGCGCGAGGCTCGTCGGGATCGACGAAGCCGTCCACCACCTCGACGTGGCCGGGAAACGGGATCTCTTCGCGCGCGTCGCCGCCGTGCTCGCGCCCGGCGGACGCTTCGTCCTCGCGGATGTGATCGTCCCGTACGACCCCGCGGACGCGCTGATCCCGCTCAGTGCCGGCTTCGACCTGCCCGACAGCCTCGACGACCAGCTCGGCTGGCTCGCGGCCGCGGGATTCGAGTCGCGGGCGTCGTGGGTCGGCGGCGACCTCGCCGTGATCGCAGCCGATTCGCAGGCTCGGGCGTGACGCGGTTTCCCGTTCCCGGCGACGGCGCGGCGGCGGTGGCCGTTCCGGCGCCCGGCTCCGGGGCCGGCAGCTGGGCGGGCGCGCCGAGCGCGAGCCTCGACGGCGAGCGCGGGATCGTCCTCGCGTACCGGCTACGCACTCCCGGCGAGCGCGGCTCGTTCGTCGTCGTCGCCCGCTCCGACGACGGGGAGCGCCTGGAGACGGTGGCGGTGCTCGAGAAGGAGGCCTTCGGCGCCGAGTCGCTCGAGCGGCCGGCGCTTCTGGCTGCCGATGGCCGATGGCGGCTGTACGTGTCGTGCGCGACGTCCCGCAGCAAGCACTGGCGTATCGACCTGCTCGAGGCTGCGACGCCGGAGGAGCTCGCGCGCGCGGAGCCGAGGACCGTCCTGCCCGGCGATCGAGACACGGCTGTCAAGGACCCGGTGATCCGCCGCGCCCGCGACGGCTGGCTCGGCTGGATCTGCTGCCATCCGCTCGACACGCGGGCGAGGAGGACCGGATGACGACCGGGTTCGCGACGAGCGAGGACGGAGTCGACTGGCGGTGGCACGGCGTCGCCCTCGCCGGCCGCGCCGGCCTGTGGGACGCGAGGGGCGCCCGCGTCACGGCCGTCCTCGCCGACGGGCGCGCGAGCTACGACGGGCGCGCGAGCAAGGAGGAGAACTTCTCCGAGCGCACCGGTCTCGCAGAGCCGACCGGAGTTGCAGGGCTACTCGAGCCGGACGGCCACGCCCCGGTCGCGCCGTACCGCTACCTCGACGTGCTGCCGCTCCCGTCGGGCGCGCATCGCCTCTACTACGAGGCGCCGCTCGCCGACGGCAGCCACGAGCTCCGCACCGAGCTCGTCGAGGCGGCTCGATAGGCTCGGCGCGTGAGCCCCGACGCCGGCAGGTACGTCGTGCTGCAGCAGCTCGGACCCGACGAGTGGCGCGTCCTCGGCGAGGTCGGGCGCAGGCCCGGCCTTCCCGCCCGCAAGTCACGCGCGCAGGCGATCCGGGACGTGCTCGGCCGGGAGCCGCGCGACGGCGAGACGTTCGCCGTGCTCCCGCGCAGCGAATGGGTGCTCAGCCTCGACCACTAGCGCCTAGCCGAAGCGTGCGACGGCGCGGGCACGGCGACGCTCCGCCTCGACCTCCCGGTCCTTCGGCGGCGCGGTCGTGACGAGGTCGGCGAGCAGGTGCTGCGTGACGTGGGCGATCTCGTGCACGGCGCGGTCGAACGCCGCCTCGTTCGCCTTCGACGGCTTGTTCATGCCGCTGACCTTGCGCACGTACTGAAGCGCCGCCGCCTGCATCTCGTCGGAGCTCGTTGGCGGATCGAAGTTGTAGAGAACGCGGATGTTCCGGCACATGCCCCGATGCTATGCGACGGGCAACTAGACGCCGGCGGCGGTGACGACGAAGTCGGTCGCGAAGCCGAGCAGGGCGCCGGCGAGCAGGAGCCAGGAGACGAGCACGGGATGGCCGTAGCGGCGGTTGACCGCGAAGAGCTCCCGCACGACGTAGAGGATCGAGCCGCCCGCGACGGTGAAGAAGACGACCGAGACCGCAGCGCTGGCCCACGCCTGCCCGACCACCGTCCCGAGGAAGGTCGGGCCGCCGCCGATCAGGCCGAGCAGCCCGAGCAGCCGCCAGCTCGGCTGGATCCCCTCCCCGCTCAGGGGCCCGCAGATCCCGAATCCCTCGGTCGCGTTGTGCAGGCCGAAGCCGATGATCAGCGTCACGGCGAGGCCGATCTCGCTCGCCGCGGCCGCCTGGCCGATCGCGAGCCCCTCGCCGAAGTTGTGGACGCCGATGCCGATCGCGATCAGGAACGCGAGCCGCACGGCGGGATTCGCGAGGTCGAGGTGCCGGCGCTCGACGAACTCGTCGACCGCCGCCGCGCCCGGCCCGACGAGCGAGGAGCTGCGGCGGCCGGCGCGCCGCTTCATCCACGCGTCGTAGTAGACGAGGCTCATCAGGCCGCCGGTGAACCCGACGACGCCGAGCGCGCTCAGCTCGCTGAAGCGCCCCCAGTGGTGCGCGTGCAGGGCCGAGTCGATCGGGTCGACCGCGTTCGACATCACGTCCCAGAAGAGGAAGACGAGGATGCCGGTCGCGAGCGCGGACAGCCCCGAGCGCGCGCCCGTGCTCAGGCCCTGCATCCGCCCCACCGGCAGGCCGAGGAAGATCGTCGCTCCCGCGACGGCGCCGAGCAGGAATATCTGTCCGGTCGACATCAGGCTTCTCGCGCATCCGTGTGTAAGGGTTCCCTTACACCAACCGCGAGGGGCAATATAGCGACATGCCGGCGCCGGGACATTCGGTCGACGAATACCTCGAGACGATCTACTTCCTCGCGTTCCCGATCGGCGAGTACACGCCGCGAGGCGCCGGCTCGCCGCCGCTCGCCTCGCGCGTCGCCGAGATGCTCCACGTCTCGCGGGCGTCGGCGGGCGAGATGCTCAAGCGCCTCGAGGTCGAGGGCCTGATCGAGCGCGGCGAGCACAAGGAGGCGCTGCTCACGGAGAGCGGCCGCGTGCGCGCCGAGCGCGTCGTCCGCAAGCACCGGATCATCGAGCGGCTCCTCACCGACTTCATGGGCTACACCGGCGGCGAGGCCCACGAGCGGGCCGACGAGCTGGGCGACACGTTCGACGAGGAGATGATCGAGCGGATCGACGAGAAGCTCGGCCATCCCGACCGCTGCCCGCACGGCTGGCCGGTCGACCCGGCCGTCGAGCAGGCCGAGAACGCCGAGCTCGCACCGCTCGCGACGCTCGGCGCCGGCGCCCGGGCGACGATCGTCCGGCTCGCCGAGCACGACGGCGACCTTCTGCACTGGTTCTACGACCAGGGTCTCGTGCCCGGGACCGAGCTCGCCGTCGAGCGCGCCGACCCGGCGGCCGACCAGTTCGTCGTCCGCGTCGACGGCGGGACGCGCGCCGTGTCCGAGAGGGCCGCGGCCGGCCTCTTCGTCAGACCGGAGTAGACGCCTCGGCCAGACCCGCGGCCTCGCGCAGCGCGTTCGCCCGATCCGTCCGCTCCCACGTGAAGTCGCGCTCTGCGCGGCCGAAGTGTCCGTAGGCCGCCGTCTGCGCGTAGATCGGGCGGCGCAGGTCGAGGTCGCGGAGGATCGCCGCCGGGCGCAGGTCGAAGTGCTCGCGGACGAGCTGCTCGATCTGCGGCACCGGGATCTGCTCGGTCCCGAACGTGTCGACGAGCACCGAGAGCGGGTGCGCGACGCCGATCGCGTACGCGACCTGGAGCTGGCAGCGGTCGGCGAGCCCGGCCGCGACGACGTTCTTCGCCACCCAGCGGGCCGCGTACGCCGCCGAGCGGTCGACCTTGGTCGGATCCTTGCCCGAGAAGGCGCCGCCGCCGTGGGGCGCCGCGCCGCCGTACGTGTCGACGATGATCTTCCGTCCGGTCAGGCCGGAGTCGCCCATCGGGCCGCCGATCACGAACTTGCCGGTCGGGTTGCAGTAGACGAAATCCCTGTCGTGTTCGAGCCGCTTCGGGTCGTAGAGATCCTTCGGCAGGATCGGCTCGATCACGTGCTCGATCAGGTCGGGCTTGAGCAGCGTGTCGACGTCGAGGCCGTCCCGGTGCTGCGTCGAGACGAGCACCCGCTCGATCTCCACCGGCCTCGTCCGCCCGCGCTCGTCCGTCTCGTAGCGGACGGTGACCTGGGTCTTGCCGTCGGGGCGGAGGTACGGCAGCACGTCGGCCTTGCGCACCTCGGCCAGGCGACGGGCGAGCCGGTGCGCGAGCATGATCGGCAGCGGCATCAGCTCCTCGGTCTCGTTCGAGGCATAGCCGAACATCATCCCCTGGTCGCCGGCTCCCTCCCGGTCCAGCGGATCCGCGTCCCCGTGCTGGCTCTCGTAGGAGGCGTCCACGCCCTGCGCGATGTCGGGCGACTGCTCGTCGAGCGCGACGACGACCCCGCACGTATCGGCGTCGAAGCCGAACTTCGCCCGCGTGTAGCCGATCTCGCGGATCCGGTCGCGCACGAGGCTCGGGATGTCGACGTAGGTCTCGGTCGTGATCTCGCCGGCGACGACGACGAGGCCGGTCGTGATCAGCGTCTCGCACGCGACCCGGCCCTCCGGGTCGTCGACGAGGACGGCGTCGAGGACCGCGTCGGAGACCTGGTCGGCGATCTTGTCGGGATGGCCCTCCGTGACGGACTCGGACGTGAAGGAGAACGAGCGGTTCGTCATGCCCGCCAGGCTAGCGAACCGGTCCCCACTCCTCGGTCGGCTCCCTCCCCATCAGCCGCCGGACGAGGTCGGTCAGGTCCTGTCCCGACAGGACGGCACAGACGCCTTCGGTGATCGGCAGCTCGACCTCGAGCCGGTGGGAGAGGTCGCGCAGGATCGGCGCCGTCACGATCCCCTCCACCGTCTGGCCGATCTCCGCCACCGCTCGCTCCGGCGTCAGCCCCTGCGCGATCAGCTCGCCTGCGTGACGGTTGCGCCCGTGCCGGCTCCAGCATGTGACGACGAGGTCGCCGATGCCCGCGAGACCCGCGAAGGTCTCCGCCTGCGCGCCAGCCGCCTCGCCGAGCCGCGTCATCTCGGCGAGCCCGCGCGCGATCACCGATGCCTTCGCGTTGTCTCCGAGCCGCAGCCCGTCGACGCCGCCGGCGGCGAGCGCGATCACGTTCTTCGCCGCCGCGCACAGCTCGACGCCGACGAGGTCGGGATTGACGTAGGCGCGAAAGAGCGTCGAGTTGAGTGCGTGCTGGAGCTGTCCGGCCAGGAAGCCGTCCTCGCTCGCGATCACGGCCGCCGTCGGGAGGCCCGACGCGATCTCCTCCGCCATGTTCGGGCCGGAGAGGACGGCGACCGGCCGGTCGCGGACGCGGGACGAGAGGCGCTCGCCGGTCTCGGGGTCGAGGCCCTTGGCGAGGCTGAGCACGGGCGCGTCTCCCGGCAGGGCCCCGATCACCTCGCCGAAGGCGCGGCTCGGCACGGCGACGACGATCGTGTCGACGTCGGCCGGCGCGTCCTCGAGCACCGTCGGCCGGGCCGCGCGGAGATCGACGCTCTGCAGGTAGCGCGGGTTCCAGCCGGTGCTCGCGATCGTCTCCGCCTGCTCGCGCGAGCGGCAGGCGAGCACGACCTCGTGACCGCGGTCGAGCAGGATCCGCGTGAACGCGGTGCCCCACGAGCCGGCGCCGACCACGAGGAAGCGCATGGGCGGAGCCTATGGCCTTCGCGGACATGTACGGGGTCTGACCCCGGACATGTCCCCGACGTATCCGCTCAGGATCGCCTCACGAAGTCGATCGAGACCGGAACTCCCTCCAGACCGAAACGCTCGCGCAGCTCGTTCTCGACCCAGTAGCCGTAGTCGCGCGTGACGAGGCCGGGATCGTTGACGAAGAGCCGGAAGCGGGGCGGCCGGACGCGCGTCTGCGTGCCGTAGAGGAGGTTCAGCTTCTTCCCGCGCGGCCCGCTCGGCGGCTGGCGGGCCTCGCGCAGCTCGGCGAGCGCGCGGTTCAGCTCCCCGGTCGACACGCGCGCCGTGTGCCGGTCGAAGAGCGCGACCACGCCGTCGAGCAGCCGCTCGAGACCGCGCCCCGTGTGTGCCGAGACGGCGACGAACGGCGGTCGCTGGCGCAGCCGGCGGCGGAGCTCGCCGCGGACGTCGTCGACCGCGATCGTCGTGACGTCCCATTTCGAGAGGACGACGAGCGTCGAGCAGTCGGCCTTGCGAGCGACGTCTGCGACGGCGAGGTCCTGCTCGACGATCCCCTCCGACGAGTCGACGAGGACGAGAGCAACGTCCGCCCGCTCGGCCGCCTCGAGCGCGCGGAGCTCGGAGTAGTACTCGATCCCCTGCCGGTGCTTCCGCTTGCGACGGAGACCGGCCGTGTCGACGAGCACGAACGTCCGGTCGCCGCGCTCGAGCACGGTGTCTACCGAGTCGCGGGTGGTGCCGGGAATCTCGCTCACGATCACGCGCTCGCGGCCGAGGAGGGCGTTGACGAGGCTCGACTTGCCGACGTTCGGCCGGCCGAGGATCGCGACGCGGATCGCGTCCTCCGGCAGCTCCGGCCGCTCGGCGGGCGCGAGCCGCTCGAGCTCTGCGACGACCGCGTCGAGCAGGTCGCCGGTGCCGGTGCCGTGGAGCCCCGACACGGGGATCGGGTCGCCGAGACCGAGCCGGTGCAGCTCGAGCGCGAGGGGCTCCTGGGTCGGATCGTCGATCTTGTTCGCGAGGACGAAGACCGGCTTCCGGGACTCGCGCAGGATCTGCGCCACCTCCTCGTCGCCCGGCGTCACCCCCGTCCGCGCGTTGAGGACGAGCAGGACGAGATCCGCCTCGTCGACCGCCGCCCGCGCCTGCGCCGCGACCGCCTGGGTGAGCGGCGCCGGATCGGCGAGGTCGACGCCGCCCGTGTCGACGAGGAGGAAGCGCTCGCCGCTCCACTCGCAGACGATCTCCTTCGTGTCGCGCGTCACGCCCGGCGTCGCGTGGACGACGGCCGCTCGGGTCTGCGTGAGCCGGTTGACGAGCGTCGACTTGCCGACGTTCGGGAAGCCGACGATCGCGACGCGGCCGAGGAGCGGCGCCGGGGGCGCCGCCGGAAGGTCGGTCTCCTCGCTCACGACGGAAGCGTGACGTGCGCGGCATCGCCCCGCGACGGCGGCACCGCCACGCGAGGACGGCCGGCCTCGTGCAGGTCGCGCAGCCACGACCAGAGGCGGTAGAGCTCGGCCTCGATCTCCCGCGACGCCTCGCGGTAGCCCTTCGCGCCCTTCGGCAGCCCCTCGAAGCGCACGGGCTCCCCCCACGCGAGGGACACGGGGGCGAAGTTGCCGATCTTCCACTTCTGCGAGCCGTGGATCGCGACACAGACGACGGGCACGTCCTCCTGGAGCGCCGCCATCGCCGCGCCCGGCTGGACCGTCCCGGGAACGCCGCTGCGCTGGCGCGTCCCCTCCACGAAGACGCCGAGGACGTTGCCCTCGCGGACGACCTCCCGCATGCGCCGCACCGCCTCACGGTCCGACTCGCCGCGCCGCACGGAGAACGCGCCGAAGAGGCGGATGATCTCCCCCAGCCCGTGTACGCGATGCGCCTCGATCTTCGCGAGGAAGTAGATGTTTCGCGGCGACTCGTAGCCGAGACAGGGGATGTCGATCCACGAGAAGTGGTTGACCGCGAGCACGACCCCGCCCGTCTGCGGTAGGCGCTCGCTCCCGTAGGAGCGGAGGCGCGTCGCGAGCGCGGTCGGGATGCCGAGGACGGGACGGCCGACGACCCACGCCAGGTCGACGCCGTTCACGCCTCTCCCGCTCCGGCGGCGTTCATGCGGCGCTGCGTTCGCGGACGAGAGCCTCGATCCGGTCGACGACGTCCTCGACCTGGAGGCTCGTCGTGTCGATCTCGACCGCGTCCACCGCCGGCCGCATCCGCGCCGCGTCGCTCTCGTCGCGCAGCCGCAGGTCGGTGGCGAGCGCGTCGGCGCCGATGCCGGGCCGCTCGGCCATCCGCCGCCGCGCGCGCTCCTCGCGGTCGGCGACGAGGTAGACCTTCACCTCGGCGTCGGGCGCGACGACGGTGCCGATGTCGCGGCCCTCGATCACGACGTCGCCCTCGCGGCCGAGCTGTCGCTGCCGCTCGCGCATCACCTCGCGCACCGCGGGATGCCGCGCCACGACCGGCACCATCCGGTCGACCCGCGTGTCGCGGATCGAGGAGGTGACGTCCGTCCCGCCGATCCAGACGCGGTCGTCGTCGTCGAAGACGACCGGCTCTTCGCGGGCGAGCTCGGCGAGCGTGTCCGCCGCCGAGAGGTCGAGCCCGCGCAGCATCGCGAGCCACGTCAGGGCCCGATACATCGCCCCCGTGTCGAGATAGCGGAAGCCGAGGCGCTGCGCGAGCGCGCGCGCCACCGTGCTCTTGCCCGCGCCTGCGGGCCCGTCGATCGCAACGATCATCGTCGTGTCACCGAATCCAGCAGCTCGAAGAAGCCGGGGAAGCTTATAGCCGCCGTGTCGGCGCCCTCGATCGCGACGCCCTCGCGCGAGGCGAGCCCGGCGACGGCGCCGAGCATCGCGATGCGGTGGTCGCCGCGCGCGTCGAGGTGGCCGCCGCGGAGTCGTGCCGGCACGCCGGTGATCGTCCAGCCGTCGTCGAGGGAGTGGATCCGAGCCCCGGCCGCGCGCAGCCCGTCCGTCACCGCCTCGATGCGGTCGGTCTCCTTCACGCGGAGCTCGGCAGCGCCGGTGACGCGCGTCTCGCCGCGAGCGTGCGAGGCGAGGAGCGCGACGAGCGGGAGCTCGTCGACGAGCGCGGGCACCTCCTCCGCGCCGACATCCGTCGCCACGAGCTCTCCCGACTGGACCTGGACCGAGGCGACCGGCTCCCGGCCCTCGCGGCGCCGGTCGAAGACGGATACGCGCGCGCCCATTCGCTCGAGCACGTCGAGCAGCCCGGTGCGGCGCGGATTGACGCCGAGGTCGTGCACCGTGACGTCGCTGCCGGGCACGAGAGCCGCCGCGACGAGGAGCGGCGCCGCGGACGAGAAGTCGCCCGGAACGACGATCTCGCCGAGCCGCAGCGCGCCGGCGGGCTCGACGGTGACCGACGCCGGTCGCCTCCGTACCGGCACCCCCGCCGCCTCGAGCATGAGCTCGGTGTGGTCGCGCGTCGGGACGCGCTCGACGACCGTCGTGGAGCCGGCGGCGTTGAGGCCGGCGAGGAGGATGGCGGACTTCACCTGCGCGCTCGCCACCTCCGGCTCGATCTCGACTCCGCGGAGCGCCGCCGAGCCGCGGACGGTCAGCGGCGCATGGCCGTCGGCCGTCTCGACGTCTGCGCCCATCCGTCGCAGCGGCGCCGCGACGCGCTCCATCGGACGCGCCGAGAGCGACTCGTCGCCCTCGAGCGTGAACTCGCCCTCCTGCCCGGCGCAGATCCCGGCCAGCAGCCGCATCAGCGTCCCGGCGTTGCCGCAGTCGACCGCGCCTCCGTGCAGCCCGCGCAACCCGACCCCGGCGACGACGAGCTCGTCGTCGGCGACGTCCTCGACCTCGACGCCGAGCGCGCGCACCGCCTCGATCGTCGCCCTCGTGTCGCCGGAGCGACCGAAGCCGCGGATCCTCGTCTTCCCCTCGCCGAGCGCGCCGAGCAGCACGGCACGGTGCGAGATCGACTTGTCCCCCGGGACGACCACATGGCCGACCACCTGCGCTGCCGGCTCGACCGTCAACCTATGGCGCGTCCCATCAGGGACGCGAGCGCGCGGATCTCGTCCGCGAACTCGTGGAACTCGGAGGTCGGGATCTGCTGCGCGGCGTCGCAGAGCGCCTCCTCGGGGCGCGGGTGCACCTCGACGATGATCCCGTCGGCGCCGGCGGCGACGGCGGCGCGCGCGAGCGGGAGCACGAGGTCGCGGCGGCCGGCGGCGTGCGAGGGATCGACGATCACCGGCAGATGCGTCTCCTGCTTCAGCACGGGGACTGCGCTGATGTCGAGCGTGAACCGCGTCGCAGTCTCGAACGTCTTGATCCCGCGCTCGCAGAGGATGACCTCGGAGTTGCCCTCCTTGACGATGTACTCGGCCGCCATCAGGAGGTCCTCGACTGTCGAGGAGAGGCCGCGCTTGAGCAGCACGGGCTTCGGCGCGCGCCCGACCTCGGAGAGGAGCGAGAAGTTCGACATGTTGCGGGCGCCGATCTGGATCACGTCCGCCGCCTCGACCACGGCCGACACGTGGCGCGGATCCATCAGCTCGGTGACGAGCGGCAGGCCGGTCTCCTCGCGCGCCGCCTCGAGGATCTCGAGCGCCTCGTCGCCGAGGCCCTGGAAGGCGTAGGGCGACGTGCGCGGCTTGAACGCGCCGCCGCGGAGCATCGTGACGCCTTCGGCGGCGACGGCGCGCGCCGTCTCGAGGGTCTGCTCCCGGGTCTCCACCGTGCACGGGCCGGCGATGAAGCCGAAGTAGCCGTCGCCGATGCGGCGACCGCGAGCCTCGATCACGGTCGGGTCGGGAGAGAGCTCGCGCGAGACGAGCTTGTAGGGCTTGAGGATCGGCAGCACCTGCTCGACGCCCGCATAGCCTTCGAGCGGCAAGGTCGCGAGCAGCTCCCGCTCGCCGATCGCGCCGATCACCGTCGCCTCGCGCCCGGGCGTGACGAGGGCCGAGCAGCCGGCCTCCTCGAGGCGTTGGACGACCTCGTCCACCTGCTCTTGGGTCGCGTGCGCGCCCATCACGATCAGCAGCTCGGGTGCGCCGGTGACAGCCATTGGCGGATCGAAGCGTACCCCGGTATCCTCGGCCTCCATGCAGCAGGTCGCCGGCAGCTGGTGGTGGCACTCCGAGCGGTAGCCCGGCAGACCGGCCGTGCCCGCTCGTCGAGACCTCCCGCGGGGAGGTCTTTTCATATCGTCAGGAGCGAACGATGACCGACACGAAGCCACGCGTCTTCTCCGGAATCCAGCCCACCGGCAGGAAGACGCTGGGCAACTACAGCGGCGGGTTCCGCCAGTACGCCCAGACGCAGGAGACGCACGACGCGTTCTTCTGCATCGTCGACCTGCACTCGATCACGGTCGAGTACGACCCGCAGGAGCTGCGCGAGTCGACGCTCGACCTGGCGGCGATGCTGTTCGCGACGGGCCTCGACGCCGAGCGCTCGACGGTCTTCTGCCAGAGCCACGTCACCGCCCACGCGGAGGCGGCCTGGCTGCTGTCGGCTGTCGCCAGCTACGGCCAGTTGGGCCGCATGACGCAGTTCAAGGAGAAGGCCGACCGGCACGAGTTCGTCTCGGCCGGACTGTTCACGTACCCGGTACTGATGGCGGGCGACATCCTCCTCTACCAGACCGACCTCGTTCCGATCGGCGACGACCAGCGGCAGCATCTCGAGCTGGCACGGGACGTCGCCCAGCGCTTCAACCACCGCTACGGCGAGACGTTCCGCGTGCCGGAGGGGCGGTTCCCCGAGGTCGGCGGCCGGATCATGGATCTCCAGGACCCGACGAACAAGATGTCGACGACGCTCTCGTCGGAGCAAGGCGCGGTGTATCTCGTCGACCCGCCCGACGCGATCCGCAGGAAGTTCCGCTCCGCCGTGACCGATTCGGGCCGCGACGTGCGGTACGACCCGCAGGAGAAGCCCGGCGTCTCCAACCTGCTCGAGATCATGAACGTCGCGACCGGAGAGTCGATACCGGAGCTCGAGAAGCGGTTCGACAGCTCGGGCTACGGCGAGTTCAAGACGGCGGTCGGGGAGTCGGTCGTCGAGCTGCTCACTCCCATCCGCGAGCACTTCGAGGCCCTCCGCGCCGACGAGCGCGAGCTGCAGCGTCTCCTCGCGATCGGCGCCGAGAAGGCGCGGCGGGCAAGCGAGCCGACGCTCGAGGCGATGTACGAGCGGATGGGATTCGTCGAGGCCGGGGCGGGCCGGCTCTTCGGAGCCGCTCGACCTCGCGGGCTCTAGGCGGGCGGTGTAGCCTCCTCGCCGAGCGCCGGGGGTCGACGCTTCTCCGGCGGGTGCGGCGCGACGTCAACCGCAATCACAAGGGGATGAGAATGAAGAAGCTCACTGCGCTGGCGGCGATTGCAGCCGCCGGCATCGCAGCGCTCGCGACGGTGCAGATCGCGGGCGCGGAAGGCGGACATTCCCACTACGGGCGGCACCATGGGAACGCGGCCGGGCGCTCCCCGCATCTGGATCACGTCTTCGTGATCATGATGGAGAACACGGCATATTCGGACCTGCTCGATCCGTCCAACTCGAACACGAGCTTCATCCGGAGCCTCGCGAGCACGTACGGGCTCGAGACGGACTACTACGGCGTCACACATACGAGCCTGCCGAACTACGTCGCCGTGACGAGCGGCAGCACGTGGGGCTCGAACGCCGACGACGAGGCGCAAGCGGATCAGGGCTACTTCGACCACCTCAATCTCGTCGACCAGCTCGAGCAAGCTCACGTGAGCTGGAAGGGGTACATGGAGTCGATGCCGTCGGCCGGCTACACGGGGAACTACGGCGACTGCTCGAGCACCGATCCCGACTGCACCTCGAGCCCGACCGGCAATGCGCTCTACGTGCGCAAGCACAACCCGTTCTTCCAGTACCCGGACGTCTTCGACAACGCGCACCGCACTGGGGACGTCGTCCCGCTCACGCAGCTGACCACGGACCTGAACACCGGCCGCGTGCCGCAGTTCGTGTGGATCACGCCGAACATCTGCAACGACATGCACGGCGGCGCTCCGCAGTGTCCGTACCCGAACACGCCGACCGACCAGTACCAGGCCGCGCTCTACCAGGACGGCGACACGTTCCTGCGCACCTGGGTGACCGCGATCATGCACTCGAGGGCCTGGACCGGCCACTCGGCGATCTTCATCACCTGGGACGAAGGCGGCTACGAGGACAGCTCGCCGTACGCACCGGAGGACGACACCGGCTGCTGCGACTCGCCGGTGCTGCCTTCTTCTCCGGCTAATCCCGCGACCGGCGGCGGCGGCGACCTCGCCGGCGGCACGGAGTACGGCGGCGGCCACGTGCCGATGATCGTCGTCACCCGCGACGGCCCTCACGGCGTGACCGACTCGACCCCGACCAACCACTACTCCCTGCTCCAGACGATCGAGCAGAACTGGCGCCTCCCGTACCTGGGAGACGCGGGCGACACCGTGCAGGTGCACTCGCTCGCCCCGCTCCTCAGCGGGCACTGAGAGCGCCGCGGAGCCGCTCCACCTCGGAGGGCTCGAGCTCGCGCCACGCGCCGGGCTCGAGCCCTTCGAGCGTCAGGCCCGCGTAGGCGGAGCGGTGCAGCCGCCGCACCGGATGACCGACGGCGAGGAGCATCCGCTTCGCCTGGTGCTTGCGTCCCTCATGGAGGACGAGCTCGACGCGGCCCCGCCGGAGCCGGCGGGCCCGCGCCGGCGCGGTCCGGCCGTCCTCGAGATCGACACCCTCTCGCAGGCGCTCGACCGCCTCGTCGTCCGGGTCGCCCTCGGTGTCGACCACGTACGTCTTCTCGACGCCGTAGCGGGGGTGGGCGAGCCGGTGCGCGAGCGGACCGTCGTTCGTCAGGAGGAGCGCGCCGGTCGTGTCGGCGTCGAGGCGCCCGACCGGGACGACGCGCGGCTCGTGGGGCACGAGGTCGACGACGGTCGGACGCCCCTGCGGATCGCGGGCGGTCGTGACGACACCGGCGGGCTTGTGCAGGAGGACGTACGCGAGGCGCTGCCGCGCCACCTCCTCCCCGTCCACGGCCACGCGGTCGCGTGCGCCGACGACGGTGTTCAGCCGTCCCGGCTCGCCGTTCACGGTCACGCGTCCGGCCTTGATCAGCTCGTCCGCCCGCCGGCGCGAGGCGACTCCTGCGCGCGCGAGGAACGCGTTGAGGCGCATCCTTGGAAAGATATTGGCGTGCCGCACTACATCTCGCTGATGCGCTGGACCTCGCAGGGACGCGCAGGGCTACCCGCGTGGCGTGACCGGATCGAGGACGGCGAGCGGGAGATCGAGGGCGCGGGCGGACGCCTCGTCGGGGTCTGGGTGACGCTCGGCCGCTACGACGTCGTCGAGGTGTTCGAGGCGCCGGACGACGAGACGGCGCTCGAGATCATGACGCGGCTGGGCCGCCACGGCGCCGAGCAGACCGAGACGCTCCGGGCGTTCACCCGCGACGAGGCCGAGGAGATCATCAAGAAGCTCTGACGCGTCCTTTCGGGACACGGCCGGTAGCTGCTACCGGTCGTGTCCGGAAGGGTCAGGCCGAGCGCTTCTCGGCGACCGTGTGCAGCCGGTCGCGGATCTTGGGGGCGTCCGCGCCGACGTCGTCGAGCCTCGGGAGCTCCGACAGGGATTCGAGGCCGAAGGCGCGCTCGAAGAGCGGCGTCGTCCGATAGCGGACCGCCCCGCCGATGCCGTCGTCCCGTCCCGCCTCGGCTACGAGGCCGCGCTCGACGAGGTTCGCGACCGCCGAGTCGGCGGCCACACCGCGGATCCGCGCGATCTCGGGCCGTGTGCACGGCCCCGTGTACGCGACGATCGCGAGCGTCTCGAGCGCCGCCTGGGAGAGATTCCGCTGCGCCGGCCGCTCGAGCAGCCGCCCGCACGCCTCCGCCGCCTCGCGCGCCGCGCGCAGGCCCCAGCCACCGGCGACGTGCTCGAGGACGATTCCGCTCCGGCCCTCGGCGAACCGCTCGCCGACGAGGCGCAGCGCGTCCTCGATCCGCTCCGGCTCGTCGTCCGCCGCCACCGCGAGCTCCTCCGTCGAGAGCGGCGCCGACGCGACGACGAGCAGCGCCTCGAGCGTCCTGGCGAGCTCGTCGAGGCTGGAAGCGTCGCCGGCCAAGCCGACGACGGCCGGCCGGAAGACCGGGTCGCCAGAGGCGGCCCGGTGCGGATCCGGGGAGATCAGGCGGAGCGGACGGTCCATGCGTCGGTCCTTTCGTCTCGGGATGCGTTCTCCTGCCGCGACACGCGGATCGGGGCGAACGGCGCGGCCTGCGCGAGGGCGATCTCGCCCCCGCGGCGCAGGTCGAGCAGCGCGAGGAACGCAACCGCCTGCTCGGCGCGCGAGAGCCCGGCCACCTCGCTGTCGAAGTCGAAGCGCGCGCGCCGGCGCAGCACGGCGCGGAAGCGCGCGAGCAGCTGCGAGACCGGCGGGAAGTGGAGGGCCATGTGCGCGAGCGAGACCGCCGGCGGGTCCTGTGCGAGGAGCCGCAACGCGCCCGCGAGCGCAGCGGGATCCTGCGGCGCGAGCGGCGTCTCGACCCTCGGCGCGAGCGGCGCCGGGCCGAGCCGGAAGAAGCGGTCGCCTTCCGCGGCGAGCCGCTCGCGCAGCCAGGCCGCGGCCTCCTTCGCGCGCCGGTACTCGGCGAGCCTGCGCGCCAGCTCCTCGGCCGCCTCCTCGGGCTCGAGCTCCGCGAGCTCGGCCGCCTCGTCCGGGAAGAGGGCGCGCGCCTTCAGCTCAAGCAGCGCCGCGATCAGGACGAGGAACTCGCCGCACGCCTCGAGGTCGAGCTCCTCGCGTTCGGCCAGCCGCTCGAGGAAGGCTGCGACGATGCCGGCGAGGTCGACGTCGCGCAGGTCGAGCTCCTCCTTGAGGACGAGCGCGAGCAGCAGGTCGAACGGCCCCTCGAACGCATCGAGGTCCAGCGCCAGCTCGCGGACGATCATGCCCGCAAACCTAGTGGCGCTACCGGACGCGGCTCTTCGGAACCGCCATCCGCGGCCCCGTCGGGACCGCGCGCGTCCGGCCCGCCGGCGCCGCCGACGGCCGCCGCAGGAACTGCCACCAAACGAAGAACGCGACCGAGAGGATCCAGATGCCGAGCGAGACCCAGAAGTTGATCCGCATGCCGAGGAAGTAGTTGGACGGGTCGATCCGCAGGGTCTCCTCGAACGTGCGGAAGGTCGTGTACCAGGCGACGTAGAGGGCGAAGAGCGCGGGCCGGCGGAGGTCGAAGCGGCGGTCGACCCAGAGCAGCACGCCGACGCCGATCCCGTCCCAGAGGAACTCGTACAGGAAGGTCGGCTGGTAGTAGCCGAAGTTCCCGGAGGACTGGTAGCGCTTGAGGATCCCGTACTGGTGCGCCTTGGAGATGCGCAGCGCCCACGGCAGGCTCGTCGGTTTCCCGTACAGCTCCTGGTTCCAGTAGTTGCCCCAGCGGCCGATCGCCTGGGCGAGCAGCAGTCCCGGAGCGACCGCGTCCATGAAGAGCCTGATGCTGTTGCCCGAGCGCCGTACGACCCAGGCGCCGGCGAGGCAGCCCACGGGAATCGCGCCCCAGATGCCGAGCCCGCCGTCCCAGACGGCCGCGAAGCCCCACCACGGATGCGAGCCGCCGGCCTGGCCGAGCAGCGGATCCTGGTTCCAGCTCGTCGCGTCGTGGTAGAGGCGGGCACCGACGATGCCGCCGATCACACCCCAGAGCGCGACGCGGTAGACGAGATCCCAGTCGCCGCCCAGGCTGACCCAGCGGCGACCGGTCAGCCAGATGCAGGCGGCGATGCCGAGCAGCAGCATCACGCCGTACATGTGCAGCGTGAACGGGCCGAGCTGGAAGGTGCCGTTCGAAGGGGACGCGATGTACCCGAGCAGGCCGGCGCTCACTGCACCCATTGTGCCGACGGGCCCGGCGGGAGGCGCCGGCTAACGGAGGATGAGAACGGCGAGCTCGGGCGGACAGCCTCGCTCGAGCAGCGAGATCGCGTCGTGCAGGTCGACGTCGAGCCTCGCGCCGAGCTCGACGGCGTCGTCGTGCTCGAACCCGGCGCGCTCGAGCTCGTCGGCGCGCCAGCGCTCCACGCGCTCCACCTCGGTCAGCTCGAGTATTTCGTTTGCCACGGTCACCGCAGAATCTGTCTTTCCACTTCGGGATAACGCGAGACCGGCATCTCCCCTTCCCGGGTGATTTTTGGGTGAGGAACAGGCTCGGGCCGCTACGAGACCGCGGCTTCGCCCAGGAGAAGCCGCACTTCGGCGAAGAAGTCCGGACCGGGGTCGACGCGATAGTCCGGCCCGAGCTCGAGCAGCTTCGGCCCCACGGAGGTGACGACGTCGACATACACGGGCGCTTCGCCGGGGAAGTCGCGGACGACGTGCGCGAGCTCGCGGATGATCCCCGCCGGGGCGCTGCGCGCGTCGACCTTCAGGTGCACCTCGCGCCGCTCGGGCGTCGCCGCGAAAGGCGCGACCTCGAGCGCGACGAGCTTCGTCTCGCCCTGCTGCTTGTGATCGACGCGCCCCTTGACGACGAGCACGGCGTCGCCGACGAGCAGGTCGCGCGCGGCCGCGTACGTCGAGTTGAAGACGACGACCTCGATCGCGCCCGTCATGTCCTCGAGCCCGACGAACGCCATCGGCTCGCCCCGCTTCGTCGTCATCTGCTTGATCGAGGAGACGATTCCCCCGACGACGACGGTCTCGCCGTCGCGCCGCTTCTCGACCTCGGCGAGACCGCAGTCGGTCCGGCGCCGCAGCTGGTCGCGGATCGCGCTCAGCGGATGCTCGGAGACGTAGAGGCCGAGGCTCTCCTTCTCCAGGTGCAGGAGCTCGGATTTCTCGAACTCCTCCTCCGACACCGGCTCGTAGTAGCCGCCGGAGGACGGCTCGTCGCCGAATTCGAAGATCGACACCTGGTCTTTCCGCAGCGCGCGCTCGGCGGCGGCGCCGACGACCCGTTCGAGCACCGCGAGCATGCCCTTGCGGGAGCCGGGCAACGCCCCCGCCTTGATCAGGGACTCGAGCGTGCGCTTGTTCATGACCTGCGGGTTCACGCGTTCCGAGAAATCCCAGATGGACGCGAATGGCCCGCCCTCGTCGCGCGCGGCGACGATCGCGCGGCAGGTCGCCTCGCCGACGTTCTTCACCGCGTTCAGCCCGAAGCGGATCTTCCCCCCGACGACGGCGAAGTCGACCTGCGACTCGTTCACGTCGGGCGGCAGTACCTCGATCCCCAGGTCGCGGCAGGCATTGACATAGAACGGGACGCGGTCCTTCGTGTTCATGACCGAGGAGATGAGCGCCGCCATGTACTCGCACGGATGGTTCGCGCGCAGCCACGCCGTGCGATAGGCGATGAGCGCGTAGCACGCGGCGTGTGCCTTCGGGAACGAGTAGTCGGCCGCCTTCTCGACGTCCTCCCAGAGCCGCCGCGCGATGTCCGGCGTCACGTCGTGCTGCGCGAGTCCCTCGAGGAACTTGTCCTTGAGCGAGTCCATCAGCTTTCGGATCTTCTTGCCGATCGCCTTGCGGAGATCGTCGGCCTCGGTGATCGAGAAGCCGGCGACGTCGCGTGCGATACGCATGTACTGCTCCTGGTAGACGCAGATGCCGTACGTGTCGCCGAGGATCGGCTCGAGGCGAGGGTCGAGGTACGTGACCGCCTCGCGACCGTTCTTGCGGTTCGCGTAGCTCGGGATGTAGCCCATCGGCCCCGGCCGGTAGAGCGCGTTGAGCGCGATGAGGTCCTCGAACTCCGTCGGCTTGACCTGGCGCAGCGCCTCGCGCATGCCCGACGACTCGAACTGGAAGACGCCGGTCGCCTCGCCGGCGGCGAGCATCTCGTACGTCTTGCGGTCGTCGAGCGGGATCGCCGAGATGTCGAGCCCGGAGACGAGCTCGACCGCCTTCTCGATCACGTCGAGGTTGCGGAGGCCGAGGAAGTCCATCTTCAGCAGGCCGAGCGCCTCGATCGTGACGCCGTCGAATTGCGTGACGATCTCCTGGTCGACGCCCTTCTGCTGGACGGGGACGACGTCCGTCAGCGGCTCGGCGCCGATCACGACCGCCGCGGCGTGGATCCCGTCCTGGCGCGTCAGCCCTTCGAGCGGCCGCGCGAGGTCGACGATCTCCTTCGCCGCCGCGTCGGAGTCGTACGCCTGCTTCAGCTCGGAGCCCGGCCTCAGGCACTCCTCGAGCGTCTGGCCCGGGCCTTCGGGAATCAGCTTCGCGATCCGGTCGACGACGCCGTACGGATGCTCGAGCACGCGGCCGGCGTCACGGACGGCGGCTCGGGCGGCCATCGTCCCGAAGGTGATGATCTGCGCGACGCGGTCGCGGCCGTACTTCTCGCGGACGTAGTTGATGACGCGCTCGCGGCCCTCGACGGCGAAGTCGATGTCCATGTCGGGCATCGACTTACGGCCTGGGTTGAGGAACCGCTCGAACATGAGGTCGTAGCGGATGGGGTCGATGTCGGTGATCTCGAGGCTGTACGCGACGAGCGAGCCTGCGGACGAGCCGCGGCCCGGACCGACCGAGACGCCGTTCGTCTTCGCGAAGCGGATGAAGTCCCAGACGATGAGGAAATAGTCGGTGAAGCCCATCTCCTTGATCGTCTTCAGCTCGTACTGGAGTCGCTCGCGCAGCTCCGGCGTGACCGTGCCGTAGCGCTTCGCGGCACCCGCATCGACGAGCTCGACGAGGTATTCGAACGCGTCGCGACCGCCCGGCACGTCGTAGCGCGGCAGGTGGATCCGGTCGAGCGCGATCTCGACGTTGCAGCGCTCGGCGACCTCGAGCGTCCGCGTCAGAGCGTCCTCCTGCCCCGGGAAGTCGGCGGCCATCTCCTCCGGCGTCTTGAAGTAGAAGTGGTCGGTCTCGAAGCGCCAGTGGTTCGGGTTGCGGAGCGAGTCGCCCGACTGGATGCAGAGGAGCGCCTCGTGGGCGCGCGCGTCCTCGTGGCGGAGGTAGTGGACGTCGCCCGTGGCGACCGTCGGCAGGCCGCGCTTCGCGGCGAGCGCGACGAGCTCGGGGTTGATCCGGTGCTGGACGTCGAGGTGCGCGTTCTGGAGCTCGACGTAGACGTTCTCGCGGCCGAAGACCTGCTCGAGCCGCTCGAGCTCGGCTTCGGCGTCGGCGGGGCGGCTCTCCTCGAGCGCCTTGCAGACGCGGCCCGAAAGGCAGCCCGACAGCGCGACGAGCCCTCTCCCGTAGGTCTGGAGCAGCTCCCAGTCGACACGCGGCTTGTAGTAGTAGCCCTCGAGGTAGCCGAGCGAGGAGAGCTTGATCAGATTGCCGTAGCCCTCCGTCGTCTCGGCGAGCAGGGTGAGGTGCGCCTGCCCCTTCTGCTGCGCGCGGCGGTCGTCGGTGACGTACACCTCGCAGCCGACGACGGGCTTGACGCCCTCCTTGCGCGCCGCCCTGTAGAGGTCGATCGCACCGGCGAGCGAGCCGTGGTCGGTGAGCGAGACGGCCGGCATCCCGAGCTCGGCGGCCCGCTTCGCGAGGTCGGGGATGCGGCAGGCCCCGTCGAGGATCGAGTACTCGGAGTGGACGTGGAGGTGGACGAACGGCGCTTCGGGCACGGGAGCTCGATCGTACTCCCGTGCCCGGAAGTCACCGGTGGATGCTCAGTGCCAGCCGCAGCGGTGCGCGTCGCCCTTGGCGATGCCCGCGAGCCGGCGCTCGTGCGAGCGGCGGAAGCCGGCGAACGCGAAGCCCTCCACCGTGCCGTCCGTCTTCTCGACGAGCAGGACGCGGCCGTAGCCGGTGACGCTCGAGAGCGTCCCCGTGGCCGAGGTGACCTGGGCCTTGCCGAAGAAGACGCCTGCGACGTTCCACGGGTTCGAGCCGACGGTGCAGCTGACGCCGGTGAGCGACGTGTCGAGCGTGTCGCCCGACGAGTCGGACAGCGTGAGCGTCCCGGTCGCGGGCGCGCACGAGCCGCCGTGCCGGTTGGCGGTCGCCTTCGACCAGTCGGCCGAGAGCGACGCGGCGAACGTGCCGTCCTGGAGCGGACGGCCGTGGATCGCGCCGCTCGCGCTCGACGTGCCGGCGTCGAGGCTCGAGCCTGTCCCGTCGAGCTTCTCGAACACGCCGGCGCCGCCCGCGTGGTGCCAGTACGTGGCCGTCCTGAAGACGAGGTCGTGTCTCCGCGAGTGACGCCCGCCGCCGTTGGACGACGACGCCGACGCGGTGGTCGCCGTCGCAAGAGCCACGGTCGCGGCCACGGCGAGAATGAGCTTCTTCATCGGTTGGCTCCTCCTGGATGAGATTCTTGCTTCGCTACCCAAAAGGACCGATTCCGGTCGCTCTCCCGCGTAAAACCGGCGTAAACTCGGCGAGGTCAGGCCGGGATCTTCACGACCTGCTGGATCATCCCGCCGTCGATCACGTAGCTCGAGCCGGTCACGTAGGTCGCCTCGTGCGAGCAGAGCCAGGCGACCAGGGCGGCGACCTCCTCCGGCTTGCCCGGCCGGCCGAGCGGCACCTCGGGGTCGAGCTTCTCGGCGTCGGCCTCGTTCCGAGGCGTTGCGATCACGCCGGGCGCGACCGAGTTGACGCGGATCCCGTGTGCGGCGAGCTCGAGCGCGAGCCCCCTCGAGAGCATCCCGAGAGCCGCCTTCGCCGCCGCGTACACAGCGAAGTCCGGGCGAGGAATGTGCTCGTGGACGGACGTGATGTTGACGATGGAGCCGCCTTTGCCCTGCTCGATCATCCGCTTCGCCGCCGCCTGCGCGGCGAGGAAGCTGCCGCGGACGTCGACGGCGAACGTGAGGTCGAAGTCGGCGGCCGTCAGCTCGAGGAAGGGCTTCGCGGTCGAGAGGCCGGCGTTGTTGACGAGCGCGTCGAGGCGTCCGAGCTTCTCCGCGGTCTCGTCGACGAGCCGCGGCGGCACCTTCTCGTCTGCGAGGTTGCCCCACACCCAATGGATCCGCTCCTCGCCGTAGCGGCTCTGCAGGTCGCGGAACGGGCCCTCGTGGCGCTCCTCGTCGTCCTGCGTCCCGTAGCCGAGCGCCCAGCCGTCGGCGAGGAAGCGCTCGGCGATCGCGAGCCCGATGCCCGTGTTCGCGCCGGTGACGAGTGCGACCCGGTCGGCCACGGACACATCCTTCCGTATTCCCCGCGTGGCCAATCCGGCTACCGGAGGAGATACGCCATGAGAATCGCGTCGACGTCCTCCCCGCCCCGGCGGTAGTGACCCTTGCGGTAGCCCTCGCGCTCGAAGCCGAACCGGTCGTAGAGCGCGATTGCCGCCGTGTTCCACGGGAAGACGTGCAGCTCGAGCTTGCGGACGCCGACCTCTCGCGCCCAGTCGACGGCGGCCTGCAGCAGCGCCGTGCCGATCCCCTGCCGGCGCGCGTCGATCGCGACCATCAGCCCGAGGTCGGCGACGTGCGCGCTCGCCGGGTGCGGGTCGCGCCCGACGGAGAGGCGGCCGAGGATCGTCCCGTCGTCGCGCTCGGCGACGAAGACCGCCGCGTGCGGGTACCGGCGGAGCGCCTTCAGGTAGCGGCGCTCGTCGCCGGCGCTGCGCCACTCGCCGGCGACGCTGATCAGCCAGCCCTCGGGCTCGGCGCTCACCTCCTCGGCGAGGCGGGCCAGCTGCTCGGCGTCCCCGGGCTCGGCCGAGCGGAGCCTGTACCTCAAACCACTCGCCCCTTCCCGCCGCGCCTGGGGTCGCCGGCGGCGGCGAGCGTTCCGTTGCCGCGCACCTCGACCGCGGCGACCCCGCCGAAGAAGAGGTTCCGCTCGCGCCAGCGCACGACCGCGTATCCCGCCGCCTCGAGCTCGTCGGCGACTGCCGCGTCCTCGCAGTGGGCTACCCCGTCCTCGACGTGGATGCGCGGCGCGTCGACGGCGTCTCGAACACCGAGCCCGCGCGCAGCGACGTTCGCGACGACCTGGAGGACGGCGCCGCGAAGGCGCGCGCTTCCCGCCGAGCCGACGACGAGCCGCGGCCTTCCCTCCTCGAGGAGGAGCGACGGCGCCATCATCGAGGTCAGCCGCTCGCCCGGCTGCCCGCCGCCGGCGAGATCGGCCTCGCCCAGCATGTTGTTGAGGTGGATGCCGGTGCTGGGGACGACGACGCCGCTGCCCGACCCGAGCGACGAGGAGAGCGAGACGGCGTCGCCGGCGCCGTCGACGACGCTGATGTGCGTCGTGCCGCCGACGCCGCCCGCGCGGGCCGCCTCCTGCTCCTCCATCGCGTGTGCGACGGCGAGCGGCGCCGGGTCGTCGTCGCCGAGCGCCTCGAGCCCGACCGCGATGAGACGGCCGCCGCTCGAAGGCGGTGGGTTCGTCCGGAGCTCGCCGCCGCGATACGGGACGCAGAGCGGCTCCCGCTCCACCACCTCGTAGCGGGCGAGGTCGTCGAGCGTGACCGGGACGTGGGCGGCGAGCCGCTCGGCGAGCTCGCCGCGGTAGAGGCAGGTTCCGCCCTCGGCCGCCAGCCGGCCGAGCGTGTCGGCGAGCTCGGGCGCGCGGAACCGCTCGCCCGCCTCGAGCGCCCGGCCCGGCCCGTAGAGCGCGTCGCCCTCGGGCGAGTGGCGGAGCAGCGAGTCGAGGATCCGGTGCAGGTACGCCTGCTCCTCCGTGAGCACGACGCCCTCGCGCGCGAGCCGAGCGGCGGGCGCGAGCAGCTCCCCCCAGGGCAGGGAGCCGAACCGCCGGTGGGCTTCCCACAGTCCGAGCGCCGTACCCGGGACGGCGACGGCCGCGGGGCCGGTGTGGAAGACCTGCTGCGTGTCGCCGTCGAAGTCGACCGCGAGCGCGAGCAGCTCGTCCCGCTCGGCGGGGCGCCCGGGGACGGCGACGAAGAAGTCGAGCAGCCGCGAGCGCCCGCTCGCAGCCTCGTGGACGAGCAGGAAGCCGCCGCCGCCGGGCCCGGTGAGCGGGCTCTCGCACACCCAGGCGACCGCCGCGGCCGCGACGCTCGCGTCGACGGCGTTGCCGCCGGCCTGCAGCACGTCCGCGCCCGCGTCTGCAGTGAGCGGATGCCCCGCGGCGATCGCGCCTCCCATCCCGCGAGCCTACTGCGGCTCCGGGCCGGAGACTCAGATCTCGCGGACGATCTCGTCCAGCGGCTTCCGGTTCGCCCGGCTCGACCACTCCTTCGCGCTGCGGCTCTCGGGGTCGCGCGGCCGAGCCGGATAGCCGAGCGAGAGCACGGCCCGCACCTCGCCGCCGCAGAGCTCGGCGGCCGCGTCGGCGTCGCGGACGCCGTTCGGGCACGAGACGACGCCCGCCTCCCAGGCGGCGACCATCATGTTCTGGGCGCAGCGGCCCACGTCGAAGCCGCCCGCCTCGCCGACGATCGCGATGACGAGGGCGGCGCCGCGGACGTTCTCGGGCGCGTAGACGAGCTCGGCGAGCCGCTCCCGTGCCTCGGCGCCGACGACGACGAACTCCCAGCGCTGCCGGTTCCTCGAGCTGCCGGCGAGGCGGCCCGCGTCGAGGATCCGCTCTCGCACGTCGCCCGGAACCTCGCCGGAGGCGTACTCCCGGACATCGCGCTTCGAGGCGATGGCGAGGAACGTGTCCATGCCGAGGCTAATCCCGCAGGAAGGACGGCACGTCGAGCTCGTCGCCGCCGCCCTGCTGCGGCGGGCGCGATCGTGGAGCCGGCATCCAGCCCTCGCCGCCGCGCTGCCGGCGGCCGCGGCCGCCGATGCCGGTCGCGACGACCGTGACCCAGACCTGGCCCGTCAGCCGGTCGTCGACCGTGGCGCCGAAGATGATGTTCGTGTCGTCGGTGGCCGCGCCGCGGATCACCTCGGCGGCCTCGTTCACCTCGATCAGCGTCATGTCGTCGCCGCCGGCGATCGAGAGGAGGATGCCGCTCGCACCCGTGATCTCGGCGTCGATGAGCGGCGAGCGGAGCGCCCGCTCGGCTGCCTCCTTCGCCCGGTTCTCGCCGCCGGAGGAGAAGCCGATGCCCATCAGCGCCGTCTCGGAGTCGGACATGATCGTCCGCACGTCCGCGAAGTCGAGGTTGATGAGGCCGGGCATCGTGATCAGGTCGGTGATGCCCTGGACGCCCTGGCGGAGGACGTCGTCGGCGACCTTGAAGGCGTCGAGCATCGAGGTCGAGCGGTCGAGGACCTCCAGCAGCCGGTCGTTCGGGATCACGATCGTCGTGTCGCACTCGGCGCGCAGCGCGACGACGCCCTGCTCGGCCTGCGTCTTCCGCTTCGTTCCCTCGAACTTGAACGGCGTGGTGACGATCCCGACGGTCAGGGCGCCGATCCCGCGCGCGATCGAGGCGACGATCGGAGCCGCGCCCGAGCCCGTGCCGCCGCCCTCGCCGGCGGCGACGAAGACCATGTCCGAGCCGCGCAGCGCCTGCTTGAGCTGGTCGTAGCCCTCCTCGGCCGCCCGCCGGCCGATGTCGGGATCGGCGCCGGAGCCGAGACCCTGCGTCAGCTCCCGGCCGATGTGGATCTTCACGGACGCGTCGCTCATGTGGAGCGCCTGGATGTCGGTGTTGACGGCGACGAACTCGACCTGGCTGATGCCGGCGTCGATCATCCGGTTGACGGCGTTGATGCCGGCGCCGCCGACGCCGACGACCCTGATCATCGCGAGGTACGCGCCGGAGTCGGAGCGCGGCGCGCGATGCAGCCGCGCCGGCGACTCGGGCAGCGGCTCGACGTAGCGGGTAGCCGGCGGCGACTCGACCGTGCGCGGCGGCGGCGCCGGCGCGGGAGGCGGCGGCGCGGCGCGCAGGTCGGGCGGCGGGGGCGGCGGCAGCGGATCGGGCTGGGGCGTCGGCGCCGGCGCCGGCGGGGTCTCGGCCGCGACCTCCTCCTCCCAGCTCGGGACGTGCTCGACCGTCCGTTCCTCGGGCTCGGCGGCCGGCGCGGCAGGCGGGGTCGCGGCCTCGTCGGCCGGCGCCTGCTCGCCCTCGCTCTGCTGCTGCTCCGCCTGCCGCTGCGCGGCCTCGGTGGCGCGGAAGAGCTCCGCGAGCGGGCCCTCACGCATGCTGGCGCGCCGACGCGCCATCGAGCACCTCCTTCGCCAAGTCGCGATACATGTCGGCAGCCTCGCCCGTAGGGTCGTATTTCAGCACCGACTGGCCCTTGACGGGAGCCTCCGCGTAGCGCACGGTCTTGCGGATCCGCGTGTTGAGGACGAGATCGCCGAAGTTCTCCCGCAGGATCTCGACCGCCTCGCGCGAGTGGAGGAGCCGGCGGTCGAACATCGTCGGCAGGATCCCCTGGATCGCGACGTGCGGGTTGAGGTTCTCGCGGATCATCGAGAGCGTGTTCTCGAGCTGCACGAGCCCGCGCAGCGAGAGGTACTCGCACTGCACGGGGACGATCACGCCGGTCGCGGCGACGAGCGCGTTGATCGTCAGCAGGCCGAGCGACGGCGGCGTGTCGATGAGAACGAACTCGTACTGCTCGCGCACGGGCATGAGCGCCTTCTCGAGCGCGCGCTCGCGGCCGATCATCGAGGAGAGCGCGAGCTCCGCGCCGGCGAGGTCGATCGAGGAGACGGCGACGTCCAGCTCGTTCGAGCGCACGATCTCCGTGATCGGAAGCTTGTGGACGAGCACGTCGAACATCGAGCGGTCGATCTCGTCCGGGTTCCAGCCCTGCGACATCGTGAGGTTGCCCTGCGGGTCGAGGTCGACGGCGAGGACGCGGTGGCCCTGCTCGGCGAGCGCCACGCCGAGATTGAGCGTCGTCGTCGTCTTCGCGACGCCGCCCTTCTGGTTGGCGAATGCGATCACGCTGGCCATCGCCGGACCCTTATCCGCCGCCGCCCGCGCGTGCGGGCGCGGTAACAACCGCGTGAGCGCCATCGTGGCGCACCTTTCGCAGCCACGTAGCCGTCTCCTTCTCGACTAGGTTCTCGCGGATGGAGCGGAAATGGCGCGTCCTCATCGTCGTCTGCGTGGCGGTTTTCATGCTGCTACTCGACATCACGGTAGTCAACGTCGCGCTCCCGAACATCCAGAAGGAGCTCCACACCTCCTTCACCGACCTGCAGTGGGTCGTCGACGCCTATGCCCTCACGCTCGCCGCGACGATGCTCAACGCCGGCTCCCTCGGCGACCTGCTCGGCCGCAAGCGCGTCTTCCTCGTCGGGATCGCCTGGTTCACGGTCGCCTCCGCCCTCTGCGGGGCGGCCACGTCGCCGCTCTGGCTGATCGTCGCCCGGGGCGCCCAGGGGGTCGGCGGCGCGATCATGTTCGCGGTCTCGCTCGCGATCATCTCGCAGGAGTTCCACGGGCACGAGCGCGGCACGGCCTTCGGGATCTGGGGCGCGACGGTCGGGATCGCGGTCGCGATCGGGCCGCTCGTCGGCGGCGCCCTGACGACGTACGTCGGCTGGCGCTGGATCTTCTTCGTCAACGTCCCGATCGGCGTCGCGTGCGTCACGGGCGGGCTGCGCGAGCTGCACGAGTCGCGGGACGAGGAGCACGGCGGCTTCGACATCCCCGGCCTCCTCACGCTCACCGCCGGGCTGTTCGCGCTCGTGCTCGGCCTGTTCCGCGGCAACGACTGGGGCTGGTCGAGCGGACGGGTGATCGGGCTGTTCGCGGCGGCCGCGGCTCTCCTCATCGCGTTCGCCGCCGTCGAGCTGCGGCGGGCGGCGCCGATGTTCGACATCCGGCTCTTCCGCGTCCCGACCTTCACGGGCGCGCAGATCACGGCGTTCGCGATCTCGGCGGGGATGTTCTCGCAGTTCCTCTACCTCGCCCTCTATCTGCAGGACGTGCTCGGCTACTCGCCGATGGGCGCCGGCATCCGCTTCCTGCCGCTATCGCTCCTCTCGTTCGTCGCCGCCCCGGTCGCGGGGAGGCTGTCGACGCGCATCCCGGTGCGGCTCCTGCTCGGCGGCGGGCTCGCGCTCGTCGGGGCCGCGCTGCTGCTCATGTGGGGGATCGACGTGCACTCGGCCTGGACGACGCTGCTCGCCGGCTTCCTCGTCGGCGGGGTCGGCATCGGGCTCGTCAACGCGCCGCTCGCCTCGACCGCGGTCAGCGTCATCGAGCCGCGCCGCGCCGGCATGGCGTCGGGGATCAACAACACGTTCCGCCAGGTCGGGATCGCAACCGGCATCGCGGGGCTCGGCGCGATCTTCCAGACCCGGATCACGTCGTATCTCGCGGGCACGAGCGTCGTGCCGGCGGGGCGCGTGCACCAGTTCGCGCAGGCGATCTCGGCCGGGGCGACGCAACAGGCGCTGCAGGGCGTGCCGTCGCAGTACCGGCACGAGGCCGGCACGATCGCGCACGCCGCCTTCATCAGCGGCCTGAACGAGATCCTCTTCGTCGCGGCGATCGTCCTCTTCGCCGGCGCGATCCTCGCCTTCCTGCTCGTGCGGCGGAAGGACTTCGTCGCGAGCGGCCCCGCGGCCGCCGGGCACTAGCCTGCCTACTGGGAGGTTGCGCGCACGAGGCGCGGACGCGCGCGCTGCACGAGCTGCCAGCCGGCGACGGCGACGATGACCGCGGCGCCGCTCAGGATCACGAGCCCCTGCGCCGCAACCGAGAAGGCGATCGCGTCGGATGTGTGGACGCCGCTGAGCGCGAGGATCGCCGCGCCGGCGCCCGCCTGGGTCGCCGCCCCGGCCGGCGCGATCGGCAGCGCCGCCGACGCGGCCGACGCGACGAGGAACGCGAGGGCGAGCACGAACGAGCCGGGCATCGCGAGCGCCTGCAGGAGGAGGAACACGGCGACGCCTCGCAGCGACCACGAGATCGAGACGAGCAGCCAGGCGGCCCACGCCTCTCTCGTGCAGTGCGTGTGCTCGGCGAGCCAGCGCCCGACGCGGTAGCGCCGCACTCGCGGCAGCGCCGCGAGGCGCGGCAGGAACGCCACGACACCGCCCGCAGCGACGCCGGCGAGGGCGACGACCGCGAAGCCGGCGCGGGTCATCCAGTGGTTCGAGCCCGCGGCCGCCACCGCCGACATCGGCGTCAGCGCCGCGTTGTCGAGCATCCCGACGACGAGGAGACTGAGCCCAAGCGTCCCGAGACCCACCTTCGTTCCCGGGAAGCGCTTTACGACCGCAATCCGGATCGCGTCGTCGACACGGCCGGGAAGCGCGATCCCGCCGACGCACGCCGCGCCGCCCGCACAGGCGAGGGCACCGGCGGCCGGCCGCTCGTGTGCGTGGAACAGCCGCTGCCAGCCCCAGGCCTTGAACGCGTAGGCGGCGAGGAAGAGGAGCGCCGAGCCCGTAGCGAGCACCGGATCGGCGTGCCGTATCGGCCAGCCGCCGCCGACGAAATGACGGACGCTCAGCACCGCCACCGCGACCAGCGCGAGGCCGAAGGCTCCGTTCAGGAGCAGCCGCACGTTCCGGTTGGAGAGAAGCCGTCTCACCGCAATCGCAACGGTGCTATCGGCGTGGCGGAGAGGAAGCTGAGTCACTCGGTCGGGGGCCTGCTGCGGCCGCCCACGGTAGCGGTGCTCCGTGAAGACGCTGTAAGAGCCCGCGCGTGCGCCGCGGCGAGCGCGGCCGCGGCCTCACGGGCGCGCGGGTCGTTCTCGCGCTCCGCCCACGCTGCCGCCTCGCACGCGAGCTTCGACAGCTCGGCGAGCAGCGAGCCCGTCTCCGCGCCGCCGCGTTCGAGCAGCTCGATCCGGGCCAGCCGGGACAGGACCGCGCGCGCCTCCTCCATGCCTCGACGGTACGGCGGAAAGCATCGCGTGTCCGTGTCTAGTTGCTGTCGGTCAGCTCGCCCGCTGCCGCAGCTCCGCCGCCGCCGGCGCCTCGCGCAGCGAGAGGAGCGTCTCGTCGAGCTCGCGCACGAGCCGCCCCCGGTCGCCGTGGAGGAGAAGCGCGACGAGCAGCCGCCGCAGCAGCTCGCAGCCCGGGTCGCGCAGGCTCTCTGCGAGCGTCGCCCGCTCCTGCGGCGTCGCGCCGAGGAGGGTGGCGCCGCGCATCGCCGCCGCCCACACGCCGTCGCCGTCGCCGAGCGCCGCCTCGAGCGCGTGGCGGAGCTGCTCGCCGCGGAAGGGGTCGGACTGGAAGAGCGCGAGCTCCCAGCGGTCGAGCGCGTCGCCGAGGCGCGCGTCCTCGTCGGCAGCCGCGAGCCGCACGCGCAGCTCGGCGGCGACGGAGGCGCGGAAGGCGTCGAGTCGCGACGGCTCGCCGGGCGGCGCGGTCGCGGCGATCGGCAGGACGGGCCGGATCCCGTACGGCCGCCAGTCGAGGCGCTCGAAGAGCACGGGGCCGGCGGCGACCGGCGCCGAGGTCGCGAGGCGGATCGCGCTCACGGCGTCCGCGAGCTCGCTGGGCGCATCCGGCGCTTCGACGTCGGCGCCGCCGAGCGAGCGCTCGAGCTCGAGCACGCAGAGCCGGTCGGGCTCGCGGCCGAAGTCGCGCGGCAGGAGACCCGCCGCTTCCGGCCACATCGCCGCAAGCTCGCCGCTCGCCGCCGCCCGCACGCGGATCCCGTCGCCGAGGTCGATCTGGTGCCCGACCGAGACGCCGACGAGCGGCGCGACGGCGCCGTACGAGTGCCCCTCGCCGAAGAGCGAGCCCTCGAGCTCCGCGTATGCGCGCGCGAAGGCGCCGTCGTCCCAGTCGAAGCCGCCGCACCCCTCCGCGGTGCGGACGAGGAGCGGGACGAGGACGCTGCGATAGACCGAGCGCCGCTCGTCGAAGGTCTTGCCCTCGTGGGCATGGGCGAAGATCCGGGCGGCCGGCTCGCGGAGCAGGTCGGCGACGGCGTCCCGGACGTCGACCCGCTCGAACAGCCGCTCGGCGCGCGCCTCGACGAAGCCGCGGACGAGCGGCCGGTACTCGTACAGCGTCGGCCGGCCGTAGTTGCCGTGCTCCTCGAACGCGAACGGCAGGTCGGCCCCGTCCTCGAGCTCGCGCGTGAACACGGCGAACGCGCCGAGGCAGAAGCGGCGCAGCGTGTCGTGGAGGCTCGGGGAGCGCATCGTGGAGGTCCTCCTACGACGAAGGCGCGCGCCCTCCTACCTGTGCCTACGATTTCCCCGTGATCCGGCCCTTCATCGGGGTGCGCTGGTGGCTCGGCGCGGCATTCGCGGTCGTCGCCGCAACCTCGACGGCGATCGTCGTCTCGCAGTTCTCGGACCGCTCCGAGAACGCGTTCCGTCGCCACGGCCAGAACCTGACCCTCTCGGACGTGCGGAGCGCGGCCAAGCACGGCCCTGCGAGCTTCGCGCGCCTCGGGGCGAGGTTCAACGTCGAGTTCCGGCTCGTCGGCGCCGTTCCCGCGACCGGCTCGTCACTCGAACGCGAGGCCGTGCGCGCGGCGCTCGCCGGCCGGCAGTTCAGCGAGGGGGACGCCGACGGCGGGACGTTCATCGCCGCGATCCCCTACGACGGCCGCGCGCTCGTCGCGATCAACCCGCTGCCGGACGTCGCGGAGGCGATCGACACCGTGAACGGCGAGGCGCTTCGGGCGGGCGTGATCGCGGGCGTGATCGGCGTGATCGTCGGGCTGCTGCTCGCGCAGCTGATCGCGCTGCGCCTGCGCCGGCTGAGCGCCGCCGCCGAGGCGATCGCGCTCGGCGACTTCGAGACGCCTCTCCGCTACCACTTCCGCGACGAGTTCGGCGCGCTCGCCCAGAACTTCGACCGGATGCGCCGGCAGCTGCGCCGCTCCTTCCGGCGGATCGAGGCCGAGCGCGACCGGCTGCGGCTCCTGCTCGAGCGGCTCCACGAGGGCGTCGTGACGATCGACCAGGACCTCGTCGTCCACTTCGCGAATGCGGAGGCGCGCCGGCTGCTGGGCGGCCGGCTCGCCGAGGGCGACTCCCTTCCCGAGCCCTGGGACGGATTCGCGCTGCGCGAGTTCGCGGAGCGTCTCTTCGAGGAGCGCGAGGCGCCGCTGCAGCAGCACGTGACGCCGGACCAGCAGCACGCCTACGGCCTCGTCGGCATCCCCTCGCAGCCCGAGACCGACTGGGCCCTGCTCGTGATCGACGACCTCACCGAGCAGGAGCAGCGCGAGCTCGCCGAGCGGGAGTTCGTCTCGAACGCCTCCCACGAGCTGCGGACGCCGCTGACGACGATCATCGGCGCGGTCGAGGTGCTGCAGGCGGGCGCGAAGGAGGACCCGGCCGAGCGCGACCGCTTCCTCGCCCACATCGAGCGGGAGGCCGAGCGGCTGGCGCGCCTCGCGCGGGCGATGCTGACGCTTGCACGGGCGCACTCCGGCCAGGAGCAGCCGCGCGCCGAGCCCGTCGAGCTCGCTCCGCTCCTGCGCGAGATCGCCGCGGGACTGCGCCCGCGAGACGGCGTCACGGTCGAGGTCGAGGTGCCGGACGGGCTGGCGGTCGAGGCGAATCGCGACCTGCTCGAGCAGGCGGTCCGCAACCTCGGCGAGAACGCGGCCAAGCACACCGCGCGCGGCTCGGTCATCCTCCGCGCCCACGGCGACCGGGACTCCGTCGCGATCGAGGTCGAGGATTCGGGGCCGGGGATCAGGAGCGAGGCGCAGCGGCACGTCTTCGAGCGCTTCTACCGCGGCGAGCGCGACGCCGAGGGCTTCGGGCTCGGCCTCGCGATCGTCCGGGAGTCGGTGCGCACGCTCGGCGGCCGCATCGAGCTCGACTCCTCACCGGGGCACGGGACGCTGTTCCGGATCGTCCTCGAGCACGCGCGCGTGCGCGAGGAGGCGCCGGCTGAGTGAACGCGACGGCGGGCGAGCGGATTCTCCTCGTCGACGACGACCCGGGCGTGCGCGACGTGCTCGCGTTCACGCTCCGGCGCGACGGGTTCGAGGTCGACGAGGAGCGGGACGGTCCGACGGCCCTCGAGGCCGGACGCTCCGGCCGCTACTCGCTCGTCGTGCTCGACGTGATGCTTCCCGGCATGTCGGGCACCGACGTGTGCCGGGCGCTGCGCGCCGAGAGCGACGTCCCCATCCTCATGCTCACCGCGCGCGACGCGGAGTCGGACCGCGTGCTCGGGCTCGAGCTCGGCGCGGACGACTACGTGACGAAGCCGTTCTCGAGCGCCGAGCTGCTGAGCCGCGTCCGCGCGATCCTGCGCCGCCGCGAGCTCGACCGCGCGGGCGGCAACGCGACCGTGCGGCGGCTCGGCGGCCTGCAGATCGACCTCGGTCGGCACGAGGTGCTCGTCGACGGAGAGCGCGTCCACCTCACGCTGTCGGAGTTCAAGGTCCTGTCGCTGCTCGCCGAGCGGCCGGAGTCGGTCGTCTCGCGCCGCGCGCTGATGCAGCACCTCTGGGCGAGCGAGCATGTC